>JAZQQU010000016.1:0-65780 GCA_045629225.1 Bacteroidales bacterium | reverse complement strand
AGGACCTGCTCCCATGTTGTCAGGGTGAAGTGTACGGCCTGTGCCGCCGCCTGGTGCAACTGAGAAGTATTTCTTGCCCTGTTCGATGCTTTCCTTCTTATATGTACCTGCTACAGGATGCTGGAAACGGGTTGGGTTTGTTGAGTTACCTGTGATGGATACACCAACGTTCTCGTGATGCATGATAGCAACACCTTCTTGAACATCGTCAGCACCATAGCACTTAACTGATGAACGAACACCATCTGAGTACGGCTTTTCATATACGATGTTAAGTTCAGCTGTCTTGTAGTCATACTTTGTTTCCACATATGTGAAACCGTTGATACGAGAGATAATCTGAGCTGCGTCCTTGCCGAGACCGTTAAGGATAACGCGGAGAGGCTTCTGGCGAACCTTGTTAGCCTTTGTTGCGATACCGATAGCGCCTTCAGCGGCAGCGAATGATTCATGACCTGCAAGGAAGCAGAAGCATTCTGTCTCTTCCTCGAGGAGCATCTTACCAAGGTTACCATGGCCAAGACCTACCTTACGGTGATCTGCTACAGAACCAGGGATGCAGAATGCCTGCAGGCCAAGACCGATAGCCTCAGCAGCATCAGCTGCCACCTTGCAGTCCTTCTTGATAGCGATAGCAGCACCTACTACGTATGCCCACTTTGCATTCTCGAAGCAGATAGGCTGGGTTGACTCACACATTGCATATGGATCGATGCCTGCAGCGTCACAGATAGCCTTAGCCTCGTCGATATCCTTGATGCCAGCAGCGTTCAGAGCAGCGTTGACCTGAGCGATACGGCGATCATAACTTTCAAATAATGCCATAGTATTTTATAAGTTAAAAGTTAAAAGTTAAAAGTTAAGAGTTCACCAGCGTGCACCTTTCTTTTTGGGCTTAGGCTGATTGCGTCGGACGAATGTACGGGTCACAAATAGCATTAGAGCAAATATGACTGACAAGAACAAGCATCCAACAGCAGCTACAGGATAGTCCATGCCGAAGAAGCAGTATCCCGCTCCCACCAAAGCAGCAAGAATCAGAATAGTGACCACTATTGTGTATATGCGGATGAATTTATCGAGCATAGAAAGCTGGAAACTAATAATTTTTAATTTTTAATTATTAATTTTTAATTTCGTAGTATCACTCTTTGCGTGGGTCGATGTACTTGACAGCGTCCTTGAAGCGGCCATAGCAGCCAGTAGCCTTCTTAACGGCCTCGTTAGCATCCATACCCTCCTTGATCCACTGCATGAGCTTGCCCATGTGTACGAACTCGTAGCCGATCACCTCGTTGTTAGCGTCGAGTGCCATGCGGGTGCAGTAGCCCTCGGTCATCTGGAGGTAACGTGAGCCCTTGAGCTTGGTGCCGTACATGGTACCAACCTGCCAAACGAGACCCTTGCCGAGATCCTCGAGGCCAGCGCCCACAACAAGACCGCCCTCAGAGAAGGCAGACTGGGTGCGACCGTAAACAATCTGGAGGAAAAGCTCGCGCATGGCGGTGTTGATGGCATCGCAAACGAGGTCGGTGTTGAGAGCCTCGAGGATGGTCTTGCCTGGGAGAATCTCAGAAGCCATAGCAGCAGAGTGAGTCATACCAGAGCAGCCAACGGTCTCGACGAGAGCCTCCTCGATAACGCCGTCCTTAACATTGAGGCTGAGCTTACAGGTACCCTGCTGCGGAGCACACCAGCCAATACCGTGGGTGAAACCAGAAATGTCCTTGATTTCCTTAGCGTGAATCCACTTGCCCTCTTCAGGGATAGGTGCATTCTCATGATTTGCGCCCTTGGCGACGCAGCACATTTCTTGAACTTCCTTTGAATAAACCATAAGAATTGTTTTTATTAAGTTGAAACTGAAAGTTAGTACTAGTTCAAAGTTAAACTATCTAAATCGGTGCAAAGATAATAAAAAAGGAGGGGCTATACAAATATGTGTGCAATAAAATGCGAAACACGTTGTTTTTTTCTATCTTTTGCCAAATCTACGTCACAATTCATAATTGAGAATTCATGATTCATAATAGGGCGTCAGAAGGGGTAACCGACAGCAAGGTTATAGCCGAGATGACGGAAGAAGGCCTCACGGCAGTTGAAGTATGAGCCGTCGCTATTGGGGTCATGCAACGGCACGCCTACATCAAAGCGTACCACGAGCATTCCGAGGTCGAAACGCAGGCCTGCGCCTGCATCGACTGCCAGTTCGGAGAAGATGTTGTCCTGCATACTCTCGGCGGGTTGTGCGTAGTTGTTCGCAAACTTCCAAATATTGCCTGCATCAGCGAACAAGGCACCATTCAGACTGCCTGAGATGGGGAAACGATACTCAAAGTTAGCTTCGAGCTTATAGTCGCCCACGCTGTTGAGACGATTGTTGGTCATGCTGCCCGAAGCATGGGCTGGAATCCGGAACGTGCCCGGGCCCACCGATCGCACCGAGAAGCCTCGCAACGAGTTGGGTCCACCGATGTAGAACTGCTCGGAGTAGGGCATGGTCTTAGAGTTGCCGTAAGCATAGCCCACGCCTGCCAGCACACGACTGACGACCGAAGACCTGGGGGTGAGCATCAGGGTGTGGCAATACTCGGCTGTGGCTTTGACAAACTGCGAGAAGCGCTGCCCCCACAGCTGACGCTCGCCCTGACGACGATGTTTGCCCCACCGGCCGGCCAACAGGTCGATGATCCCACCTGCCTCGGACAATGAGAGGCGAAGATACCGGTGTGAAGCCTGGGTGGTGGGGCGATCGGAATCGTCGTATGTCCAGCTGAACTGCACCTGCGGAATGAACTGGTTCTCAAGCGAACGCTGCAAGGCGGGATAGTCTGCGACAATGGAGTCGAAACGAGCTGTCTGATAAAGCGTTCGGACGTATGTGAGCCGAAGGGGGGTGAACGTGAAGTTGTGGCAGTTCCCCCGGCTAAATGAATAGTCGAGCGAAGCTGACGACTTGACCATCTCGAACAATCCTCCACGCCGCATCCAATCGACTGAAAGGCTGTAGCGTTGGAAAAACAGACGGGGCAAGGCATAGGTCAGTTTGGTGCCGACCTCGAAACTGTTGACCAGGCGTCCTGACTCACTGCCCACGCCAGTGCTCCACTCGTAGCTACCTGTGGCTTCGCCCGTGAAGAGTTCACCACCGCCGAAGAGGTTGCGACGCTGAGCTGTGAAAGTCACGCCAGGTCCTACCTGACGATTGTCTTTATAAACCACACCCATCTCGGTACTACCACTCCATGGCATGTTGTTGACAGCGTGTATCTTGAGCAGGAGGCGGAGGGTGTCGAGCGCTGGGTCGAGCTTAGGATCAGCGAGCTCGGGATTGAGCACCTGAAACTCAGTAGTGGTGTACTGGAAGGCGTTGAGGCGGTTGAGGTTGTACTTGACATGCTCGGTGAGCTGGGGCTGGTAGAGTGCGCCACGCTCAAAGCCCAAGGCACGATGCAGGTACTTGGTACGGACTGTCTGCTGTCCGTTGTAGCCTATGGTCATGAAACCCTGCTGCACGAGATTCTGCAGCTTCATGCCATAGCCATAGTCGAGGTGGTAGAACACCGAGTCGATGACACAAGGGCGCAGAGCCTTGATGTCGCCCTGAAGGTCAGCAGACATACGAAGCGACACGGTGTTGCGAGCCAGCGTGCTGTCGCCAAGGTACTTGATAAAGTCGGGCGAGAAGAAGAAAAAGCCCGAATCGCGCAAGGTGGACGAGATGCGGTTCTTCTCCTGCTCGAGCAAAGAAGCCGAGAAGCGATCGCCCGGATGCAGGAGACTCAGCGACGAAGTGCGGCTGATGATGCTGTCCACTCGCTCCGAGCCCGACTGCAGCTGACTGATGGTGCCCAGACGCGACTGGTGATGGAAGGTCACATCATAGGCCAAACGTGCCTTCAAACTATCTTTCTTATTAAATATTGTGTCGTAGGTCACCTCAGCATCGAAGTAGCCCTCGTCCTTGAGAATGGCCTCAGCTGCCTGAGCACGCAGACGAGGATTGACCTGACTCAGCAGCTTGGGTTCGGACTTGAGCGTGTTCCACAGCCAGTGACGCAAGCCATGGCCAGCATCGGTGTAGAAGGCATTGTAGGCCCAGAGGCCGACGGGCAGAGGCGACATGGTGTAGGCCGACCCGAGCAGGGAGTTGGCAGGCGGCACCTCGAGGGTGACAGCCATAGCCTCATCGACGAGAGCATCGACGGTGTCCGACGCATGACGCCCGATGCGATCCACACCCATATAGAGCAATTCATGCTCCGGCAGGTGCGCAGTCACCGAGCAGCCCGTCAGCACGAGCAGCGACAGCATCAATAGGTAGGTCATTCTTCTCATGGATCGAATATTTCGGTCTCCTCAGCCTGCTGCCTCTCGCGGATGGCCTGCATGATGCGCGCCTGACGCGAACGGCTGGTAGGGATGAGAAGATGTTTGAACTTATAGGCAGTACGCTCCTGGGCATAGGCCACACCGGTCTCGAGCACTTCGCCTTCGAGCACAGACTGGTAGTTGTAGCGACGATAGAGTTTCAGGTAGTGAGTACCATCCTTCTTGATGAGCCATTCGAGCGACATGTCGCCCAGGCGGGCTCCATTGCCCATCGAGGGGTCACCACCACTCGACACACGACCTCCGATGGTGGCACGGATGCGGTCGTTAAACAGACGTTGCGACACTTTGATTGAATAGTCGGTACGGGCAGCGCCTGCCTCGGTGCTGTAGGTGTCGATGCCCAGATCCACGTCGGTGTTCTTCAGCGCAGAGCCAAGCATCTGGCCCATCTGGCGGTTGAGCACCGAATTGAGGGCTGCGTTGGCTGTGCCCATACCCACGTTGCCACGGTTGCTACCCCCCATATAGGTCTGCGCTACAAGCAGCATAAGAGCGGTCTTGCTGCGCTCCTCGTCGGTCATGGCTTCAATTTCAGAATTGATCGAGCCATCGTCAGGAGCAGAGCAGGTGAAGGCCATATCGAGGGCGTCGAGTGTGCCAGTGATGCTGATGGTGACCAAGAACTGCACCAGACGCGAGCCCTCGTCAGTACTTACTGTAGTGCGAACGTTCTCGCTGGCCTGTATGTTGATGGAGGGACTACCCGGATCCGTGCCATTCCAGCTGACAAGGCTACTGTTCAGGATGTTGAACCTTTTGGTCATGGGCAGAATGGGCAGTTTATAATCGACCGTGCCACTCGTCACATCATACACGCCACTCATCGCAAGCGAGCCATTGGGTGCGCACTGCATCACCAGTGGACCGCCACCCACGATAGCCACATGGTTATTGTCCTCGCCTGGCAGGAAGGCATCGACCTTCACGTCGCGAGCAATGTCGAGCTGTAACTCCACCGACACGCCCTCGGCAGCCGAAACGCCATCGACCAAGGGACGCAGTGCCGAATGGGCCAGTTCACGATCCATCTGACGGAAGCTGACGAACTCCACAAGCTGATCTACACGACTTGTAGCCTGTAAGGGGTCTTCCTTCAGATAATATTTGAGATCTGTACCCGAGAGCACCTGCAGCCTGCCAGACACATTGAGATCCTGAGGGGTTCCCTTCACACGAATGTCGGTCGTAATGGGCAGACGGCCACTGATGTACTGGTCGGGCAGACGCAGACGACTATTGTCAGCCAGCCACACGTTCTCGCCACTGATACGCAGATCTACTACAGGATTAGTGAGGTCCTGACGCATGTCCAGAGAGCCTCGCAACGTAATGGGCTGACTATTCACACCACCTATCTTGTAGTTCTGTATGGTCATGCGGTTGTTGCGGATGCGCAGGGTGTCGGAGGGCAAGGTCAACGAACCATCCAAGTCGTTAATGCACACACGTGCCTCGTTCATGCAGAGGGCAGCGTCGATGCGCGCCTGATCGAAGCTTTTGCCCTGGAGGATGAGTTCGCCAGAGGTGGTTCCAGCCAGTCGGATATCTGAGGGCATATAGAGGTTGGCCAATGGCAGAGGCAGGTCGTTGATGCCTGCACGCAAATGGACGGTGTCGGCCAGAGCAGCATCCAGTTGCAGCTTTACGATGCTGTCAATGGTGAGTGTGCCAGCGATGTCGCGCTGGTCTGGTGCCAGAGTCAGTCGGCCGTCGAACGACAGTGTATCAACCTCATAATCGCCTAATCTGAAGGTCTTGATGCCTGCACGCAGCTGTCCGCCAAGACTGTCAGGATAGAAATCGGCCATGGCAGTGAAGTCAAGCCGGCCATGCACGTCGCCATCCCACATCACAGTCTTTGAAGCAAAGTCCAGATCGAGGTTCTGCAACCTGACGAGCATCTGATTGCCGATATCTCGGTTTCTGGCCTTACGTGTATAGATGTCAAGAGCCATGCCACGAGGGCCTTTCATCATCACCTTGGCCGAAGTATGGGTGCGTTGGTGCTCACGTGCATTACGGTACTCCATCAGGCTGATGTAGTTGTCAGGATTCACCATGAAAGGCTGTGCAAAAAGCACAGGATCGCGCTCCAGACGGAGCGTCAGCGTGTCATTGCCTATGGCCAGCGAGGCTGAGACATCGTAGAGGGTCACGTAATTGCCATCCACGTAGCGCACGTCCATCATCACACTATCAGGCATCAACAGACCGTTAGCATGGATGTCGTAGGTGTCGTGGGCCTTGGGGTCGATATGCAGTGCATGAGCATTGAGGCGATAACCCTGGCTATCGGACAGCGTGGCACCCTTATGCCGGTACTGGCAGGGACGGATCTCTGCGATGATAGAGTCGAAATCGATGGTGCGATCTTCGTTCCTCAAACCCACGATGCAGGCATCCAGATTGAGGTTGAAGAGGTTGTAGACAGCCATATCGATGCTGTGGAACTGAAAGCCGAAGTGGTTTATGGCGGGGTAGAACGGGTTGTCCTGTCCGATGTGGAAGTCCATCTGTCCCTGAGGCAGGGCGTGCTGCATGGCGCTGAAGTCCAGATGCAGCGAGTCGAGCTGTCGATTCAGTTCAGTTGTGAGTGTGGTCACCATCTGAGGAAATTCGCTGATGCCTCGCTCGGTGTTGAGACACAGGGTAGCGTCGCCACCCGTCACGTCGGCATAGAGCATACCAGGACGCGACTCCAAGGTCATCAGGATGTGGTCGAAACATTGCGTCATGTTGTCGTCCTCGTAAGTCAGCGAGTCGATGCGCATACCACCTTCGGCCACATCACCCCAGTTGTAGGCCAAGGCCAACTGGCTGCAGAAGCCCAACCGGCCCAAGTCGGGTTGCGACAGGCCGCCTGGCAAATGAGCCAGGTCGAGCAACGGTACATCCAGACGACCTTGTGCGGTGAGTGTGTCCTTCAGATAGAGGCCCTCCAGATAGGTATGGAACTGTGTGGTGGGATGCTCTGAACGCACCTCGGCCACATAGCTACCTCCAAGCAGCGAGACCTGCGCCGAGATGCCCTGCAGCTGTTCTCGTTGGCCGTCCGCCAGACGATAGGACAGCGAATCAACCTGCATCGTGGCCTCCAGCCTTGTCCACTTGTCAGGGAAAATGAAGTGGCGACCGTCGGCCTGGAGATGCATAGTCAAGGAATCGACTGCCACCTGGGGCAGGAAGGCGGAAACAGCCAGATGTCGGGCTGCAGCCGAGAGGTGGTAACTGTCGGTCTTTTGGTCAAAACGAGCCTCGGCAGTCATCACCTCCTGCTGATGCTGACGCACATTGCCTCGGGCTGTCAGGAGCGGACCATGCTGGGTGGCCTCTACACTGAGCTGCAAGGAGTCTGGCAGTCGGTAGCCTCTTTGTATGCCCGGGGTCAGCAGAGAAGATAGCAGGATATCGGAATGCTCCATGTCGGCCTGCAAGGTCGCTGCCAGTGAGCGTTGAGCAGCATCGAAAGGCGCTTCGGCAAAAGCCTCTGCCTTGAGCAATGTGTAGCCAGGCAGGTTCAGGGTCAGATTGCGCAGGTCGAGGGTATCGGGTGTCAAGCGTGCATCAAGGCGCAGCTCTGTAGAGGCCTCCAACCGCTGTCCAACCAGACGAGGCAGATAGGGAGCAGCCAGACGGATGAGGTTGGCAGTGTCGAGTTCGGCCTGCAAATGAAACTCTGCCTGTCCGGTGCGGATACTGTCAAGCATGCCCATGTCCAGGAGGGCATCGCCCCGCAACTGGGCATCGCCTGCCAGACGGAGGTCGAGGGCATTTACCGCAATCAGTTGCTCCTCCATCACAAAACGTGCGGCAAGATGCTGCAGTTCCAGGCCAGAACGCTCGTCACGGGCTGCCAGTTCCATCAGGTTGACACGGATAAAGTTGTCATCGTATCGCACATCAGCCATCGTTGCCTTCAAGCCAGTCAGGTCAAGGTGCTGATAGTCGAAGTAGCGGGTCGGCGAGGGGACGCTGTCGCAGGCATAGTTCAGACTCACATCGCTCATATCCAAACAAATGTGTCCTTCTCGTACGACAGCGTGCTCCACAGCCACAAACCAAGGGGAACTCTCCTCATCCTCCTCTTCAGGCTGCGAGGGCCCTAAACAGAGACGCAGGTCGGGCCCAAAGACCACTACATCAGCCAGACGCAACTGGGCATTGGAAGGATCGAGTTCTATACCCTTTGCCTCCAGTTCCTGCAGCCGGCCCATCAAGCCCAACGACTGAGTGAGTGAATCCATGGCGACACGTACGTCCTGAACAAGAAGGCGGTTCATCACGAAGTAGGGCTGATGAAGAGGCAAGTCATCGAGCCCGGTGCGCAAGCTGCCCACATGCAATATTGTATCGCCCTGATCTCGCCGAACCACGTCCACACCATTCACACGCAGACGCAATGGGAAGTCTATGCGGACTGATTCCAGACCGAACGTGTAGTCGTCAGACTTTACATTCATCCACTCTACCACCCGGTGACTCACGAAGTCCTGTACCTGCGGGATGTAGAGCGACAGAGGCATCATCACCAGCAACAGCAGCGCAACGACGAACGTCCCGATGACGCGTCGCTTCATCGAGCCGCCCCTCTTAGACCTACGAATGTCTTGGAGTTTAGGCGTAGGCTTCACTATGGGTCCAGTGGTTTCTGGCATGGTGTCGATCCCTGTCTACATTATATATTTTCGCGCAAAGATACATCAAAAAGTCGAAATGCGGAAAAAACTGCTATTAATTTGTCTAAAATTCGCCTCAAAACTTGCATTTTCACGCCCCAGAGGCTATCTTTGCATCGTTTTTAGCCTCATTTCAACCCATAAAGCATCGAGCTTAACACCCAATCACCCACACTGGCTATGCCTCAACTCATCGACATCTCCGCGCTCGCCTCCTGCTTCAAGGAGTACGGTCCTCACCCACTGCATTACATCTTCAGACTGCTGCAGCCCGTCACTCCGTCGGCCTACAACCTGCTGGGTAATGCAGTCAATAATATGTTCGATGCGGTGGTCTCATCCACTACCGATGCTTCCCCACAAGCTCCACAATCGTCACTGAACGACATCCTCCAGTCCTCCTGGCATGACGATGCTCTGCTCTACCTTGATGTAGATGACGAGCAGCTGCGCAAGGTCTATTTCAACACCGTGCAGCAGCAGTATGACAACGTTCGGCAGATAGTGGGTCAAGACTTTGCCCGACAGCAGATCGATGCCTCACAGGCCTGGCTCGAGCCCTCGTTCGTAAGCCCTGAGCTCGGACTCAGCGGACGTATGGACCTGCTCGACCTACAGCCTGACCATGCTAGCATCGTGGAACTCAAGTCAGGCAAACGCAACGAATGGCAAGGCCATGCCAAGCAGGCTCACCGAGTACAGACGATGCTCTATGCCGAAGTTCTTCACCGCTGCATGGGCATACCGCATAATCAGATACACTCCTATCTGCACTACAACACTTACCCTCTGCTCGAAGCTCAACCTTTCCCCGACGAGCTCTGTGAGCAGGCTCTCCAGCTACGCGACGAGATTCAAGACATCCTGCACCAGATTGCCACGGGTAATGGACGACATTTCTTCACGCGACAAGCCATCGAAGAGATGTACCCAGGAGCGAATGGCAAGCTGTGGCAGCAGTACGACAAACCCAGGCTCCTCGAGCTCATTGCACCTATCGAAGCAGCACCTGCCGATGTGCGAGACTGGTTCTTCACACGCCTCGAATTCATCTTGCGTGAGGAGGAACTACAGGCCCAACAGCCCGAGGCGCTATCGCTTCGCAGCCTTCCATTGATTGCGTTGCAAGTCAATGAAAAGGAAGAGATTACAGACTTTGTGCTTTCGCTGAAGTGTGAAGAGCTTGAGAGGTCTGAAGAACACGATTTCCGCTTGGGAGACCCCGTCATCCTCTACCCTATGCTATCGCCCAACACTCAACGACAGAATGTCATCATCCTGCGTGGCAGCATAGCCGACATCACCGAGGCCTCCATCACCATCCGTTTGCGTCACCCCGAGCGTCCCTGTCACTTCTCCCTTCAAACTGCTCTAACCCCTAAACTCTCCACCCTTGACTCTGAACCCTCCCCTCTAAACTCAACCCCTCCCTTCGCCCTTGAGCACGACACAATCAACAGCTCCATCGCCCAAGTGTGTCGCAGCCTGTATTCTTCAATCCTCATTCCTAATTCCTCATTCCCCAGCAACTATCGCCTTATCGTTGGTCCTCCGGGCACGGGAAAGACTTCTGTCACTCTGCGCAACATCGTGCAAGACCTTTATGACAACACCACTCAGCGCGTCCTGCTCCTCGCCTTCACTCATCGTGCGGTCGATGAGATCTGTGCCACGCTCGACAACGTATGCCCCTATGTCCGACTAGGCTCTCTGACTGACACACCTGAGGCCTTCCGTCCGCGCCTCCTGCAACAGATCATTGACCAATGCAGCCAACGCACAGAACTGCGCAGACGTCTTGATGCTGAACGATTCTATGTCGGCACCTCGGCTCGACTCCTGGCCATGCCCCATCTCTTTGACCTACTAGACTTCGACACCATCATTGTCGATGAAGCCAGCCAGCTCCTCGACCACCAAGTCATCGGAATCCTCAAGCACGCTCGCAAAGAATGCATCCTCATTGGCGACCCCAAACAACTCCCTGCTGTCACTCTGCAAGAGGGAGCACAGTCGCTCTTCGAGCAGTTATATAGAAAGGTTGAGAAATGTGAAAAGTTTGAAGAGTCTGAAAAGTCAGAAAGGTTCAAATGTTCGAATGGGCCAACTCCACGAACCTCTCTAACCCATCAAAGCCCACACTCCTCAATAACCCTCCTTTCTCGCCAAGGTCGCATGCACCCCGAAATCGCACGCTTTGCCAACGAGATGTTCTATAGCAGCCAGCTCCAACCCGTCGGACTCCCCCACCAGTTAGAGCAGGAAGCTCTTATGCCCCGGTACGCCTTTATTGATGTACCCAGCGCCCCTCTCGGCACCAAGGCCAACCCTGCCGAAGCCCACATGGTGGCCCGACTCGTGTTACGCATTGCCGAAATCTACCAGCAGCACGGCTTAGAGTGGGATGACCACACCCTCGGCATCATCGTGCCCTACCGCCAGCAGATAGCGGCCATCCGCAGGGAGATGGAGCAACAATGCGACATGGCACAAGCCATCAACATCGATACCGTCGAACGTTACCAAGGCTCACAACGCGACATCATCATCTTCACCACCACCGTCAGCACCCCGGACCAACTTGACCTTCTCTCTGCCCCTATCTACCTCGACGGGCAACTCATTGATCGGAAGCTCAACGTAGCTCTCACACGCGCTCGCAAACATCTTTTTATCGTAGGAAACCGCAAGCTGTTGCTACAAAGCCCCATCTATGCCACATTGCTTGACATGATGGAGTGAAAAAAAGCTTATCAGAAACCAAAACCGACATGAAATGGCAGAAAAAAAGCTATGCAGCAGTATTTTTATGCCTAAGAATTTGGACTATTATGAAAAAAACTGTAAATTTGCAACACTAAAATAAATACTAACACATACATTACCTTCACGATGAAACGAAATATCTCAATTAGTGCTATATTGATAGCGTCGATGCTCAGTATTATGTCCTCGTGCCACAAGGGTGTGGACAATCCGGTCATCACCATCATCCATACCAACGACACTCATTCGCAAATCGAACCTGCCACTGCCAAAGATGGCACCCAGTCGGGTGGCGTGGTGGAACGTGCCTCAATGCTAGACTACTTCCGTCAGCAAGATCCAGACTTGCTCTATCTCGACGCTGGCGACATGGTGCAAGGCTCACCTTTTTACAACGTGTTTGACGGCATGCTCGAGATGTACTGCATGAACCAGCAGGACCTGGTATGTTCTACCTTTGGCAACCATGAGTTTGACAACGGTATTGCTATGCTCGACTCCATGCTTCGCATAGCCGATTTCCCCTTCATTTCGTGCAACTACCACTGCGACAGCACCTTGCTTACTGACCTCATCAAGCCTCACCTCATTGTGAAGAACCATGACGTAAAAATCGGCATTACCGGTGTGACCTGCGACCCCGAGGGACTCATCTTTGCAAAAAACTGGAAGGGCATCCGCTATGAAGATCCTATACTTGCCGTAAATCGTGAGGCACAGCTGCTGCGTGACCAGGGCTGCGATCTGGTCATCGTACTCAGCCATGTAGGCTATTCGCCCGCTGATACTATTGGTGACCGACTCACAGTGCTCAACACCCAGGGTGTGGACATCATCATCGGAGCGCACACCCACACCAACCTGGAGGAGGGCGTCTGGGTGAACGATAAGGAGGGGCACCCTGTGCTCATCACCCAAACGGGTGCCAAGCAGTCGCCCATCGGATACCTGCAAATCAAGATGAAGCGCGGCAGTCGCTATCCGAAGTGCGCATATAGTGTGGACAGCATCGTGTGCAGCAAGTTGCATCCCGAGGACTATGACCTCACGGGATGCGGGGAGGAAATGAAACAGTTCATTACCCCATACATCGACCAGCTCAAGACACAGATGAGCGAACGCATGGGCACCTCGACTGACTTTCTGACACGTGGTCGTCCTCAATGTCTGTTGGGCAACTTCACTGCCGATGCCATGCGTGACCTAGGACAACAATATTACGGCAAGCCCATAGACATCAGCATCATGAACGTAGGAGGTCTGCGCAATGACATGCCCGCAGGTGACGTAACTCTGGGAGACCTATACAAGATCTACCCCTTCGAGAATGCCTTCGAGATATTGGAGCTCAAGGGTAGCGACCTCGATGAATTGATACACGCACTTGCTGGCAAGAAGCTCGAATCGATGAGCGGTGTGAAGGTGACCCTCGAGCTGGAGGGTACTAAGGCTGTGGCTACCCAAATTCTGGTGAACGAACAGCCCATCGACCCTGAGCGCATCTACTCCATCGCCACCATTGACTATCTGGCAGAAGGCAACGATGGCATGACCGCTCTGACCCGATGCACCAGCCGGTTGAAAACTGGTCTCATACTGCGCGACTGCATGATTAACTACGTAAAGGAACTCACCGCCAAGGGTAAGGTCATCGAAGCCAAGCTGGATGATCGTGTGATTGACAAAGCCAAGGGTGCAATTTCGGACGAGCCCAAGCGATTGTAATCGGATTGCCAGATTACAGATTTCAAATTACAGATTACTTAAGACTACATGAAACGACTCTTATTCACAGCCGTTGTTACCATAGTATTATTTACCACAGCCACAGCCCAGAATCTGCTCGGGTATGTGGCTGCGGCCGATATGGAACACTGGGTTGACAGCGTGATGGAACAGATGACCGATGACGAAAAACTCGGACAGCTTGTGATGCCCCTCTACTACATGCCCGAATTCAACTCTGCCAATAAGGCGACCATCGAGCGAGAGATGAAACAATACCATCTGGGGGGAGTCCTCTTCAGCAAAGGTACTCGTCGCAGCCAGCAACAGTTTGTCGACTACGCGCAGAAGCAGAGCCAGCGCGTCAATCACCTGCCTCTGCTCATAGCTGCCGACGCTGAGTGGGGGTCGGCAATGCGTCTGAAGGACGGTGTACGTTTCCCCAAGAATGCAGAGCTGGCCACCATCGACCCTTCAGTACGAGATAGTCTGATGTACCAATATGGTGTGGCCATGGCACAGGAATGTCATGAACTGGGCATACACGTAAGTTTTGCCCCGGTGATGGATATCAATTCAAACCCCAAGAATCCGGTGATAGGAACACGTTCGTTCGGTGCGGATCCTTCGGTAGTGGTCAGTTGCGGATTGTCGTATGCAGCAGGTTTGGAGGATGGTGGTGTGATGGCTGTAGCCAAGCATTTCCCCGGACATGGTGACACAGACCAAGACTCGCACAAGACCCTACCCCTCCTAAAACATAGTACCGAGCGCATGCGTACCTTCGAGATGATGCCTTTCGAAAACTTCAGCCGTGCCGGTTATGGCGGCATCATGACTGCTCACTTAGAGGTTCCTTCGCTCGAACCCACAAAGGGGATGCCTGCCACAGCCTCGAAGAAGATTCTGACAGAAGAGTTGCGCGAGCGCATAGGCTTCCGGGGTCTCGTCTTCACTGATGGCCTGGCCATGGAGGGGGCTCGCAAGTACCCAGACATCTGTGTCAAGGCGCTCAATGCTGGCGTGGATATCCTGCTGCAGCCCACACCGATAGCGGACTGCTGGGCTTCGCTCAAGAAAGCTATACAAAAGGGCACCTTGAAGCGCAAGACCATCGACGAGAAATGCCGTCGTGTGTTGCAGTGGAAGTACGCCCTCATTATCGCCCCAAAGCGCAACAAATTACTCTACCCCGTGACTCGGTCTGCCACTACGCCCTCCCAGATGGCAGAAAGCTTATACGCATGGGTCAAGAAGGGTGATGCAAAGAACGCCTCATTAGTGGCTAGCAACTATGTAGATCCCACCGAAGCAAACGCCTCGCTCGCCATAGCTGAATCCTCGGTCACTGCAGCATCCGTGATATCCCAGCAGCTTATGCCTGCGCCCAAGATTTTCGAACCCGAGGAGGTGGGTATGAACGCCAAGATGCTGGACGGCATCGATGCTCTTGTACGTGATGCTATCGGTAGGGGAGCAACCCCTGGCTGCCAGGTGTTAGTGGCTCGTCGTGGCAAAGTGATCTACAACAAATGCTTTGGCACACTCGCCCCCCAGGGGGTGAATGCAGACCTCGACGCCTTCTCCCAGATACCTGTCAACTACCAGACACGCTACGATCTGGCCTCGCTCAGCAAGGCCGCCGCTACCACACCAGCCATGATGCTAGCTGTGAAGGAATACAAGCTCAGCCTCAAGGACAAGGTTACCAAATGGCTGCCAGAGCTAAAGAAAACGCCATACGCCAACGTCACCTTACAGGATCTGCTCTATCACGAGTCTGGACTGCGCGACGGATACCAGTTCTGGAAATACTACGAGCAGCCTTCACTCCAATTGCGAGACAAAGAGATGCTACAGGTCATTGCTGGCCTCAAGACAAAGAAAAAACTGGGGCAATACCTCTACTCAGACCTCAACTTCGTACTGCTGCGATACATTGTGGAACGACTGTCAGGTCAACGTCTTGACCAATATCTGCAGCAACGTCTCGCACCTTTCTATGACGACCAACTCTGTTACAACCCACTGGATCACGGCGTGCAACTCAGTCTGATTGCCCCTACCGAAGTGGACGAGACGGTGCGTCAGCGTTTGATACATGGTACGGTGCATGATGAGACTGGGGCTTGGGCCATGGGCGTGGAGGGCAACTCCGGACTTTTCGGCTCGGCCACAGCTCTAGCTCGCCTGCTTTTGATGATAGCCAACGGTGGAACTGAGGACGGGAAGCAATGGATAGACCACGACGTTTGCCGACAATTCACCACCCAACGTTCCACGCACTCACGTCGTGGCTTAGGCTTCGATCGGCAGACAGCCAAGGGTGATAAGAACCCAAACATGTCCGAGCGTTGTAGTCCTCAAACTTGGGGACATACAGGGTTCACAGGCTCTTGTTTCTGGGTCGATCCTAAGTACGAACTCATCTATATTTTCCTGTCGAACCGCGTATGTCCCAGCCGCACGCCAAACACTTTAGCCAAGGAAAGTTACCGCACGCGCATACAGGATATAATATATGAGGCAATCAAGAAATAACTACATATTAACTGCATATTATTGCTCGTAATAGCAACTATCGAACAAAAAAGGAGACAAAACTATGTTTTTTGCCTCCTTTTTTTGGAGATGTTGAAAAAAAATTGTAATTTTGCACCAAATTTGGGTTATTCAAAAGCCCTACATGGCCAGATATGAAGCCCTTTACAGCATACCAAAGGTATGAAAAAGAGATGAGGGTTGCGTTCTGAACTCACAAGTCGAGGATTATTCAAGGTATAGTTATAAAATCAAAATTATATGGAAGGATTAACAAACATGGAGACCGCCCTGCTGCTGATGATCGTCGGCATGGGCACGGTATTCGTCATTCTCATCCTGATCATCAACCTCTCAAAGCTGATGATTATGGCAGTCAACAAATTTGCTCCAGAAGAGGAGGTTGCACCTAAGAAGGCTGCATCCGCGGCTCCCGCAGCCATCCCTGCCAACATCAAGGCGGCTATCGAGGCTGCAGTGAAGCAGATAGCACCAGGTGCAATGGTAACCAACATCAAAAAGGGCTAATCAGGGCTTAATAGTCAAACTGTAAATGTTAAATAGTCAAAATAGAATTATGGCAAAAGAAGTAAAATTGTCTCTGGTCTTCCGCGATATGTGGCAGAGTGCTGGCAAGTACCAGCCTCGTGTTGACCAGCTCGTTAAGGTAGCACCCAAAATTATCGAGATGGGTTGCTTTGATCGTGTTGAAACCAATGGTGGTGGTTTCGAGCAGGTAAATCTGCTCTATGGTGAAAACCCCAACAAGTCTGTCCGTGAGTGGACTAAGCCTTTCCACGAGGCTGGCATTCAGACTCACATGCTCGACCGTGCCCTCAACGGCCTCCGCATGTTCCCCTGCTCAAAGGATCTGCGTAAGCTTTTCTACGTAGTCAAGAAGAAGCAGGGTACCGACATCACCCGTATCTTCTGCGGCTTGAACGATGCACGCAACGTAATCCCATCGATCCAGTATGCTAAGGAGGCTGGCATGATTGCTCAGGCTTCGCTCTGCATCACTTTCTCTCCTATCCACACTGTTGAATACTACGTCAACCTCGCCAAGAAGTTCATCGATGCTGGTGCTGACGAAATCTGCTTGAAGGATATGGCAGGTATCGGTCGTCCAAAGAGTCTCGGCGAAATTGTCAAGGGCATCAAGGCATATAAGGACATCGTCATCCAGTACCACTCTCACGCTGGCCCTGGCTTCAACATGGCATCTATCCTCGCTGTTGCAGAGGCAGGCTGCGACTACATCGACTGCGGTATGTCTCCACTCTCTTGGGGTACCGGTCACGCTGACGTAATCACCGTTATCGAGACCCTCAAGGACGCTGGCTTCAAGGTTAAGGATGTCAACATGGCTGCCTACATGGAGGTGCGTACTATGATTCAGGAAATGATGGACGACTTCCTGGGCTACTACATCCCAGCACTCAACCACCTCAACAACTCTCTCCTCGTTAAGCCTGGTCTCCCTGGTGGCATGATGGGTTCATTGATGACTGACCTTGAGGAGAACCTTGAAGGTCTGAACCGTTGGAAGGAGAAGAATGGTCAGCCCAAGCTTACTACCGACCAGATTCTCATCAAGCTCTTCGACGAAGTTGCTTACGTTTGGCCAAAAATGGGTTACCCATGCCTTGTAACTCCATTCTCACAGTATGTCAAGAATCAGGCGCTTATGAACGTACTCCAGATGGAGAAGGGCAAGGAGCGCTGGAGCATCATAGCCGACAACCACTGGGACATGTTGCTCGGCAAATCAGGTCAGCTGCCTGGTCCAGTAGCTCCAGAGCTCGTCAAGATGGCAGAGGAGAAGGGTCTGAAGTTCGAGACAGAGGATCCTCAGGTTTATGCTCCAGACTGCCTCGATGAATTCCGTGCTAAGATGAAGGCCAATGGCTGGGAGCTTGGTCAGGACGACGAGGAACTCTTTGAGTATGCAATGCACCCATCACAGTATGAGGCTTACAAGAGCGGTAAGGCTAAGGCTGACTTCGAAGCAGACCTCGCTGAGCGCAAGGCCAAGAAGAATGCTCCTAAGGGCGGCGAAATCAAGGCACAGGACCTCAAGGTCGTAGTCAACGGCGAGACCTACACCGTAAGCATTGCTCCTAACGACGGCTCTGCACCTGCTGCAGCCTCTGCCGCAGCAGCTCCAGTAGCCGCTGGTGAGGGTGCTGACGTGCTTGCTCCTCTTGAGGGTAAGTTCTTCCTCGTGAAGAATGCCTCTGAGGCTCCTGTCAAAGTTGGAGACATGGTAAAGAAAGGCCAGACCATCGGTTACATCGAGGCTATGAAGACCTATAATGCCGTTGCTGCTGATGCAGATGGTCAGATTACTGCCATCCTCGCTAACCCTGGCGACAAGGTATTTGAGGATGATCCTATCTTCAAGATCAAGTAAATTTCTAAGGTCATAAGGTTACGAGGTTGTGAGGTCATGAGGCATCCCGATGTCCACGAACCGCAAAACCTTAAAACCGCAAAACCTAAAAACCTCAAGAAATGGATATTACAACTATTTTCGAAAAACTATATGAGATGACGGCATTCAGCAACATTGCTGCTGAACCGACCTTCCTCATCATGTATGCGCTTGGCCTGCTATTCCTCTACCTTGGCATCGCCAAGCACTACGAACCACTGCTGCTCATTCCTATCGCTATGGGAATCCTATTGGCCAACTTCCCTGGCGGCGAGATGGGTGTCTTCGGTGCTGCAGACTGGACAGATCCAGTTACTGGCATCCTCTACCACAACGCTATCACACTGGCTGATGGAACAATCTGGAAGGATGCTAATGGCATTCCTTACGACATCTACCATTGCTCACTCCCAATGATTGCCCACGATTTGGGCTTGATGAACATGATCTACTACTGGCTCATCAAGACTGGCTTCATCCCACCGGTAATCTTCATGGGTGTAGGTGCTATGACCGACTTCGGTCCAATGCTTCGTAACCTCAAGCTTGCCATCTTCGGTGCTGCTGCTCAGGTGGGCATCTTCGGTGTAATTCTCGTAGCTGTTGGTTCTGGCCAATTCACTCCACAGGAAGCTGGCGCACTGGGCATCATTGGTGGTGCTGACGGCCCTACCGCCATTTATACTACCATCAAGCTCGCTCCTCACCTCCTCGGCCCAATCGCCATTGCAGCTTATTCTTACATGGCCCTTGTTCCAGTGATCATCCCATTCGTAGTGAAGCTTTGCACCACTAAGGCTGAGCGCGAGATTAACATGAAGGAGCAGGATAAGCTCTATCCAAATACTCTTCAGATTAAGAATATGCGCGTAGCTAAGATTGTGTTCCCAATCTTCGTTACTATCCTTGTTGCCATCATCGTGCCTTCAGCAGTTTCGCTCATCGGCATGCTTATGTTCGGTAACCTCATCAAGGAGATTGGTGCCGACACCTCTCGTATTGCCGATACTGCATCTAACGCTTTGATGAACATTGCCACCATCTTCCTGGGCCTCTCAGTAGGTGCTACCATGACCGTGCAGTCATTCCTCAACTGGCAGACCATTGGCATCGTAGCTGGCGGTTTCTGCGCATTCGCAGTCTCTATCGCCGGTGGTATCTATCTGGTCAAGCTGTTCAATCTCTTCTCTAAGAAAAAGATCAACCCACTCGTAGGAGCTTGTGGTCTCTCTGCTGTACCGATGGCCAGCCGTGTAGCCAACGACATCGCTACTAAGATCAACCCAAAGAACAACATTCTCAACTACTGTATGTCGGCTAACATCTCAGGTGTTATCGGTTCGGCTGTTGCAGCAGGTGTACTGATTACCTTCCTGAAGAATTAATAAAGAGGCAGTATCAAAAGTCCGAAGTACTCTATTAGTGCTGTCATTTTGATACTACCTACAATAAAGGAAGCCGTTTTAGAGAAGAATATGGACTGAAATCCATGTTCATAAACTCTAAAACGGGTTTTTCGATGAGTGTAGGATAATGTCAACTTACATTTTGCTAGCATGTTTTATACTCACAAGACTTTTGACACACCCTCTTTGCAATACTTATAAATGACAACCAAAATAATCCTATACTTTGAATCTAAGAATCATTAACTCTGTCACCTCCAACAATTCTGAACGCTGTTGTCCCCTCTCCATAATCTTAATCAATGCCCCGAGCAGCCATCTGGTGACCGAAACGTGAGGCAATGCCAGCCAAGTACAGAACGGTCAATCCACGGAGTTTCTATTACCCATAAAAGCTGGTGGAAATTATTCAAAAAGGGCAAACTATGGTCAGTATTGGATAAAATATTATAATGTGTATCAATGTTGAAGCAAAAGTGTTTCATTCCTCTTTTGAAGCAGTCAGTTCTTTCAGTTTTGAAGAGCATTTTTCACAGAAACCTTTGGCAAACAAATACCAAATTGAAGCTGCAAAAAATCCAAATATACCAAACAGCATAACAGTTTTTCTACGGCTATTGACAGGCTTGAACGGGAATGTAGCTGGTTCAACTACAGCAAACACAGGTTTCAGTTCCTGCAGACGAGCACGTGAAAGCTCTCTTTGTTGAACCATCTGCTGATATATCTGGCTCGACATACTAACCTCCTGTTGCAATCGTTCACGACGAACTGCTACTGATTGCATAATAACACTGTGATTGTTATCCATTGAGGCGGCATAAGCAGCCTGAGCATCAGTCATCTTCTTTAATGTACTATCACATAAGGCATCGTAATAGTCGAAATTCTTCCGTTCCTTCTCAGTTCGATAAGCAAAGACGAAATTTCGCAAACGCTGACAAACGGTATCTGCCAGTTGCATACACATCAGTGGATCATCTAACCTGACAGAAATCGTAGTCATAGCCGTTTTCTTATCAACCGCAGCAGATACCATAGCCGAACGCATAAAGTTCACTACACGATTCTGTTCACTTGTCAGCAGATTCACATGAGTCTCAAGGTAATTGGGATCGTCGCGATAAGGAATACCCAACAAGCTATGCATAGTTTTTGATAACCAACTTTTCTCTTTGTCCCTGCCAGTAAGATGATCATAGAGTTTTACTGTAGGAAGAGGTCCATTCAACACGTTCCTTGCCTCTGAAGCATCTTTAGGCAATTGAGGCATAGGAGTCAGTTCTACTTCGAACAGCTGGGTAAGGAAGGGGGTACTGCCGATAATCTCCGGAAAAACCATTATATTAAAGGCATCAGAAGATGAAGCAGCCAAGTTCATATTCATGCCAAGCATGCTCGCCAAGCTACCTAAAGAGCCTCCAGTTCGAGAAGAAGTCTGGATTTCGGGAGCAAGAGTAATGTTGACCTGATACTTTTTTTTCTGCATCAAAGCCACACCAACACCAACAATACCAAAGATGATGGAAATCAGTATAATTCTTTTCCAGTTTTTTATGATGAGAGACAGATACTTCCCCCAATCAATAGAATCGTCTTCCTCAAACTCAGGATCCCCCATAAATTGATTTTGAAAGGATTCACTCATATCTACTCTTATTTTAGAAGGTTAGCAATAGAAACTCCCATCATACCCAAGGATGCAGCCGATGTAGCAATGCTTAATCCCTGTGAAACAGCTGCAGAATTGTTCTTCTTTGCCTTGATCGGAACAAATACCTGACTACCTGGCTCGATGGTCGTATTACGTTTCAAACGAGCCACCCGACCATTCATATACACAATGAAAGCCTTCGATTTGTATGCCCGCTTTAGATAACCACCTGCCATATCGACCAGTTTTTTCTTTGTCAAGCCTTTCTGGTAGGTGACAATAGTCTCCATCTGAACAGCTCCTCGGATAGATACAGTATTGTTATAAACAGGAATTTCAAGTCTGTCTCCTTCGCGCAACACTAAATCACTCTCACCACCTGGATGCGCTAAAGCTGACTCGAGGTCGAGAGCAACCATATAGCGGTCGGTCGACAAGCCATTGAGGCTATCACCAGAACTAATCATAGCCTTAATTGCTGTTTGGACCAAATCACGCTCTTCATTGGTCATCAATCGAGAGAGATGTGCTCCCTTGGCATAAGCGAAGTCAGTAAGATCTCCCGCACGAGAAACCAAGTCACTGACGCGATCTTCACGCTTGTTCATGTTATACTGGCCAGGGAAATTAGCTTCACCAACGACAGTCACAATCTTGCTTGGCACATAAGAAGGTGAACGACGAACAGTGACCACATCGTAAGGCTCGAGCACAAAGGATGCTGCGTTGTCAAGAGCATAACCATCTTTAAGGTTGAAAGTAAAATGCTCAGAAATATCGCTCTGCGCAACAGAGCTTTCGCTATCCTCAACCATACGATCCACATCTATGCGAACCACTGATGCACTACGCCGCATGCCACCCGCCTGAATAATCAGGTCCTGGATAGTAGTATTGGCTGCATAAGGGAAGGAACCAGGCGATGCCACCTCGCCACGGATGGTCAACGTGCCCTGATCTTTGAGATCAAAAACACTTGGAATGTAGAGTTCATCGTTCTTGCGCAACACGACATCCTGCTTGTCGCCCTTAAGGATAGCATCCAAGTCGATGCCCATGGTCTCAAGACTGCGATCATCGTTCTCGCGATGCAGCATAACACGCTCAGTGTAGGCATCAGGTTGCAGACCACCAGCTTTCTCAATCAACTGACGAACTGTACGGATGTCGCCCAACTCATAGAGACCTGGCAACAGGACTGCACCACGAATGGCAATACGATTCTCGAAACGAGTGAACATTTTCGAAACCTCAACCTCATCTCCATCATTAAGCTGGAATGATGAGAAGTCACTCGACTCGACAGTACGCACTTCATACTCACGCTCAGACTGACGTATCACCGTGACACTGCCCGTAAAAGCTCCTCGTCCAAAACCTCCAGAATACTTCAAAAGGTCGTTAACCGTCTCGCCTCTCTTCAGTTCGAAGTTCATCGGTCGTTTCACGAACCCATTGAGTTTGACAATCTGCTGATAAGGTTCAACGAGGATGACGTCACCTTCCTCCAGACGGACATCATTCTCGCGGCTTCCCGTCATCAGGAAGTCATAGATGTCGATTGTGGCAATAATACGATTGTTTCGAATCACTTTAATGGCTCGAACCGTAGCATCATCATTCACGCCACCAGCTCGATGCATAGCATGGAAAACCGAAGAGAGGGACGACACCATGAAGGTGCCGGGATTAGGAACCTCGCCCACAATGTTGATCTGGATGCTGCGGATTTGGCCCAAAGAGAGCTGAATGTCTGTAGTCTCTTTTTCCTCGTCGTTATTCAGACCCTCATAGATGGATGCCAATCGTTTTTTAAGGTAGGTGTTGGCCTCTGCTATTGTCTTGCCATTCAGATAGACAGGTCCCAAGATATCGACCTTGATACTACCCTCAGGACTGATGATGCTGCGTATGGTACTCTGGTTGACACCAAAAATATCGACAATCACCTCATCACCCGGTCCCAAGGTATAGTTCTTGGGAGTAGGCATGTTGGTGCTGGGGGCAAATGTCAGGTTCGAAGTGCTCAGCAAGCTATGTCCATAGATCTCGTCGGACGCTGCCGTACGCGAATTACTCTCTTCGAGTGCCGTATGCTCCATAACCTCAGCTCCAATCACCTTGTCATTCACCTCGACCGACTCAACGCTTGACGTATGCTCTCGCGAAGCATCGCTTGACGTCTGAGACTGAGAGGAATTCTGTTCGCCACCCCCCATCTGTGTCTGATACAATTGACGCACTCGCATAGCTTGAGCACGATCTACGCCTCGAGCCACAAGCTCCTGCATCATCACACGCTGAGTCTTGCCCGATGCCAGACCCTCCTTCAGATAATCGAGAACCTGCTGGTCGGTCATCGTACTTTGCGCCATTGCTACCACAGATAGCAGGACGAAGAAGAGAAAAGAGAGATATTTCCTCATATTTCTATATAGAAGAATAGTATGAATTTATTGTGAAACGATTCAACACATGTCGAACTACATCAGCCAAAGGTTATTCGCCACCAAACTCCATCAGATAGGCCTTGATGAAGCCATCGATCTTACCGTCCATCACACCATTGACATCAGAGGTCTGGAAACCAGTGCGATGATCCTTGACACGACGATCATCGAAGACGTATGAGCGAATCTGCGAACCCCACTCAATCTTCTTTTTGCCTGCCTCGATGGCTGCCTGCTTCTCACGACGATGCTCAAGCTCGATGTTGTAAATCTGCGACTTCAGGAGCTGCAGAGCCATCTCTCGGTTCTTAGGTTGGTCGCGAGTTACGGTACAGGCCTGCAGGAGCTCAGTTTCGACACCTGTGTAAGGATCAAGATACATGTAGCGGGCACGGACACCAGACTCTACCTTATTGACGTTCTGTCCACCTGCACCGCCCGAGCGGAATGTATCCCAAGTCAATCGGCCCGGATCGATGGTGATCTCTATGGAATCATCAATCATAGGGAAGGCAAAGACAGAGGCGAACGAAGTCATTCGCTTGCCTTGTGCATTGTAAGGCGAAACACGAACCAGACGATGCACTCCATTCTCTGACTTGAGGTATCCGAAGGCCATATCGCCTTCGATCTCCAAAGTGCACGACTTGATGCCGGCATCGTCACCCTCGACGAGATCCTGCACAGTGACCTTGTAGCCATGGTCCTCTGCATAGCGCATGTATAGACGCATCAGCTGCTGAGCCCAGTCGTTGGCCTCAGTGCCACCTGCACCAGCGTTGATCTTGAGGACACAAGGCAGATGATCCTCCTCGCCCTGAAGCATGTTCTTGAGCTCGATATCCTCAAAGTGACTGATGGTCTTATCATACTGCTCATCGACCTCCTCTTCTGTTACTACCTCTTCCTTGTAGAACTCGAAGGCTGTAGCCAGTTCTTCGACGTTTCCTTTGGCGGTGTTGTAGGCTTCAATCCAGTTTCGAATGCCCTTCACGACTTTCATCTGTGCCTCTGCGGCCTTCTGGTCCTCCCAGAAACCGGGCACTTGGGTTCGCAACTCTTCCTCCTCAAGCTGTATCAGTTTGTTGTCGATATCCAGATAGCGATGGAGGTCAGCCAGGCGGTCCTGGGTGGCTTTTAACTGCTCAATTGTAATCATAAATATTTATATTTTTTGGACAAAGATAGAAAAAAAACGTCAAAATAACAAAAATCTCTCCTCAAAAAAAACAATTTTAAGGAAAAAAGCGTATCTTCGCACCCGAATTTAATTTATACCTGCCAAAAACTATTGCACCACGATGGACATTGCACGAGCACACATCCGAGCCTACAACCTTCTGAAGGAGCTGATCGCCATCCCCTCAGTAAGCCGCGACGAACAGGCTTCAGCCGACTATCTGCAGGCCTATATGGCCCAGGCAAGCGGCCAGAAGGTGCAGCGCGAGCACAACAACCTATGGCTCATTGACCCTCGGTTCTCGCCCACACGTCCCACGCTGCTGCTCAATGCCCACATCGACACGGTTAAGCCTGTAGCCACCTGGCAGCACAACCCTTTCGAACCCACGGAAGAGACAGTTACCCTGCCCGATGGCAGCCAGGAGACACGTCTGTATGGCCTGGGGGCCAACGACGACGGAGCCTCGCTTGTGAGCCTGTTGCACACGTATCTGATGCTGGTGGAACGGGAGCAAAGCTATAACCTCATCTTCCTGGCTTCGGCCGAAGAGGAGGTATCAGGCCGGCAGGGCATCGAGTGCGTATTGCCCCTGTTGCCACCCATCCACACCGCACTGGTGGGCGAACCTACGGGCATGCAGCCAGCCATTGCCGAAAAGGGTCTGGTGGTGCTCGACGGCAAAGCCACGGGCAAGTCGGGTCATGCAGCACGCAACGAGGGCATCAACGCACTCTACACAGCCATCGATGCCGTCGCCAAGTTGCGCGACTACCGTTTCGAGAAGGAATCGCCCACACTCGGTCCTGTCAAGGTGACGGTCACCGGCCTCCAGGCAGGAACGGTGCACAACGTTATACCAGACACCTGCACCTTCATGGTCGATTGCCGCACCACCGATGCCTACAGCAACGAAGAGGTTGTGGAACGATTGCAACAGGTCATTGGAGCCATTCCACCATCCACAGAGGCAGGAACGCCATTGCCCAATCTCACGCTGACGCCACGAAGCACCCGACTGCAACCCTCCGGCATCGACAGCCGCCATCCACTGTTGCAACGTATCATACAGGCCGGACGTCAGCCCTTTGGTTCACCCACACTCAGCGATCAGGCCCTGATGCGGTTCCCCAGCCTTAAGATGGGGCCAGGCCAATCAGCACGCAGCCACACAGCCGACGAATACATCTGTCCGCAAGAGATACAAGAGGCCATTGAACTCTATATGAGCATTCTGGATGGCCTGGAACTTTATTGAATCGCCCCATGACAAACAAAAAAAAACTAAAAGACTACTTCAATCTGGGCATGCGCAAGCTGAAGCATCGCAAAGGTTTCGGCGTGCATTCGCCCTTTGCTTTCTCAATCATCACACAAGTGATTGAGGAGAAACTGCCATACTATGCCTACCACAGGATGCAGACCCTCTACAGGAAGCAGGCCCCCGTCTCTTTCAAAGTAGCCTGTCTGCTCTTCCGTCTGGCCAATCGCTTCAAGTGCCGCACAATTGCAGAACTAGGTTGCGACGGTGGCTACACAATGCTCCCACTGCTCCTGTCCGACAGCCGAAACCATATCAGCACACAGGCACCCGACCAGATACAGCATGAAATAACCTCACGCCTTTCGCTTTTCAAGATTTCAGCTGAGCGAATAGCATTCACCGAGGACATCTCAATGATTGAACCCGCTGATAAGTACGACATGATTGTCATCAATCAGAACCCATTTG
Organism: Bacteroidales bacterium; assembly: GCA_045629225.1. Lineage (GTDB taxonomy): Bacteria > Bacteroidota > Bacteroidia > Bacteroidales > UBA3663 > Liminaster. Next base: position 38,821 of record JAZQQU010000016.1, on the reverse strand, counting down.
CCCCTGACAAGCCCAATAATAATTTAGATGTGGAGGCCGAGATGCTTGTGCAATGGGTCATGACCCACACCAAAGAGGACTCTCTGGTCTTTGTCAATGGCATCCAGCCACGTCAAAAGCTGGAACAATTCTGGGATCTGCTATGCGACCGCGACGACGTCTCGATCACCATGGATCTCTACAACAATGGTCTCGCCATCCTGAAGCCACGCTTCTTCAAACAACACTATATTGCGGCTTTTTGACCGAAAAAGCAACTGTAAACTCACGAAGGTGCAAACGTATACCCGTTTGCACCTTCGTTGGCGTAAAGAGGGGTAAAACTTGCATGTTTTGCCCCTGCATGGAAGCACAGAGGGGCGAAACATGCAGCTTTTGCCCCTCCACGGAAGCACAGAGGGGCAAAATATGCAGCTTTTGCCCCTACATGGAAGCACAGAGGGGCAAAACATGCAGCTTTTGCCCCTACACGGAAGCACAGAGGGGCAAAATATGCAGCTTTTGCCCCTGCACAGAAGCACAGAGGGGCAAAACATGCAACTTTTGCCCCTGCAAGGAGACACAGAGGTATCAACGGGTATGTGTTCGTACCTTTGTAAGACTTCGCTGACATAAACAAGCTTCGGGACAACCCTCTGGCGTACTGCAACGACACATTTAGCCAGAAAAGCCGACCAATGTAAAAGCATTTTGACAGACATCATCATTATTCAAGAACATTTTGCTCGCACAAATCTCCACATAGATACATATTACCAAAAACACCAACCAACAACGAGCATTACTCCATTCTTTTGTCACTTTTGATTGACATTTTTATATTTTTATAATCCGAAATAAAGAAAAATGACAGGACATCGTCATTTTCCTGAGCAAAAATTTGGAATAAAAAACAAAACTCCGTACATTTGCAGCGTCAAACAATAGAAAACATGGATTTTTTCCACAGTTTTCTTAGTTTGACAAACAAAAAGTAATTTCAAAACGAAATTCTGTAAATATAATATATAAAGGTATTCTAAAAACATTGTGTTATGAGCAAGTTAAGATTCGATGCCATTGAACAGGCATTCAAAAAGCATGCAGTGGAAGTGGAGGCACCAGCCGGTCGTCCTTCTGAGTATTTCGGTGAGCTGGTATTCAATCGTGAGAAGATGCAGAAGTATCTTGATTCGAAGACCCTCAAAGCATTGCTCGACTGCATTGACAATGGCAAGCACCTGGATCGCAAGATAGCTGACGGCGTGGCTGCAGGCATGAAGCAGTGGGCTATGGAGCATGGTGTGACACACTGCTGCCACTGGTTCCAGCCACTGACCGAGACCACTGCCGAGAAGCACGACTCATTTATGGAGTATGACTGGAAGGGTGGCATGATTGAGGAATTCGAAGGCAAGTCGCTGGTTCAGCAGGAGCCAGATGCTTCGAGCTTCCCATCAGGCGGCATCCGCGCCACCTTCGAGGCCCGTGGCTATACCGCATGGGACCCAACCTCTCCTGTATTCATCCTCGACGACTGCCTCTGCATTCCTACCGTATTTATTTCGTACACGGGCGAGGCTCTCGACTACAAGGCACCATTGAAGAAGGCACTCAAGGCTGTGAGTGACGCTGCAGTTCCCGTCTGCCAGCTGTTTGACCCAGCTGTAAAACACGTAACCAGCAACCTGGGTTGGGAGCAGGAGTACTTCCTCGTTGATGACGCTCTCTACAGCGCACGTCCCGACCTTATTGCTACAGGCCGCACCCTGATGGGCCATGGTTCGAGCAAGAACCAGCAGATGGACGACCACTATTTCGGCCAGATTCCTACCCGCGTACAGGCCTTTATGAAGGACCTCGAGATCCAGGGCCATCGCCTCGGCATCCCAATGAAGACCCGCCACAATGAGGTGGCACCTAACCAGTTCGAGTTCGCACCTATCTTCGGCGAAACCAACTTGGCAGTAGATCAGAACATGCTCATCATGGGCGTAATGAAGAAGGTTGCTCGTCGCCACGGATTCCGCGTGCTGCTGCATGAGAAGCCATTCGACGGCATCAATGGTTCGGGCAAGCATAACAACTGGTCACTCTCGACCGACACTGGCGTCATCCTCCTCGCTCCTGGCAAGGATCCGATGTCGAACCTGCAGTTCGTGACCTTCTTCGTCAACATCCTCATGGCCGTGAAGCGTCATGGTGCCCTGCTCAAGGCCAGCATCGCTTCGGCCACCAATGCACACCGTCTGGGCGCCAACGAGGCACCACCTGCCATCGTTTCAGCCTTCCTGGGCAAGACCATGACCGACGTGCTCCACAAGCTCGCCACCGTGCCTGATGACACCGACATCGTGATTGCAGGCAAGCAGGCCTATGACCTCGGATTGGTGGAGATTCCAGAAATCTTCGTCGACAACACCGACCGCAACCGCACCTCACCATTCGCCTTCACCGGCAACCGCTTCGAGTTCCGTGCTGTAGGTTCCAAGGCCAACTGCTCTTCGGCCATGACCACGCTCAACGCCATGGTGGCCGAGCAGCTCATCGACTTCAAGGCTGCTGTTGATAAGGAGATGGCCGCTGGTGCCAGCGTGAAGGTGGCCGTGATGAAGTGCCTCAAGCCTATCATCGCTGAGATCATCGATACTGTCTGCTTCGACGGCAACGGTTACTCTGAGGAGTGGCCAAAGGAGGCTCAGAAGCGCGGCTTGGACATCGAGCGTTGTGTACCTAAGATGTTCCTCGAGAACGTGAAGCCTGATGCTGTAGAGATGTTCACCAAGCTCGGCATCTTCACTCAGGACGAGCTCCATGCACGCAACGAGGTGAAGTTCGAGACCTACGTGAAGCTCGTGCAGATCGAGGCACGCGTGCTGGGCGACCTGGCCATTAACCACATCATCCCTGCTGCCACCACCTATCAGTCAATGCTCCTGAAGAACGTGGCTATGATGAAGTCGCTGTTCCCAACCACATGGGAGGAGTTCTCGGCACCAGAGATCGCCATCATCAAGAAGATTGCAGCTTTCAACGCCGACATCAAGAACAAGGTCGATGCCATGGTAGAGAAGCGCAAGGTGGCCAACCGCCTGGAGGACGGCTACGAGAAGGCTCTGGCTTACTATGAGATTGCCGAGTCGTTTGCAGCCATCCGTCGTCCAATCGACAAGTTGGAGGAGATCGTCGATGACAACCTCTGGCCAATGCCAAAGTATCGCGAGCTCTTGTGGATCCGTTGATGAGAGTATAGAGTTGAGAGTTTAGGGTTGAGAGTAGTCAAATCGTTATTAGTCAAAGTAGTGAATAAATGCAATCAAACAAAAGCAAATAAAAACACGGACTAATAAAAAACGAAAGATCTACTGTCCACCCTAAACTCTAAACATTGAACCACCATAAACTCTAAACCAAAAACTCTAGACAAAAAAAATGAAAAAGGTATCGTTAGTTATGGGAATGGCCCTGACCGCTATGTGTCTGGGCAATGAGGCAAGGGCCGAAGAGCCCGAGAAGTCAGTGACATTGGAGGTAGGTGCAGATGTTGTGAGCAGTTATGTATGGCGTGGCATGGATTGTGCCGGATTCAGCATCCAGCCAGAAGCCACAATCACATGGCAAAAGGCTGGCATAAGCCTCGGGGCTTGGGCCTCGGTCGAACTGATGGATGGACACGAGTGGGCCAACATGAGCGAATTCGACTTGGTGCTGGCATGGAACATCGAAGGATTGACTTTAGGCCTGACGGACTATAACTTCTGTTCGGGCAAGTATTGGTCAGGCTGGCGCTGGAATGACAGTGGCACGCACTTTCTTGAAGCAAACATCGCATACGACTTCGGACCACTGGCTCTGGCATGGAACACTCTTTTGGCTGGTCCCGACCACACCTTCGACGAAGATGGCACAAAGGATCGCTGCTACTCGACCTACGTTGAGCTCTCCGCCCCTTGGAAGTTAGGCGGACTTGAAGGCTCGGTAGCCGTCGGAGCTTCGCTTTGGGACGACACATTCTCTGCACCAGGCAACGAAGGTTTCAACGTCTGCAACATCGCGTTGACCGCCACCAAAGAGGTGGCTGGCATACCACTTTCGGCCTCAGTGATTACCAATCCTCAAAGCGACAAGACGTTCTTCGTGCTGGGCATCAGTTTCTGAGGCAGGAGAATGCAGTTTATCTCTGATTCAAGCAGAGTTTGCCAAGCTTGAATCAGTTATCGACTTTCTGACATAAATTAATACAGCAGGCGCCAGATAGAAAAAGTATTCTGGATAGTATTATAATAACTTTATTTGCATCAGTATCTCATTCTGTAAGTGCGTCTGTCTTCTACTGACGCCTGCTTTTATCAAAAGACAAGAGAACAATGAAAAAGATTGAAGCTATCATCCGCCGAACCAAGTTCGAAGAGGTCAAAGAGGCCTTGTTGGCTGCAGACATCGACTGGTTTGAGTACCACGATTGTCACGGCATCGGGCAGAGCCGTCAGGAACGCATCTATCGTGGTGTTGTCTATTCCACCGATATGATCGAACGTATGCACATCACTATCATCTGCCGCGAGCAGTTCGTAGAAAGCACCGTACAGGTGTTCCTCGACGTGGCTCACACCGGAGAGGTGGGTGACGGACGTGTGTTCATCAGCGATGTGCTCGACTGCTATTCTATCCGCACAGGAGAGCACGGAGATGTGGTATTGAGAGATAAGAAATAGAACCCTCCTCTGGCCCCTACGTTGAGGGGTGAGTGTGATTACATTCGATGGTTATTGGGTGATGTAAAGAAACCTCCCCAGTATTACACTCCCTACACGGGAGAGCCAATGATAGGGTTCATAAATATATAATCCATATAGCTGCAAACCCTCCGCAGCATTAATATTATATCCTCTGCCTTGTTGGGAGGGGTAAGGGAGGGTTCATTTATTATGAATGGTATTGATACTCTTTGGGTACTTTTAGGTGCGATGCTCGTGTTCTGGATGCAGCCAGGCTTTGCACTTGTTGAGGCAGGCATGACCCGTGCCAAGAATACAGCCAACATCCTGATGAAGAACTTCTGTGACTTCATGGCAGGCACCGTCATCTTTTGGGTTGTGGGCTTCTCTATGATGTATGGCTCTGACCACGGTCTGTTGGGCTGGAGTGGCTTCTGCTTTATTGGCGAAGACTCTAACGTTCCTGCCGAGGCTACATTTATCTTCCAAACGGTGTTCTGTGCTACTACTGCCACCATCGTGTCAGGTTCTATGGCCGAGCGCACCAAATTCTCAATGTACCTGATTTACTCCATCCTGATCAGCCTCTTCATCTACCCTATCGAGGGCCACTGGTCATGGGGCGGCGGCTGGCTTTCTGAAATGGGTTTCCACGACTTTGCAGGTTCCACTGTGGTTCACCTCTGTGGCGGTGCACTGGCCCTGGCTGGTGCCATCGTACTCGGCCCACGTATCGGCAAGTATGGCAAGGACGGACAGAGCCGTGCTATCCCTGGCCATAACCTCACGCTGGCAGCCCTGGGCGTCTTCATCCTCTGGCTCGGCTGGTTCGGTTTCAACCCCTGTTCTACGGTAGCCATTGCCGACGAGGCTTCGGCCATCTCAGCAGCTCACGTCTTCGTCACCACCAATATGGCTGCTGCCGTAGGCGGCATTGCAGCGCTGGTTTACACCTGGCTGGTCGATGGCAAGCCATCGCTCTCAATGGTGTGCAATGGTGTGCTGGCAGGCCTTGTGGGCATCACCGCAGGTTGCGATTGTGTCGATATCTGGGCAGCAGCTCTGATCGGTCTTATCGTCAGCGTAGTGATGTGCTGGAGTGTCAGCTTCATCGACAAGGTTTGCCACGTAGACGATCCCGTCGGTGCCGTTTCTGTACACGGTGTGGGCGGCTTGCTGGGTACCATCCTCACAGGTGTGTTCTGCAATCCTGAGATCGACGGTGTCGAGGCTTCAGTAGGCGTGCAGACACTCGGTGCCCTCACCGTGGCTGGCTTTGCTTTCATCGTAGGTTTTGCTATCTTCTATATCATCAAGCATACCCATGGTCTCCGCGTTGAGAAGCGTATCGAAGAGGAGGGATTGGATATCTATGAGCATGGAGAGGCTGCCTACAACTAAGATTTCGTTTCTAACACTAACTAATGGAACAACTGAAACACGAATGCGGCATTGCAATGATCCGATTGCTCAAGCCGCTGGAGTACTACCGTCAGAAGTACGGTACTGACAACTGGGCGTTGGGCAAGCTCTATCTGATGATGGAGAAACAGCACAACCGCGGTCAGGAGGGCGCAGGTATAGCCTGCGTCCGCCTCGACCAGGCGCCTGGTCACGAATACATGTATCGCGAAAAGGCCGAGGGCAAGGATGCCATCGACCGCATCTTCGCCAGCGTGCATCAACAATCCACAGCCATCGACCCCGATGACCCTTGTGCCGGCCCTGCCTTCCACGGCGAGCTGTACATGGGTCATCTGCGTTATTCTACCACAGGCAAGGGTGGCTTAAAGTATGTGCATCCCTTCCTGCGACGCAACAACTGGCGTGCCAAGAACCTCTGTCTGTGTGGCAACTTCAACATGACCAATATCGCCGAGGTCTTCGAGTTCCTCACCAGCCAGGGCCAGTCGCCTCGTATCTACAGCGACTCGTATATACTGCTTGAGCTGATGGGTCACCGTCTGGATCGCGAGGTGGAGCGTCTCTTCGACGAGGCCAAAGCCCAAGGACTCGAGGGCCTGGAGGTGACACAGTACATTGACAACCATGTCGATGTTGCCAACGTACTCAGCTCCACCATGCCCCACTTCGATGGCGGATACGTGATGTGCGGAATTACAGGCAGCGGTGAGCTCTTCTCGATGCGTGATCCCTGGGGCATCCGTCCGGCTTTCTATTATGCCGACGACGAGGTTGTAGCCATTGCCTCCGAACGTCCCGTGCTGCAGACAACCTTCGCCATCGAATGCGAACAGGTGCATGAACTGAAGCCAGGTCAAGCCCTCATCGTAAATCGCGCTGCTCAATGGAAGCTACAGCAGATCATCGAACCCCGACAGAACGCTGCTTGCAGTTTCGAGCGTATCTACTTCAGCCGAGGCAACGACCGCGATATCCACCAGGAGCGCAAGACACTGGGACATCAGCTCAAGCCTGCCATTCTTAGAGCCATCGATGGTGACATACACAACACCGTGTTCAGCTATATCCCCAACACTGCCGAAGTGGCCTACATGGGTATGCTCGACGGCATGCGCGAGCTCTCACCCCGAGTACGTGCCGAAAAGATTGTCGCCAAGGACATCAAACTTCGCACCTTCATCACTGAGGGAGGCTCACGCAACGACCTGGCAGCACACATCTATGACATCACCTACGGCATTGTACGTCCAGGTGTTGACAACCTCGTGGTGATCGATGACAGCATTGTGCGTGGCACTACCTTGCGCGAAAGCATCATCAAGATACTTAACCGACTGCATCCCCGTCGCATCGTCATCGTCTCTTCGGCCCCGCAGATCCGCTATCCAGACTTCTATGGCATCGACATGAGTCGTATCTCCGACTTCATCGCATTCCAAGCCACCATCGCCCTGCTCCGCGATCATGGCATGCAGCACATCATCGACGAGGTAGCCGACCAGTGTCGCACCCTGCTTTCGACTGCCGATCAGTGGGCAAACAGTTCGTCAGCAAGCCAATGGGCAAACAGTTCGACAATTGACGCATGTCCTAATCCTCTTCGCCAGCTCTACGCCCCCTTCACTCCAGAAGATCTCAATCAGAAGATGGTGCAACTGTTGCGACCCGAGGATGTAGTAACCCCCATCGAACTCGTCTATCAAAGCATTGAGGGCCTGCACCAAGCCATACCCAACCATCCGGGCGACTGGTACTTCACCGGCCTCTACCCCACCCCTGGAGGCTTACGTCTGGCGCTCGAGTCATTCCTCAATTGGTACGACAAAAAATAACATTGCGAAACAAAAAACAATACGAAATAAAAATAACACAAGAACAAAACGACAATCGACATGAAATACATTTTCGTCACCGGTGGCGTAGTGTCGTCATTAGGCAAAGGCATCATCTCAGCGAGCATTGGCAAACTGGTGCAAGCTCGCGGTTACAAGATCACCATCCAGAAGTTCGACCCCTACATCAACATTGATCCAGGAACACTCAACCCCTATGAGCACGGCGAGTGTTACGTCACTGACGATGGCATGGAGACCGACCTCGACCTCGGTCACTACGAGCGCTTCACTGGCATCCGCACCACACGCAACAACTCGGTCACCACAGGCCGCATCTACAAGACAGTCATCGACCGCGAACGCCGTGGCGACTACTTGGGCCGAACCATTCAGGTAGTACCCCACATCACCGACGAGATCAAGCGTCGCATGCTTCGTCGCGAGCTCCCCACCCCTCACCTCACAACCTCTCAACCTCAGAACCTCACAACCTCACAAACCACACCCGAGGACTTTGACTTCATCATCACCGAGGTGGGCGGAACCATTGGCGACATCGAGAGTGCCCCCTTTATGGAGGCCATACGTCAGCTGCGTTGGGAACTGGGACGTGATGCCGTGTGCGTACACCTCACTTATGTGCCTTATCTCAAGGCAGCTGACGAGCTCAAGACCAAGCCCACTCAGCACTCGGTCAAGGAGATGCAGGGCATGGGCATCCAACCCGACGTGCTGGTACTTCGCACCGAACGCCATCTAACCGACTCCATGCGCCTGAAGGTAGCCTCGTTCTGCAACGTCGATCTAGAGTGCGTCGTTCAGAGCGAGGACATGCCCAGCATCTATCAGGTGCCGGTCAACATGCAACGACAGGGACTCGATGCTGCCATCCTGCGCAAATTCGGCATCCCTGTAGGCGAAACACCAGCCATGCTGCCCTGGCACCGATTCCTCGACCTGCAGGCTTCGGCCACACGCGAGATACACATCGGTCTGGTTGGCAAATATGACCTGCAAGATGCCTATAAGAGCATTCGCGAGAGCCTCTTGTTGGCCGGTGTCTATAATGGCGTCAAGGTGAAACTCCACTTCATCAACAGCGAAGAGATCACAACAGACAATGTGGCTGAAAAGCTTACTTTTCAAACCTCTCAAATTCCTCAAGCCCTCTCCGGCATCATCATCTGCCCTGGCTTTGGCACACGTGGCATCGAAGGCAAGATCATTGCAGCCCAATACACCCGCACTCATCAGATTCCAACCTTCGGCATCTGCCTCGGCATGCAGATGATGGTCATAGAGTTTGCACGCAACGTCCTGGGCCTCACCGATGCCAACAGCCGCGAGATGGATGCAGAAACTCCCCACAATGTCATTGACATCATGGAGAGTCAGAAGAACCTCAAGAATCTGGGTGGCACCATGCGACTCGGAGCCTATGCCTGCCAGTTGCGTGAAGGCAGCCACACACATATTATATATAATAAGGAGCAAATCAGCGAACGTCACCGCCATCGCTACGAGTTCAACGACCAATACCTCGCCCAGTACGAGGCTGCAGGCATGCAATGTGTGGGTAAGAACCCCGACTGTGGTTTGGTCGAGATTGTGGAGGTTTCAGATCACCCCTGGTACATCGGCACACAGTTCCATCCTGAGTACACCAGTACCGTGCTCCATCCGCATCCACTTTTCCTCGACTTTGTGAAAACTATTGCCAATGCTGGGGAGTAATCCTTCGGCACACAGCAGTAGTACTAAGGACAAGGCTCCCTCCTTATAGCACTCATTATTGTTCCATAAAAGAGATCATACGAAATCAGGTTTCTAGATGAAGCCATTGATTTCGTATGATCTCTTTTATGTCAGCAGACTACAATGCTGCAGCGTAATGCTCACTCTATAAAACCTTTGAGCCAAAGTTCGAGACCTGCTGTCCACTGTGGCTTGAATGGCAGGTCGAGGATGCCCCAGCCGTGGTTGCCTGTAGGGAAGATCATCAGCTGGTTACCCTTCACACCTTTGTCCAACAGGGCCTGGAAATAAAGGAGGCTGTTGACGGGTGGCACCAAGGCATCGTCGGCTGAAAGCACGATGAAAGCAGGACTGGTAGTTTCCTTGACCTGCTTGTGATTGCTGAAGAGGTCGGTGAGCTCTGGTCCTGCATCTTTTCCGATCAAGAACTCACGCGAGCCGGCATGGGTGATGGTTGGATCCATGCTGATCACAGGATAGAACAGAATCTGGAAGGCTGGCTTGGTCTCGTCGCTCGAATAGTGGGTGGCCAGGGTCGAAGCCAGATGACCGCCTGCCGAGGTACCCATGATGCCAATCTTGTTCACGTCGATACCGAGTTCAGTGGCCTTGCTACGCACAATTTTAACTGCCTGCTCCACGTCACTGAGCGGAGCGTAGGTGTGACCGCATGGCATACGGTAGCTGACTACGCAGAAGGTGTAGCCTCGCTCCACAAACCAGTCGGCCATCAGGTGCCCCTCATGGCTGTCCGACAGCATGTAGTAACCGCCACCTGGGCACTCCATGATGCACACACCATTGGGCTTCTCTGGACGATAGATAGTCACTTTGGGAATAGAGTAGTCTCCAAACCGGTTCTCTGGCATCTCATAGGCATTGGGCACTCCGTCGGGATAGAGCAGGATAGTCTCGCCCTTAGCTACAGGACCTTTGGGCATCTGAGAATTGCGAGGCTGGGCAGTGACTGAGATACTCATCGTCATGAGTACTGCTAAAGCAAGTAATTTCAAGATTTTCATAATCGTATTAATTTAGGTAATGACTAATTGAGTTCTATTGCCGTGAAATAATGCTCTGGATGATGGCATCGTTGTCATCTACCAGGTCTATGAGAAGATTCTTGTAACGTCCCTCGCGCACCATGTGCTGAATGAAAGGATAGACAGGCACATCCTCGCTCCAGAACTTGGTACCCACAAAAACCATCGGACTGGGGAAACCGAGCGAGACATAGTGGTTTTGCACAATCTCCTGGAACACCTCCTGAAGCGTGCCTGCACTGCCGGGCATAAAGATCAAACCTCCGTAGGCCTCGGTGAGGATTACATCTTCGCGAATGCTGTTATCGAAGAACTTGGCTATCTGCGTAGCAAAGATGGTCGGGGGCTCATGGCCATAAAACCAGGTAGGGATGGCAAGGCTCTGGTAATGCTTCTTCTGTGGATAGAGCATGGTGACGCGGAAGGCAGTATCAAACCATCCTGCATCTTCGAAGCATGGTGCTTGGGCAAGGATGGCGAGAGCAGCATCGACCTCTTCGTCCGTACGTCCTGCCAACCAGGCACCAAGATGTGTAGCCTCCATGGCACCAGGTCCACCGCCGCTGATCATGAGGTAGCCCATCTCGGTCAGTTGCTTGCTCACCTCCACCACCTGACGGTAGGCAGCATCGGTGCGAGGCAAAGCATGACCGCCCATCACACCCACCACCTGTCGCTGCTCATAGTCGGCCAGGAATTGCTGCATGGCGTTACGTATCGAGCAGTCGTGCATCGAGCGAGCACTCTGCACCATAGGATCGGGCGTAATCTTGCCCGAAGCCACCATGTGGCGGTAGATTACGGTGTCAGCACATTGTTCGAAACTCTCGGGGCTACCAAGCACGTATGCCTCGAACAGTTCTATAGGAGTATAGAGCCGGGAGCGAAGCACATGGAAGGGCACGCCCTGCAGGTAGTCCTTAAGGCCTGTCTTATGAATCTTGTAATAGAGATCAAGGTCAAGCATAGGGTATTGAGTTTAAGGGGTTTGATGAGTTCGAAAAGTTTGAGAAATTCGAAGAGTTTAAGGAGTTCGAGGAGTTCGAGGAGTTTGAAGGGGTTGTGGAATCTGAAGATATCTTACGAATTGATCTCCAGACAATGCTGCATGTATTGCCGCACAATGTCATGGTGAGTCACCCAGATCAGCGTCTTGCCCAGATCGTGCTGTTGTAGCTCTTCGAGTATCTGATGCTCGGTGTCAGGGTCGAGAGCCGACGAAGCCTCGTCCATGATCAGCACCGAACCTGGCTGCAATAGAGCACGGGCTATAGCTATGCGCTGTGCCTGTCCTTCGGAGAGGCCACTGCCCTTCTCACCGCAACGAGTATCGAGGCCGCGTGCCAGGTCATAGACGAAATCCGCCGAGGCTCGGTGCAGGGCATCGCGCATCTCCTCCTCAGTAGCATCGAGTTTGCCAAGCAGCAGGTTTTCGCGTATGGTACCGCGCAGCAGGCTGTTGCCCTGAGGCACATAACAGATGGAACTACGCGACGTCTGGATGGTGCCACTCGTAGGTTGCAGCAGCTGGAGCAACAGTCGAATCAAGGTACTCTTGCCCGACCCTGTAGGCCCCACAATGGCGGTGCTGCTACCTGCAGGGAAGCGAACGCTGAGGTGGTCAAGGACCAAGCGATCATCGCCCGGATAGTGGTAGCACACGTCCTTGAGCACAATCTCCTTGACCTGCGTGCTGTTGTCAATATCCCTCTCCTGAGGCATCGAGGCCAACAGTTGCAGGCGCTCCACGGCTGTGAGACTCTGGACCAGGCCTGGCAATAAGGAACTCAGGTCAAGGATAGGTCGCTGCACCTGGGCCACCAGTTGCAGAAAGGCGGTCATCATGCCGTAGGTCACCACACCCGTCATGATGCCGTGCGCACCCCATACGAAGGCTGTGTAGTAGCCTGCACTGAAACCAGCCTGTATAAGGAATCGGGTACGAATGTTGAAATGCAGACGTTCGATGCTGGTGCCATAAAGCAGCTGTTGCAGTTTGGCCAGTTTCTCTCCCATCAGTCCCACGCGTTGCAGCGAAAGCAGCAGCGGACGGTTCTGCACCGACTCCTGCATCTGGCTCTGTATGTCGGCCTCCTGTTGGCGATACACCTTGGTCAGCCTGCGCATGGTGCGATAGTAGACCTTGCTGATCAGCAGTGCTATAGGGAAGATACAGAGCAGCACCCACAGCAGCATAGGCTGCATGGTGAAGAGAAACCACGAGGCAGCCAGCACCTGGAAGAGCGACATCACGATCGATGGTATATCGCTACAGATGCACGACACCACCACGCGCAGGTCCTCGCCCAGACGGCTCATAACGTCGCCCGAAGCCATCGATTCACGCCCCTGCCACTGGCCACTCATCACCCGCAAGAAGAGGCGATGACGAAGCGCGTTGGTGAGCCGGATTGTGACGCGTTCGCTCACCCAGTGACGCCAGGCGGTGACGCCCAGCCGCAGCACCAGCATGGCGGCCAGCAAGCCCACCTGCTGCCACATATCACCCTGCCTCAGCCCGGTGGCGATGTCCACCAACCCCTTGCTAACGTAGATAAAAAGCAGGCCTAACACGATATGTATCAAGCCCAGCGCCACGCCTAAGAAGAGCTGCACACGATGACCTCGGGTCTGGCTGTATAACCAAAGGAGTTGTTTTTTCATTATGTTCAATCAGTCTGCATGCCCTCGTAGGCCACACGGGCAGCTTCAGGGTTCATATTGCAGTGCAAATCGTAGAATTTCACCTTCTTGACCAACTCGCCAAGCAGCGCCATAGCCTGTAGCGTGCCCGACGAAGTTTCGCCATGATAGGTCTGCTGCATCAGAACTGGGAAGATAGTGCGCACATCCACGCGGTGAATCTCGTTCTGCTCGCCACGCTCCAGATATACGATAGACTTCAGTGGCACTGCAATGTTGTTACTCAGGTGATGCTTGCCGTCCCAGGGAGTGCCATAGACCAGAGGGCTTGCTGCATCCGACACGACTCGCACCAAAGGCTTATCATCGTTCACCATCACTGCACGCTCACCGAACAGACGACGCCATAGGCGCACATGAGTACTCTTTCCTGTGCCGCTCAATGCCGTGAAGAGGTAGCCCTCGCCATCCACAGCTATCACCGAGCCATGCATCAGCAGCACACCCTGCTGCATCAGCTGTGCAGCCAGCTTGCGATACACGGCCAGCGTCTCCAGATAGGCATCATCGTAGTGATAGGGAGGCAAGCCTTCTGCCTGGCGCTGCTCATCGCTCTGACGACATTCCTCCTCGATGTCGTCCTGTGTAGTCACAATGGTCAGTTCGGCAGATCGGTCTGTGCGGTAGTCAGCACACATCAGGTGCACCTCGTCGTGGAGTGAGGTGATTTCGACAGGGACGTCGGCAAGGAGGTAAGTGCCTGTTCTCATCACTCCACCAGCAAATTCTCAGCCCTCAGTTTGTCCAGCAACTCGCGCACATGTGGACGAAGCTCTTCCTCGGTCACATCATACTCAGCCAGCAGACGTCTGACCATCTCGTCCTCAGTGATCTCATCGTTGAGCATCTCAATCATATCCTTAGCAGTCTCGTTAAGCGACATCACACCACTATAGCGCTTGGCATCCGCTCCCACAGGCACAGCTGCCCAAAAATCAAGGATGTGCTGCACACCCATCTTGTATTTCAGTTTCATATCTTCGTGTTTATGTTTTTGCTTGTACTCGAATTGTTTTTTCAAGAAAACTTCTGCCTCAACTTCTTACCCAGCAACCCGTGTCTGTAGTACCACCTTGCCCTCTGCCAGCTCTGTGTCAGGAACAACAGCGGACAACGCACAGGGAATCCCAGACACCACAACGCCACATACAATCGGTATCTGAGGGGCACATGAGGATACTCAGGCGTTGGTCGAACGGGCAGTACTCGGCCATCGCGTTGCACAGCTTCGAGCACACCAATGATGTGGCGGTCCTGTATGCCACGCTCAATGTGCCACTGGTTGTCGCCACATATCAAGTAGTCATCGCGACGCACCCAGAGCACACGGTGCATGATATACTGTCCGTTGTCGCGTTTGTATAGCGGCACGTCCCACAACCGCAGCCTACCCTCCGGCTTCGGAGCGATGATCAGCAAGTCACGGCGCTCACGCAACAGGGGCATCATACTGGTGCCCACATTGGTATAAACCAACTTTCCCTGCTCCTGCAGGATCTCCTCTAGCGTTTTCGTCTTCGTCTCAGTTTTCGTTTTTAATGCTGCAAAGATACTGCTTTATACCGAAAAAAACAAATTTTCGACCCAAAAAGCAAAGAAAAATCTACGCTTTTGGTGACAGAGAGTATCAAATGCGCGGAAAATGACATAATGACGTTGGACAATACCCAATGTCGAGCTCCAGCAAACAATAGCCTGTTATCGACTTAATATGTGCGCGAGCCCATCTGTGTACCCATTGGTGCAGGCGAACCTAATATAATTATCCGGTCACTCCGCACGAACAGCCTCCTGGACGTCAGACAGACCTCCGAGCAGACAAAATGACGCACCAACATCCTGAGCAGAATACTATGGACGCACAGAAGCGTGACAAGATTGCCGGCAAGTTAATGTGGACGCACAACGAGCTGTCAATCGCACGGCAAAGATGGCATTTGCCAATGATTGTGAAGAAAAGATTGGATAATTTGCAACAAAAGGATGGCAAGTGTAGGAAATATGAAGGAAAATGAGTATCTTCGCGTCTGCATAAATATATCTCCTTCGTATGCGACTATATTATCCACAAGAATACAAAGCACTGGTGCGACTGGGCATCCCCATCACCATCGGTCAAGTAGGCATCACGCTACAGAATCTGGCCGACAACATCATGGTGGGACAACACTCCACTGAGGAGCTGGCTGCAGCAGGCTTTGTCAACAATCTTTTCATCCTGGCGCTGCTACTCACCATCGGTTTCTCAACGGGTGCCATGCCTGTGATCGGTTCGCTCTACACCCAAGGGCGCAAGGACCGCATAGCCTCGGTACTGAAGAGCTCGCTCATCACCGACACACTGCAGGGTCTGCTCATAGCCTCAGTACTGGTGGGACTGTACTTCGCCCTGCCCTACATGGGGCAACCTGAGGAGCTACTGCCTCTGATGAAGCCTTACCTGGTCATTCAGCTGCTTTCGCTCCCCCTGATGGCATGCAGCGGTGCCTTCAAGCAGTTCACGGACAGCATCAACGACACCTCTGTGGCCATGACCACGATGCTCATAGGCAACGTGTGGAACATTTTCTTCAACTGGGTGCTGATCTTCGGTCACCTGGGTTTTCCTGAGATGGGCATTGAGGGAGCAGCATGGGCGACCTTCTCGTCGAGGGTGGTGATACTGGTGCTGAGCGCGTTGATCTTCTTCTATCGTCCCAAATATCGGGAGTATGTATCCGAATGGGGCAAGGCGCATGCCAACATGCGCGACTGTCTGTTGCTCAATCGTCTGGGCTGGCCCATTGCCTTCCAGATGGGTGTGGAGACAGCCTCGTTCGCCCTGGTAGCAATCTTCTTGGGCTGGATGGGCACCAATACGTTGGCTGCCCATCAGGTGATGATCAATATGGCCAACCTGATCTTCATGTTCTACATCGGCGTTTCGACAGCGGTGTCTATACGCGTGAGCAACTACAATGGACTGAACGACATGCGAGGCGTGCGTCACGCTGCCTTTGCGGGCTACGAGATGATTGCAGTGCTTGGCTTGGTGCTCAGTGTGGTTGCATTCAGCTTCAGGCA
Source organism: Bacteroidales bacterium (assembly GCA_045629225.1). Lineage (GTDB taxonomy): Bacteria > Bacteroidota > Bacteroidia > Bacteroidales > UBA3663 > Liminaster. Next base: position 22,300 of record JAZQQU010000016.1, on the reverse strand, counting down.
CGACATCTCAGTACTCTTCACTGACAGCGAGGAGGTGGCTACGATTGTGGCCACGCTGGCCATCCCACTGGTACTCTATCAGTTCGGCGATGGCATGCAGTGCACCTTTGCCAATGCCCTGCGCGGCTTGGGCGACGTGAAGAAGCTGATGAAATACTCCACCATTGCCTACCTCATCATCTCACTACCTCTCAGCTACCTGCTGGGCGTTACCCTCGGCTGGGGGGCCTTCGGTGTATGGATGGGCTTCCCCTTTGGTCTCACCACGGCTGCGCTGCTCTATCTGTGGCGCTTCCTGCGAGTGAGCGGAGGGACTAACTTCAAAGCAACTACTCACAACTTTTAACTGATATGAACAGTATTTTTATTGTCCTGCCCATTCTCACTATCCTGATGTTCGACCTCGGACTGACGCTTGAGGGCAAGGATTTCGTCTTGGTACTGCACCGTTTCAAAGCAGTGCTGGCTGGCATGCTTGGCCAACTTGTGATTTTACCCGTATTGGCCTGGCTCGTAGCCGACATGATGGACCTGCCGCCCATTTTCACCATCGGTCTGGTTCTGATAGCCTGCTGCCCTGGTGGCAGTTCAAGCAACATCTTCTCGATGCTTGCCAAGGGCGACGTGGCCCTCTCCGTTTCGCTCACGGCACTTAGCAGCCTCATCACGCTCGTTACTGTACCCATGATCATGCAGTGGGTGACCACAGCGGTGGGCGAGGCGTCGAGCATCACGCTGCCTGTAGGCAACCTGCTGATGCAGAATCTGGTCACCATGTTGTTGCCCATCCTATTAGGCATAGGCGTTCGCCACTGGTGGCCTAAGGCTGCTGCCCGCACGGAGCGCGTATTGTCCAAGCTGGCCTTCCCTGCACTGATGCTGCTGGCAGGTGTCTTCTTCGTACAGCACCGCCAGACGATAGCCGACAATCTGCTGTCACTTGGCTCGGCCGTAACCATCCTGCTACTGTGCGCCATCGGTCTGGCCGCTCTATTGGGCGTGTTGTTCCGCTTGAACACTCAGGAACGTCGCACTATCAACATCGAGGTGGGCATGCAGAATGCCGCTCAGGCCATCGCCATCGCTTCGAGCCCATTTGTATTCAATGACGGACGCTTTGCCATCCCTGCCATCCTCTACGCACTGATGATGAATGTGGTGCTGCTCTGTTATGTAGGAATCATCAAGTACGCAAAGAAATGAGAGAGCATTGTTTGAGAAGCCTGAAGGGTTTGAAGGTATCGAAAGGTTCGAAAGGTTTGAGAGAGGCGCTGCTGGCTTCAATGGCCTTTGTGAGCGCAGTGGCTTCAGCTCAGACAGAGGTGCAGGGTGTGGCCGCTTTGGGCGGAGGCCTGGGCACAGCCACTCCTTGGGGTGCTGACGTAAGTTTAGACATCAAGAATGACAAGCTCCAGTTGAAGCCCTATGTAGGCATCAAGGGCATTACCAAGGACGCGTCCGAAGAGCTTGAGACTCTGGACTACACCTATCGCTCTGGTCAAAGTTTCACATCGCACACCGACCTTCAGAGCAAAGGCTACACACTCACCTACGGAACAGAGCTAAAACTAAGCATCGACACCCACAACTCCCTATCGCTCTCTCTTGACGCCCTGCATCGCGACATGGAGAGTGCAGGAGAGATGATCGAAGGCTTTGTGCCGAACCCCATAAGTTCCAAGTCATCAGTACCGCTGAGTTCGAGCCTGCTGATGCCCGTTCGGGATGCCAATGAGGTGAAAGCTGAGGCTGCATGGCAAATCACGACACAGCGACCTGGCGAGAGCTTCACCCTGCGCTATGGCTACGAACGTGTGGCAAACGAAAGGGAAATGCATCAGTACTTCGCGTCAGGCGAGAAGCCTTTGCCAGACAACTCACTCCATACCAAGGCCAGCACACAGACGCACTCTGCTACACTCGAATGGCTGCGTCCACTCGTCTCAGGCCAGTCACTGACGCTGGGCGCACGCTACGAAGATAAGCGCATCAAGAGCGATGACCGCCAGCAGTGGAATGGTCTGACGAACATGGACGAGCAATTCCGCCACACAACCCAGACCTCTGGCCTCTATGCAGGCTACCTGCTCAAGATCGGACCATTGACAGCCAATGCCCGTCTGGAGTATGACTACACCGAGATGTGGGACAAGAAACTGCACGACTTCGTACCACAGGCACGCTTGCAATGGAACATCAATCCGAGCAACTCACTCACAGCCATGTATGTGCGTCGCATAATACGTCCTTACCTGGAGGTTCTGAACCCCGCCCGGGTGATTGGTCCCTACACGGTAGACTACGGCAATCCGAACCTCGAAGGCACACACGTCAACCTCATGTCGCTCGTCTATCAGCACAGGGCAGAGCACGCCACTTTCACCGCCACAGCTCAGCACATCCGCGTGGAGGACGGGTTCAATGCCATCTGGATGGTAAACGAGAGCGATGTGAGCGAACTGCCACACCCCATGCGTGTCTCGACCTGGGGCAATCAGGGCGTACGTCGCGCCTGGTCGGTGGCTCCCGAGGTGCAGTGGACACCCGTCGCTGGCACCAAGGTCACTGCCAAGGCTACCTTGCTCTGGGACAAGCGCATTGCTTACGCCATCAACATGGCCAAAGAGCACTGGGGCATCACCACGGAGGCTCGGCTCGACCAACAGTTAGCAGCTGGCATCCGCATGGCGCTGCATGCCGACTACTCTGAGGGCAACACCATCGACCTCTATTCGCACGCCGGGCGCAGCATGGATATGGGCGCCGAGCTCAGCCGAGCTTTCTGTCATGACAAGCTGACCGCCACGCTGGCCTACACCTATCGTGAATATGCCCGCACCATTCTCACGCAAGGTGCCTACGTGGGCACCCTATTCCATAGGCCCGATGACCGCCAGGCAGCAAGCATCACACTAAGCTATAAGTTGTAACGAGGTTTTGAGGTTTTGAGGTTTTGAGGTCTTGAGGTCCTAAGGTTTTGAGGTCTTGAGGTTTTAAGGTTTTAAGGTCTTAAGGTTTTGAGGTCCTATAGTCTAAAATACAGCAAAACAACAAATCAACAAAACAACAAATTAACAAAAGAACAAATCAATAAATCAACCAATCCCTCCCTCACCATGAACACTCCCCTTGACCACCAAATCGTAACGCAGGAAATTGAGCAGATGCAATTGGGCGACTTCAGCGGAGCCACCATCCGTGACATCGCCACACTGAGCAAGCACATCGAGCAACGCACAGGTCAACCCTTCATCCATCTGGAGATGGGCGTGCCAGGCCTGAAGCCATCGCACATAGGCATTGAGGCCGAGAAGCAAGCTTTGGACGAAGGCTGCGCTGCCATCTATCCGCCCAACGCAGGCATTGACCGGCTGAAGCAGGCTGCCTCGCGTTTCATCAAAGCCTTCATTGGCGTAGATGTGGCTCCACAGGGCTGCATTGCCACTGTAGGCTCTATGCAAGGCACCTTTGCAGTCTTCACTGCGCTAAAGCTGGCCGACCCGGAGCGTGACACCGTACTCTTCATCCATCCTGGTTTCCCTGTGCAGACCACTCAGTGCGACGTCATCGGTCTCCGTCACCAAGGTCTTGACATACACGACTATCGCGGACCTCAGCTCATCGCCAAGCTCGATGAGATACTCTGCGAGGGCCATATCTGCAGCATTGTCTATTCCAATCCGAACAACCCTTCGTGGGTATGTTTTACCGACGAGGAGCTACGTGGCATTGGCGAATTAGCCACGCGTCACGACGTGATCATCCTCGAGGACCTCGCCTACTTTGCCATGGACTTCCGTCACGACCTGTCGCGTCCGTTCGAGCCTCCCTATCAGGCATCGGTGGCCAACTACACCGACAACTACGTCATGACCATCTCCGGCTCGAAGGCCTTCTCCTATGCCGGCCAGCGCATTGGTGTGTGCTGCATCAGCAACCAGTTGTACCACCGCACCTATCCTGCCCTCGAGCAGAAGTTCGGTGTGGGCGAATTCGGCCGCTTCATCGATGCCCGCATCATCTATACCCTTTCCAGTGGTTGTTGCCACAGCGTGCAGCATGCCATGGCTGCCATGATGGAGGCAGCGTGCGACGGTCGCTTCGACTTCGTTTCGGAGGTGCGAGAGTACGGCCGACGTGCCGCCTTCCTCAAGCGTGTGCTTCTCGCCAATGGTTTCTACCTCGTCTATGACAACGATCAGGGTGCTCCTTTAGCCGATGGTTTCTACTTCACGGTGCAGTACCCCGGCATGACCGACCTCGAACTCACACGCGCACTCATGTATTATGGTATTGCTGTCTATCCGCTCGACACCATGGGCAGTCTGGAACAGGGAGTGCGCATCTGCACCTCGTTCTTCCAACCGGAGCTGGAGCCTTTGTTCGAAGAGCGCATCGCATGGTTCCACAACTCTCACAGACAAGCTAGCTTATGAGAACCTTTCTGCTGATTCTGACCCTGCTCAGCGTGCTGTCTGCACAAGCCGAGACCCATCTTCAGGTGGAGGGCATCGGACTGGCTCGTCCGTTCGAACAGGTGGTGGCCGACTTCCAGAAACAGGGCTACGTGCGCAAGAGCGACGTGCAGGATGCCACCTTGCTCTTAGGCAAATTCTGGGGCTACAAACCTACGGCTGCCGTCCCTTTGCGCACTGGCGACTCCTGCTATTCGGTCATGATGATCGTGCCTGACCCGGGCACGCCACAGAAGCTCTTTGCCACCTACAACAAAGTGAGGGCCACCGTGACCGAGAAATACGGCATCTATGGCAAGGAGCAGAACTACTATGACGATGACCAGATGAACGACTTCTCGCCCATCGAGGATCGCATCGAAGCCACCCGCTATGGCATGGCGTCGCTCTACACTGCATTCCAGACGCCACAGGGTCTGATCAGCGTCTCGATCGACACGCATCCTGTCACAGGTCTGGGTGTCTTCGTGGTGTTCAGCGACCACACCTTGCCTGAAACCACCCCTCTCGAGGGCATCACCATCGAGGAGAACCAGGCCATCGAGCCTACCCGTCTGTTGGGCGTTGACATCGATCGGCCCATGACCGAGGTTGTGGCCGACCTGAAGAATCTGGGTCTCACAGAGGCCACTTCGTTCATCGAACGCTACCTGCAGCAGCAGAGCGATGTAACGAAACTCCGTGGTGACTATTTCGGTCATCACAACTGCGAGTTCACTCTTTCAGGCCGAAGCCGTGTGGATGTGGTCAACGTCCGCTTCCCCGCAGTCACCAGCTGGAGCAAACTCTACCAGCTCTACACCGATGTCCGCCTGGCTCTGGTCAATAAATATGGTTCTATCTACGTCAACACAGACGAGGTGGCAGGTGTCAGCGAACAGTTGGAGGCAGTGGACGACCAACAGGCCCTGCAGGCCATACGCAGCGGCAACTTCAACCTCCAGACGCTCTTGCTTAACCGTTATGACAACCATGCATTCAAGGTAGCCATCACCTACTCTCCCCTTGACAAGAGCTACCACGTGGTGCTCATCTACTACACTCCTCAGGGTTTCGCCCGCAACATGCAGCGGACAGACTCTACCATCTAAACGAGTATAGTTGAGTTCTTTTATTGTGAACAACTTAAGTTTGTCCAGTCTTTCGATACTTTGTCCAGTCTTTCGATACTGATGCATCCTTCCATATTCTCCATGCAGCAAAGAAGATATAACCAACCAACAAAACAACAAAACAACAAAAGAACACAACAACAAATCAACAAAACAACCCAAAATATGAAAACACCATTACTTACCCTCCTAGCCTGGCCCACCCTGGCCATGGCCCAGAACCCCGCCATCAGCGCCATGTACACACCCGATCCTGCGCCCTACGTGCACGGCGACAAGCTCTACCTCTTTGTGGATCATGACGAGGACGATGCCCTCTACTTCAAGATGAAAGACTGGATCCTGTTCGAGACCGAAGACATGGTCAACTGGACCTACCTTGGCACACCTGTCACCACCGCCACCTTCAAATGGGCAGCACAGGGCGACCGTGCGTGGGCCGCTCAAGCCGTGGAACACAAAGGCAAGTGGTACTGGTATGTGTGCTGCAACACCGCTGACGGCAAAGATGCCCTGGCAGTAGCTGTGGCCGACAATCCCCAAGGCCCCTACAGCGACGCCATCGGTGCGCCTCTTGCCACAGGCTTCGGCTTCATCGACCCCACAGTCTTCATCGACAACGACAGCACACCCTACCTGTTCTGGGGCAACAAAGGCTTCTGGTATGGCAAGCTCAACGATGACATGATCTCGTTTGCCGACGGCTATAAGCAGGTACCAGGCTACACCGACCCTGAGAGCTTCGGTCCGCTGCAGTCGAAGATGGATTGGAGCATCGGCAAGGAACGCCTGATGACACAGTATGAAGAGGGACCCTGGGTGACCCGTCGCGGCGACCTCTATTACGCCGTCTATCCTGCTGGTGGTGTACCCGAATACATGGCCTATTCCACCGCTCCCACCATCGACGGTCCTTGGACCTTCCACGGCCGCATCATGGACGAAGCTCCGAACTCGTTCACCATCCATGGCGGCAACGTGCACTACAAGGGCAACGACTACATGTTCTACCACGACGGACTTCTGCCCAATGGTGGCGGCTTCCGTCGCTCCACATCGATCGAGGAGTTCTGGTTCAATGCCGACGGCTCGATTCCCTTCATCCCCTTTACCCGCGAAGGCGTGAAGCCCGTGGGCACCATCAATCCTTACCGTCGTGTGGAGGGTGAGACTATGTCGCAGAGCTGGGGCGTGAGTCTGGATCATCTGGATGGGCGCGAGCACTGGGTGACCTCGGTGCACAATGGCGACTGGATCCGTGTGCGTGAGGTGGACTTTGGCGAAGGCGCCACCCGCTGCACCATCGGCGTGCGCAACTTCAAGAACGCAGGCATCGTAGAATTCTACCTTGACCGACGCGAGGGCCGCCCCATCGCCCGCTTCGAGGTCAACGCCAACAATGCCTCACAGCCCATCACCGTGGAGGTGAAAGGCGAGACTAAGGGCAAGCACGACCTGTACGTCATCTTCCGTGACCAAAACGAAGAGATGTTCGACTTCGACTATTGGCAGTTCCAATAACAACAAAAGAACAAAACAACAAAACAACACAACAACCAAACAACAAATCACCGAAAACAACGAAACAAACTCATCACCCCATGAACACTCGCCCCCTCACAACCCTAACACTCGCCCTTCTTGCCACAATGGCAAAAGCGCAGACGGTCGAGTTCTATTCGCCTGGCACAGTGCGCATCCTCAAGGAGGCACCTGATCATAAGCCCATGCCTGGCGACAACCTGTCGCTCGTGGTGACCGCCCAGCCACAGCCCAATGTGGCCAAAGTCGAGCAGCAGGGCAACAAGCGCATCTATACCTCGTCAAAAATCCAAGTCATCGTCAATGAGCAGAACGGTCAGGTTACCTTCGCCGACCGCTCTGGCCGCGTCCTGCTCCGCGAGGAGGCCAGCGGCTTCGGCTTCACCCCCATTGCATCCGGTCCGGACAAAGGGCGCTACAAGGTGAGCCAGGCGTGGCAACTCGATGCCGATGAACCCATCTATGGCCTCGGTATGTTGCAGAACGCGAAGATGAACCAGCGCGGTGAGAACCGACTGATGATTCAGACCAACCTGGAGGATTACGCCAACTTCTTCCAGAGCATCAAAGGCTATGGCATCTATTGGGATAACTATTCGCCCACACAGATTACCGACACCACTTATGTCCATAACAACGACACCCAGCCAACGGGTGAGCTGACCCTCGAGTCACAGGTGGGCACCAAGGTGGACTACTACTTTATCTACGGAGGCGATGCCGATGGCGTGATCCATGAGATGCGCGACCTGTCAGGCCATGTGCCCATGCTGCCCCTATGGACCTACGGCTTCCACCAGAGCCGCGAACGCTACAAGACAAGCCGCGAGCTGCTCGACGTGGTCGAAACCTACCAGCAGACGGGTGTACCCCTCGACGGCATCATCCAGGACTGGCAGTATTGGGGCAACAACTACCTCTGGAACGCCATGGAGTTCCTCAACGAGGACTTCAGCGACTATCGCCACATGATTGACCACGTGCATTCACTCGGCAAACACATCACCATCAGCATCTGGGCCAGCTTCGGTCCTAAGACCAAGGCTTACCGTCAGCTCGACGAGCAAGGCCTGCTCTACAGTTTCCAGACCTGGCCCATGAGCGGACTGAGCGCATGGCCGCCCAACATGGATTACCCCAGTGGAGTGCGTTGCTACGATCCCTATAGCCAGACGGCACGCGACATCTACTGGGCGAACCTCTCGCGCCTGCACCAAGCTGGCATTGATGCCTGGTGGATGGATTCCACCGACCCCGACCACCTCTATTGGCCAGACTCCGACCTCGACGAGGTGAAGCCGGTGACCGACCCCGCCACAGGCCAGGACTTCATGGCCTCATGGCGTTCAGTGCGCAATGCCTTCCCCCTCTGCACCGTCGAGGGCGTTTACGATGCACAGCGTGCTGCCGACAGCACCCGACGCCCCTTCATCCTGACCCGCAGCTACTTTGCAGGCCAGCAGCGCACGGGTGCGCAGACGTGGAGCGGCGACGTGTCGTCAAGCTGGGACTCCTTCCGCAAGCAGGTCCCCCTCTGCCTGAACTACACACTCACTGCCAACCCCATGGTCAATACCGACCTGGGCGGCTTCTTTGCCAATGCCTACAACCAACACTCGCAGGACAACTCTGCCACCCGCAATCCGCTCTATCAGGAACTCTATGTGCGCTGGATGCAGTTCGGCACCTTCTCGACCATGATGCGCAGCCATGGCACTGAGGTCTATCGCGAGCTCTACCACTACGGCAAGCCTGGCGAACCCGTCTATGACGCCCTGCTCGCAGCAGTCCGCCTGCGCTACCAGCTCTTACCTTATATATATAGTACCAGCTGGCAGGTGAGCCAGAACGACGACTCCTTCATGCGCGCCCTGATGATGGACTTCAGACACGACCGCCGCACATGGGATGTGGGCCGAGAGTTCCTGTTCGGACACTCACTGCTCGTGGCCCCTGTGGTCAATGCCCTCTTCACACCCGAGACTGTGAACGACACCGACGAGATGTCGGGCTGGAACGTCGATGGCCGCAAGTCCCTCTTCAACGCGGACTTCCATGCCGACTGGTCTGCTCCGAAGACCTACGACGTCTATCTGCCCGACTCCCTCTGCACATGGTACGACTTCTGGACCAACGAGCCTTTAACTGGTGGCCAGACCATCCAGGCCGACGGCACGCTGCAGCACTGTCCCCTCTATGTCCGTGCTGGCAGCATCGTGCCACTCTGCACCCAGCAGGTGATGCACGCCGACATTGCCGACTGGCAGCAGCTCCAGGTGCGAATCTATCCTGGTGCAGATGCCTCCTTCACCCTTTATGAGGACGAGGGCGACAACCTCAACTATGAGCAGGGCATCTGTAGCACCATCCGCTTCACCTGGAACGACCGCAAGCGCACCCTCACCATTCACCCTCGCCAGGGCTCCTTCCCCGGCATGATGGCCGACCGCGTGTTCGAAGTGTGGACGCCGCAGGGTTCGAAAACAGTTGATTACCATGGGCGCAAGACTGTAGTGAAGCTTTGACCTATCAGCGACGACACAACAACGACGACACAACAACGACGACACTCAATAAAAAGAGAGGATACGCAGTCCGGCGCATCCTCTCTTTTTTTCCCTCAGCTATAAGTATAGTATTACTCAAGTTTCTCGCAAGTTAAGGACTTGCGAAACTTAAATCGTATTATTCATCAAAGTCGTCAAAAACACTACCTCTGGCTCCGGCGAAATCCGCTTCATCATCATAGCGTCTCAGGCTTGTGCATATCAGGTCTGCTCCACTAATCTCTTCCACCTCGATCTGTGGTATGGTGAATTGTTTCTTGTGATTCATATTATTTCGATTGAAATTAGACAATTGGAATACTGGGATTAGCGCAAGTAATTATTCTCGAAAAGATATAGTATGTAAAAGTATGTACCACCAGATGCATGGTTAAGCTTATCCAGATCCATTCTTGCCGAACCAACCAAATTAATCCAAGGAAGTGAAGCTTTCCACAGAGCCACTCTTGGCACATTCAACATGATGATACCAGGGTCAACGCTTCGAACATTGTTATTCGGGGATCCATCCTTCTTGTACTGGATGCCATCCTCCTTTATCACTTCCTCGTAGTTGTCGTATGGCACAACGCCATCATTTTTGAGATGGAAGAAGGTGATAGGGTGCTGTGGCTCCCAACCTTTGGTCAGGTCGTTGATTTCCATGGCACGCATCAGACACTTGTATTCGTTCGAGGTGGTAATGAAGTCGCCTGTATCCGTGTCGATGAGCTTATCAGAGAAGATGTCAATAGGCAGCAGATGATTTTCCATCTGTTCCATGATTATCTCATTCAGGTCAACGGTTGTCAGAGACTTATTCTGGAGCAATTCAAATACGTCAGTATTCAGGAACTTTTCGGAGAAATAGCTCTTCACGTCAACGGTGCGCATACAGCCGTTGCCGTATGCCTCTTTGGCAGCCATTATGATGAGGGGCAATACACATGGGTACTCAAGGTTCTTGCCCTGTTTGCCCCATTCGAGATACCTATTGACAGTAGCCCGCGTAGAGTATGGACCATCACCGCATGCAGTCTCCTTAAGGTTAAGCTCTTTCTTATAGTTTTCGGGGCAGGCATCACTCTCAAGGTATTTTGCACAAGCCAAAGCAGTGGCGCCACCCTGCGAATAACCCACAATAGACGTATTAAAGCCATCTGGTATCGAACCGGCCAGTAACTTTCCCAACGCCTTGGCTGCCATGGCTGCATCCACACAGTTGCGTGCCGTAATGTCGTGCACGAGGTACGGGTGCTGCTTATAGGCGCTTACGCCATAGCCACAATAGTCGGGGCACACCACCATATACTCGTCATCGACGATACGCTTAATATCTCCGTCAACAGGCTTGCCGCCCGAGGGAGCCTCGTAGAGGGAGGTGACGGTAGGATGACAGTTGATCAGAAGCTTGTTGAAATAGCTGTGGTGAAACGTATGCGACTGAGTATATAATACCGCTGAAAGACGGATAGAGTCATTCTTTCCGTCCACGCTCATGTATGAATAGAAGTGTCTGTCTGCACCGGGCCACAACAAAGCAGAAGACCGGTTCGGACCAGAGGAATTACTGCCGTCAATCATCACGGTATCTATGCCCATAGGTTCGAAATACAACTCTTCGTAGCCTTCAATTCTGACACGCAAAGGGTTTCCGTCCTCATCGAGCTTCTTTTGCCAGGCCGCAATCATTCTGTTCTTTTCCTCGGCAGTGTAGCCTGACCTCTCTTGTGCTATGGCCGAAAAACTAGCCATCAGCAAGAGCGTTGTCAGCATGAATAATATCTTTTTCATTTTGTTACGATTATTTATTCTGGTGGTGTTGTTTACTTGATTACCTTCTTGTTGTCAACGATGAAGATGCCCTTGGCGTCTGTCTGGTTCGCATCGATGCGCTTGCCGGTGAGGTCGTAAGCATCGCCGTTGTTGTCAGTAATGGTAACATCGCTGATGCCATTTGCAACTTCATTGAACGCAAAGAGACAAGCCCTGGCTGCCGAACTGAAGTCCGAAGGCAGGAGGTATGCCTTGCCAGCACCGAGAGTCTTGGTATCACTGAACTTGTAGAAACCGGTGTTCTGTTTCTGCTGGTTGCAGCTAAGCACGTACACATAGCCTTCGCCATTAGAGATGTCAGCTACCTGGGTGTCCTGGCTTACACCATGGAGGAGGTTCTGCTCGTAAAGTTCCTTAGCGCTACTGCCATCAGTCACGTAAGTCACGAAGTCAACAGCTCCGATGGCAGCCGGATAGTCCGTCTTGATCACGACTGCCTGACCCGCAGTAATCACGCGGTCTTCGACTTCGACCATCTGAACCAGACCGTCTTGCTCGCCTGTGATGACATAGACAGTACACCATGCAGGAGCCAGCACATTGTACGTCTCGTTGTAGAAGGTAGCATAGCCCTCAAGCAGTTCGTGGAAAGGCACTGTCAGTTTTGAAGAATAGGTATAATTGCTTCCGAGCTTTACATTGTAAACCTGAAGATCTGCAATGAATGAACCACTGAGAACGACATCACCCGTTTTGACAGCGTGAGTCCCATTGACCATCTTGATTACGCCATCCTCAAATACATAGTTAGCTCTATCGTCATCAGGCTCAACGTTGCTGTCATTGCCGCCGACCATAAGCTGTGTGCCTGCTGCTTCAATATCTGAGGTCCTGATGGAATGCAGGGCATTGTTAACCTCGATTTCCGATTCAAAGAACTGATTTCTGGTGGCATGAATCTCAGATGCCGGATAATTGGTCCTGACAGCATAGATGCCGGCAGGCAGCCTCCAGACAGACTGTATGTCAACCGGATCCAGAGCAGCATTGTATGAGCCTAAGGCTTTTTGTTCATCGATGTTCTCGAATATCTCTTCATATCGTTCATCTTCAGGGTCGTCCTTATCGGTCTGCAGTGCAAAGATTTCAGCGTCGGAGCCGAAGTAATATGAATCCCACTGGAAAGGAATGTAGAACAAATCGAACTGGCCTTCCTCCACCTCGCGAGGCATCATGGCATGCTCGTAGATGCCCGAAAGCTCGCTTACATTGGCAACATAATCATTAGTCGGCTTGAAAGGACGATTCTGGAACAGGTTCCATGGCATATTCGAGAATTCTACTTTCTCTACGCTTGTATCGTATGTAGAGTACAGTTTGGTTCTGGAGTAAGCATTTTCGCAAAAAGCATCCCAGGGGCCTTCCCAAGCATTACCTTCCGAGTTGATGATGATTTCCTCAATATCATAACAGTTCATGAATGCACCTGATGAGAGGTAAAATTTGTCATCACTAAAAACGATGGTTTTCAAATTGAAACAATTGGCAAATGCCTCTTCCCTGATGTCCGCATGTCCGAGGAAAGTCACTTGCTCGAGGCTGAGGGCACCCCAGAATGCTTTTTCGCTGATATAATCGATGGTAGGAGAGATAAGCAGCGTCTGCAGACCTTCGAACCCTTCAAACTGGCTCTCGAAAATCTGCTTGACATGCTCGCCGAAAGTAATGTCTCGGACGAGTTCTTTCGCCATTCCCCAATCATCGCCCTTTGATCTCTGGTTATCACCATTAAGTAAATCACGGTCAATAAACAATGATGAAATCGGATTGTTATCTATCACCATACCTGATTTTCCGATATCAAAGGTGTATTCAGGAGTTTTCTCAAACCTGAGGGCCATATCAGAATGTTCGAAGACGACCGAACTGATGGCATTCATGCTATAGAACAGGCTACGATGCAGATTAGTCACTTCCGGACCGACAGTAAGGCTGGTGAGAGAACCGTCGCTGGCATCGAACGGACTATCGGTACCTGCAGGAAGGGTCTCAGGAACATTTGATATATTACGGCCTAAGTACAGAGTAGCAATGTTCTTTGTATCACCATCAAAGCGACCTTTCAGCTGTTCCCAGTCAAGGGCTTGGGAGCTCGATTCGATTGACACACCCTGCAGTTTAGGGCAATCGTCGAAGGCAGCACTACCGATAGTGGTCACGGTGCCAGGAATCGAGAGGAAAATCAGCTCGTCACATTTTTTGAATGCGGTCTTACCAATAGACACCAACTGAGTACCGAAATTGATAAACTCGAGTTTGTCGCATTCGTAGAATGCATCCTCGCCAATGCTCTTCAAAGGATATTGACCCTCCAATCCCAAGAAAACAGCATTGGTACATAATTTGAATGCCTCGTAGTCAATACGCTCAAGACGGATAGCATTGGTGAAATCGACAGTCTTAAGCGTCTCGTTAGGACTATTAGGCAAAGGAGAAATAAAATAAGCACCACCGAACAAATCCTCTCCGATATATTTTACGAATGGGCCAAATGCCACGTTGACGCAACTTCTGAAGATACCTTCTTTATAATAGGTCGTGTAATCTTTAGTGTCGCTATCAACCAAGAAGGTGCGGTTCACGTAAATGTCGGTAGCGCAGTTCAAACCCTCCTCCATATAGGATTTCAGATCAGCATCTTCATACGATTGCTCAGTGCCCAGGAAGTACAGTTTATTGATTGTGCAACCATCGAAAAGCTCAACGTACGAACCAGCTCTTGGGTCATTGCCATCGTCAACATTGGAAATACGTGTAACAAGCGGGCCAAAGAACACACTCTTCAGATCCGTCCTACCTTCAAAAGGAGCTGGATCGTCGGCATTCCACCTTACGTTACAGCCTATATAGAGGGTCTTCAACGGACAGTCTTTGAACAGCGCACCCGCAGCATAAGTTCCGAACCTGACTGCTGAATTGCTCGGAGAGTCGGCTATATGCAGATACGTCAGTTTCTCACATCTATTGAAAGCATTGTTTTCAAGTTTTTTCACCGTGCCGGGGATATAACAATACTCCATTACGCTTTTATTGAAAGCATTGTCTCCAATGGTTTTTACGGCGTATTTCTGGTTATTGTAACAAATGGTATCAGGAATGTGGACAGCAGTCACGTTATCAATATCCATATTCTCCTTATGTGTACCTCTTACAATCGCTGTACTGTCGGGATTAAGCGTGTAACGAAGATTGTTCACGTAGGTTGCATTATCCTCATACATGTTGTCAGCACCACTTTTTTGCAATGGATCGACCGTTTTTCCGCTCTCGATCTCGCCACAATTCTGGCAAATATGCTCAATGAAATCGTGATTGTCGCATGTTGTGCTGACGGCTGAACCCTTGAAAGGATAGGGATAATCGCCATGTTGATACCACACACGGCCCTTGCGACCGTTGACATTGAGATCAAGGCATAATTGTCCTTCTTGTATTTTACTCTCTTCAACTGGAATTGCATCAGAATAACCTGCATCCACAGCCCCAGCACGGTTGCAGTAATAGTTGTTCAGGAGTATCTGCCCATCGTCATTCTTTTTCAAGAACTGCTTGCTATTGTCAGGATCACTGAATGTTGCATCCACATAGCAGCTCTTGATCTCTACGTTATTGTTTACAAATCCGATGATGCCATAAGACTCTGGTGCATCAATACTGCCCACAAAAGCGCAGTTCTCGATGAAGTTAACCCCGTAGCCGGCACCGACGATACCGCCAGTGTAGCCATCTGTGGCTTTCAGCTTTGCAAAACTGATGCAGTTCTCAATTCTGGTTCCCATGGCATTGCCTACTATCGAGCCCAGTGACTTGTTGTTTTGGTTTTCGGCATAACCCGTAACCTTCAGGTTCTTAATCACACATCCAGGCTCAGTATATTGAAACAAACCCCAAGGTTGATTATTGACATCGTTGGTCAAGCTATCCAGGGTGATGGTATAGCCCTGACCGTCGAATGTGCCACGGTAGTGGAACTGCACGTCGCCCTTGCCAATGGCATCATGCACGGTGATGTTGTCTGTCAGCACCGCGTTGGCATAAGGATTACCGGTTGCTACCAACTGACGGAACTCCTCGTAGTCCTCGTCCGTAGCAATCTCATAACAGCCTGCGCTGTTCGGAAGCAGTCTGACCTGCGCTGTCATCGTAGTGGCAAAACCCAGCAGTGTCATTACCAACGATTGCAAAAGTTTGTTTCGTTTCATTATTATCCCAAAAATGATTGTTTATTGTTGTTGTTTACTTGTACCATTAATGTCCGACTAATGAGACATTAATCGGACATTAATTATTTTTGTTAGTCAACTGTTACATGTTCACAGCCACCTTCTTGCCGCCACGGATCACGATGCCGCTGTAGCCTTCGCCAGCCTCGGTGCCGAAGAGGGTGTAGCTCTTGGCGTTCTGTGCTGGGTGGAGATCATTGCCTACGAACTCCAGAGCCGTGGTCTCGTCCTCCTCACCGTCAAGCACGATGCTGATGCGGGCACTGCTGGTTCCGTTGTTAGTGAGATCGTCGAAGTTTGGACCCATAAAGTGGGCACGGTAAGGCTTGATGGTGACCTTCTGGGCGTTCTTGATTTGACCGTCAGAAACGTAATAGACTATTTTGGCAGTCTCACCTGTGTAAACCTTCTCTTCGTCCAATCCAATGAGCATCCAATCACCAGGAGTTGGAGGAACTGGGCTGTCTGCCCAACCATTATTAGTGTCGCAGATGGTAATTTCACCCGTTTCAGCTGCCTTGAACAAGACAGGAGTGAATGGAGCCACAGTTTCGACATAATCAAAGTGGAGTTTAACCTCTCCATTGTCATCTGTTGACTCCTGGAAAGTATAGTAGCTGATAGTATCGTCAGACTTCAACGCGTATGGCAGACATACGGTACCGTACTGGTTACTGATTTCACGAGCGTGATAAACACCCTTCGGGCCAGGGACTGGAGAGGCATCCGTGCCAAGGTTCTGCTGCCAGCTGAGTGACTGGGTCACATCGTTGGTGTTGCCATTGAGCATAAGGGTGAACAGGCCATTGTTCAGATAACCGGCATCGAAGACTTCTACACCATTCTGCTTCAGATCAGAGCTTGCATTCTGTACGTGTATTGTTGGGTCGAGGGTATAGCAGTCCTTGATGTTGACTTTCTCATGATAACCCACGAAGTACTCACCGTGGCTATCGTCGTAAGGTTTCTTTCCATCTGTTTTTGACAGCAGATTACCAGAACTCCAGCAGTCGCTGACGTGGGCGTAGTTCTGAGCATAGCCACAAAGGAGACCGCTGTTGCCATTAGTAGCTGTGACGTCGCCAGTGCTGTAGCAGTTGTTGATATACACCCTGACATGTTCGTCACCTGCCGAAGGTGCCCAGATGCGACCGATAATGCCGCCTCCATGCTCATTTACGATGACATGGGCGTTGCTTCCGCAGTTCACTATGAATAAGTTACCCCACTTCGAACCTGAATGCAGGTTACCTACAATGCCCGCAGCACCTCCCATACCAGCATTGGTGAGATAAGAGGTTGCATCGACAGTGACGTTGCAGATGTAAGCAAGCGCATCGACTGTGCCGAAGAGTCCTGATCCCGTGTCGTCTCTGTCAGTTTCACTGACGATGCCCTTGATGGTGTGACCACGGCCATCGAAGAAGCCACGGAAACGCTTGTGGTCTGCGCACATACCGATAGGGTTCCAAGTCTTGCCTTCAAAGTCGATGTCGCTTTCGAGGAAGCCAATAGCGAACTCCTTGTTGTCTTTGTTGACCGCATCTGCAAATGCCTGCAGTCCGTTCGCGTCATTAATATAATAGAAGTGTTCAGAGTCGCGATTGTGATCGTCGTAGAAGAGGTCAGCAGTGACTTCATCATGTGCAGCATCTAAGATTGGGAAATCGTCGCGCTTGACTTCCTGACCATCAATCTGGCGTGCCCAAAGGTTCTGATGCCAAGGCCTGATTCCCTTCTCTACGTTCTCAGTGCCGTTGTTGAGCCAGAATGCCACCAAGCCATTCTTGACAATTTCCTGGCTTACAGACAACTCAAGGAAGTCAAGCTCTGAGTCGTGATCTGTTCGGCCAATGCTAAAGTTATTGCCCGAAGCCTGGTCGAGTCTAATATCAGACTTAGTTCTTGAGCCACTGATAGGATAACCATTGGCAGTAAGGCAGTTGGTGACTTTCGTATTTTCTCTTCCTCGACCAACAATACCACCAACTCTATAAGGACCATCAAACCAATGATTATCGCGATCCTGATGCACGGTGCCGCCATTCAGGCAGTTGTTAATCACCACACCAACTGCGTCACCGACTATACCTCCGACAAATGATTTGATAGAATTGACAAGACCGTAGTTTGCACATTGTTCTATGGTGCCATTTTCTGCAAGGCCTACGATACCACCCGCATAGCAATCGCCTGTGCCATCATAGTAGACATACCAAATGGTTAAGCCGAGCATAATTGCAGGTAGAATATATCCGATAAATGGACTTGCCTCTGGCGCTCCTCCAAGAAATTCTAGCGTTACTCCTTCCATTCCTCCCCACATCGAATATCCTTGAAGGAATTCTTCCGCTTCAGCTATATATGTCAAATACGAAACAATACCAAATACTCCAGTGCCAACAATGGTTGTTGCACCCCCCACATAAATATTACTAAACATAGTCTTTAATGTGGTCTCATCCAGTTTCTTCAACTCCTCTTCTCGCTGCTCTTGTATTTCACTAAACTTTTCACCTTGGCAGTGGGCTACCATTGCGGCGTTGCTACAAGACAGGAAGTTGGAGTCTTTACTACTACCAGCCATACCACCAACATAGTCACTGTTGGCACCCACTAAGCCCATGTGTATGCAGTGAGTGAAATTGTCGTTTTCAGAATAGCCGGTGATGCCTCCACTCCAAGCATTGCTTACGTTACCGTCGGCAAAGACATAGACACCAGTACCACACATAACTCTATTGAACTGGCAGTGATCTGATTTTCCGACAATAGCGCCAGCATACTCCCCATCTGTGGTGACGTCGCACCCCTGCATCATCACAATTTCGAAGCTACAGTTCGAGGCAGTGCCTGCAACAACGCCTACATAGTCATCATTGTTAAACATCGAGCATGAGTTGAATATGAGGTTCTTGAACTTGCTGTTTTTGGCTGTTTGGGCAATAATGCCCAGATTATCATCATCGGCGTGAACCATGAAGTTAGAGAAAACGATGTTCTCGAATGTTGCACCATCTACATTGTCGAACAGATGGAGCTGAAGTCTATCGCCGTCATGCTCCTTGGTATTTCTGCCTTTCAAAATGTGATAGGCAGTTACCGTTTTGTTGGTTTCAGGATCTACCTTGCTGTATATACCTGAGATGGTACCCTTGAAGTTATCGCGGATTTTGCCGATACCGCTGACGTCGATGTCTGCGCATAGAAGCACCTTGGCGGCGATGTCATTACGGATTACCGACTGGAGTTCAGCAGCGGTTGTAACAGGGATGTACCCATCATATTGTGGGTAAGTTCCGCTGAAATGACCAGTTATGATTATATTTCCATGAGCAGTGGCATCTGTCACGATGAAAATATGGTTCTTTCTGTCTGGATTGAAAGAGCAGTATTGGATATAAGCTTCGTTAGGATTGTCGCCTATCAGATCATCTCCCACATGCCAGACGCTCAAGTCTGTAGCAACCTGGGTATCGAGTTTGTCATCAATAACACTGGTGGTAACACTACCTTCGCCTACTAACGTAAAATCGTAGGCCAGATAATGTTCACCAATTTCGAACAGGCTACTCATCACTTCTGTATCCTTCCATTCGCCAGAATACGGATGTTCCTTGGTCCCGTCGCCAGTTCCTTCTGCCCATGCTGCCATCGTGGTCAGCAGCAGGAAAAGAGTAAATAGAATCTTTTTCATCTTGATTTATTTGTTCTTTGATAATACTTGCACGGACTTAGTCGCCAAAACCTTCTTCTTCTGGCACCGGACTTAGGCCGAGCGTTACTCCACTTGTGGCTATCAAGTCACTTTTCTGGAACATCTCTACCTCGAGAGATGGCTTGACATAGTTTTTCTTTGTTGTCATAATAGTAATTGTTTTTAGTGTTATTTATTATACTTTTTTTTCGAGCGTGATTATTTATCCTTATCAGGACTTCAAAATAATGCGTGCAAAGATACAAAAAAAATTCTAATAATAGCTTGCAAAACCTTCGATTCTTAAAAAAAGCCCGAAATTTGAATGTTTTGCAAGTAAAAAACGGTCGTTTGACCTGATTTTCGGCAAAAATAGAGCGTTTTTGCCCCATCGCTCGCATATATTCACTCACTTTTTCTTTCTATTTTCTTTTCTTTATCTCTTTTTCTTTCTCTATTCTTATTCTTTATCTAATATATTACGCACGCGCGTTGGAGAACGGAACAGGTGCACTATCAGGTGTCGTATCAGGTGTACTATCAGGTGTCGTATCAAGGACGCTGTGACGGTCAAAGATGAATTGTGGACACACAAAAGCCTGCCCACAGCGCTGGCAAGCTTTCGTGCATACAAGATTTCTTGCCAGAAACTCTGGCAAGCTTTCGTGCGTGCAAGATTTCTCGCCAGAAACTCTGGCAAGCCTTCGTGCGTGCAAGATTTCTTGTCAGAAACTCTGGCAAGCTTTCGTGCGTGCAAGATTTCTCGCCAGAAACTCTGGCAAGCTTTCGTGCGTGCAAGATTTCCTGTCAGAAGCGCTGGCGAACTTTCGTGCGTTTCTGTCGACCCACTATTACGAGGAATGATCATAGAGAACTGCTTGCCGCTGTCGTTGTTGACCATCTGGATATTGGGGCAAAAAGTTCACCCTCGCTACAAATATCTGTAACGAGGGTGAATGTCTGTTGCCCCACCGAGACTCGAACTCAGTCAAACAGAACCAAAATCTGGTGTGCTACCATTACACCATGGGGCAAAAACGAAGGAAAGTAGTGTAACCTCCATTCAATCGGCGGCAAAGATAGGCCAAAAAAACGAGATTTCCAAATTTTATGGCCGAAAAAGTAAAAAAAACAGTCAAAACAGGCGTCCGGACATCGGTTCAGACACCTTGAGCGAGCATTTCAGGCCGGCTCAGACGTCGGCTGACTGGCTGTAATGGGCCTCGATGACGTTGATGATGTAGTCGCCCAGCTTCTCGCAGCAGTTGATCAGATCCATGTAGAGCACGCCACTCTGATAGGTGTAGTGACCCGCCTGCACGCTGGCGATGTTCTGCTCGCGCAACTGGCTGCGCAGGGCGTTGATGGCATCCTCCTGACAATAGACGCGGTTCATGTCCGACGGACGCAGGTCGGCCTGCTGCAACAGCTGCACCATCTGCTGCATGGCCTGGGCAGTCTCGTCGAGCATGCGGTCAATGTTGTTGCGTTGCATCTGGATGAAGACGATGCGATGCTGGCGCCTGCGCTCGACGATGCGGGCCAGACTGTAGCAGGCGTCGCCTATGGACTCCAGCTCGTCCACCATGCGGAACAGAGCTCGGACGCGTGCCTGGATGTGTGCGGAGAGTGCCGACCTGTCGAGGCTGCTGAGGAAGCGCACAATCTCCAGCTCCAGACGGTCGGTGATCTTCTCATACTTCTCGATGCGGCTCAGGGTATGGGCGAAGTCGGGAGAATCGGAGGGCATGCGGATAAACGTGGCGGTGAGCTGGAGCATCTTGCTGCAACGCACGCCAAAGAGGGCAGCCTCCTTGCGCGCCTCCTCGACCGAGAGCTCGGCTGTGCTGAGAAGACCTCCGTGGATGAAGTGAAGGTGAAACTCGGCATCGTCGCCCTCGGGTATGGGCAACAGACGACACAACAGCCTGTTGATGGCAGGCACTGCACCCAGGAGCAACAGAGCAGTGACCAGGTTGAAGACCGTATGGAAGGCAGCAACACTGAACGCCGCGCCAATTGACTGGCCTGCCCCAGCACAAAGCGATTGGGAAAGCGAAGCCAGGGGATAAATGAGAGGCAAGGCCCACAACATGCCCACCACGTTGAACAGGACGTGGCCATAAGCAGCCCGACGTGCCGAGACGTTGGCCCGACGGGAGGCCACGAGGGCAGTGAGCGTGGTGCCCACATTGTCGCCCACCACCAGGGCGAAGGCCGTGGGCAGGTCGATCCAGCCTGTGGCTGATGCCACCATGGAGAGCATGATGGTGGCTGCCGACGAACGGAAGAGGAAGGTGACGCACACGCCAACAAGCAGACTGACAGGGAGGCTGAGCCAGCCCCAACCGGCCAAGGTAGCCAAGGCTGATGCCAGGGCAGGGAAGGCTTCGGGCTGCGGCATGAAGCGGATGAAGGCCGTGAAGCCCATGACATAGAGGGCCACGCCCATCAGCAGCTCGACCCAGGGTTTGGTCTTGATGCGCGAGGTGTACTGAAAGGGCAATGTCAGCATGACGAAGGGAATGGCCAGCCACCCCACGGGCCAGGCATAGCCTAAAACAGCTATGACCCAGGCGGTAATGGTGGTGCCTACGTTAGCACCCATGATGATGGCGATGCTCTGGTTGAGCGTCAGCAGACCGGCATTGACCAGACTGACTGTCATGATGGTCATGGCGGACGATGACTGGATGAGGGCCGTGATCCAGGTGCCAAACCCGAAACTCTGCAAGGGTCGGGCTGAGATGGCACGGAGGCGGGCACGGATGTAGGCTCCAGAGAATTTTAGGATTCCCTGGCTCATAATCTTCATGCCATAGAGGCAAAGGGCGATGGCTCCGAGCAGAGTTAGGATGGTCAACATGGG
>JAZQQU010000015.1:0-2967 GCA_045629225.1 Bacteroidales bacterium | reverse complement strand
GAATCAGAACCTTATCCTCCACGGTCATAATCTCTAGCAAAACTACAAAATTAAAACCGTTATTGAAACTAAATGAAAGACTTTTGTATCGAGCATTTAGAACAATTTCTATAATCGAATGCAAAGGTAAGAGTTGAATCATGAATGATGTGATGATTCTCGTTTCGGTTACGTCTGTTCTGTTCGTTCTGTTGCGATGGCTTCTTCTGCCTTTTTTGTCACGCTTTTATTAATCTTGTAGAATACTCAAACCAATCGAAATCGGCATAACCCTTCTTGTCCGTCCCCTGCGCAAAGATACCGAGCATTACGCCTGTGAATCCACCGATGACCTCGGTAGAGAGGTAGCGGAAATCCATCTTGCAGAGTGTCTCGAAGGTTTTGCCATTCTCAGAAATCTGCATGTAATAATAGGCTCCATCGGAACTGATGCGCAGATACGCCTTCTTGTCTTTCAAGGTTATTTCCTTCTCTGCATGGGTGAGTTCGCCAAGACGGATATTCGGACGTACGACAAACTTCCCACCACGATTCTCAACAATGACATCATAGTGATTGAGTGGAGCCGCATAAGCCGTGATGCCTGCCAGAGCCCCCTCTTCCAGACGGGAGGCGTCGATTAGTGTAGTGGCTTCGAATTGCTTCTCCGTCTGACGTCTTGCCACAAAGGTAGGAGAAGTGGCAGCATCGAGCGGAGTAGTGGTTGGGCGAAGACGGAGCCATCCTTTGCGCTCAGAAAGCGAGTAGCATGAATAGTCGGGATTGCCGATACTCATCCATCCCCAAGGCAAACCGATGGCGCTGTAGCTGTCAGCAGGTACATTGCGTTTCACGTAGTTGAACTCCTCGCGCTCTGGTTCAACCGCCATCGTCACTTGTGGCAAGGTCTTGCACTTCATATTGACCGACAAAGTGCCGTTTCCATTCACTACCGGCCAGGCATTCTCATCCCAACGCACAGGAGCAAGCATTGTCTCGCGCCCCATCACATGCAGCAAGTAACCGCTTGTGCGATAACCCAGACAGATCATCCACCACGAGGAGTCGGGCGCTTGCACAAGGTCGGCATGACCAAGGCCTTGTATCTCGCTGCCTTGCATCTCCATATTGAAGTGAGAGAGGATAGGATTGGCACGGTTCGGTTCGTAAGGACCGAAAAGGGAGCGGCTGCGGAGGATGTTGACCTGATGCCCATGCTCCGTACCACCTTCGGCAAGCATCATGTAATAGAAACCATCCTTATTGTAGATGTGAGGACCTTCGGGATAACGACCTCCAAGACCTGTGCCGAGATGATGAATCGTGCCAAGCTTCTTGCCTGTCTCTATGTCAATCTCGCAAATCTTGATGTCCCCTTCCTTCCAAAGGAAATATGTCTTATCGCCCTCAAAATAAAGCGTAGGGTCGCAACTTCCGATGGCAAAGTCAATCACTATTGGTTCTGACCACTCGCCTGCAGGATCGTCCGTCCAGACATAGAAGTGACGGCGTGATGGAAAGACGGTAGTGACCATGTAGAACCGCTTGTTGCGCTCGTTGTAGCGAATGGTTGTGGCATAGACACCTCCATTTGTCCATCCCAGTTCTGCATTCTGCTGAGAATACAAACCAGATAGGTCGAGCTGTGAACGACGTGTCAGGCAATTGCCCACCTGCTCCCAGTGTATCAGGTCTTTACTATGAAATACAGGCACTCCGGGGAAGTATTGAAACGTAGAGTTGACCAGATAGAAGTCATCGCCAGCCCTACAAACCGAAGGGTCGGCATGGAAGCCGGGAAGCACTGGATTCTTGTAACCTTGTGCATAAATATTGCTTATTGCGAGCAACAGAATTAGTGTCAGAAATATCTTCTTCATATCATATCCTTTCTAAGTGTTATTCTTTTCCATGATACGATGGATGCTCATTGTCGGGATTGATGACGAGCTTTTCCACCACTATCTCTGGGTCAATCATCACGACCTTTAACGTGTGAGTGCCCTCAGAAGGTATGTTGAGGTCGATGCTGAGCCAACGGAGATTGTCGAACACCTCGCTGCGCATACGTTGACGGAAACCTGAGAGATAGATGTCACTTGCTGGTTGTGGCAGTGGTTTCAGAATATTTGAGCGGGCAATGTTCTCCTTTGTGTATTCATTGAATGTATCAACATAGCCTTGTCGGGCATCGATGGTTTGCATCTCGCCATTGTCTATGCGAATGCCGATGCGAAGACCTCGGCCTGGATTGATGTCGTTGGTAGGCAATATGCCAAGGGCAAGTTTCTGCTTGCCGGATTTTGTAAAGTCAACATCATACTCCAATGTCGCACCATCACCTTCTGGACGGCTCTGAGCTGTAACTGGTTCAATACCCATATCACCTTTGCCTCGTCCAAGACCAGGAAGGAATGTCCATTGGGCATCATCTGTTTTTGTTCTGCGTGTGTAGTCATGTGCCATGATGGCAATCTCGTTGGGTTCAGCAAGGACCTTATCCTTGTCGTGTGGTTCGTTTGCCTTAGGGAGTGTATTGTCATTAGGCATTGACCATTGGCGATAACCGATATGTTTGTCGAGCATCATGCCATCCCATTTGCCACCAGCTATTTCCTTATTATATTTATAGGTCATCTGCTTGTCACGCTCAAAAAGCGTCTGCATGGTCAGTGTGTCGCCCATCGTGGCAGCAAGGTAAATCTTAGCTACTCCAGCACTTCCCACTGCTGGGTATTCCACAAGCTGATAGTAAGCGTCCTGCATCTCGGCAGGCAATTTCCTGCTAAGTGCAAGGGCTCGCTTCTCAAGTTCGTCCCAACGCTCATACATCCTCTGTGCCTCACCTGTCTCCACGCTGTAGATGCCCACACGTTGCACCTCTGGCTTGCGCTCAAGGTTCATCTTTGAATACTCCGTCACGATGTCGGCAATCTCGTGAGCATACTCGCCACCGAAGATGCTTCGTGCCCAATCTACCATGTACTG
>JAZQQU010000014.1:0-48205 GCA_045629225.1 Bacteroidales bacterium | reverse complement strand
GGCCACATGTCGTAGCCGGCCTTGGTGGTGATGAACATCTCGTCGCGGAATGGGCGGAACGACAGGTCCATCATCTGGCCGAACGTCTCCTCGGCGGTGCCGTAGGTAGGGCCGTAGTTGTTGGCCAGGTCGAAGCAGGTGATGCCGTGGTCGAAGGCATAGTGCATCATGGCCTTGCTGTTGGCAAAGTTGGAGATAGAGCCGAAGTTGTGCCAGAAGCCGAGAGAGAGAGCTGACATCCTGATGCCCGAGCGACCCGAGCGGCGGTACTGCATGATGCCATCATAGCGCGATGGCGACGGAGAGTAAATAGGATCGATCATATTTTGAGTTGTTTAATATATTTCTCCACGCCCCTTCTCACCGATGCCAGCCCTATCTGTGATGCGTCCAGCTCGTCAAGCCGCACCCAGTGGAGGGAGGCGATGTCGTCCATACCCTTGAGGGTGGGATGTCCGGTGACGCGTACTTCGAAGAACAGGTCGATGGTGCGACATACGATGCCCGAGTAGGGGTAGCGGTTGGGCTGTGAGAAGAGGTAGCGCAGCTGGAGAGGTTCGACCTCGAGCCCCGATTCCTCGCGTATCTCGCGGCAGAGACCCTCTTCGGCCGTCTCGTCCAGATCGAGGAAACCGCCCACCAGATCGAGCGTGCCACGGGCAGGCTCCTTGGCACGACGGCCCACTAGCAGCTCACCCTGATCGTTGACAATCACGGCCACAGTGGCACCACGCGGGTTGGTATAATAGGTGAAGCCGCAGTCACGACATCGTCGTGCATTGGCTCCGTGTTCCTCAAAGCCCTGGCTGCCGCACAGCGGGCAGAAACGGAAGCGATGGAAGGGATGCTGTTCGTCTTGCATGGCGCAAATATATGAATTATTTGGCAAACAATGGCATTTTAGGCGAAAAAACTACACAAAAAGATAAAAAAAAGGGGGAAAACGGCTTTTCTATGCTGATATGTCGAAAAATATACTTATATTTGCGCACGAATAAATACCTATTCTCCATGAGTTATATGAATCGCACGCACAATTATTGCATAATACTGATTATTGCACTTTTCACGTTATTGCTGTCCACAGTCACCTCTTGCAGCAATGGGGCAGGCGAGGCACAGAGCTATCATATCGGCGTGTCGCAGTGTAGCGACGATGCCTGGCGCACTAAGCTCAACGAGGAGATGCAGCGAGAGTTGCTGTTCCACCCAGAGATTACACTTGAAGTCCGTTCGGCCGATGACGACAATGAGCGTCAGGCACAGGATATCGACTACTTCATCCGCGAAGGGGTCGATCTGCTTGTTGTGTCGCCCAACGAGGCTGCCGTCCTGACCCCCGCCGTCTCGCGTGCCTTTGATGCCGGCATCCCCGTCATTGTGGCCGACCGCAAGGTGGAGGGCGAAAAATATACTGCCTTTGTGGGTGGTGACAACCTCGCTGTGGGACATCTGATGGGGCAGTCGCTGCAGATGATGTTGCCCGAGGGTGGCAAAGTGCTCGAGATTCTGGGTCTGCCTGGCTCTACTCCTGCCGTGCTTCGTCATGAGGGCTTCATTGAGGCTTTGGGCGACAAGGCAGATAGCTTCGAAATCGTGCAATGCGTAGGCAACTGGTTCAAAGATCAGGCTGAGGCCGAAGCCACACGCATGTTGCAGCAGCATCCCGACATCCGTATGGTGCTGGCACAGAACGACCTCATGGCCATCGGTGCCCGCGAGGCTGCTGATCGCCTGACGCCAGGCCACGAAATCATCTTCATGGGTGTGGATGGACTGACTGGCCCGGGCAACGGAGTGGAGGCCATCACGCAAGGCAAGGTCGATGCTTCGGCGGTGTATGCCACGGGTGGCGACCTCATCATACAGACGGCAGTCAAGATTCTGCAAGGTGAGCCTTTTGAGCGCAACGTGTCGCTCAGCACCTACCTGATCGATCCTGTCACCGCTCCTTTGATGGATAATATATATAAGGAGGTGGATCATGAGGTGAGCACCGTCATGATGCTCAAGGAGCGGGTGGATTACTTCTGGCATCAGCACAACCTGGAGCAGACTTTGCTCTGCGTCCTGCTGGCCTTCCTCGCCATCGTCATCATCTTCATCATCCTGCTTTATCGTCAGTATTATGCCAAGAAACTGATCAACGAGAGCCTGGCTCGTCAGCAGAAGATGCTCAAGGAGCAACGAGACAAACTGAAGGAGCAGCGTGATCAGCTCGAGTCGCAGAACGAGCAACTCAAGACCCTCTCTGACCAGCTTGAGGAGGCTACCAAGGCCAAACTGATGTTTTTCACCAACGTGTCGCACGACTTTCGCACCCCACTCACCCTCATCAATGGTCCCATTGAGCAGATGTTGGTCGAGGCCAAAGCTGAGAATGCCGATGCCAGCAAACTGTCGCTGCTCCACCTGGCTCACAAAAACGTGCAGGTGCTGCTCCGTCTGGTCAACCAGATTCTCGACTTCCGCAAGTACGAGAGCGGCAAGCTCGAGCTCAACCTGCAGCCTGTCGATATGCAAGAGTCGGTGCAGGAGTGGTTCGATTCGTTCAGAGGTCTGGCGATTAAGAAGCACATACATTTGGAGTTGAGAGAGTGTGAAAAGTGCCTCACCATGGCCGATCTGGCCAAGCTGGAGCGCATCTTCTTCAACCTGATGGGCAATGCGTTCAAATTCACCCCTGAGAACGGACGCATCACGGTGGAGTTAAAAATGCTCGAGAAGGTTGAATGTATTCCCACCTCAAACATTTCTGACTCCTCAACCCCTCATAAACAAATACTTTTGAGTATCTCCGACACTGGCCCAGGCATCAACGTGGAGCACATCCAGAAGATCTTCGAAAACTTCTATCAGATAGACTCTGCCCATCATGAGGGATCGGGCCTTGGCCTGGCTTTGGTCAAGAGCTTCGTGGAGCTGCATGGCGGCACCATCGAGGTTGAGAACCAGCCTGTGGGCACAGGCACCATCTTTACTGTCGCTCTGCCTGTACGCCCCATCACTGAGTCGCTGGCCGAAGTGGAACGTCGCCGTGCTGCCACACTCACTCCGCAGCTGGTCGAAAGCGAACTGGCTGAGGTCATGGAGGTGCAGGAGCTGGCTGAAGACGATCCTAAACCCGCCGTGCTTGTGATTGACGACAATGCCGACATCCGTCAGTACCTGCGCATGCTGTTGAGCCCGAGCTACCATGTCTTTACGGCAGCCGACGGTCACGAAGGCATCCGCAAGGCCATGCGCCTGGTACCCGATGTCGTGGTGTGTGACGTGATGATGCCTGGACTTGACGGCATGGAGACTTGTCGCCGCCTCAAGAACGAGGTCAACACCTGCCACATCCCTGTGCTGATGCTCACGGCCTGCAACCTGGACGAACAACGCGTGCAGGGACATCAGGAGGGAGCCGATGCCTACATACCCAAACCATTCAGTAGCGAGGTGCTCATGGCTCAGTTGGCCGCATTGGTGAAGAACCACGACCGTGTGCGCGACTTCTTCAAGGACGGAATACTGGGCGGAGGCAATGGTAAGTTTGAGAAGTTTGACGGGTTTGAAAGTAATTCACCCTCGAACCCTTCAAACTCTTCGAACCCTTCAGACTCCTTGACCCTTTCAACCTCTCAAACCCCTCGAACCCTTCAATCCCCTGCCGCTCTTTCGCTCGACGATCGTTTCCTCCAGAAGATGCGCACGCTCATCGAGAAGAACCTTGCTGACTCGGACTTCGGTGTGGAGCAGCTTGGTGAGGTGATAGGTATGAGTCGTGCCCAGCTCTATCGCAAGTGCAAGGCCTTGACCAACTACAGCCCTGTTGAGCTGATACGCAACACGCGTCTGAAACGAGCCCAGCAGCTACTGGCCCAAGGCGACGAGACGATTGCTCAAGTTGCCTATGCGGTGGGCTTTACGGCACCGAGCTACTTCACCAAATGCTATAAGGAATATTTTGGAGAGAATCCTATAGAACTCGTCAAGCGCAAAGGTTAACTGTAACTACATGCAGTGGCCAGCATATGTGAGCCACTGTGCCAAAAACACCACATAAAGAGAACTCCTGAGAAGTGTAATTTGCAGAAAACACCTCTCTGGAGTTCTTCGTTTGTCTGACATGAGGTCAAAGCGGGTTGTCGCAGGTCTGCAATCAGTTTCATGGATTAAGACTGCGTATTTTGTTGATTTACGATGCTTTGTGATGAGTCACTTATGTCGAAATATGATAAATATCGTTCATTTGATGCAGCATTTGTTGCAATTTTCGCAACTGCAACAAAAATTGTTTCTCTCGCAACATTACTTTTTCTATATATTAAATAGGTTGACTATCTTTGCGGCAGAAAAAATGAGTGTCTGTTATGTCGTCCGGCATAAAACGTAAATCAAAAACAACAAAACAACAAATATCAACAAACTAAACACAAAAACATGAAACGATTCCTATTGATCGCTGCCATGATGATCTGCACTACGGTGCTGGCTCTGGCACAAGAGATGAAGGTCCATGGCACTGTGATAGACAAAGGTTTTGACGAACCTGTCATGGGTGCTACGGTCCTGGAAGTAGGCACAACCAACGGTACGACGACCGACTTGGATGGCAACTTCGAACTTACCGTTAAGCAGGGAGCCACCATTCAGGTGAGCTACATCGGCTACACCACCGTTCGCATGGAGGCTAAGCCAGAAATGAACATCGAAATCAGCGAGGACGCTGAGATGATGGAGGAGGTGGTAGTCACCGGTTACCAGACCCAGCGTAAGGCTGACCTCACCGGTTCGGTAGCTGTGGTTTCGACCAAGGACATGAAGACCAACTCGAACCCCGACCCAATGAAGTCACTGCAGGGTAAGGTGGCAGGTATGACCGTGACGACCAACGGTTCGCCATCAGGTACGGCTACCATCCGCATTCGTGGTATCGGCTCAATCAACTCAAACCAGGATCCTCTCTACGTGATCGATGGTGTGCCAACCACCTCGGGCCTCAACACCCTGAATGCTGCCGACATCGAGTCAATGCAGGTACTGAAGGATGCTGCCTCGGCTTCAATCTACGGTAGCCGTGCTGCCAACGGTGTGATCATCATCACCACCAAGAGTGGCAAGAAGGGCGACGGCAAGGTGAAGGTTGACTTCAATGCTTCGTTGACTGCTAACTTCTATAACGGCCAGTCGAAGATGGATCTGCTCGATGCCAAGCAGTATGCAACTGCCATGGCTCAGGCTGCCCTCAATGACGGTATGGACCCAGTGGCTTACGCTCACAACTACGGCCTGAACCTCAATGCTACGAATGGCTTTGGCATCAAGGCTTACGATATCGCTACTGGCGAGTACAAGAACTATACAGTGGCTGGTGCCTATGGCAATGGCGAGTTCATCAATGCTCGTGAGAAGATGCGCCTGAGCAATACCGACTGGCTCGACGAGATCAGCCGTGTGGGTGTGACTCAGAATTACGACCTCTCGCTCAGCACCGGTTCGGAGAAGGGCACCCAGATGCTCAGCCTCGGCTACAAGAAGGCTGAGGGCATCCTGAAGTACACCGACTTCGAGAACATCTCTGTTCGTCTGAACTCCACCTATAATATTAACAAGTATGTGAACGTGGGTGAGAACTTCACTCTGACCTATAGCGATCAGGTGGACTGCGCTCCACTGGAGAACGCTCTGAAGATGCCAGCCATCATCCCAGTCTATGAGATCGACGGCACTACCTTCGGTGGTCCTGTTGGTTCAATGCGCGACCGTCAGAATCCAATGCGCGAGCTCTACTACAACCGCGACAACCGACTCAAGATGTGGCGTATCTTCGGCAACGGTTATATCAACCTCAAGCCTGTCAAGGGCCTTGATCTCCGTTCGAACTTCGGTATTGATTACAATGCCAACTTCATCCACCACATGACCTATACGTTCATTTCGGACAACGTGTCAGAGCGCACACCAAAGACCAGCGTTGATCAGACCAATGACCTGAAGTGGACCTGGTCGAACACCGCTAACTACCTCGTGCCACTGCCGGAGCAGCACACCCTCACCGTATTGGGTGGCTTCGAGCTCTACAAGCAGGACTTCGTGAACATCAACGGTTCGGCTGAGGACTTCGCCATCGAGAACGAGCTCTACATGTGGCCAAATGCTGCCACAGGTACCATGCGTCTGAACGGCGCTAACGTGGGCTACACCCTCGTGTCATTCTTCGGCAAGCTCGACTACAACTGGCAGGACCTGCTCCTCGCTTCGTTCACCATCCGTCGTGATGGTTCGAGCCGCTTCGGTAAGAACAACCGCTATGGTACCTTCCCAGCAGCTTCGCTCGGTTACCGTCTCTCTAAGCACCTGGATTACGACTGGCTCACCGACTTGAAGGTTGGTGCTTCATGGGGTCAGACCGGTAACCAGGCCATCGACAACTCGGCTCGTTACACCATCTTCATTGCTGACTACGGCACAGGCCGTCAGGATGGCACAGCCTACGACTTCAAGGGCGAGGGCGGCGGCCAGTTCCAGAGCGGCTACCGTGTGCAGAGCACCGGCAACGACAACCTGAAGTGGGAGACTGCTGAGCAGTGGAATGCCGGTCTCGACTTCGCATTCTTCAACAACTCGCTCTTCGGTACCTTCGATACCTATATCAAGGACGTGAAGGATATGCTGATCAACCCAGCCTACCTCGGCTCTGTAGGTGAGGGCGGTGCTTCTTGGCTCAATGGTCCATCGCTCCGCAACTGGGGTATGGAGCTCACCCTGGGCTACCGTGGCAAGACCTCGTTCGGCATGGGCTATAGCGTGAATGGCAACGTGGACTTCTTCCGCAACCGCGTGACCTGGCTGCCTGAGACCACCACAGGTTCATACGCTCACACCACGAAGCAGAACCTCGTTGAGGCTGAGGTGCCTTATGGCTCTATGGTAGGTTATGTGGCTGACGGCCTCTTCACCAGCAAGGAGGAGGTTCTCGCTTCAGGTCAGGAGAACGCTCGTCTGGGTGGTATCAAGTATGCTGACCTCGACGGCAACGGCGTGATCAACAGTGACGACCAGACCTGGATCTTCAACCCAGTACCAGACTTCTCATACGGTTTGACCGTGAACCTCGACTACAAGGGTTTCGACTTCCAGATGTTCCTTCAGGGCGTAGCTGGTCAGGATGTTTATAACTGGCAGAAGTTCCAGAACGACTTCTACGGCCTTGTGGACGTGAACTCAAGCAAGGGTAGCCGTCTGCTCAATGGCTGGTTGCCAGGTGTGAACGAGGGCAGCAACATCCCAATGCTTTCGACCATGAACAACTCTGACGAGGGTCGCCAGTCAACCTACTTCGTTGAGAATGGCTCTTACCTCAAGCTCCGCACCCTGCAGGTGGGCTACACCTTCCCTGACAAGTTGCTCAAGCAGGCTCACATCGCCAATGCCCGCGTATATCTGAGTGGCAACAACCTCGCCACCATCAAGGGCAGCAGCCTGACCTGCACCGATCCTGAGAACCCAAGCTTCGCCTATCCAATCTCAACCTCGGTAAGCTTCGGCCTGCAGGTAGGATTCTAAAGGAGACCAGATCTCCCCCAGAACAACTAGAATCACTAGAATGACTAGAACAACTAGAATATAATACAACGACAACAATGAAAAAACAATATATCTTTAGCGCCTTCGCCCTTGCCGCTTCATTGACAATGAGCAGCTGCGACGATTTCCTCGAGGTAAAGCCATCGGGCATCGTGGACGAGGAGCTTGCCTTCAGCGAACCTGATGCTATGGTGACCGCTGCCTACGCCGCTCTTGGCGCCGACTGGTACACCTATCCATTCAACCTCTGGCCATACGGCTCACTTGCCAGCGATGATGCTCTCAAGGGCGGTGGTGACACGGGCGACACCGAGTACCATGCTGTAGAGATGTGGAGCTCACTCTCTTCGACCAATCCTGGTGGCCACATGGATGAGCTGTGGTATCACCTCTATGTCTCTATCTCACGTTGCAACCGCGCCATTATGGCCGTGCGCGACCAGGGCGAGGAGAAGCTCGGCAAGGAGCTGGCTGCCATCCGCATGGGCGAGGCTCGCTTCCTGCGTGGTCACTTCTACTTCAAGCTCATTCAGCTCTTCAATCAGGTGCCTTACATCGACGAGGTGGTCCTTGCTAATGCAGCTCAGGAGCAGACTCGCAACGATGAGTTCACCCATGAGCAGCTGATGCAGAAGGTGATCGAAGACTTCGAGGCTGCCTACAAAGTGCTGCCAGTCAAGCAGGCCGATGTAGCACGTGTCAATAAGTCTGCTGCTGCTGCCATGCTGGCCAAGTGCTACCTCACCAAGGCTTACGGCAACGGCTATGAGGCCAACACTGGCTACAACCACGTCAATATCGACGATATGAAGAAGGTTGTGGCTTATACCGACTCTGTGATCGCGACTGGCAACTACCACTACGAGCCAGACTTCGGTGACCTCTTCATGCAGGATAACAAGAACGGCTGCGAATCAATCTTCGCCGTTCAGCACTCTAACTACGAGGACGACAACACCAAGTTCGGTCGCTCAAACTGGAGCAACATGCTTAATGGCTGCCATGGTTTCTGGTCGAAGGGCTGGGATTTCCACAAGCCATCGCAGAACCTCGTCAATGCCTTCAAGGTGGATGAGGATGGCCTCCCAATGTTCAACGACTACGAGAAGGTTCACAACATCTATCCTATCAACGGTGCACCTCAGGACCAGAAGTGGGATCCACGTCTGTTCCACACCGTAGGCCTTCCAACCTTCCCTTACAAGTATGAGGCTGCCTACATGATGGATAAGGACAAGAATGCACGCTGTCCATCTTCTTATGGCTACTACACCTCGCTCAAGGAGGTTCCACAGCGTTCGAAGGGCGAGAGCTACACCGAGGGTACATGGCAGGGCTTTGCCATGAACGACTATGTTGTTCGTTATTCAGAGATGATGTTGTGGCGTGCTGAGGCACTCATCGAGCTTGATGACATCGAGCGTGGCATCAGCATCATCAACGACATCCGCAAGCGTGCCAACGAGTCAGTAGGCAAGTATCTCATGTATGCTACCAGCCAGATCCGCACCCTGGGTTATTACAGCACCACCAACGTCCCAAAGAACGACGCCCGTATGTATCTTCGTTGGGAAAAGCGTCTGGAGATGGCTATGGAGCCAGAGCGCTTCTTCGACCTTCGTCGCTGGGGCATGGCTTCAGAGACCATGAACGCCTACTTCGCAGCAGAGCAGAACTCTAACTACGAGGGCATGGACTACGCCGGCTACCTTAACCAGGCTCACTTCGAGGCTGGCAAGAACGAGTTCTGGCCTATTCCTTACCAGCAGCTCTTCTACGTACCTGGTCTTTATACCCAGAATGCGAACTACTAAACCCAGGATTTTGCAAAAGCGAAACTCTTGATGTAAGCAAGTCCGCGAGACTTGCGAAACTTCAAATAATCAAAAAACACAGATATGAAAATTCAATATATTTTCGCAGCACTGGCAGCAGCCGCAGTGATGACTGCCTGCAATGCCGATATGGACATCGATATCGCCGCTCCTGTGCTCACCGCACCCAGTGCTGAGGCCATCCAGGGCAGCCTGCAGGGCGATGACTATGTGCTCACCTGGTCAGGTACCACAGGCAAGATGCAAGTAGCCCGCTATGCCAATGGTGCAAAGGCTGGCTCGGAGATCGTGGAGGGCAACAGCTATACCCACCACAACGTTGAGACCAACGTGCCTTACACCTACATCCTCAAGCTCACCGATGGCAGCAACTACTCGAAGGGTGTCATCAAGGAGTTCCTCCGTCCTGGCGCCGGCAAGTGCTCAGCACTGAGCATGGCACAGGTCGAGAAGGCAGGCGGCTACGACGCCACCGTGGAGTGGAGCGTGGCTGGCACCAATGCCTCTAAGGTTAACTTCACGGCTAACAATGGCGGCGCTCGTCAGATCAAGGAGCAGCTCAGTGGCACCACCACCAGCTACACCATCTCTGACGTAAAGGAAGGCGAGGTCTGGAACGTGACCGTAGTGGCCGAGAACGCAGAAGGCACTTCTCTGCCTGTCAGCACCTCGCTGCGCATCGGCAAGCTGGCTGTGGCCTATCTCAGTCTTTATGACACTCCAGAGGAACTCATTGCCAATGGCGATGATGACGAGGCTTACGGCTGGGTATGGTTCCACCAGAATTATCCTAATGGCACCTTCCTGCCATTCAGCAGTATCACTTCGGCTTCGGTGCTCGAGCCATACCGTGTAGTGTTCTTCATGCGCGACATCGACAATCCTGATGTCTCTGGCTCAGCCTGGGATTATCCAGAGGTCGTCAACAACGCCACTCCATACGTCACTGAGTGGTACAAGAACGGCGGCAGCATGCTCCTCTGGGGTCATGCCACCACCTACGTCGGTCACATGGGCCGTATCGACCTCGACGTGATGAAGAAGAACGACAACAACATCGGTTACTGGGGTGACAACAACCCCGACACCTGGAAGATGGCCGTGCAGCTCAACTGCGGCTCGTTCGTCAAGGACCACTCTACTCATCCACTGTTCCGTGGCCTCGATGTGGAGAGCACTCCTGACACCAAGCTCATCGCCGTCAAGCAGGGTGCCTTCACCGAGGATCACAACTGCCTATACTTCAACCTGCCCTCTTACTTCACCCTTCTGGGCAATCAGGACGAGGCCTGCTACAACATTGCCACCAAGACCTACGGCCTCATTCCTCTCGGCACCTGGGACAGCCAGATCTGGTGGGTGAGCCAGCTCAACGTGTGGGAGTGCCAGCCAGGCAAGACTGACTATCAGGGCACACTCATCTGCGTGGGTAATGGCGGTTGCAACTTCTACCTCAAGCAGGCAGATGGCAGCTTTGACGTACTCACCCAGCCTTCTACCAACGCATATCAGGACAACCTGGAGCGTATGGCCAAGAATGCTATTGAGTATCTTAAGACACGATAACCGTTAGTGTGATCCTTATTTACGCCATCAAAGAAATCATAGGAAATCAAACCCTTTTGCTCCGTATGCATTCTGGTTTTCTATGATTTCTTTGTTGGATATGACGCTGACGCTAACCTTAACGCTAACGCTAGTCTCACAAACTCACAACCTCATGACCTCAAAACCTCAAAACCTCACAACCACCCTTCTGGCCATAGCACTCCTGCTCACCTCTTGTGGCGGTGGAGGCAATGATGATCCGCTCATCAATCCAAACCCCTCAAACCCTTCTGACCCCTCCAACCCTTCTGATCCCTCAAACCCTTCTGACCCTTCCTCGGGTCTCTACCATGAGCTCTATCGCCCACAGATTCATTACACCCCAGCCCGTAACTGGGTGAACGATCCCAACGGCATGGTGTATGTGGATGGCGTGTGGCACCTCTACTACCAGTACAATCCCTATGGCAACGACTGGGGTAACATGAGCTGGGGACATGCCACCACGCGCGATCTGATGCATTGGGAAGAGCAGCCCACAGCCCTGCTGCGCGACGAACTGGGCGACATCTTCTCAGGCTCAGCAGTGATCGACAAGGACAACACCGCAGGCTTCGGTTCTGGAGCCATGGTGGCACTCTACACCAGTGCGGGCGAGCACCAGCAGCAGAGTATGGCCTACAGCACTGACGGAGGCAAGACGTTCACCAAATACAGTGGCAACCCCATCATCGGCAATACTACACGTGGTGACTTCCGCGACCCCAAGGTCTTCTGGCACGAGCCTACGCGGCAGTGGGTGATGACCCTGGCGCTGGGTTGGAGCTGCGGCATCGAGATCTGGACCAGTCGTGACCTGCGTTCGTGGCAGTATGCCAGCACCTTCACGACCGACATCATCCGCACGCATAACTGCCAATGGGAGTGCCCCGATCTGGTGGAGATCGATGGCCGATGGGTCCTGATCGTCAACGTCAACCCAGGTGGCCCCACAGCGGGTTCGGGCATTATGTGCTTCATCGGTAGCTTCGACGGCACAACCTTCACGGCAGATGCGCTCGACTACCCCATGTGGATGGACTACGGTATGGACAACTATGCCGGCGTAACCTGGAGCAATGCCCCAGACGGCCGCAAAGTCCTGATTGGCTGGATGAACAACTGGCTCTATTCCGGAGCTGTGCCCTGTTCGCCCTGGCGTTCGGCCTTCACACTTCCACGCGACCTCACGCTGGTCACCATCGATGGCAAGCCACAGATTGCCAGCCGCCCATCGCCTGAGGTGGACCGAGCCGGTTCGCAGTGGCAGGACTATACCGGCCCCATTGGTACACCAGCCTCATGGCAGGCGAGACTCACCATCCCACTTACCGACAACCTCACCTTTGCCCTCTGCAACGACAAGGGCGAGAAGCTGGAGTTCGCGACCAATACCCTCTATCGTACCCTCTCGGCCAAGCGTACCTCGGCCACAGGTGCCACCTGCAGCTCGTTCTCGGCACCATCAGTGAGCGGTAAGATTTTGGGCGACGCCACCACACTGACCCTTGACCTCTTCGTCGATCAGTCGAGTGTCGAGCTCTTCTCAGCCGATGGCACCCTGGTGATGACCAATCTGGTTTTCCCCTCCACGATCTACAATCAGCTCACACTGCCAAACTCTGCCACCGATGTGCGTTACCGCACGTTCGAGAGTGTCTGGCCCTAAGCGTGACACCCTGTTTTTGACCAAATCGAGGCTTCAACCTTTGTTTTTTGCCTAATTATTTGCTCATACGGAAAAAATAGTCTATCTTTGCACCCAAATCTCTTAAAAGATGAGGAAGCACTTATATACTCTTTTTTTCCTTGTGAGCATATTGTTTTGCTATTCAGGATGTGCCGATAATGGTCAGCATTATGTGATTGGTGTATCGCAGTGTTCGGGTGGAGACTGGCGTGACAAAATGAACGATGAGATGCAGCGTGCTGCCATCTTTCATCCGGGTACATCCTTCATCTTTCGCAATGCACACGATGACCCCAGTCAGCAGCAACGTGACGTAGAGGAACTGATGCAGGCGGGTGTGGACTTGCTTGTCATTGCTCCCATCGATACGCTTGAAGGCCGTAGTATCGTGCAGCATGCCCATCGTCAGGGTATACCTGTGATTGTGGCCGATCGTCGCATCGGAGGTAACGAGTACACCGCCTTCGTGGGTGGTGATAACTATGAAGTTGGAGTCAACGCGGCAGCCTATCTGGCCCAACAGCTACCCGAGGGTGGCAAGGTCATTGAGATTACGGGCAAACAGGGCTCCACCCCAGTAACCGAGCGTCATCAGGGCTTTATAGATGAGCTGTCGAAGCATCCGAATTTGCAGCTCATCAAGAGCGAGGACGGCTATTGGTTGCGCGATAGTGCCAAGGTGCGGATGGATCAGACCCTGCGCATCATGCCCGATGTCCGTGCGGTCTTTGCCCATAACGACTATATGGCCATGGGGGCAAGCGAGATGAGCCGTTGGGTGCGGTCGTTCCGACGTCGCGATTCACTCTGGGTGCCCGATTGGGATCCTGTCTTTGTGGGCGTAGATGCCGTCTATGGCGAAGACCATGGTTTGGAGTGGGTGACGCATGGCGACCTCAGTGCTTCGGTGCTCTATCCCACGGGCGGCGATGTCCTTGTAGAAACAGCAGTAAAGATATTGAAAGGTGAGCCCTTCGAACGTGAACACATTCTGCCTACGTTTGTGGTAGATGCCCGACAGGCGGCTTTGCTCAACGATATGGATCAAGCCGTGATACATGAGGTGGAGAAGGTTCATTGGCTACAGTCACGTCAGCGCGAACTGCTGCGCCGCATCGATGTCGAGAACATTGCCCTCGTGCTGTTGTTGGTAATTATCGTGCTGGTTGTCGTGGTTATGGTACAGATGCGCCGCCATCATCTAGAGCGTCGGCGTATGGCATTGTATTTGGTCAGGGCTTATCGTAAGCTGCGCGATGCCGCCCATTCACAGCTTGTGGAATATCAGAATGAGCAGAGCACTCAGTATAATCAGTTGGCACAGCCCAGGTCGGACGGAGTAGCGAAAGGCATGGATGGTATGAATATTGGAGCGGAATCTGACCCTGCCATCGATCCTTTTGTGGAACGAGTTTATGGCATCATAGATCAGAACTATACCGATGTGAGTTTTGGTGTTGAGCAGCTCAGTGTATTGTTAGGCATCAGCCGTTCTCAGCTGTATCGCAAGGTGAAGTCACTAACGGGCATGACTCCTTTTGATATGATACGCGATAAGCGTTTGGCCGAGGCTGATAAGCTGCAACGTAGCGGCATGAACATCGAAGAAGTAGTGCGCCGGGTGGGTTTTGGAGAGACGGCCTACTTTGTGAAGAGCCTTTCGGAGTACAAGATGCTCGATAGTCAGGAATAAGATTTTTTATTCATTTTGTCATAATTATGTTGCAAAAACTGCTTTTGCAACATAATTTTTTTGTGTTTGGACTTTTTTACGAGTTGAAATGTAGAACTTTGCGCCACAAGAAAACAATGGCAACGAAGTAACACTACAAAAACTGAAAACATTAAACAAAATTACAAACACAACAAACATGAAACGAATTCTTTTAATCGCAGTCTTGGTACTCGCTTCCACGGCTCTGGCTTTAGCCCAGACCATGAAGGTGCAGGGTACCGTGATTGACAAGGGCTTCGATGAGCCAATCATGGGCGCAACGGTTGTAGAGGTGGGTACCACCAACGGCACAGTTACGGACCTGGATGGCAACTTCGAGCTTACCGTTCAGGAGGGTGCTACCCTTCAGTTTAGTTTCGTCGGATACTCGACGCAGCAGCATCCAGCTGCAGAACAGATGCATATTGAACTCAGCGAAGATGCCGAGCTGATGGAGGAGGTAGTTGTAACCGGCTATACCACCCAACGTAAGGCTGATTTGACTGGTTCTGTTGCTGTAGTGAGCATGGGTGAGATGAAGAAAATGAATGAGAATAACCCGATGAAGGCCATGCAGGGCCGTGTGCCTGGAGTGAACATCTCAGCTGATGGTAGTCCTTCGGGTGCGGCCACAGTGCGCATCCGTGGTATCGGTACGCTCAACGATAACGATCCTCTCTACATCATTGATGGTGTACCCACCAAGGCTGGTATGCATGAACTCAATGGCAACGATATCGAGTCTATTCAGGTCCTGAAGGATGCTGCATCGGCTTCAATCTACGGTAGCCGTGCCGCCAATGGTGTTATCATCATCACCACCAAGAAGGGTAAGGCTGGTGTGCTCAAGATCGACTTCGATGCCAGCATCGCAGCTTCGCTATATACTAATAAAGTGAAGACTCTGAATGCTCGTCAGTGGGGCGAAGCCTTCTGGCAGGCTAATGTCAACGATGGTCGCGATCCTAACAACAACAACTTGGGCTATCGTTTCGACTGGGGGTATGACGATATGGGACACCCTATGCTCAACGATGTTATGATGAATGCCTATCTGGACGATAATGCTACTGTACGCGCTGGCGATACCGACTGGTTCGATGAAGTAACCCGCACCGGTCTGGTCCAGAACTACAACGTTTCGGTCAGCAATGGTTCGGAGAAGGGTACGAGCTTCTTCTCAATGGGATACTACCAGAACATTGGTACCATCAAGACCTCTGATTTCAGCCGTATTTCTGTGCGTGCCAACAGTGACTATAAGTTCTTTGATGGCAAGTTCACCCTGGGCGAGAACTTTAACCTTAACCGCACCAGTGGCGTAGATGCACCTGGTGGCGTGCTCGAGAACTCACTCGAGTTCAACCCTAACTTCCCAATCTATGCAGAGAATGGCGAGTATGCACAGTCACTCGGCGCCTACTCTGAGCGAGAGAACCCATTGAGTATCTTGCACAACTCGGCCGACAATCGTTACAACCAGTGGCGTACCTTCGGTGATGTTCACCTTGCCATCACTCCATTCAAGGACTTCACCCTTCGCTCAACCTTTGGTCTGGACTACACCCAGAAGGCTCAGCGTTTCTTCACTTATCCTATTGAGAACGGTAAGGTACATCGTGATGAGAATGCAGCAGAGAGCAAGCAGGAGCATTGGACCCGCTGGACTTGGAATGCCTTGGCTACCTACAACTTCGAGAAGGACAAGCACCGAGCCGACGCTCTGGCCGGTATGGAGGTCAACCGTCAGGACTACGAATGGATGGCTGCCAAGCGTTACGAATATGCCATCCTCAACCCAGATTACATGTGGCCATCGGCCGGTTCTGGACGTCAGGAGGCCATGGGTTCAGGTGACGGCTTCTCGCTCGTCTCTTTCTTCGGCAAGGTCAACTATACATATGATAATAAGTACATGGCTTCGGCCACCGTACGTTACGATGGTTCGAGCCGCTTTGGCAAGAACAACCGCTACGGTACCTTCCCTTCATTCTCATTCGGCTGGCGTCTGTCACAGGAGAAGTGGATGGAGAGCACCCGCTCTTGGCTCGATGACCTGAAGCTCCGTTACTCTTGGGGTGCCACTGGTAACCAGGAGATTTCGAATGTAGCTCGTTATACACTCTTCCACTCAGTAGTTTCGACTGGCCTTTGGGGCTCAGGTGCAGCCGGTACAGCATACGATATTGCGGGTACCAACGGCGGCTCTGCCTTGACCAACGGCTTCATCCGCAGCCAGCGTGGTAATGAGGACATCAAGTGGGAGACCACCTATCAGCACAACATTGGTGCAGACTTCGCCCTGTTTGGCAATGAGATCTATGGTAGCTTCGACTGGTTCGACAAGCAGACCAAGGACATTCTCGTATCGATGGACGGTATTGGCGCTATGGGTGAGGGTACCTCACAGTGGGTCAACGCCGGTGAGATGAAGAACACCGGTTTCGAGTTCAGCCTCGGATATCGTCATGAACTGAAGAACGGACTCTCTTGGGACATCAATGGAAACATTGGCTCTTATTCGAACGAGATCACAAAGCTGCCTCTGACTATCGCTTCGAAGGGAACTTTCGGCGGTAACGGTGTTAAGAGCGTAGTAGGTCATCCATTGGGCGCTCAGGTAGGTTACATCTACGACGGCGTCTTCAAGAGCCAGGACGAGGTGACTAACCACGCAGAGCAGGAGGGTGCTGGCATAGGCCGCATCCGTTATAAGGATATCAACAATGATGGCCGTATCAACGAGGAAGATCGCGACTGGATTTTCGATCCAACACCCGCATTCACCTGGGGCTTGAACATCTACCTGCAGTACAAGAGCTGGGACCTCACCATGTTCTGGCAGGGTGTGGCCGGTGTGGATGTCAACTGCTTCGATGTGAAGAAGCGCACCGATTTCTGGGCTAACTCGGATATCAATGTGCCATACCTGAACAAGGGTGTTCGTGTACTCGATGCATGGAGTCCTGCTAATTCTGGCAGCAACATCCCGATGCTGACCACTGCTGATAACAATAAGGAGGGTGCTCTCTCGTCTTATTATATTGAGAATGGTTCGTATGCCAAACTTCGCAATATCCAGGTTGGCTACAATGCTCCAAAGTCATTCAACGAGAAGCTTCATATTGAACGTATACGCTGTTACGTTTCGGCTCAGAACCTCTGGACCATCAAGGCCAGCTCATTCACGGGCGTCGATCCTGAAAACGTAGGCTTCGGCTATCCTATCCCTCTCAATCTGACCCTAGGTCTAAATGTGACATTCTAAAGACGATGTCCTTTGGGTGTCAGAAAAAGTTACTGTTATTACAAGACAAATAATATGAAATTACAATATATTTTGATGGCGGCCGCTATGATGACAAGCATGTCGGCTTGCTCAGACTTCCTCGACGATCAGGTGCCACAGGGTACTCTCACCGAGGATGAGGTCAAGGATCCAAAGAATGTCGATAACCTTATTGTTTCGGCATACGCTGGTCTGCTTTCTATCGAGGACATGAATGCTTCGTTCTCGCTCTGGAACTACGATACCCGCTCTGATGATGCATACGTAGGTGGTGCTGAGTTTTCGGACGGCGAGCCATTCCATCGCTTGGAGACTAGTGTCGGCATTCAGTCAACCGACTGGACCTTCAGTTCTATCTGGAGCCGTTACTATCAATACCTTTCGCGTATCAACCTCTCGCTCGATGTGCTCTCAAATGCTGATCAGTCGAATGATGTCATCCGTCAGCGAACTGCAGAGATGAAGTTCCTCCGCGCCTATGGTCACTTCCAGCTCAAGCGTTTATTTAAGAACATCCCATTCGTCAATAAGCCTAATATGACCGAAGAGGACTACAACAACCTTCGCAACGACGAATATACCAACGATGAGGGTTGGCAGCAGATTATCAACGATTTGGAGGAAGCATACGCAATCCTGCCTGTCTCTCAGTCCGAGAAGGGGCGCCCTACC
The DNA here is from genome assembly GCA_045629225.1 of Bacteroidales bacterium. Lineage (GTDB taxonomy): Bacteria > Bacteroidota > Bacteroidia > Bacteroidales > UBA3663 > Liminaster. The sequence goes on along the minus strand of JAZQQU010000014.1, from coordinate 29,843 downwards.
AAGGCTGCCTGTGCTGCGTTCCTGGCCAAGGCCTACCTCTATAAGGCTTATCGCCAGGACAATGCATCGAGCCATGAGATCACTGAAATCAACTTGATAGACTTGCAGAAGGTGCTCGACTATACTCAGCCGGAACTTTACAGGGGCTATGGCCTGGAGTCAGACCTTCACAACAACTTCCGTCCTGAGGAGGTTTATGAGAATGGCGTAGAGAGCCTCTGGGCTATCCAGTACTCAAAGAACGATGGAACCAACTATGGTAACCTCAACTTCTCGAATCGTCTGATCGTACCTTGTATTCCTAAGGTTCACGATTCTGGATGCGACTTTTACAAGCCATCGCGTTCGCTGGTCAATGCCTATCGCACGGGTGTAGATGGACTGCCAATAACCGACACCTATGCTGGTGCTGACTATGAAGTTGGCTCAAGTCAGACGGTCGATCCACGCCTCTTCGTAACTGTCGGTGTTCCTGGCACTCCTTATATGTTCAACCCCAGTTTCGTAATGGACAAGTCGAACACCTGGAGCCGTTCGGGTGGCACTTATGGCTACTACGTTTCGCTCAAGCAGAACGTCGATCCTGCTCTGACCGGTACTTATCTCTTCCTTGCCGACTCGCAGTGGGCATCGAGCATGAACCGCATCGTCTTCCGCTATGCCGACGTGCTGCTGATGCGTGCCGAGGCATATGCTCTCTGTGGTCAGGCCGCTGAGGCTGTCAAGTTGGTCAACGATGTGCGTGAGCGTGCTATCAAGATGACCAAGTCTGGTATCGTGGCAGGTTATACTTCACAGTACAACGTGCACTATGCTGTCAGCAAGTACACTGACATTCCTTCGGCTGACGAGGCTCTGAAGATCGTCAAGCTGGAGCGTCGTCTGGAGTTGGCTCTTGAGTACGAGCGCTTCTTCGACCTGGTACGCTGGGGTGAAGCCGATGCTACTATCAATGCCTTCTATTCTCATGACATGAGCTTCATTGAGCAGAAGTCCTTCCACAAGAACCAGAACGAGTACCTGCCTATTCCTCACGAGCAGATTGCAGCCTCAGGTGGTAACTACAAGCAGAATATCGGCGGATGGTAATCAACGGTGGCTAATTGATAATGGAAAACAGATAATAATTATCCACATCTCGTAACATAATTTATCAGATGAAATCTATATATAATTATATAATGTGTGCTGCTGTGGCCATGATGGGTCTCTTCTCGTCGTGCACCGACGACATTACCGGCAGCATGAACGTCGATGGAGAGTGCCTTGTTAAGGAACTGGTGCTCAACGATGACGTGGTAGCTAACATTGACGTTACCAAGGGACTTGCCAAAATGAAGGTGCCCGTTGACTTCAACGCCAAGCAGGACATGGTCATCTCGAAGCTCGTCCTCTCAGAAGGCGCAGTGGCCAACATGAAGCAGGGTGACCACGTCAACTTCAACAGCGACCGCACCCTCCAGGTCACCAACGGTAGTCTCGTTATGGATTGGACCGTCAGCGTGCGCAACGACGAGGCGATCCTCTTCAACTTTGTCCTCGAAGGCGTCAAAGGTGTCATCAATCAGGAGGAGAAGACCATTACCGTTTCTGTTTCGGGCAATGCTGGCATCGATCTGTCCAATGCCTACTTCACTGCTGCCTACAGCGAGGATGCCATCTGCTCACCTGCCAGTGGCACACGTGCAGACTTCTCGCATCCTACTACCATCTTGATCAAGGACAATACTGCCGAGACCGAATACACCGTTTATGTCACCGTCATCAGCGATCCTGTAGCACTCTTTGTTGGCAATGCCGAGAATATCGAGGCACTGAATGATGAGGAGAAGGCTGCTGCTAAGTGGATGACAGGCAATGTCATTGGTTCGACTTACGCATCATGGGCTGATGTAGCCGCTGGCAACATCTCGCTTGCTAAGTGCAAGTTCATCTTCTGGCATCGTCACACTTCGGTTTATGGCAACTACAATGGCTTCACGGGTGCCGAGGGAGATGCTATGTCGGCTCTGCCAAAGATGCTAGAGTTCTATAGGAATGGTGGAGCATTTGTGCTGAGTCGTGCGGCTGTCAACTATGCTGTTGCTCTGGAAGCTACCACAATCTGGCCTAACAACTGCTGGGGCGGCGGCGGTGGCGAAGGCTCCGACCTCATGGGTGACGATCCTTGGCACTTCGGAGCTCGTATACCAGAGCACCCATTGTGGCAGAATCTCAAGAAGGGTCCTGACGCCAATGCTATTTATACGGTCGATCCGGGTTACACCATCTGCAACTCTACCGCACAGTTCCAGTACGAGTGGGATCCATACTTCGGCGACCTGGCCAAGCTCGAGGAGGCTCTGAACGGACGTGCTCTCGGCGGTTATGGCACAGAGGTACAGTCTTGGGAGCTCAAGAACGCCCAGGGAGAGTATGGCAAGGGAGGCATCATCTGCCTCGGTTCGGGTCTCTTCGACTGGAACTCCCCCACTCCCTACACCTCTAACCTGCATGACAACATGGGCCAGATCTTGCTCAATGCCATCGAATATCTCAGCGATATGAATGAATAATGATAATTGACAATTGATATTAATATGAAATCAATGATATTTTCAGTTACCTTGCTGTCAGCCCTCGCGCTGACAGCATGCAACGACGACAACTTCACTGGTGATCCCGCAAAGGAGATTACGGGCTACTTTGCAGCATCCGAGGAGGCTGGTTACTCTACTTACTATAAGCCTGCCATTGGTCGCGTAGGTGATCCTATGCCATTCTATGACGAGAAGGCTGGCAACTACAAGGTCATGTACCTGCAGGAGTATGACAATAACCGTCCTTATCGTTACCATCCCATTTGGGCTATTGAGACCAGCGACGGCGCCAACTATCGCGACTTGGGTGAATGGCTGCCTACCGGTGGCACCGACCACGAGCAGGATGCTGCTCTCGGCACGGGTTGTTGCTACTACTGCAAGGCTGATGGCCTCTACTATATCTATTATACGGGTCATAATGGTTCGCTCCCGAATGTCGAGGCTGTGATGCGTGCCTCCTCGCCCGACCTCAAGATCTGGACCAAGGACAATCTCTGGACGCTCTACGGCAAGGACTATGGCTATTCGTCAGAAGATTTCCGTGACCCACAGATCTTCGAGGAGGGTGGCAAGTATCACATGATCGTGGCTACGCGTCCCATCACGGGTGGCGATCCCTGCTTTGCCGAGTTTGTCTCTACCGATATGAAGAACTGGGAGAAGGGCGAGAGGATCAAGATGATTTGGGACCGCTTCCTGGAGTGCCCTGACATCTTCCAGATGGGCGGCAAGTGGTATTGCGTCTATAGTGAGAGCTTCAAGGCCAGCTGGAGCCGCAAGGTGAAGTATATGATGGCTGACTCGTGGGAGGAGCTGAAGCAGTGCTTCAACGATGGCCCGAAGTGGCCTGAGTCGGCTCGTGAGGGTGTGCTCGACACTCGTGCCTTTTATGCCGGCAAGACCGCAGGTCACGGCTCTGAGCGTTACATCTGGGGCTGGTGTCCTACTCGTCCTAACGGAGACAACGGCAACGTGGGCGCTGGTGACGGCAACGAGCCTAGTTGGTCTGGTGCTTTGGTCTGCCACAAGGTAGCACAGGACGCCGACGGACTGCTTTACCTCACCGCTGTGCCTGCCATGGCTGCCAAGTACAACAAACCTGCTGAGGTCAGCGTCATAGCTACTGGCGATGACGACGCCCAATATCGCGGCATTGGTTATCAGAACTACACCATGTACAGCCGTCTGGGGTATCACAACCACATCAGCTTCACGGTCAAGACTGCCAGCGCCAATGATAACTTCGCTGTATCGTTTGGTCGTTCCACAGAGAACGTATATGGCACTACGCTCAGGGTCAACAATGCTCACTGGGATGCCAGCTGGAATGAGGAGAAGAGGGACCTCGCTCGTGTGGAGTTCTTCGTCGAGAAACGAGTTCAGATAATCAACAGAGTGACCAATGAGGTGGAGGAGGTAGATGCCAGCGTATTCGTCGAGGCTGCTGAGGGTAACTTCTATCGCCGTCCAGCTGACAACATTTACAACATCGACATCTATACCGACAACAGTGTCGTGGTGATGTATGTCAATGGTACTGGCTGCTTCACCAGCCGCATCTACGGCGCTGCTATGAACAACTGGAGCATCAATACCATCAGCGGCAATATCACGGTCAGCGATGTTAAGGTTGCCTCTTATTGAGGTTGTGAGGTTATTAGGCTGTGAGGTTATGAGGTTATTAGGTTTGCGTGACCTTACAACCTCACAACCTCTTCAAACCTCAAAGCTTTCAAAGCATTCAAACCTCATAACCTTCAAACCTTCAAACCTCATAACCTTCAAACCTCCGTTCTTTTTATGTCGATCTGAGTGCATGGCAACAAAAATTGCACGTTTTGCAACATCTTTTGCATCGTGGTGTCAAAAAATAATGTATCTTTGCGCCGTCAAACCGTTTTCCCCTCATGTAATGACTGCAATTTAACGATATAAACACAATACTAACAACACCATGATCTGCTTTTCGAAAATCAAGATGCCTGCCTCCGAGCTTTGCTCCCATGGGGCCTGTGCATCAACAATGGCTGGTCTTGCTGCCCTGGCTTGGGTCTCGTGCTCACAGCAGCAGCCAGTCGGTCCTCAGCTGACCTACACCCGACAGGGAGACACGCTGGCCATCGTCAACATCACCAACGCCACCCGTTATCTGCTTCTGCCTGTTCAGGAGGATAAGGATGACCGTTGGGTCAAAATCAACACCGGCAATGAGGAGACCGACACCTGGATGGACGTCCGCCTGGCTCAGGACTCAGCCGACTATTATGTGCCCTTTGCTCTGCCGGAGGGCGAGAATGTCCGCGTTGATATCAAGTATCTGCCTTTGGATGCTAAAGCGCTCGATCTGCTTCAGCTCTCAGATACTTTTGACACCACCAACCGCGAGTACTACCGTCCTGCCTACCACATGACTCCGACCTATGGCTGGATGAATGATCCTAACGGCATGACCTACCTCAATGGCGAGTATCACCTCTTCTTCCAGTACAATCCTTATGGTTCGAAGTGGGGCAACATGCACTGGGGCCACGTGGTGAGCAAGGACCTGGTTCACTGGACACAGCTCGATCCTGCCATTGCTCGCGACCAGTACGGCCAGATTTTCTCTGGTTCGAGCATAGTGGCTCGCATTCCTGAGGGTGCTGGTACCGACGATCCATTCCTGGCAGAGACTCTCGTTCCTGGTAATGGCTCGGATGGCGACTTCATTGCTTCTTATTATACGAGTGACAACTGGCGTATGCCACGCGAGTTGCAGGAGCAGCAGTCTTATGCTGTTTCGATGGACGGCGGTCGCACCTACCGTAAGTATGGTGCACCGGTGCTCAAATCTGACGGACGTCGTGACTTCCGCGACCCTAAGCTCTTCTGGAACGACCAGCGTAGCGAATGGGGCATGATCGTGTCGGCTGACAACGAGATGCAGTTCTATGGCTCGAAGAACATGCGCGACTGGACCTACGTCTCAGCCTTCGGTGATGGCTATGGCGTACAGCCTCGTCAGTTCGAGTGCCCCGACTTCTTCTGCCTCCCTGTCGAGCCAGAGAATCCGGATGCCAAGATGACCCGCGAGCAGAAGGCTAAGTGGGTGATGATCGTGAACGTGAACCCAGGTTGTTGGTTCGGTGGCTCGGCATCGCAGTATTTCACGGGTGACTATGATGGCACCAACTTCACCTGCGACAATCCAAAAGAGACCGTCAAGTGGCTCGATTGGGGTAAGGACCACTATGCTGCCGTCACCTTCAGCAACGAGCCTAAGGGGCGTATCATCTCGATTCCATGGATGAGCAACTGGCAGTATGCCAACGACCTGCCTACGCGTCAATACCGTTCGCAGATGGGTATGCCTCGCCAGCTCTTCGCCTTCGCTGTGGGCAAGGAGACCTACGTGGGCCAGCGCCCGGTGGAGGAGATGTATTCGCTGCTGCAGCCTTCGACCATCACAGTCGAAGCCAACACCGTGAAGCTCGGCAACATCGAGGCTCAGGTGATGATCGAGATGGACGTCAAGAACGGCACCACCTTCACCCTCTCGAACGACAAGGGCGAGGAGGTATTCTTCAGTGTCAATGCCGGCCGTATACTGATGGATCGTCAGAAGTCGGGCATCATCCCAACCCAGGACTTCGTGTCTGAGACCTGGAGTCCTAAACCTCAGCTCGGTTCTAACTGCGGTACCTGGGCTCCTATTGAGCAGCTCTGTGGCAAGAAGGACAAGTATCACGTACAGCTCTGGCTCGACATCTGCTCTGTAGAGATGTTCGTGGAGGGCGGTAAGGCTTCGATGACCAACCTCGTATTCCCTGCCGAGCCATACAACACGCTCAGTGGCGAGGGATTGAGCAATGTGAAGGTTAATTTGATCAAATGATTGCAGGGGACACACCCTTAATACCCTTAGATAATAATGAAAAAGACAAGTATAGCAGTGCTGCTGCCCGTCATGCTCTGCTTCTTCTCAATGGGCTTTGTAGATCTGGTGGGCATCGCATCGAACTACGTTCAGAAGGACTTGGGCCTCACCGATGGCCAGGCAGGCATCATGCCTTCGCTGGTATTCTTCTGGTTTCTGATCTTCTCGGTGCCAACAGGCATGCTGATGAATAAGATCGGCCGCAAGAAGACCGTGCTGCTCTCACTCGTGGTGACTGTGCTCTCGCTGATCGTGCCATTTGTTGGTGATTCGTATGCTGTCATGCTGACTGCCTTCTCGCTGCTCGGCATTGGTAACGCATTGATGCAGACTTCGCTCAATCCGCTCGTTGCATTGTTCGTTGACGATTCACAGCTTGCCTCGACCATGACTTTTGGCCAGTTCGTCAAGGCTATTGCCTCGTTCATGGCTCCTTATATTGCCATGTGGGGTGCTACCGCTGTGATTCCTTCGTTCGGACTGGATTGGCGTATCCTCTTCCCCATCTATGCAGTAATAGGCGTGCTCGCTACTTTGGCATTGGGCATGACCAAGATCGACGAGCCAAAGAATGAGGGCAAGGCTTCGACCATCGGCCAGTGCTTTGGCCTGTTGGGCAAGCCATTCATCCTGCTCTGCTTCCTCGGTATCATGTGCCATGTGGGCATCGACGTGGGTACGAACACCTATGCCCCAAAAATCCTGATCGAGCGTCTTGGCTGGAGCCTTGATGAGGCTGCGTTTGCCACATCGCTTTACTTCATCTTCCGTACCATCGGCTGCTTCACTGGCTCAGGCATCCTGCAGAAGATCTCGGCCAAGGCCTTCCTCGCCATCTCGGCTGCCATGTGTGTGGCATCGATGATCTGTCTGGCTATCGGCCAGTCGCAGATGTTGCTCTATGTGGGTATTGCACTCGTGGGCTATGGCAACTCTAATGTCTTCTCAATCTGCTTCAGCCAGGCTTTGCTTCACGACCCTGACCACCAGAACGAGATTTCGGGCCTGATGATTATGGGTCTCTTCGGCGGCACACTATTCCCACTCGCCATGGGCTTCATGAGCGACACCATGGGTACGCTCGGTGCGGTGCTGGTAATGGCTGTGGGTGCAATCTATCTCTGCGCATTAACAGCAAAAGTTAAAAAGTAAATATCGAAAAACAGAATTCTCGGATTCTCGACAGATCGGAAATTCGGAAATCAAAATCGAAAATTCGAGAATCCGACAGATTGAGAACTCGATAATCGAGAATCCGAGAATTCGACAGAAACCCTTAAAAAATTATGAAAAATATCATTGTTGGTATGGGCGAGGCTCTTTGGGATTGCCTCCCCGAAGGTCGTAAGTTCGGCGGTGCACCCGCCAATTTCGCATATCATGTTGGTCAGTTCGGCTGGCACAGCGTAGTTGTTTCAGCCGTGGGCAATGACCCATTGGGTGACGAGATCATGGACATCGTCCGTGGTGTGAAGCTCGATAACCGTATCGCTCGCGTACTGCAGCCAACCGGCACCGTGCAGGTGACCCTCTCGGGCGATGGCATCCCATCGTACGAGATCTGTGAGAATGTGGCTTGGGACAACATCCCCTGGAGCGATGAGCTCGAAGCCATGGCCAAGGATACTTGTGCCGTATGTTTCGGTTCGCTGGCTCAGCGTTCGGAGTGTAGCCGCAACACCATCATGCGTTTCCTCGATGCCATGCCCATGGATTCGGAGCGCATCTATGACATCAACCTGCGTCAGCACTTCTATAGCCTTGAAGTGATTGAGGAGAGCCTGCGTCGTGCCACCATCCTCAAGCTCAACGAGGAGGAGATCGTGGTTGTGGCCAAGTTGCTCGGCCTGCAGGGCAAGGAGGAGGAGATGTGCCGCCAGATTCTGTCGCGCTATCCTCGCCTCAAGATGATTATCCTCACTTATGGTGCAGTGGGCAGTTATGTATTCTCGCGCGAGGAGACCAGCTATCAGGCTACTCCTAAGGTGAAGGTGGCCGACACAGTAGGTGCAGGTGACTCGTTCACCGCTACCTTCGTTGCTCAGTACCTCAAGGGCAAATCGATTGCTGATGCACACCGCATTGCCGTGCAGGCTTCGGCTTACGTCTGCACCCAGAATGGTGCGATGCCCGTATTCCCAGCAGAGATCCTGCAGGCTTAAGATTGTGAGGGATAGTCCAAATATCGTTTAGGTGATTCATTGTGTTAATGATTTGAGTGGGTAACTCAAATAAGTGTTTTAGTTTAAGGTTCAGGCCCGGAGATGTGATATCCCTGGGCCTGTTTTGATGATTGCTGCTATGGGCCCTATTTTGGTGATAGCTGCTGGGCCTGTTTGGGTGTTAGTTGCTATGGCTCAGGCCAGAAGCTGCTTACCACTCCTTGACGAACGATTCGGGGCAGTTAGGTATCACCGTCTTCCAAAGCCCGTGCAGATTGCAGTAGGCATAGATGGCCTTGGGACACTCGTCCATACTGACACATACCTCGGCAGGGTGACCGGGTTGCATCTGCACGATGCGGCCGCCCGTGGCTGTCTCGATGTAGATGAAGCGGATGTGATGCTCCTGGGTCATGGGGTGAGGCTGCTTGCCCACGCAGATCTTGAGAGAACAGCGGTCAAAGTGTACTACCATGGGCAGGTGAAACTCCACCTTGCCCTCGGCCGTGTTTGGGATGAGTTCCTGCATCTCTTTGCCACAGCAGATGGGTACTTGCCCGCTATCTACGAGCTTGATGATCACGTTGCCACACACTTGGCAATGATAGAACTTGGTTTCCATAGTTGAATAAGTTTAAAAGTAAAAATGTAGGATGTAGAACTGTTGCCTCTGATTGGCGGTGCAAAGATAGTGGAAAACGATGGGGTAGGAGCCGATTGACAACATGAATACGTAATTGTGGCATCGAAATGACTTATGAATCGATTGCTTATAATCAAAACTTATGGCATAATAGTGAAAAAAGCGTTGTAAGATTTGCAAAAGTAATAATAAAGCCCTACCTTTGCAGCGGAATTCATGAAACTCCAGGCTTCACGGACTCTTATCTTAACTTAACATTGACTGGCCAAACCGCCTGCAGGCTCGACGGTATTATAAATATACATTCATTAAATTTACCTTTAACTATGGAGCTAAGGCAATTGAAGTACTTTATCGGCATAGCCGAGACAGGAAGTTTCTCTGAAGCCTCCCGTCGCTTTTATCTTTCGCAAAGTGCCATCTCGCAGCAGATCAAACTGCTGGAGGAGGAATTGGGCACTTTGCTGTTCGAACGAACCTCACACCGAGTTCAGCTCACCGAGAGTGGAGAGATGCTGCTGCCTTTGGCACGCAACGTGCTGCAGGGAGTGTCGGCCTGTCAGGAGCGTCTGGCCGACCTTAAGGGCATGCTTTGCGGAGAGCTGTCGATAGGCATGACCTACTCCATCGATCCGTTGGCTCGCCCTGCTTTGACTACGTTCCTGAAACTTTATCCTAAGGTGAGGCTGAACCTGTCCTATTTCTCCATTCCAGAACTCTTGCAGCGATTGCGTGCAGGACAACTGGACCTTGCCATCTCCGTGTGGAATGGCGAGGGTGATAGCCAAATCGTATGTGAGCAGGTGGCATCATACCGTCTGTGTGCCATAATGCGCGACACGCATCCGCTGGCCAACAGTAAGGAACTCTCATTCCGCGACATGGAGAACCAGAGTTTTGTCTTGCCCGAAGCCGGCATACGCGATCGCAACGCTGTGGAGCAGTATCTGAGTTCCGATGCAGAGAACCTATCTGTGCGTGCCATCGTCAACAATCCGCATACCATCATGACTTTGCTGTCGCACACTAACTATATTTCCGTCCTTTCGGAACAGGAGGTACACGGCTATCCCTATTTGCGAGCCGTGAGCATCAAGGAACTGGCTGATCCTGTGCCTGTGTATGCGCACTTCCTGAAAAACGGTTATCGCAAGCAGAGTGCCAAGACCTTCCTCAAGCTGCTGCGTGAGGCCGTCGAGATGGCTTCGTCAAGGATGCTTGAAAAGACCTGATTGCAACACGATTTCATAACTTTGACTTCTGCATAGAGGCTTCAAAATCTGCCTAAAACGAATCGAAGCGTGTTACTTTAGACAAAAAAGTGTGGTTTTTGTTACAAAATTTTGGATATCCCGCAAAATCTTCGTAATTTTGCGGCGATATTTTTGTGTGTCAAGAGCTGTTACGTCCTTTTCCTTCCTTCAGCTTCGCTAAGGATGACACTTGGCCATAGCGATGTAACTGCTATTCTACGTCATAAACCATACATTATATATTATATAGTAATGAAATCCTTTCGATTCGTATTTTGGGGAGCGCTCCTGCTGATGTTGGGCGTAATCTGGCTCCTCAAGACCTTGGGCGTGGCTGATCAACTTTTCGATTATGAGGGATGGTGGACATTCTTCATCATCGTGCCTTGTGCCATCCGTCTGTTTTTCCCTGGCGACAAGATATTGTCGCTCTTTGGCATTGCCGTGGGTGTTGTGCTCTTCTTGGGCGTGCGTGGTTATGTCGAGACCTCTACAGCACTTAAGATCTTGGCCCCTGTAGCTGTGATCTGTATCGCATTGTCACTGCTTTTCCGTCGCCGTCGTTGCGATGGTGACCATTGCCATCATCATTAAGTTCGAATGGTTTGAAAAGTTTGAAAGTTCGAATGGTTCGGTAGTTCGATATTTCGAAAGTTCGGCAGTTCGAAGGTTTGATAGTGCGTCTTCCCTCCTTTCTCTCCTCTATCTGCTCAAACCTCTACGACCTTCTCTCCCCCTTCAAACTTCTCAACCCTCCCCCCTTTCCTCAACGTACACTAACACTTAATCTTATATTCCACAATGAAGCAATTCTTACTCTTAGCCTCCCTGCTCTCTCTCGGGACGCTCGCCATGGCTCAAAACGAGGCGCCTGCCTTCCCTGGAGCTGAGGGTTTTGCCCGCCATACCACTACGGGTGGACGTGGTGGCAATGTCTATCACGTCACTACGCTGCTCGACGATGAAAACACCGAAGGCTCCCTGCGTTGGTGCCTGAAGCAGTCGGGTCCGCGTACCATCGTGTTCGATATCAGTGGCTACATCGACCTCACCAAGGACCTTAAGATCCCTGGCAATACCACTATTGCCGGTCAGACAGCTCCTGGCGATGGCATCACGTTGCGCTACTACACTGTACGTGGCGATGGTGGCGACAATATCATCTGTCGATACATCCGTTTCCGTCGTTCACAGGTCAAGGATGTTAATGACGGCGCCGATGCCACTTGGGGTCGCAACAAGAGGAACATCATCTTCGACCATTGCTCCTTCTCATGGAGCATCGACGAGATCGCATCGTACTATGACAACCGCGACTTCACTATGCAGTGGTGTACGTTGGGTGAGGCTTTGGCTAACCCCGGCCACTCCAAGGGTGCACACTCCTATGGCGGCATCTGGGGTGGCAAGCATGCCTCGTTCCACCACAACTTCCTTTGCCACATGGAGAATCGTGTGCCTCGTTTCAATGGCGCGCGTTACGAGTGGAATGGATACGACAAGGACCTCTACGAGAACACCATCCAGGCCGAGCGTGTGGACTTCCGCAACTGTGTGATGTACAACTGGGGCTCTGGCGGTTGCTATGGCGGTCCTGGCGGTGGTTACATCAACATGGTGAACAACTACTATAAGGCAGGACCTGGCACCAGTCGCAAGACTCGTGTCACAGAGTGCTCGGTGGCCAACTCTACCACCTCGTCCGACAACAAGAACCTTTGGGGCTATGCCAGTCGCTATTACATCAATGGCAACTATGTGACTGCAGCTGGCGAGGGCAAGGAGGAAAACTATGACTGGAAAGGCGTGACCTACGATGCTGGTATCTATGCCAAGGATGGCTATCACTATATCAAGGATGAAGGCCACCTCTATGGCGCAGATCAGGACTACATCCTGTATGAGAACATCACCTCTGCTGGACGTGGCCAGAAGGATACCACCTATTTCGACTGCATTCGTTTGGAGCTCGATGAGCCATTCCCCTACGCACCTGTATCGACCCACAAGGCTCAGGATGCCTACGAGAAGGTGCTGGCTTACAGCGGTGCTTCACTGGTGCGTGATGCTGTGGATGCTCGTTACATGGAGGAGGCTCGCACAGGTACGGCCAACTACACTGGCGCCATCTCGAAGCGTGCAGGCATCGTGGATAAGATCAACGACCCTGAGGGCGAGGAGGATCCTACGACAGTGAGCTTCCCAGAACTCTCCGTGGTGACCCGTCCTGAGGGTTATGACACTGATGGTGACGGCATGCCTGATGCCTGGGAGGATGCTAACGACCTTGACAAGAACGACCCTGAGGACCGCAACCTCTACACTCTCGACTCTGAGAAGGGCTGGTACACCAATCTGGAGGTCTATCTGAATGGCATAGTAGAGGAGATCACACGCGCTCAGAATGCCGATGCTCTGGAGGCAATCGAGGAGTACTATCCCGTGCAGCAGTTCGTGTCGGCAATTCGCGACGTCGAGGCTCCTCATGAGGTCAAATCCATCGAGTATTACACCCTCGACGGTGTGCGTATAGACGAGCCTGAGCAGGGTGTATGCCTGCGTCGCATAGTGCTGGCTAATGGTAAGGCCGAGGTGCAAAAAGTGCTGAAATAAACTGCTCGGAAACGAGCTTTTCCCCGCCATTGGTCAATGGATTGCACAATGGCGGGAAAAAGTGTTGAAAACTGACTTCTATTTAGTGCTTTTTTATATGAATTTCATGTCAAATAACATATTTTTGAACTTTTTTTGACAAAAAACATAAAAAAAATGCCCTAAAATTTGGAGGACATCGTTTTTTTTACGATAATTGCAGCGTGAAAATGGCAAAATCGGGTAAAAAATGCATTGATTTGACCCGTTTTGCCGTGCTCCCTGCATTTGGAGAGTCCAGCTCACGCTATTATTCTTATACCAAAATAAATTATTAATAACACATACAAATTTTTCCAACATGAGAAGCAGTGCATGCAAAATGAACTGGCTTGGCAAATTGGCAACTCTGCTGATGGCGTTTGTCCTCAGTGGAGCAGTTGCGTTTGCACAAGGCTTGACCGTAAGTGGTACTGTAATCGATGACTTTGGCGAGCCAGTGCTTGGTGCCAACGTGATCGTGAAGGGAACCGTCAACGGTGCTACCACCGACATCGATGGTAATTACTCAATCCAGGATGTGGCCAAGGATGCCGTCCTGCGCGTCACTTTCATCGGCTATGCTGAGCAGGAGATTCCTGTCAATGGCCGTACTCAGATCGACATCACTCTTGCTGAGGATGCCGAGATGCTCGAGGACGTTGTAGTCGTAGGTTATGGTACCATGAAGAAGAGTGACCTCACCGGTTCGGTTTCTTCAGTGTCAACCGACAAACTCAACGCTAAGGGTGCTCCTTCAGTAATGGGTAACCTTCAGGGCTCTGTGCCTGGCGTGAACATCACCCAGTCATCTGGCCGTGCTGGTGGTGGTTTCAACATTGAGATTCGTGGTAAATCATCACACAACAGCAACACCCATCCAATCTATGTGATCGATGGTGTGATTTGCGATGACATGGACTTCCTCAACCCACAGGACATCGAGCGTATCGACGTACTGAAGGACGCCTCTTCAACCGCCATCTATGGTAGCCGCGCTACCGCTGGTGTAGTTATGATCACCACCAAGAGCGGTTCGGGCGTCAACAAGAACGAGACCAAACCATCCATCTCTTACGAAGGCTACTACGGCGTAAGCCAGGTGGCTCGTATGCCAGAGTTCATGGATGGTCAGGAGTTCTATAACTATCGTTTCCTCAAGTTCCTCACTTATGCTGAGGGCGGTTCGGCCAACCCACGCAGCGGTCAGCCAGCCTACCAGATGGGTACCTACGAGCAGATGGCTCTCTGGAAGACCGATGAGTCGAATGCTGCTGGTGGCTATTCGCGTTTGAAGTACATGATGGACAACGGTATGACCTACGATTGGCCTGATGCTGTGACCAGCAATGGTAGCCAGCAAAACCACTATGTAGCTGTCAGCGGTACCGCAGGCGGTGGCGAGGTTAGCTACCACATGGGCATCGGCTACAACGATGAGCAGGGCATCTATAAGGACGACCAGACCCAGAAGATCAACATCAAGGGTTCAGTCGATGCCAAGATCACCAAGAAGGTGACTGGCGGTTTCAGCTTCAACCTCGCTCGTCAGATTAATGACTATGCTGATGACAATGGTGTGCAGTACGCTTATCGTATGAACCCATTCATGCAGCCATACAATGCTGAGGGCGTTCGCAACGAGAAGCCAGGTAACTTCGAGGCTATGGGTTCGGACAATGGTTATCAGTTCTCTGATCAGGCCAGCCCACTCCTCCTCCTTGAGAACCAGACCAAGAACCGTCAGACTTGGCGCGTGCTTGGCAACGTTTACTTGCAGATCAAGCCAATGGATGGCCTCTCATTGAAGACCACCTTCAGTCCTAACTTCAATACCTATCGCCTCGGTACCTTCAATGATGAGTCAGACTACGTGAAGGGCTATGAGCCAGCTGCTGGTGGTGGTGATGGCAACCGTGCAGTCAATACCCAGTACCGTGGCTTCTCTTGGACCTGGACCACTCAGGCCAACTACTCTAAGACCTTTGGAGGCGCTCACAACGTGGACATTCTCGCCCTCAATGAGGTCACCTCTTCAAGCAACGAGAATCTCAGCGTTACTGCTCGTCAGGTACTTCCTGGTTCAGAGTGGTACAACGTAGGTTCTTCAGCCGACAAGACCATGGGCGACTACTCATCAAGCTACTCTGAGGCTTCGATGATCTCTTATGCCCTCCGTGCCAACTACTCTTACAAGGGTCGCTACATGCTCACTGGTACTGTTCGTTGGGATGGTTCTTCGAAGTTCGCTGACGGTCATCGTTGGGGCTCTTTCCCTTCATTCGCAGCAGCTTGGCGTATCTCAGAGGAGGACTTCATGGAGAGTACCAAGGATTGGCTCTCTAACCTCAAGCTCCGTCTCTCTTATGGTGTGACTGGTAACAACGATGGTGTTGGCAATTTCGCTACCCAGCAGACTGTTTCTACGGGTCACTACTATCCATTTGGTGGTGTTCACTACAATGGTGCTTATCCATCAGGCGTAGTTGACAAGCTCCTCTCTTGGGAGTCTTCTACTGAGTATAATGCCGGTTTCGACTTTGGCTTCTTCAACAATCGTGTCAGCGGTACCTTCGATGTTTACCAGAAGGAGGCTACTGACCTGCTCTATGACGTGCAGCTGCCTCTCGAGGCTGGTACAGTCAATGGCAGTCCTAAGGGCATGAAGACCAATGTTGGTAAGGTACAGAACCGTGGTATCGAGATTTCGCTCACCACTGTGAACATTGAGAATAAGGACTGGAGCTGGACCACAACCTTCAACTTTGCTGCCAACCAGAATAAGCTGAAAGAGATCAATGGTACTGGCGAGGATATGCCAGGCAGCAGCCTCTTCATTGGCAAGCCTATCAATAACGTATATACCTACGAATGGGACGGCATCGTTGACGACCGTGACATGAGGGTGCCTGACACCAAGATCGCTCGCGACAAGGGCTTCACCCCTGGTCAGACCGTTAAGTCATACGACTTCTACTACAAGTGCTATGGCCTCACCGAGGGTAATGCCATCATTCGCGACCTGAATGGCGATGGCGTATTCAACGACGAGGACAAGAAGGTTTATTCTTCTGATCCTTCATGGACTGGCAGCTTCACTTCTAACCTGAGCTATAAGGAGTGGGACCTCTCATTCTCAGTTTATGCCAAGCAGAACTTTACTGTATCTTCAAGCTTCTATGGTGAGTATCTCAACTGGGGTGACCGTGGTCGTAACCACCTTCAGGTTGACTACTACATCCCAGCTGGTACCCTTATCGACTGCGATGGCCTGAATCCTGATGGTACCTACATCAACCCAGTCTATCAGCAGCAGACTCACTACGGCTCATATCCATTCCCTAACAATGGTGCTGCCAACAGTGGTGTAGGCGCTGCCAACTGGCTGAACGACACCAACCAGCTCACCGACGCTTCGTTCGTCAAGGTGAAGAATATCACTCTGGGCTATACCTTCAACAAGAACGTGCTCAAGCATATTGGCTTGCAGAAGCTTCGCCTCTATTGCACCGTTACCAACCCATTCGTCTTCACCGACTACAAGGGCTTCGATCCTGAATGGGCAGGTGCTAGCAACAAGAACGACGGTCCTTCGACCATCACCTATCAGTTCGGTGCAAGCGTGAAGTTCTAATACTCAATTCAAATGATTTGACACAAAATGAAAAAGATTCTCTATATTTCAGCTATGGCCTTGGCTGCCGGTGCTGCTCTCACCAGCTGCTCTGACTTCCTTGAGGCCGATAACAAGAGTGCTGGCGGTCAGACTGCCGATCAGTACTTCTCGACCCCTGAGGGTCTGGCTGCATGGCGCACCAATGCATTCTATGCCCTTCGTGCCATCGCAACCCAAATCGATATCAACGAACAGGGCACCGACCTCTACTGGCCTTCACGTGGCCGTGGCGAGTCTGAGTTCTCACGCTACGACCTCAACCCAGAGTCAGGTGCAGTGAAGTCTTACTTCTCTGCTTGTCTTGAGTTGGTCAATGCTGCCAATGGTCTCATTTACTATGGTGGTGACACCTACAAGTGCGATGCCCTCTTCCTGCGCAGCCTCGGCTACTACTACCTCACTCAGCACTTCGGTCCTGTTTATTACAGCACTGCCTATATCAACGATGCCAATCGTGACTATCCTCGCACCGAGCTCAAAGAGATCTATGACAACTGTCTGACCGACCTTCAGGAGATCTATGCACAGGCTCCAGACAAGAAGACAAACGACGGCACTGTCAACAAGCAGGCTGTTGCTGCCCTCGCTGCCAAGTTTGCCTTGGCTGCTGCATGGGATCTTGAAACAACCCTCACCGATGCTGCCTCTGGTAGTTACAACGTCTCGGGCACCAACTATGCTGTCAAGGCTAAGGATTGGGCTTCGAAGGCCATCGAGGGCGTAAACCTCACCCAGAGCTTCGAGCAGAAGTGGTCTCCTGCCAATGAGGATGCCAACCCAGAGACTTTCTTCTCAGTGCAGTATGATCGCGCCAGCTTCCCTGGTACCAATGGTGGCCATGGTTTCCAAAATGACTTCGGTTCATACTATGGCGATATCTCTACCACCTTCATGAAGTCAGTAGGTTCGGACAAGGTTCCTTCGCTCAAGTCGCTTTACCTCTGGGATAAGGGTGACGAGCGTTATGAGGCTACCTTCATGACCACCTTCTACAACACTGCTGGCACTTGGGGCACGGAGGGTTACTATGCTTACTACAATGCTACCGAGGCACAGAAGGCTACTATGCCTATTGCCTACTACTACGCTCCTTACTATGTGACCAAGGCTGAGTTCGAGGCTAAGCTCAAGGAGATGGCCGATCGCTTCCCTTCAGGTCTCAAAGTCGAGCCACATGCCTATCTCATGGCTAATCCGGTGATTGCCTATACCTTCAAGGATGGCAAGTTCCAGGCAGACAACTCTACTGCTACTGGTGGAGCTGCTTACAACTATGGTACCCTCCAGGCTCGTATGAACTACACTCCATGTGTCAAGAAGTGGGATGATCCAGAGACTCCACAGTCTAATGGCAACACCTCTGAGTGCTACCGTGACATCGTGCTGCTCCACGCTTCTGACATCTACCTCGTAGCTGCTGAGGCATGTATGCTTCAGAACGACGAGCCAGGTGCTCTCGACTACGTCAATAAGGTTCGTGCTCGCGCTAAGGCCAGCCAGATCAAATCTGTGGCTTCTTACGACCCAGCTTATTCTTACACTGGTCAGATTCGTTTGGTCGATCTTATCCTCGACGAGCGTGCTCGCGAGTGCTATGCTGAGTGCTCACGCTGGATGGATCTGCGTCGTACTCGTCAGCTCGTGAAGTACACTGTGGCCTATAACTGCCTTGTGGATAATGTGGATGCTATGAGCACCCAGGGCAAGATCAAGTGGTACCGCCCAATTCCTGCTGACGAGATGAGCAGTAACATCTCCGAGGGTATGTATCAGAACGAGGGTTATTAATAGATTATTCAGTCTTGTCCTACTTATATTATAATAGGTAGGACAGGGCGAAAACCAATAAATCTCTTTACACTAAGATGAAGAAATTTCTTGTAACCGCTATGGCAATGCTTACATTGTCACTCGGTTTCACCTCATGTGGTGACGACGAGGGCGGCAATTCCAGCTATAATATCGTCAGCGACCCATCTTCAGTCGTTGCTGGCAGCTACTCTGGTACCTATACCCGCACACTCGATGGCGAGTCAGAGACGGCCAATGGTGTCATCACCATTGCTGCTGGCACTTCTAAGGAGTATGTCAATGTGACCTTCGAGGAGAACAAGGCTTTTGGCATTCCTCAGGCTACCATTCCTTGCAACATTGCCCAGAAGGGTGAGAACCGTTTCATCATTTCGAACGGTGCTGGTGCAAAGAATGACCTCGGCACCTCTTTCCGTCTCTATGTTGACAACACAAAGGACCTGACAGCCAATTTCCTGCTCACCGTCAAGAATGGTCGTAAGAGCTACGAGTACGACTTCCTGTTCCTTGGCAACAAGTAAAAAAACGATGTCTGAAGGCGATTCTCAGTAGTCGCCTTCAGCATCCGTGTTATGCAATCAATCATCTATTATTAATTATTTTTAATTCCTTTTTGAGTATGAAGAAATCTTTACTCTTTGCTGTGGCCCTCTTTGGTGCTGCTACTCTTAATGCTCAGGTGTTCCAGATGAACGGTGAGGACTTTGGTCTCACTTCTGACGCTTCTGATGTTGCTGCTGGTTTCAACTGGGGTGCTGCTGGTCCTGTCGAGATCAACAACCCATTCGCAACCACCCACAAGCTCGTTGACTGCAAGAACAATGGCTACAACACCGTAACCTTTGCTGATGCTGACGTTATTGTTACCAAGAATGGCGTACAGGGTCAGGATAATCCTAAGGACATCGATGGTGGCAACCCTGGCATCACCCTCGTTAAGCCAGCTTCTGGTGCTGTTGTTGAGATGATCGCTGCTGCTGACGGCTACTGCTACATCGTTGGCAAGCTCTCTTCTAACAAGAACTACTACGTATTCGAGGAGGGTTCTCCTATCGGTTTCACCCTCTCTATGGAGATCGTTGATGATCGCTTCCCAAGCAAGAAGATTGCTTACGAGGCTGTAGGTGAGGGCGAGTACAACATCCTCCCAGACAACTTCTATACCAACTGGCCAGTTCGCGTTATCACTGGCGATCCTGAGGCTGCTACCGCAGGCAACGGCCTTGGTGTCATCGGCTTCCCTGTTTTCGAAGATTGCCAGTACCTCGTAGGTGCAGGTGGTTCTAAGATCTCTTGGTGTGGTGTTTACTTTACCGATGCTCCTTGCCACGTTGTTATCTCTGGCGAAGAGATGCCTGAGTTCGAGCTCCTCGATGCCAGCGGTAAGGCTGCTATCTCAGCTGTTCAGGCTGACCGCAAGCACCAGACCGTTTACAATCTCTATGGCCAGAAGTCTGAGAAGGCTGGTCTCTGCATCGTTAATGGCAAGAAGGTAATGTATTAATCCGCATTTACCACAATAATACAATGAAGGCAGTCCGATGAAGGGCTGCCTTTTTCTTTTTCGATCAGTAATGTTCCGACGCATCGGATTCCATGTCAAAGCTACTGGCAGACTTTCCGACGTCTCGAATACCTTGCCAGAATTTCTGGCAGAAAAAATGACGCCTCGAAAACGCTGCCAGCGTTTCAGATGAACTTTTCTACATCTCGAATTCCCTGCCAGAATCTCAGGACCGCAATCTGCAGTATCCAGAGGGGCATTTTCTGCATATTTTGCCCCTTTGTGTCTTCACAATTCCAATTTTGAAGTCTATTCATGCTTTTGTGCGCGCACAATTCTTTGTCAGAACCTCTGGCGCCCTTTTGTGCATGCACATTTTCTTGCTCGAATCCCTGGAACGCTTCTGTGCACGCACATTTTTTTGCTCAAACCTCTGGCACGCTTTTGTGCATGCACAACGCCATTCCTTATTTCTTGCTGCGCTCCAGCTCCTGCAGGCTCTCCATCTTCTTCTTCTCCAGGAACTCATACACGCCACACAGATGTTCGCGCACGCGTCCGTTGGTGAATTCGAAGACCTTCTCTACCAGTCCGTCGAGGAAGTCTCGGTCATGGCTTACTACAATCAACGTTCCGTCGTAGTCGCGCAGGGCCTGCTTCAGGATGTCCTTGGTCTTCATGTCCAGATGGTTGGTTGGTTCGTCGAGGATCAGCAGGTTTACGGGTTCGAGCAGGAGCTTAACCATGCAGAGACGCACGCGTTCGCCGCCTGAGAGTACCTTGACCTTCTTCTGCGTGTCCTCGCCACCGAACATGAATGCTCCGAGCAGGTCGTTGATCTTCTTGCGTATTTCACCCACAGCCACGTCATCGATGGTCTGATACACAGTCTTTTCCTCGTCGAGCAGTGAGGCAGAGTTCTGGGCAAAGTATCCAATCTGCACGTTGTGACCCACGGTGAGTTCGCCCACGTGCTGTATCTCGTTCATGATGGCCTTCACCATGGTCGATTTGCCCTCGCCATTTTTGCCCACAAAGGCTATCTTCTGTCCGCGTTCGATCATGAACGTAGCGTTGCGGAACACGCAGTCCTCCTCACGCAATTTGTAATCCGTAGTCATTCCTGACTCTCCTGTTGGCGCATAGCCAGCACCCATCTCGTCGCAGATTACAGGGTAGTTGCCCGAACGGGGCGATGGTGGGAACTTCAAACGCAGCGCCGAGGTATCCTCTTCATCGACCTCCACCAGC
This sequence comes from Bacteroidales bacterium, assembly GCA_045629225.1. Taxonomy (GTDB): domain Bacteria; phylum Bacteroidota; class Bacteroidia; order Bacteroidales; family UBA3663; genus Liminaster. The sequence goes on along the minus strand of JAZQQU010000014.1, from coordinate 8,413 downwards.
TCCAGCTTCTCCAGCCACTTCACCTTCGACTGCACCTGGAAGGTCTTCGAATAGGTTCCCTTGAAGCGCTCAATGAACTCCTTGGCCTCGGCTATCTGCTTCTGCTGGTCGTCATACTGCTTCTGTTGCTGTGCACGACGCTCCTTGCGCAGTTCCAGATAATGCGAATACTTGGCCTTGTAGTCGTAGATGCGGCCCAGGGTCACCTCGATGGTGCGAGTGGTGATGGTATCCACAAACTTACGGTCGTGCGAGATCAAAACCACGGCCATGGGCGAATTGGTGATGAAGTCCTCAAGCCACCCGATCGACTCTATGTCCAGGTGATTCGTGGGCTCGTCGAGCAACAGCACGTCAGGGTTCTGCAGCAGCAGTTTGGCCAGTTCGATACGCATGCGCCAGCCTCCTGAAAACTCTGAGGTCTGCCGGTTGAAGTCCGTGCGCTTGAAGCCCAGGCCCAGCAAGGCTTTCTCCACGTCCTCCTCGAAGTGGGTCATGTCGATGGCGTAGAACTTCTCCGACATGGCTGTCACGTCCTCTATGAGCTTCATGTACTCCTCGCTCTCGTAGTCGGTGCGTGTTGCCAGCTCGTTGTTAATGGCCTCAATGCGAGCCTCCATTTCGTGCAGGTGGGCAAAGGCCTGGCTGGCCTCCTCGAATACGGTGCGTCCGTCTTCGGTCATCAGATGCTGAGGCAGATAGCACACTACGGTGTCCTTGGGCGCATTGACCGAACCGCGTGTAGGCTGACGCACGCCTGCCAGTATCTTGAGCAGCGTGCTCTTGCCCGCACCGTTCTTGCCCATCAGGGCTATGCGGTCTTTCTCATTGATCACAAACGACACGTCCTTGAACAGGGTGGTGCCACCGAATTCTACGGTCAGTCCATCTATAGAAACCATATTTATTTAATTCAAATTACAGATTACAAATAGCATATAATGGCGCAAAGATACGCATTTTTTTCGAAATAAAGGCCATTTTGCTCAAAACTTTGTCCATATTATTGCTTGGTTCATAATTTTTCGCTATCTTTGCACCAAATTAGGGCATTATGTCGTAGCGCATGATGCCCGTTCAGCGATAGCTAAATGTCTTGTTGAATATGCAAAAAGTATGTCCTTTATTTTACGTCGTGCTATTGTCGTTGCTGTCAGTCATTGTCTCTTGTAGTGGGGCAGGAGAGGGTCAGCAGGAACTGATGCGTACCTATCAGGTGCGTGGCTGCGTCGAGACCGACAGTACGTTGGTGCTCGACCGTCTGCTGCTCTTTGCCGACAGTCACGACACGCTCTGCGTCGATACTATTGTGCTCGATGCCACGCATCGCTTCACCTGTCAGTTCCAGACCGACGGCCTTGACGAGCTGTATCTCTGTAGCGACAGCTTAGAGCTCTGCCGCTTTTATGCTGAGCCTGGCATGGAGGTCGACTTCACTGTCTCGATGGGCCATGAGGGGCAGCGGACCCAGTTCTTGCTCTCGCCTACCGACACAATCAATGCCTGGCTGCAGGCCATGGACAGCCTCTTCGTCGATGCCTCCTTACCTCGTCGTCGTTCGGTTTTAGATTCGATCATCACACAGGCGGGTAACTCCTCATTGCGCACCACCCTCCTGCTGCGCGACCACATGTGCGATGTTGCTGATTCTATCTTTGTGCGTCGCCTGTTGGGTGGACTGCCTGCTGAGGCGAAGCCCGAATGGCTCATCAGGTCCATCGACAACATGTTCGACACTTTTTTCTTCTCTTTCGACAAGACCCGTAGCCGTCGCATGGCAGCCTCGTCGTTTGTCCTCAACGACACTACGACATTCTGTATGAGCGATTCGCGTTCGGACTACCTGCTCGTCTATTTCTGGAGTGACTTCTCGCAAGAGTCGGTCGATTCGCTCCTGATGCTCGACAAGCTCATCAAGAAGGACTTTGCTGACCGCCGTTTGCAAGTGCTCACCTGCTGCCTCCACGCAGCTGACAGTGCTGCATGGAAGCATCAGGTCGAAAAGGTCGATGGGCAGCACGTATGGCTTCATGCCAGTTTTGGCGACCCTCGCATAGCCGCTTGGGACGTCCATTCGGTGCCTGCCTTCATGTTGCTCGACATGTACAATAACCTTCAGCAGCGCAATCAGTGGGGACGCGAACTGCGCAGATCCTTGGACCGTGTGCCAGAGAAGTCCAAGACTACCACTGTCAGGTCTTCCAACAAAAGGATGTCGGACATCCGTCGCAAGTAATCAGTAATTTGTAAGTAACAGCGCAGCATCATGGTCGTAAAAACAATCTCAGCCGCCATACAGGGCATCAATGCCACACCGGTTTATTGCGAGACCGTCATCACTACGGGCATACGTACCATCATGATTGGCCTGCCCGACGCCTCAGTCAAGGAGAGCCGCGACCGCATGGACAGCGCGTTGCGCGAATCAGGCTATAATTATCCGCGTCGTGCCATCACAATCAATCTGGCTCCAGCCGACGTCAGGAAGGAGGGCGCCCTCTACGATCTGGCCATGGCTGTGGCGCTGATGGCTGCAGATGAGAAGATTTCGTCTGACAAACTGGAACACTACATGCTCGTGGGCGAGCTCTCGCTCGATGGGGCTGTCAAGCCAGTCAGGGGATGCCTGCCCTTTGCCATCCTGGCTCGCCAGATGGGACTCAAGGGCATTGTGGTGCCGCGCGAGAATGCCTGCGAGGCTGCCGTGGTCAACAATCTGGAGGTCCGTGTGGCCGACCATCTGCGTGATGTGCTCGCATTCTTCAACGGAGAGTCGGAGCTGGAAATCAAGGACATCAATACGCGCGAAATCTTCATGAAGGCCGAGCGTTCGTTCCCATGTAATTTTGCCGATGTCAAGGGGCAAGACAACGTGAAACGAGCCTTTGCCATCGCTGCTGCAGGAGGACACAATCTCCTGATGATCGGCCCTCCAGGTGCAGGCAAGACCATGATGGCCAAGTGCTTGCCCTCCGTCTTGCCTCCGCTCTCGTTGGGCGAAGCTCTTGAGACGACCAAGATACATTCTGTGGCAGGCTTTCGTGCCGATACGGGTCTCATCACACAGCGTCCCTTCCGTTCTCCTCACCATACCATCTCGTCTGTCGCCTTGATTGGCGGTGGCACGAATCCTATGCCAGGCGAAGTGAGCCTCGCACATAACGGTGTCCTTTATATGGATGAGCTCCCCGAGTTCAATCGCTCTGTCCTCGAAGTGCTTCGTCAGCCGCTCGAAGACCGCAAGATCACCATTGCCCGTGTCAAGAACACGGTGGAATATCCCGCCTCAGTGATGCTTGTGGCTTCGATGAACCCATGCCCATGTGGCTTCTACAACCATCCCACGCACCCCTGCATCTGCACAGAGACTCAGGTGCGCAAGTATTTGGGGCGCATCTCAGGTCCACTTTTGGATCGCATCGACCTGCAGATCGAAATTGTCCCATTGAGCTTCGAGGAGATGTCGCGCACCACGGTGGCCGAGTCGTCGGCACAGATACGCGAGCGTGTGGTCCGTGCCCGTCAGATTCAGGAGGAGCGCTTCCGCGAACATCCCCTCATCCACTGCAATGCACAGATGACTCCAGCCCTGATGCGCGAGCATTGCCAGCTCGACGAGTCCGCCCTCGCACGACTGCAGAAAGCCATGACCAAACTCGACCTCTCCGCCCGTGCCTACGACCGCATCCTCCGCGTCGCCCGCACCATTGCTGACTACGAAGGCTGTGTGAATATCACATCTGCGCATGTTGCAGAGGCCATCTCGTATAGGAATCTGGACAGGAGTACGTGGGGACAAGGGTAATATAAATAATTTAGCATTGAAAAAGCATGCCGAAATAACCATCCGCAGTACTGCAGCAGAATGTCTGATTTTTTCGGCAGCAGGGGGCGATAACCCCGCCAGCATCGAGATGCGGTATCAGGACGAGAATGTATGGATGACACAGAGGATGATGGCCGAGCTGTATGGGTTTGTTGTCCGTACAGTTAGTGAGCATCTCGCTAAGGTATTTACCGATAATGAGCTAACAGAGGAGGCAACTATCCGGAATTCTAGATAGTCAACCCGAAGGCACACGTCAAGTGTCTCGTGAGGTGAAGCACTATAACTTGCAGATGATCATTGCCGTGGGTTTTATGGTCAATAACGAGCGGGCTGTACAGTTCCGCAAGTGGGCAAAGTTGAAATAAGCATACAAAGGAACAATAATCAAATAATGGAATTGCGCCCGACACGAACCAAGGGCAGAATAGAAATGAAAAAATTATTTACAATGATAGGCTTGGTAGCCCTCTCGGCTGCGGCTATGGCGCAGAGTGTGACCACTTTCTCCATCTACGACGTGGATCAGAAAGGAGACATCAATGTGGCTGATGTTATACAGGTGGTGGACAAAGTGGTGAAGAACATGGCGCCTGCTCAGACTCCGCAGTATGTCACGGCAGAGGACTTGGCGGTTCTGCTGCAGGGTATCCAGAGTGATTTGGCTTTGATTAAGGAGAAATTAGGCATAGCAAGCGGTGAAGGAGGTTTTGAAGATGAAGGTGGAGATGATCCTTATAACGGACACGAATATGTTGATCTTGGCGTAGTAGTTGATGGCAAGCCTGTTTATTGGGCCACCACGAACATCGGCGCTGAGCTTCCTGCAGATTATGGTTTATACTTTGCATGGGGCGAAACCTTAGGTTATAACGAGGATACATCGGATAACCACCTGTTTGATTGGACGAGTTACAGTTCGGATCTGTGTGGTGGTGCATATAACAAGATGAAAAAGTACTGCACAGACAGCGACTATGGCAATGTTGACAACAAGACTGTCCTCGACCCTGAGGATGATGCCGCCCACGTGAACTGGCAAGGAGCTTGGCGCATGCCTACCAAGGAAGAACAAGATGCTCTTCGTGAACAATGCACCTGGACTTGGACTACGATGACTAATACTGAAGGGGAGAGCATAAATGGTTACAAAGTGTCGAACAAAGCAGATTCGAGCAAGTTTATCTTTCTTCCCACGACGGGTTTCCGTTACGAAAGCGGTCTCTTTGATACAAGCCATGGCATCTACTGGTCCAGTTCGCTCCACTCTAATAACAGTAGCTACGCGTACGGCCTCTTCTTCACTACGGGTGGTTACGTGGATTGGTGTGGGACCGATCGCTTCTACGGCCACTCTATCCGCCCCGTCTGCCAGTAGTAGTGTATGACAAGAAATCTATTTATATTGACGTTTAGTCTGATTGCATTTTTCGCAAATGCGCAGACGGAGTATCCAGCGGATTATGCCTCGGCCCCCAGGTTCAAGGTCTTGTTCTGCTACGATCCGTATGCCGAGTCGGCTCATGTGGATTTTGACAGGCAGGCGTTGGAATTCTTTCATAAGCTGTCATATGGCGAAGGATTCCTGTATGACCGGTGCACAACGCTGGATTCCATCTCGGCCGAACAGCTGCAGTCGTATGACCTGCTGGTGATGCTCAATGCGATCCCTTCGGTGGCCTCTCGTTCGAAGTTTGAGGATTACATGGATCAGGGTGGAGGATGGGTAGGTTTCCATGCCTCGGCCTTCAATAATGAGGACACACATTGGCCCTGGTTTAATCAGTTTTTGGGCTGTGGGTCTTTCTACTGCAATAACTGGCCTCCGCAAGCCGCATTGGTGGAGTGTGACACACAGTCGCATCCTGTGACGCGCAATCTGCCAAAGGAATTCGTCATTCCGGCCAGCGAATACTATCAGTGGAATCCGTCTCCTCGTCTGTCGGACGATGTGCAGGTCCTCGTCTCGCTGTCGGCCAAGAACTATCCGTTGGGCATCAAGGACATCGTCAGGTTCGGCGATTTCCCGCTTGTTTGGACCAATACGCGCTATCGCATGATCTACTTGAATATGGGGCATGGTGACGAATGCTTCTCCGATGCTACGCAGAACCTGCTTTTCACGAATGCCTTCCAGTGGATCGCTCTTCTGCATACCGTCCATTAGCCCCTTTGTGCCGACGCTGTTCTTCTTCGCAAATTTTCATGATTATCATAAACATTACCCTAGTATGAAAAAAACACTTGTCTCATTACTGACTCTTGGTCTCTGCGCCACTTCCCTGATGGCTCAAGATGGCTTGTTGAATGCTCGCAAACCTATTCAGATCGACCGCACTTTCACAGCTGCTGATGCATCGACCACTTGCAAGGGCGTCGATTTCGGCTCAAAGCAAGTCAACCTCATTTCTTTCCGTGCCAAGGCTCCCAAGGGTGCCAGTCTCGTAGTCACTGACCTCTCAAGCAAGATGCCTACCCATTGGGGCAATCGTCCCATCCCTAAGGAGTTCCTTGAGCAGATGAAGAAGGGCTGGGGCGTGATTGCCAACATTGAGGTGCCCACTTCGGACGATTACGCCATCATCACCCTCCCTATGAACAATCATCCCAATGGTGTGGCCGACCTCAAGGTTGAGAGCCGCGATGGTCGTGAGCTCTCCATCGACTGGCTCGGCTTCGACCTCCAGCCCGATATACACCCTGCCTTGCTCAGCGACGAACCTCTGCAGCCTTGGCAGAAGGGTGGCATGGAGACCCATCAGTACCGCAATCTCTTTGCCGAACTGGGTTACTCGCAGCAGCAGATTGATGCCAAGCTCAACGAGCTCTTCGATGCCCTTTTTACCGGTCCTGACCGCATCTACTTCGAACTTCCCAACGACCTGGCCATCATCAGCGACGTCAAGAACCACGACGCCCGCACCGAGGGCATGTCCTACGGCATGATGATCTGTGTACAGCTCGACAAGAAGAACGAGTTCGACCGTATCTACCGTTGGGCCAAGACCTATATGCAGATGAAGGAGGGGCCGCAGAAGGGTTACTTTGCCTGGAGTGTCAAGCCCGATGGCTCGAACCCTGCCCGTGGCGCAGCTGCCGATGGTGAGCTCTACTTCATCACCAGCCTTCTCTTTGCTTCGAACCGCTGGGGCAATGACACCGGCATTAACTATCTCAAGGAGGCGCAGGACTTGCTTGACATCATTATGGGCAAGGATGGTCAGCAGCGTCTCATCGACCAGCAGACCAACCTCATCGCCTTCGTGCCTGGTGCCAACTACACAGACCCCTCGTACCATCTCCCCGCTTTTTACGAGGTTTGGGCCAAGTATGCCAACGATGGCCGTGCCGACTATTGGCGTGAGTGTGCCCGCGCCTCACGTGAGTATCTTCACAAGTCCATCCACCCTGTCACGGGTCTCAATCCCGACTATAATAACTTCGACGGTTCGCTCATGAAGACTGGTCGCACTCTCGGCGATGCTTTCCGCTACGACTCTTGGCGTGTGCCGATGAACATTGCCCTCGACTTCTCATGGTCCAATGCCGACCGTGAGTGGCAGACCGCCTATGGCAATCGTCTGCAGGACTTCCTCTACAGCCAGGGCGTCGACACGTTCCTCGACCAGTACAACGTCGATGGCACCACCGTCACCGACACCCTTTCGGCCGGTGGCTTCAAGGAACTGCGCCACACCCCAGGCTTCATCGCTACCAGTGCAGCCCTCTCGCTTGTCTGCTCGCATGCTAAGAGCCGTGAGTTCGTAGATCGCTTCTGGAACAACCGCCACGATCCTACACCATCTGGCTATAAGGATGCTTATTACGAGGGAATCCTCCGTCTTTTTGCCTTCATGCACCTCAGCGGTCGTTACCAGGTCATCGAGCCTCGCAAGAAAGACTGATCTGTGAAACTGTGCTTCTGTCGGTGCAGTGTCTGATTGCTTGCTTGTGCGCGCGTACATATAAAATTAATATTTTTCAAGTCTTGTCAGTTCGAGGCTTGAAACAAGAAGATATGGTTTGTTATCGATTGCACAATTTTCGTCCTTCATTAACCCTCTTTTTGTTATGCAAAACTGTCAAAATAGCCCATAAACAAGTCAAAAATGGATAAATTTGCAGTTTTTTCGAAAAAAGTCACGAAAAAATTTGGAGCGCTCAAGAAAAACCGCTATCTTTGCACCCGCTAAAACGGAAGAACGCTCTTCCATTGAGGTTTTAGCAACAAGTTCTTTGAACTATTGAAGATTGATAGAATAGCAAGTAGTACAAGTAAGAAGTCAAGATGATTCTTGACAACGAGCTTTAGTCAATTCTCCTAGTAAATAGGAATTGAGTTGCCAGGTACAAGTCTTCGCAAATAATTGTCAAGGTCTCTCAAGCGACAGCTTGAGTACTTAAGATAAAAAAAGTACAACGAAGAGTTTGATCCTGGCTCAGGATGAACGCTAGCGACAGGCCTAACACATGCAAGTCGAGGGAGATCCCTTCGGGGAGAAACCGGCGCACGGGTGAGTAACGCGTATGTAACCTGCCCATAAGTGGGGGATAGCCCAGCGAAAGCTGGATTAATACCGCATAATA
>JAZQQU010000013.1:0-14306 GCA_045629225.1 Bacteroidales bacterium | reverse complement strand
GGTTAACATCTATGATAAGCTGATGCTTCGTAAGAGATCCATCATTGAGACCATCAATGACATCCTGAAGAATGTAGGCCAACTGGTCCATTCCAGACATCGCAGTGCTTCAAACTTCTTGATGAATCTGCTTAGCTGTATTACTGCTTATACTTTTTATGACACGAGGCCTTGTGTTAATGCAGACTTCGTTTTGATGGAAGGTAATAGTCTGCTGACTTTATTCTAACAAAATATGATTTATTGACCTTTTGCGCAAGACTTGGCAGGTCCCAAGTCCGCTGATTCATGCTCTGTTGGGTGTATCCTATATGGCTGACTTATCCCGAACTCGCGTTTATACATTACTGAACTTATCATTCATTGCTCTGCCACCCGTGAGGGACAGGACTTCACGGCAGCAGACATCCGCCGCTGGCATGTGGATGGCAACGGCTGGTCAGACATCGGCTGCCACTTCGTCATTCGGCTGGACGGTACCATCGAGTTAGGCCGTCCCATTTCCCAAGTAGGAGCACACACCTCGGGCCGGAACCAGCACAGCATCGGCATCTGCTATGTGGGCGGTCTTGACCATAACCTCCGACCCAAAGACACTCGCATCGAAGCCCAGAAGTGTGCCCTCTGTGACCTGTTGCGTCTGTTGCTCCGCATCTTCCCCGAGGCTACTATCCACGGCCATCATGAGTATGCCGCCAAAGAATGCCCATGCTTCGATGCGGCTGCAGTGTATCGCGATCTGATGCCAGACGTCAACCACAATGAGGACTGAGAGAGATCTCGATCGTCAGACCGCCACCCTGAGTGGCTGAAGCAGCAGCACTGCCGCCATATTGCACGGCTATGTTCTTGACGATGGCAAGGCCGAGACCCGTGCCTCCCAGCTTGCGGCTACGACCTTTATCCACACGGTAGAATCGTTCGAAAAGGTGGGGGAGATGCTCAGCATGAACGCCCTGACCATTGTCGCTGAAGGTGAAGACATAATCAGAGGACGAAGCTGTGGCCGACACCACAAAGCGTGTGGCACCGGTGGCATAAGCCAGAGCATTGTCAAAGATGTTGCGGAAGAGTGAATAGACCAGAGCCGAATCGCCCTGCATCGGGAGGGTGTCGGGGAGTGAATGCATGTCGAGCTCCATGCCCTGTTCGGCGAATTTGCCTCTGGTCTCGTCGGCAATGCCTTGAAGAATCTCAGCAGCATCGATCCGGACAGAGGGTCGGGCTATGGCGGCTTCGTCCAGACGCGTGAGGGTGGACATGTCCTGCAGCAGGCGACTCATGCGTTGGCTCTGGGCATAGCAGCGATGGAGGTATTTGACTATTTGACTATTGGGCTTCGCGTTGCCGAGGTTTAGGGCCGCAGGGCAATGGTCAGATGGTAAATTGTCAGATGGTAAATCGTGTACTTGGTCCACCATGTTGATGATCGTCTCGAGGTAGCCCTCGATGGCGGCGGCAGGTGTCTTCAGCTCGTGTGCTGCATTCTCGGTGAGCTGTCGTTTGATGCGTCGCTTGTCCTCCTCGCTTCGTGCCAGACGATAGCGTAGCAGCATGATGAGGATGATGAGGACGAGGATGCCGATGGTGTAATAGAAGAAGGTGTAGTCACGTTCGAGCGATGCGGTGAGCGGAGTGTTGTAGGGTACGGCCGAGCGGATCACAAGGCCCTCGGGCAGAGAGTATTGGCTGCTGTCGGCATCAAAATAGGTAGCAGAATAGAAATACTTCTCGCCATTGGTTTCGGATGCTCGTTTGATGTCGTAGCCTGATCCTTTGCGGAGGGCGTCGGCAATCTCTTTGCGGTGCAGGTGGTTGCCCATCTTCTTCACATCCTTCTCCTGACTGTCGTAGAGCACGTTACCGTTGGTGTCGATCAGTGTGATGCGAAAGAAGGTGGTGTCCCGCACACCTTCCCCTACATGATGGAGGGTCCTGTAGTTGTTGAGCTGCAACTGCGAGTGCAGGATGTCGACACGGAATGCATGCTCACGACGATACTCATAGATGCTGAAGCTGATGGTGAACACCACCACCAGCAGAGAGGCAATGAGGAAGAGGTTATTTCTCGAACGAATATCCATAGCCGAAACGTGTGCGAATACATTTGCCATACTGGCCTATCTTCTTGCGCAGGCGGGTGATGTTGACGTCCACCGTGCGGTCGAGCACATAGGTGTCGCTCGGCCAGATGCGAGTCAGGATCTCCTCGCGAGAGAACACGGTGTGCGGATGTTCCAGCAGCAGGTCGAGCAGCTCGTATTCGAGTTTGGTGAGCGTCACCTCAGCACCATCCACATGGCAGGTTTTGGCCGTGACGTCGAGCACCAAGCCCTCATAGATCACTTTATTATCAGCACCGTCGGCACCCTCCGTTCCAGTTAATTCACTAACAGGATTACCTGCCTTCGCCTCTATTCCCTGCTGTAGGGCAACGCGTCGCAGCACCGCCTTCACCCTGGCCTTGACCTCCCGCAGACGGAAAGGCTTGGTGATGTAGTCGTCCGACCCCAGCGAGAAGCCGTCGAGCACATCGCCCTCCTCCGACTTGGCGGTGCAGAAGATGATGGGCACCAAGGCCATCCGCTCGTCTGCCTTCATCCGCTTGGCCACCTCGAAGCCGCTGATGCCGTCCATCATCACGTCGAGCAGCACCAGATCGAAAGCTTCGGCCCTGAGCATGGTCAGAGCCTCTTCGCCCGAAGCTGCCGTCATGGCTGTGTACCCCTCCGTCTGGAGGTTGTACTGCAGGATGTCGCAGATGTCCTGCTCGTCATCTACTATCAGTATTCGCTCGTTCATATTTGCAAGTTTGTGGGTGCAAAGATAGGGATTTTGACGATAGGTCGGTACGAAAAGCCGTAATATTTAATCAAAATGTAATAAGTCGGAGCCTTATTCCCTATTCACTGCTGCCTCGGCCTGCACAACGTTGATGGCATAGTCGCCGATCTTCTCGCATTCGGCAATGAAGTCGTTGAAGAAGGCACCGAGGCGGTAGCTGTACTTGCCCTCGTTCACAGCAATGAGGTTCTCCTCACGGCTGACGGTTCGCAACGAGTTGATTTCGTTCTCCGTCTCGATGTTGTCACGCAGGTTGACTGCCACATGCTCAGGGCCGGTGATCACCTGTCGCATCTCGTGCAGGGCACGATCGGTCAGGTCGAGCATCTCGCTCATCTGCGACTTCTGGTAGTCGGTGAAGTCACACTGTTCATTCTCACGCTTACGCTGCAGGGTGCGGCCGAGGTGGAACATCGAGTCGCCAATCGACTCCAGTTCGTCCACCTGACGCAGCATCTGGGCAATATGGTTCTTCGAGTAGGCCGAGAGCCTGCCCTCCGACACCTTGCGCAGGTAGCCAGCAATCTCCACCTCCATGTTGTCGGTAATCTGTTCGTAGTGCTCCAGTCGCTTGTATTCTTCGGCAAAGTCACTATCCTTCTTGGCCGAAAGAGCACGGTTCACCATCTCGAGCATCTTCTGGCAACGTTCGGCCATGACACCCACCTCATTACGAGCCTGCAGTATGGAGAGCTCGGCCGTAGAGAGCAAACCACCGCTGATGTAGCGCAGACGAGACTCCTCCTGAGCCTCCTTCTGTGGCAGGACACGGCACACGAGCTGCTCAATCTGCTTGACGAACCCTATGAGCAACAGGGTGTTGAAGACGTTGAATGCTGTGTGGAAGGCCGAGAGCTTGAACAGGTCGTTATTACCTGCACCCATCACATGCTCCACAAACCATGCCACACCGTTGCAGAACGGATAGAACATCACGAGCACCACCAGCACACCGAACACATTGAAGAACATGTGTGCCAGTGCTGCACGACGTGCCTGCGTGTTGGCGGTCAGCGAAGCAATGAAGGCCGTGATCGTGGTGCCAATGTTCTGACCCATGGCCAGAGCCGCAGCCTGCTCGAGACCGAAGCCAGGAATCTGCATGTCGAACAGCATGAGCGTGATGGCCATGGTGGCAGCCGAAGCCTGCACAAGCATGGTGACCAAAGCACCCACAACCACAAAGAGCAGCACCGTGAGGAACCCGCCATCGGCCACACCAGCCAGCATCCGTGCCACCACTTCGCCAATGTTCAGGTCGGTGGCAGACTGCTGAAGGAAGCTCAAGCCCATGAACAGGAACGAGAAGCCGAAGATAAACTCGCCAATCGACTTGCGATGTGAATTGCTGCTGAAGATCATCGGTATGCCAAATGCCAGCAACGGCAATGCCAAGGCTGCGATATTGACCTTGAAGCCAATGGCCGAGATGATCCAAGCCGTCACCGTGGTGCCCACATTAGCACCCATGATTACGCCAATGGCTTGTGCCAGCGTCATCAATCCGGCATTGACAAACGACACCACCATCACCGTCGTAGCCGAAGACGATTGTATCAGGGCGGTGACAGCAATGCCCGTCAGCACACCCATCACACGATTGCGTGTCATGGCAGCCAGAATGCTGCGCAGACGGTCACCAGCAAATTTCTCAAGACCCTCGCTCATCGTCTTCATGCCGAAGAGGAAGAGACCCAATGCTCCAAACAGGGAGAGCAGATTCAGAAGTGTATCCATAACAATTATTGATTAGCGAATTTATTTTTTTCGGGATTTTCGAGTATTCGATTATTCGGGTTTTCGATTTGTCGATTATCCGTTATTCGATTCTCGTTTATTCGATTAGCGAATAGCGATTTGCAATTTTCTATTTTTGGTGCAAAGGTATTACAATGATGTTACAATTTTATGACAAATGGCAAGAAAATGCAATTCGAACCCTCTTTTTTCGTCCTTTTGTGCTCAATCCATACGCAGACACTGTGATGATATATATTATCGAGGTGCTTAGATACTTTTTTGCGGTCATATTGTTTTGGTGCAATTTTTATGAAACTAACTGACATTTTTTTTCATGGGGCTTTGTTAAGAACTTATTTCATCCATATTTCAATGATATGACATTTGCGTTATTTTTGCAGGTGTCATATTTTTTTAATTTTTTTGAAACTATTTTGACATATCTGAGCGCTAATTTTGCGGCACAAATAGAAAATAAACCTATGCAGATTTTCAAGTCTCCGAAAGAAATAACCCTTGAGGGAAAGATACAGGACCTCATCGCAAGCATAACAGATCGTCTGGGTAGTTCGGATGATCTGCCACAGAAAGTTGCGAATGAATTGCTGGCAAACGAAGAGATTAAGGCACTTCATGACTATGCCAACAAGGTTTCAATCACCAGATTAGGACTTAACGACCACGGTCCTGTGCACATGCGTACCGTGTGTAAGAATGCACTGAAGATGCTCAGTATATTGCATGATGCAGGAATTGAGACAAGCCTTCAGGTGGACCATGCAGGCAGCTTTGAGGATAGTTTGGTCGCTGTCATGATTGCAGCATTTTTGCATGATATCGGGATGTCTGTCGGAAGAAAGGATCATGAATTATATTCGGGCATAATCGCTTTTCAGATTATTACAGACATCTTGCGAAAGGCAATGCCAGCAGATGAGGATATTATGAGACGGACGATTATACGCTCAATGGCAATGGAAGGTATTCTTGGTCACATGAGTACTCATCCGATACATTCCATCGAAGCAGGATTGATACTCATCGCAGATGGTTGCGACATGACAAAGGGCAGGGCAAGAATCGCACTGGAGAAGCCAACTAAACCAACAGAGGGCGATATACACAAATACTCAGCTAATTCCATAGAGAAAGTCCATATCACACGAGGTGAAGAGCATCCTATAAAAATTGAGGTCATTATGAAATCAGAAGTTGGATTCTTTCAGGTAGAGGGTGTCCTTATGCCTAAGATACAGTCAAGTCCTGCCAAGCATCTTGTAGAACTTTATGCCTGCGTTGAGGGTGAAAGTATGAAACGTTATCTTTGAAGTGTATAAAACAATAACAACTATTATTATAGTATGAAACCGCAAACAATTATCCGAGCTTACAACATTTTCCGACTTGTTGTGATTCTTGCAAGTCTAATCTCACTAATTATCTTCGCTAGCAAGACGCAGGCCCAGAACATTCATGGCATCTTGCGTGGTAAATACGAGTATCAACCTGAGATGGAGGCTTCCCGCTTTGAGGTGCGCAATGCCCGTCTGTCGGTCGATGGAAGCCTGAAGCAGGTGGCAGCCTACAAGCTGGAGGTTGATCTGTGCGACGAATCGGCAATTAAGATGAAGGACGCATGGGTGCGTCTGGCTCCATGGAAGTCGCTTCGTGCTACCTTCGGCCAGCAGCGAATGCTATTCAGCATCGACGCACATCGCAATCCCTCGGCACAGTATTTTGCCAACCGTTCGTTCATTGCCAAACAGGTGGGCGATATGCGTGATGTGGGTTTTCAGTTAGGATATGATTGGACAGATGATGAGGGGCGCAAAGTTGTGGTCCTTGATGCAGGAGTGTTCAATGGTTCGAACCTCGACAATCAGAAGACAGCTTGGTTCACATCGCCAAGCTATTCTGCTCGTTTGCAGTGGTTTCCCGTCAAGGAGTGGGCCATCATGCCAAGCATCCAGCACCAGAAGATAGCTGAGCGAAAGGCGTCATACACCTCGTTGGATTTCGGTACATACTACGAATGGCCCCTCTCTTCCTCTCCTAATAGGGGTGGTGTCCTGCATCTTGAGGCCGAGTACCTGCATAAGATGTATCAGCACGATGCCTTTGCCGAATGTGATGCATTGGACTTGATGGCCATCTACAGACAGCAGTTGAGTGAAAAGAACTACTTCGAAGGCATCAGCTACCTCCTTCGCTACGACACTATGGACGATCATAGCGATGGCAAGAAGGGCATAGGGGATAATGGCAAATTACAGATTACAGATTACGCTCGTCAACGCCTTACTGCAGGTTTGACTTTTCACGTACGCAACCAGGACTTCCCTACAGACCTCCGCTTGAACTACGAGAAGTACTGGTATGCAGATGGTGGCATCGCCAAGGAGTCAGAGCAGGATAAGATCGTGTGCGAACTGATGATCCGCTTCTGATAAACTGCAGGTCGTAAATAGTTAATCGTAATAGTAGATAATCAATCGAAAACACTTGATAGACAATTGTAAATAGACAATCGTAAATAGTCAATTGTCAATAGTCAATTGTAAACAATCAATCGTAAAATAGAAAATAGTCAATCGTAAATAATAAGATGAAACTGACTGAAAAGAATTACGTGGAGCGTGATGTGTCATGGATGTACTTCAACCGCCGCATACTCGACGAAGCGATGCGCAGCGATGTGCCTCTGATGGAACGGCTGACAATGCTAGGCATCTATTCGAATAATCTGGACGAGTTCTTCAGGGTGCGAGTGGCCACATTGACACGTATCGTGGAGTGGGCAGAAAAGGCTGACAAGGAGTTGCGTAGACGTGCAGTAGAGACTTTGCATCAGATACATAAACTCAATGCAAAGTATAATGCCATCTTCGCCTCGACGGTGCAGATGGTGGAGGATGAGTTGGCGAAACAGGGCATCCAAATCCTCAATGACCAGCAGCTGAGCGAGGTGCAGCAGGAGTTTGTGCGCCAGTATTGCCTCTCCACGTTGGCAGGCAGTATCTCACCCCTATGGCTTGAAGAGATGAGGACGCTGGCCACTTCGGCCGACGATATCATCTACCTTGCCATCAGTTTGAAGAAGAAAGATTCGGGCAAGAAGAAGGTACAGAAGAAATATGCACTGCTGGAGATCCCTACCAAGGCGTTCGGCAGGTTCGTAAAGCTGCCTGAGGCGGATGGCAGACATTATGTGATGTACCTCGATGATGTGTTGCGATGTGCATTGCCATACCTCTTTCCCGGTACGGAGTTTGACGAGGCGGAGGCTTGGTCGTTCAAGTTCACGCGCGACGCTGAAATGGAAATGGAGAGCGATGTGCAGAACGGTGTGCTGCAGAAGATAGCCAAGGGCGTAAAAAGCCGCAAGAAGGGCTTGCCTGTGCGACTGATCTACGATGCCGAGATGCCCAAGGAACTGCTGAAGAAGATCAAGGACCTGCTTGGTGCACAGGAGAACCTGATGCCTGGCGGCCGCTATCAGAACCATAAGGATCTGATGAAATTTCCCGACTGTGGAAACCCTCAGCTTCGTTATCCGAAGTGGCCACAGGTCACGCCCGAATGGGCCATGGCTTCGAGCATCCTGTCAAAAGTGCGTGAGCGTGACCGCTTTCTGCACGTGCCCTATCACTCGTTTGATGCCTACATTCAGCTGCTGCGAGAGGCTGCCATCAACCCCGAAGTGAAGGTCATCAAGACAACACTTTATCGTTTGGCCAAGGATTCGAAGGTGATAAGTGCACTCATCTCAGCCGCACGTAATGGCAAGAAAGTCACTGTGGTAATTGAGTTGCTGGCACGTTTCGACGAGGAGTCGAACATCGACTGGAGCCGAAAGATGGCCGATGCGGGCATCACGGTGATAACAGGGGTAGAGGGATTGAAGATACACTCGAAGGTGACTCTCATCGAATGCAAGGGCATGGATGTGGCAGTGATCTCGACAGGCAACTTCCACGAAGGCAATGCTCGCGCTTATACTGACTTCATTCAGCTCACGGCCCGCAAGAACATTGCGCAGGAAGTCGTTAGGGTATTTAGCTTTATTGAGCGTCCGTACATCCCACAGCGATTCCACGAGCTGATGGTTTCGCCCAACGACATGAAACGCCATCTCACTAACCTTATCAATCAAGAAATCAAAAACCATCAGGCAGGACATGCATCGGGCATTCTCTGCAAGCTTAACCATGTGACCGATGAGATGATGGTGAAGAAGCTCTACGAAGCCGCTGCCGCTGGCGTGAAGGTTCGACTGCTGGTGCGTGGCAATTGTTCGCTGGTCACCAGCTTGCCCGAACTGGGTGGCAATTTGGTGGTGCATGGCATCATTGACCGCTATCTGGAGCATTCGCGTATCTTGGTGTTTGCCAATGGCACTGACCTAGATCACCCGGAGATTCTCGATGGCACTCAACACGATTTCAAGGTCTTCATCGGCTCGGCCGACTGGATGCCTCGCAATCTGGATCATCGCATCGAGGTATATTCGCCCGTCTATGACCCCGAGCTGAAGCGTGAGGCCCGGCTGGTCGTGGAGTACGGCATGAAGGACAACGTGCAAGGTCGCATTGTGGATGGTATGGGGCATAATCTGCCGGTGATGCGAGATGGAGAGGAAGAGACGTTTCGGTCGCAGGAGCAACTCTATAATCATTACAATCAGCAGGAAAAGTAATAAAAAAATGGTACAGAAATTCGAAGAAAAAAACTATAACCTGGCAGCCATCGACCTCGGTTCGAACGCCATCCGTCTGCTCATCAAGGACAACAATGGACGGAAGCTGCAGTTTGTGCGTATCCCCTTACGCTTGGGTATAGACGTCTTTGGTCAGGGCAAAATCAGCAAGGAACGCGAGTCGCAACTCATCCGCAGCATTAAGGCTTTTCGGCAGCTGATGATTATCTATAATGTGGCAGATTACCGCGCATGTGCCACTTCGGCCATGCGTGATGCCAAGAATGGCCGGAAGATCTTGCATCGCATTGCCAAAGACCTGAATGTTGACATCGAGATCATCAGCGGACAGGAGGAGGCTCGTATCATCTGCGACAACCACATCGAGCAGCTGCTGCACTCAATAAGCTCGTTGCAAAACAAGGTCCCTGAGCAGATGGAGAACTATCTGTATATGGATGTGGGTGGTGGTTCGACCGAAGTGTCACTGCTCGTGGGTGGCCAGATTCAGCAGTCGATCAGCTACGATGCCGGTACTTTGAGAATGCTGGCTGGTGGTGTGAGCGAGGATCTGCTGCAACAGATGCGGTGCGATCTGCGTCAGATGACTGAGGGTTGCCAGGGTTTGCGTATCATAGGTTCAGGAGGCAATATCAACAAGCTCTATCGCATTGCACCCAAAAAACAGGTGCGCAAGAACGTGCTGCCTGTCAGTGTGTTGCATAAACTTTATGGCCAGCTCTCATCGCTGAACATCGAGGATCGTATGACCGAGTTCGAGCTTCGTGCAGACCGTGCAGATGTCATCGCTCCAGCTGCTCAGCTCTTCCTGCTCGTAGCTGAAGCTGTGGGTGCAACGGAGATTGTAGTGCCGACCATCGGTCTGGCTGATGGCATTATCAACGAGCTGATGATGAAATTTTGAATCATACTTTTTTTTTACATCCAGAAGGTGCATCAGTCCGAAGGTTTATCTATTGTACTTTGGATGTGCGTTAATAATAAAGAATCATTTCTATGGAAACCGTTTTTTTATGTATCGTCATCTTCCTCTGCATTCTTGCCATTTTCGACCTCGTGGTGGGTGTGAGCAACGACGCAGTCAACTTCATCAATTCGGCCATTGGAGCCAAGGCAGCATCGTTCCGCACCATCATCACCATTGCGGCCGTCGGCGTATTTGCCGGAGCCGCCATGAGCAATGGCATGATGGATGTGGCAAGGCATGGTATCTTCACACCACAGTATTTCACGTTCTACGATGTGATGTGCATCTTCCTTGCCGTCATGGTGACCGATGTGGTGCTTCTCGACGTGTTTAATTCCCTAGGCATGCCCACATCTACGACCGTGTCGATGGTGTTTGAGCTGCTGGGTGGAGCCTTTGCCCTCAGCATCGTGAAACTGGTACATGGTGAGACGATGGCTGATGGCTCGCAGCTCACTCTGGGCGATCTGCTCAATACAGACAAGGCACTGAGCGTCATCATGGCCATCTTCATGAGTGTGGCCATTGCCTTTGCCTGCGGCTTGCTGGTGATGTGGATTTCACGTCTTGTCTTCACTTTCATCAAGCCTCAGAACCGCTCACTGAAGACCATCCTCTTCGGCGGCTTTTCGGCCACAGCCATCATCTGGTTCTTGTTGATCAACGGCTTGAAGGGTTCGTCGTTCATGACGGCCGATGTCAAGGCAATGATCAACAAGAACACGTGGCAGATACTCGGCATCTGCTTCGTGTCCATGTCTGTACTGATGGCAGTGCTCTCGTTCGTGCGTGTGAACATATTAAAGATTGTGGTGCTGATGGGTACATTCGCCTTGGCCATGGCCTTTGCTGGCAATGACCTTGTGAACTTCGTGGGAGTACCCCTCACGGGTCTGGATGCCTATCAGGATTATATGGCCAATGGTCAGACTTTAGGCGTCGATGGCTTCAAGATGCTGTCGCTGCAGGATTCGGCACACACCCCTGCCTATTTCCTTTTCGCCGCCGGTGCTGTGATGGTGCTGTCACTCATCTTCTCGAAGAAGGCACAGAATGTGGTCAAGACAAGCGTTGACCTCTCGCGTCAGGACGAGGGTGACGAAATGTTCGGATCATCGGGGGTAGCACGTACGCTGGTACGTTCTACGTCAAAGATGGGAACTGTGATTGCCGAGATTATTCCTGCTCCACTGGTTCGTTGGGTT
The DNA here is from genome assembly GCA_045629225.1 of Bacteroidales bacterium. GTDB lineage: Bacteria > Bacteroidota > Bacteroidia > Bacteroidales > UBA3663 > Liminaster. The sequence continues at coordinate 2,833 of JAZQQU010000013.1, read as the reverse complement.
GACAAGCGTTTTAATACGGCTGATACCGAATTGCCTGAGGGAGCTGCGTTCGACATGGTACGTGCTTCGGTGAATCTTGTGCTTGCTGGTTTGCTGGTTGCTCTGGGCACCTCTCTCAAGCTTCCCCTTTCCACCACCTACGTCACCTTCATGGTGGCCATGGGTGCTTCGTTGGCCGATCGTGCCTGGAGCCGCGAATCTGCAGTGTTCCGTATCACGGGTGTGCTGAGTGTGATCGGTGGCTGGTTCATCACCGCAGGCGTTGCATTCATCCTCTGCTATCTGGTCACTAACGCCATGTATTTCGGCTCGTATGTCGTGATGGGCATTGCCATCGTCGTGGCTATAGTGATGCTGATCAGAAGCAATCTGAAGTACCAGGAGAAGGGCGTGAGTGAGGAGGAGCAACTCTTCAGCAATATCCTGCATTCCAAGGATCCCCGTCAGACATGGCAGCTCCTCTGCCAGCACATCCGTCTCGGCAATGGCAAGCATGTGGCCTTCGTCATGAAGACCTATCGTGCCTGCACCGATGCCTTCCTTTACGAGAAGTATCGTCCTCTGCGTCATGCTTCGGCAGCCATCGATGATGAGCGTAAGGCCATGAAACGCCAGCGCCGTCGTGAGATCATCGCCCTGCGTAGCATCGACCCTCTGCAAGCCATGCAGCGCAACACCTGGTATTACCTCGGCATCAACTCCGTGCAGCAGATGCTCTATTGCATGAAGCGCATCAACGATCCATGCCGCGAGCATGTGGGCAACAACTTCGAGCCTATGCCCATGCAGTTCCGCAACCGGTTCCTGATGCGTCGCGACGAGGTGCTTGCAGTGTTCGGTCGAGCACTCCAGATGCTTCGTTCGGGCGACTTCACCGATGCTGAGGCCTTGCGCAACGAGAGTGAGACACTGCAGGGCTACCTCTCGAACGACCGCAAAGAACTCCTCGACACCATGCAACGCACTGATAACAACATTACAACCCTCTTGCTCACCATCCACATCCTGCAGGAGAGTCAGGAACTCATCGGTTCGCTGCGCCACATGCTGCGTGGCATGAACAAGTTTGCGGGAGAGGAGGGGTGATCCCGAATCACCCGATCAGTGTGCGGGCATTAGCCAGGGCTTCGGGGGTGATGTCGCTGCCGCTGAGCATGCGGGCCACCTCGTGCAGGCGTTCATCGGGCGAGAGTCGGGTGATGTGGGTGATGGTGGTGTCGTCCTCGTCCTGTTTGAAGACGCGGAAATGCTGGTCACCCTTGCCTGCCACCTGAGGGAGGTGGGTGATGGTGATGACCTGCAGGTGCTGTGACAATTCCTTCATTACGTGTCCCATGCGTTCAGCAATGTCGCCTGACACACCGGTGTCAATCTCGTCGAAGATGATGGTGGGCAGGGTGCGTGCGCTGGCCACGAGGCTCTTGATGCTGAGCATCAGACGGCTGATTTCGCCGCCTGAGGCCACCTCGCCTGCGGGTTTGAGCGGTTGGTTCTTGTTGGCACTGAAGAGGAAGCTGACTACGTCCGAACCGCTGGATCCGTAGGTGGGGCGTCCTGTCTTCTCGCTGAGCAGTGGGTCAATATGTGCCTCGAAGCGTACATTAGGCATGCCCAGGAAGCTGACCTTCTGCACCAGCGCCTGCTGTAGTTGCTCGGCGGCTTTCTGTCGGGTGGCAGATAGTGCTGATGCACACTTGCTGATCTGGGCAGTGAGCTGGCGGTTCTGGGCTTCGAGTTCTTCGATTTCGGAGTCACTGCCGTCAATGTGCTCCATGCGTTCGGCCAGCTCGTCGCGTAGGGCTATGAGCTCCTCCACGCTCTGGCGTCCGTGTTTCTTGAAGAGGCTATAGAGTTGAGAGAGGCGCTCTTCGACCTGCTCGAAGCGCTGTGGGTCAAAGCTGACGTCCTCGCTCATGCCCTCAAGGTCGTCGGCCATGTCCTTGAGGTCGATGAAGTCCGACTCCATACGCTCGGCTATCTCCTTGACCTCGGGGTAGAGGCGTACCAGTTCGGAGACCCGCTGGCTGAGTGACTTGAGCTGGTGAAGCACACTGTCATCCTCGCCGTCGAGTCCCTGATAGAGGGCTATGAGGCCCGACTTGATCTCCTCGGCATGTGCCAGACGCTCCTGTTCGGCTTCGAGCTCCTCCTGTTCGCCAGGTTGCAGGCCGGCATCGTCGAGTTGGGCGTATTGATAGCGGATGTAGTCGGCCTCCTGGGCGTTCTTGTCTGCCTCCTCGCGCAGGCGGCGTATCTGGCGACGGAGGGCCGAGAGTTCGGCATAGACGGTGCGATACTGACCGAGTTCATACTGATTATGAGCCAGTGAGTCGAGCACACCAATCTGGAAGGCGTCCTGTCCGAGCAGCAGGTTCTGATGCTGAGAGTGTATGTCGATGAGCGACTGGCCGAGCTCCTTGAGCATCTGGAGCTGCACGGGTATGTCGTTGACGAAGGCACGGCTCTTGCCGGTAGCGTAGATTTCGCGTCTGACGATGGTGGAGTGGGCATCGTACTCCAGGTCATTCTGGCGGAAATAATCCTCGAGGCCGTATTCCGAAACGTCGAAGCATGCCTCGATGACGCATTTGGTGGCTCCCGTGCGCACCGACTTGGCATCGGCCCTCTGACCCAGGATGAGGCCGAGGGCACCCATGATGATGGATTTGCCCGCACCCGTCTCGCCTGTAATGACGGTGAGTCCGGCACCGGGTTGGAACTCCAGGTGCTGGATCAGGGCGTAGTTATCGATGGTGAGGGTGGTCAGCATAGTTTTGAGGTTGTGGGGTTTTGAGGTTGTGAGGTTTTGAGGTTATGAGGTTATGAGGTTTGG
>JAZQQU010000012.1:0-93788 GCA_045629225.1 Bacteroidales bacterium | reverse complement strand
TGTGCAACTATTTCTCAGAGTTCGCACTCATAAAATATCGTGTTCGCGTTGAGATTGAGTATTTCATTGCTCTTTGCGAACTTCCGTTACCACAACTTAAAGGCATCGATCCAGCTGTTTTCGGTCAGCTCCGTGCCATCTATCAGAATTTTACCGAGGCTGAAGCACAGCGTGTGAAGGACATCGAGAAGGTGACCAATCATGATGTGAAGGCAGTAGAGTATCTCCTCAAGGAGGAATTCGATCGTCTCGGCCTCGAGCCGTATAAGGAGTTCATCCATTTCGGCCTCACCAGCCAGGACATCAACAACACCTCTGTGCCTATGAGCATCAAGGAGGCTGTTCACGAAGTATACATTCCCGCCCTTCAGGAGGTCGTTGACCAGCTGGCACAGTATGCCGATGACTGGAAGGACATCCCTATGCTTGCCCGCACCCATGGTCAGCCAGCGTCGCCTACTCGTCTGGGCAAGGAGGTAATGGTGTTCGTCTATCGTCTGCGTCAGCAGCTCGAATTGCTCAAGGCTGTGCCTGTGAGTGGTAAGTTCGGTGGTGCTACAGGCAACTTCAACGCTCACCACATAGCCTATCCTGAGCGTGACTGGCGCGAGTTCGGCAACCGCTTCCTCAGCGAGAAGCTTGGCATTCAGCGCGAGGAGTGGACTACCCAGATCTCGAATTACGACAATCTGGCTGCACTTTTTGATGCTATGCGTCGCATCAACACCATCATCCTCGATGTCGATAAGGACTTCTGGCAGTACATTTCAATGGAGTACTTCAAGCAGCAGATTAAGGCTGGCGAGGTAGGTTCATCGGCTATGCCTCACAAGGTCAATCCTATTGACTACGAGAACTCCGAGGGTAACCTCGGCATTGCCAACGCCATCCTCGATCATCTGGCACAGAAGCTCCCAGTAAGCCGCCTCCAGCGAGACCTTACCGACTCGACCGTTTTACGCAATGTGGGTGTGCCTATGGGTCACATGCTCATCGCTTTGGCCAGCACTCTCAAGGGCCTGCGCAAGCTGCTGCTCAACGAGACTGCTATCCGTCGTGATCTCGACAACGCCTGGGCTGTTGTGGCAGAGGGCATCCAGACTATCCTGCGTCGTGAGGGCTATCCTAAGCCATACGAGACCCTCAAGGCGCTCACCCGTGTCAATACGGGTATGAACGAAGAAACCATTAACAATTTTATCGAAACCCTTAACGTATCGGATTCAGTGAAAGCAGAGTTGCATGCACTGTCTCCCGCTAACTACACAGGTATTTAATTATCATCATGGAAGAGAATCAGAACCCACAAGCCAACACCCCACAGGAGGGTGGCGAGGGTGCATCACAGGCACCTAAGCGTCGTCCACGCATCAGCGAAAGCCGATTTGGTACCACTTACGATCCTCAGAATCGCAATGCATATCAGCGTGGCGGATCGAACGACTATTCAAGCTACGGCCGTGGCAGTTACAACCGCGGTGGCGGTTACCAGCGTGGTGGCTATTCACAGGACCACGAGGGCGGTTACGAGCGTCCACAGTATCAGCGTCCTGAGGGCGGTTACCAGAGCTATCAGCGTCCACAGCGCCCACAGAATGGCGGTTATCGTCGTTTCAATGGCGAGGGCCAGGAGGGCGGCTATCAGCGTCCACAGCGGGGCGGCTATTCACGATACAATAATAACTACGAGCGTCCACAGCAGGCCCCACAGGTAGGCGATGAGGCTGTACCACAGGCCTCACAGCAGCTACAGGGCTTTGAGCAGCAGCCACAGCAGCAGAACTACGAGCGTGGTGGATATGAACGTCCACAGCGTGGTAGTTATGGTCGCCCACAGCAGGGTGGCTACGATCGTCAGGGCTATGGTCGGCCACAACAGGGAGGCTATGGTCGCCAGCAGGGAGGCTATGGCCGTCCACAGCAGGGCGGTGGCTATGGTCGTCCACAACAGGGAGGCTATGGTCGTCCACAGGGTGGCGGTTACGGCCGACCACAGCAGGGTGGCTACGATCGTCAGGGCTATGGCCGCCCGCAGCAGGGTGGTTATGGTCGTCCACAGAACAATCGTTTCGGAGGCAAACCTCGTCGTCAGGGGGGCTATAACCCACATCGTCCAGTAGAATACACAGAGGCTATTGTCGATCCAAACGAGGAGCTTCGTCTGAATAAGTTTCTGGCCAATGCTGGCGTATGCTCACGTCGTGAGGCAGATGAGTACATTGCCAACGGTAGCGTCAAGGTCAATGGCGAGGTAGTGACCGAGCTGGGTACCAAGGTGACCCGTAAGGACGTCATCCTCTTCAACGATGCACCTGTCAGTCTGGAGCGCAAGGTTTATGTATTGCTCAACAAGCCAAAGGACACTGTGACCACCAGTGACGATCCTCAGGGCCGTCAGACAGTGCTCGACCTGGTGCGCAATGCCTCACAGGAACGCATCTATCCAGTAGGTCGTCTGGACCGCAACACTACTGGTGTACTGTTGCTCACCAATGATGGAGACCTCGCTTCGAAGCTTACTCATCCAAAGTATGTCAAGAAGAAGATCTATCACGTTTGGCTCGACAAGGATGTGGCAGAGACCGATCTGGCCAAGATTGCTGCAGGTATTGAGCTTGAGGATGGCCCTATCCATGCTGATGCTATTGCTTACGCCAACGAGGAAGATAAAAATCAGGTAGGCATTGAGATCCATTCTGGCAAGAATCGCATTGTTCGTCGTATCTTCGAGCACCTTGGTTACCGCGTTGTGAAGCTCGACCGCGTCTATTTCGCAGGCCTCACCAAGAAGAACTTGCCACGTGGCCGTTGGCGCCATCTCACCCAGCAGGAGGTTAACATGCTCAAGATGGGTGCATTCGAATAAAACACTTTGATTGTTGTTTTGTTATTTTGTTTATTTGTTGTTTGGTTAAATTATTAGTGTGATGCTAAGGTATCTAAATAAAAAACGAACAGCAAAAAGACAAAAGAACAAGACAACATATTAACATATAAACAGAATGAAAAGAGAAATCATTAAGGCTGTTCTTGCGTCTGACAGCCTCGACCGTCAGGTCACCGTATGTGGCTGGGTCCGTTCTATGCGTGGCAACAAGGTCGTAAAGTTTATTTTGCTCAACGACGGTTCGTGCGTTTCAGGTATTCAGGTCGTCGCTGACGTTGTGAAGTTCGACGAAACTCTCTTTAAGCGCATCACCACTGGTGCATGTCTCAAGATCACCGGCCAGCTCGTTGCCAGTCAGGGCGGTAACCAGAAGTGTGAGATTCAGGCTGACGCCATCGAGGTGCTCGGCGACTGCGATGCTAACGAGTACCCACTCCAGAAGAAGGGGCACTCGATGGAGTTCTTGCGCGAGAAGGCTCATCTTCGTCCTCGTACCAACTTGTTCGGTGCTATCCTCCGCATTCGTCACAATATGGCAATCGCCATCCATCAGTACTTCCATGAACATGGTTTCTATTACTTCCACACCCCACTCATCACCGCCAGTGACTGTGAGGGTGCAGGTCAGATGTTTCAGGTTACTACCAAGAACCTCTATGACTTGAAGAAGGACGAGAATGGTTCGATAATCTACGATGACGATTTCTTTGGCAAGATGACCTCACTTACAGTGTCTGGCCAGCTCGAAGGCGAGCTTGGTGCAACTGCTCTCGGTCAGATCTACACCTTTGGTCCTACTTTCCGTGCTGAGAATTCCAATACTCCACGTCACCTTGCAGAGTTCTGGATGATTGAGCCAGAGGTTTGCTTCTACGACATGGAGGATCTGATGGCCCTTGAGGAGGATTTCATCAAGCATTGTGTGCGCTGGGCACTCGACAATTGTCGTCAGGACCTCGAGTTCCTCAACAAGATGATTGATAACACACTCATCGAGCGTCTTGAGGGCGTACTGAAGGATGCATTCGTACACTTGCCATACACCCAGGGCATCGAGATCCTACAGCAGGCCATCAAGGACGGCAAGAAGTTCGAGTTCCCTTGCAACTGGGGCGATGACCTCGCTTCTGAGCACGAGCGCTTCCTCGTCGAGGAGTACTTCAAGAAGCCAGTCATCATGACCAACTATCCTAAGAAGATCAAGTCATTCTACATGAAGATTGATGAGAAGAAGCCTGTCTTCAACGGCCAGGAGATGGAGGAAACCGTACAGGGTACAGACGTTCTCTTCCCTCAGATCGGTGAGATCATCGGAGGTTCAGTCCGTGAGGAGAGTTACGACAAGCTTATGAACGAGATTACTACCCGCAACATACCAATGAAGGACATGTGGTGGTACCTCGACACTCGTCGCTTCGGCTCATGCCCACACGCTGGCTTCGGTCTCGGCTTCGAGCGCCTGATCCTGTTTGTGACTGGCATGCAGAACATCCGCGACGTAATCCCATTCCCACGCACTCCTAAGACTGCTGAGTTCTAAAAAAGCAACTGAAATTATTCGAGGCGTCGAAAGACTTATCACAATTACAGTGAATGTTTTTCGACGCCTCGAATATTTTATTTATAATTACTGTACCCTTGGATAGGTAAGAGGAGAGTATTGGAAGAGGTGTGCAGGAACAAGTTCTCCACTTGTCGGATCCTTGGTGAAAAGTCCATTAAGGAACTGCACTTGTTCAGTAGTGAAATTATGGCAGGGTAGATTAACTGGTTCACCCAAATCGGCTTTTTGTTTTACCCACTTACTAAACTCTTGCAAAGCTTTGTTCAAACTGTAGTGATATTGAGCACCTTCAATGTATGGAGAATACTCATCTCCATTCTCTCTAGTTTGTGTCGTCAACTCACATATATTATAATTATTATAATCCGTTTCTAAGGTATTTACACCAAATTTCACAAACTCTTCCGATTGCATTTGTAATGTCGTCAATGGGAAAGCAGAGCGGCAATACAATAAATTCGGTTCATGTTCAATTAGGTCGCCATTTTGGTAACAACTGTATATGATGCTATTGTTTTCATCCTTCAAACCAGTTGATCCTCCGATGCCTTTCTGTTGAACTGTTGTGGCATTAGAAACATAGCTTACTAAACCTGCATGGTAGGAAGCAACGAGAGCACCTGCGTTCCTGCCAACAATACCACCTACATAGCCATATCCTGCAACGTCGCCAACATGGGTACAAGCTACGATGAAACTTCGGTTGTCCCCTACTATGCTACCGCAATAGGAATCATCCGAACCTGTTGGTTGTGCTTGTTCTACATTGCCTTCAACATTACAACCGGCGATAAGCCCTTTGTTGGTATTGGCTATTACCCCCGATCCAACCACGCTGATGACATGAGAGAAGTTCAATTTATCAACCACTGCTAAGTCACCAATAGCATTGAATAAAGGTTGTCCTTTGAGGTAGTGGATGTATCGGCTGTCACCAAGGAATACGCCTTCAAATGAATGATCGTTATCTCCAATGCCAGGCCAAGTGATGTCTGTACCAGAAAGTGTCTTTTGCAAATATATATCACTATCCAGCTTTACGTATTGACCAGTGAATCCCCTTCCGTTCTTCACCTCATAAGCAAAAGACAGGAACTGACGAGCTGTTTTAATTATGTATGGTTTATCACGAGAGCCGTCATTACCATAGATGTCGACAACTTTAGTACCATCATTGTAGAGCCAAGTAGCATCATCTTTGGTCGCTTTTTGGTCTCCTACAATAGTAATTTCACTTCTTTGGTCTGTATCCAAAAAGATTGATATTTTTTGCAAGTCACTTCGATCTGGAGTTTCTACGTTCTCCCAGTCAATATATTCCGCCCCGATATAAACTGGTTCGCCCTCGTGGTTGAGTGAGACCTTGATGGTGGTGGTATAACCAGGGAGAAAGTTGATCGTGACGGGTTGATTATCTGCATCCAATAGTTTCGCCTCATAATCCTTGTCTTGAATCTCGGCTGGGTTCAGGTACATTGGATAGTGAACCTTATACTTCATGGCAAAGCCGGTCTGCTTACCTGGTACGATGAGCGAGTAGAAGGTGAACACTTTCGCCTGACCACTGCCTTCACCTTGTGGACGAGGTTGCCATGTCTTGATATCAACAGAGCCATCATTAGTCGTCGTGCTATTGGCAACGCCCCAGCCAGGTATCACAGTGCCATCGGACATATTGTATGCAACATCTGAAGTGGCATTATGCCATGTGTACTTATAGGGCTGATTGAGTATGACGAGATTGTCAATCGTGGTCTTGACGTCCTCAGAAAAAGTACTTGGAGAGAATCCCTGGATGTCAATGATGACACGGAGAGAAGCCAGCGCATGCTTATAGTGCAATGTTGTGGTCAGACCTCCTGGATCAGCATACATACGAGTGGAGTGAGTAAGGAGCAAATCCTCTTTTTTCAGCTTTGTGCCTTTCTTGTCAACCTTGCCAATGACATTGTTGTCCTTATCCTTGATGTCCTCCATTTCGCCAGGGACGGCTGAAAAGTCTACAATCTTCTTGTCGCCCTCAATTGCGTAGGAGAATTGGCCAGAATAGATGCTTCCTTCATTCACCCACTTACCCTTAGTTTGTGCATCTGAAGGAGTCCCCCATTCTTGAGGGATAGCATATCCAATAAATGTATGTGGAGAAGCATTGTCAGACCAGTAGATGCGATCAGGCTGACCATCTGTTGGCAATCCATCACCACCGACCGCTCTGTTCCATGCAGAACCACTATAACCGTAGTTCACATTTGCATAAGAGAAACCCACTAATGGCTTGCTGGTTCGTTGCATCTTAGTCAGCACCATACAATCGTCAGAGACAAACACGTCACGGCCAATGTAGTCATTGTTTGTTGTGGCACGTGTTGCCGAAGTGCTAATGATAGCATCGATGCTCTTGAACTCTAGGCTTGGATCTCCTAAAGATGAGAGGGATTCCGTCTCATCCTTGCAAGATGCCATAAGCATTAGTATAGCAAAAAGAGTATATTGTTTCTTAGTCATTCAGAATTCAGATTATGGTGTTACAACTCTGGAGCTTGCATCTTAACATGATAGCGCACTCCAGACTCGAAGGTTCGGTCTGTCTGCTGCGGATTGACGGTATGGTCAGGCAACGTCAACGGAGCAGACCATCGCTTCTCTCCCTGACGAAGCCAGAGTGTCGGTGTTACGTCAGAGGGCACTGTATAAGGAGGGATAATGAGTGTAAAAGTGTTGGCATCCAACTTGTGTGCCGTGTAAATACCGTTCTGTTCAACAGCACCTCCTGTGAAAGGTATCTGCATGAGATGCTTTGCCGTCTCATCAGGAATCACGATACCAAGCACTTTACCGTTGTCTTCGTAATTGCATTTGCAACGATAGTAGTCGCCATAGTCGCGCTTCGACTTCATTTTTTCCACGTAATAGTTGCCGATGGCTACCTCCTGCTGGTCAATGTCTGGCATATTTTCCAACGTCAGCACCACCTCTGGAGCGTTTGCTGACTTATCAAGTTCTAGCGCAAACTCACTGATGTCAATCTGTAGTGCGGCCATCTTGTGCTCGAAACTCAGGCGAACATGTGGAGACCCTGTCTGCATATACTGCTGAGCCCAAAGTACGTTGCTGGCTTTGTAATTCTTGTCAGTGCGCTGATCGGCCTTGAAAACATTGCTAAAGGTTATAACCACCTTACTGCTCTCGTAGCCAGAACCTGTTGTAGAGGTGAGTACGTAGTGAATCTCCTCAGTCCATGTGGTTGCTGTGAAGACGTAGGGCGTTGCCTGTGGCATGATGATGGTGCTTGGGGCGCCACTCGGATTGAAGTCGTTGTCAATGTCAAAGCCTAGTCCACTGCCCACGGCTCCCCAGTTGGCATGATTTGCTGACCACTGGAAGAGCCGCCAGTCATCGTAGGAACTGCCCCAAGTGCTCTCGCCATATTCAGATGAGGGAGCGTAAGGAGCAATGACGCGAAGGCGGATAAGGTCACCAGCCTCAAAGCTGTTACCTGCCACGTTCACGCGTGTAGCCGTACCATCGCCACCATCTTCCACAAAGGGCACAATCTCAGTTTCGAAAGCTGTGCCATCAATGGTGATAATCTGTTGATCCCGCACATCCTCAATATCAAAAGCACAGCTCCAGCAGAGCAATGGAAATATCGCGTATATGTATTTCTTCATATTCATTTTACTATACCTTATATCCTCTCATCCTAATTGAACTGCTGTAGCACATTAACGTACTGATTCTCGTTCGGTTCATCTTTTTTCAATTCAGGATATCGATGTGAATAACCTGTTGTGGACTCGTTCACGTAGTGCATCTTACATTTGTTGATTTCGTCCACTACGGTACTGTTGTACATGAAGATACCAAAATTCATGGCTTTCCAAGGAGCTGCACCATAGATTTCCATGCGACGTTGCGACGTTAGCTTCATCCATTCTGTCTTATTATCGACCAGAAAGTCATTTTTTGCACACATAATGTGCGTAGGCACACCACGGATATACTGAATTCTATGAAAGGGCTTGACAGCAGGAAGTGTAATACCATTAGTGAAACTATATGCTTTGGCACCTGTTGACTGTTCCGTATCGTAATAATTGCAAGAGACACTGGTCCACCCCACAGAGTCAAGAGGAAGATCCTCTCGCAGACAGAAGATGAAATTATCCCCGCTTTCAGGATTGTAATCAGAAGCGACATTGGCTAAAGCCGCACCCGAAATACCAGTTGCCACCTGCATGCAGCCATACATCTCAAACTTATCTGCATTATTTACCAAAGGTGCAGAACTGTTGCCTTGATGGAAACATCCTACGAATGAGCAGAAACCGCTGGTAGAATTTGCCAGAGTTGCCTGAGTTGAAGGAGCCATAACAGAGCAACCTACGATACGACCATTCTCCAGTTTGTTGGTTATGCTGAGTGGATGGATACTCTCTAAGAGTAAGTTAGCAATCGTTCCATCCTTGACGTAGCCGAAGAGGGTCGAACCATCACCAAAGTTCGGAGCACCAGCTTCAAAACCCATATACACATTCTTGAGCAGTTTACCATCACCATCGAAATAACCCGAGAACGGATGGTCTTGGTCCTTGCCTATCGGTTCAAGTTTCCAGTCCTTCAAATCAATGTCGGCTGTGAGTGTCACGGACAGACGTCTGCGCACCTGCTCATCGTAGAATGTGTATGGTCCCTTTAGGTAGTCTTCTTCGATGATAGCCGATTGGTCGGCAATAGATGGCGTATATTTATTATAAAAGATGTAGCCCGCGGCCTCAAGGTCAGCTTTATTGACCCAAAGAGTGTCTGGAGAGCCGTCGCCATTGACTCCAATGCCTGCGTACCAGTGCACCTCACGACTTATTTCTTTTCGCTTGTCCACTGGATCATATTTGATGGTTACTGCTTTATTGAGTGTCTCACCATTATAGACGCTATTAGTGGTGAAGTTGCCATTGACAAGGTTGATGAGCTCCTGTAGTTCTGCCTCGTTCTCAATCTCAAACTTAGGCTCGTATTGAGTGCCAGTTTTTGTTCTGGTACATGCCGTGGCAATAGCATCAACCCACCATGAATACTTGGTAGCTACAGGTTTGGGGGCAACCTCATCCTTTGACTGCGCTGCAGTCAAATCCTGCTCTGCCCACAAGAAGTTATCCTGAGCAAAGACCTCGAGCGTCTTATAGTTGTAGCCAACAGTAAAGAGATAACTGTAGCCTGAGCGTAAAGTGATGCCATTTGGGAAGGCTTGCTCGTTTGTGCCCTCCTTCTTTACGTCAGAAAGACTGAAGATGTGATAATGGTTTTCCGAAGCGCCTGGAGCACCAGAATTCGGATTGCCTGCAGTCTCATGCTGATTATCTCCATTGTTCACATCGTGAAGCCAAACACGGAAACGGGTATAAGGGGGCAGTACGATGGGCTGATCTGCTTTCTGGCCATTGCTCATATCATAAGGTATGGTGACCATATACAGACGACTGTCCACACTCGACATAAACTCGGGACGACGTGTCTGTGCGGCGATCTCTTCTGGTGTTCGCGTGCCATGCAGAATGTCGCCTTGATCCACACCTTTGGCACAAGTCATAAGCGAGAGGTCTTCCATGTTTACACCGGCTGGCCAGCACATACTTTCGTAAGTAGCCTTAACGTTATCAGCACACTGCTGTGCGGTAAGAGCAGTGCCGTCCTGAGAAGTCTCAGGGAACTTGTCCTGTCCATCATGCTCATTCGTATCCGCATTATCTTCACGCATATAGTCTGCAGGATCATAAGTAATCTCAATTCTTGCGAACTGATTATTCTCACGAGGCGAGAACCCTAGTCGGCATCCAAGGTGGCGCATGGCCATGGGAATTGAATTGGTAGGACCAGATACAGTCACCCAGTCACAAACCATATAGTCGGGGTAGTTGATCGCTTTTTCCTGACCACCAGCTGCGGTCTTATCCGACAGGTCATTGCTCAGTCGGCTCAACACCCATGCACGGAAACGAACTGTTACGCCGCTCTCCCATGTAATGGAGTCTGCCTTGGTAAGTTTCTTGGAGTAGGGTGCACCATCATTATAGCTTGGATCCTGGAAGTTGAACATCTTACCCTCATATACCTTCCAACTGGTTTTCTCAAAGATTCCCGTCTCGCCGTTGGTGAGTTCGGTAAACCTGTAGATAGTGCCTGGAGGAGTCTTATATACCCACTGTCCATTTTCCTGATACTGACGGTACATATACATCATGTCATTGGAATTAAATGCACCATTATGGTTATAAGACTGTGCCACACGCGTGGTATTAAACAACTCGACGTATGGGTCGAACTGGATGGCAGTACCTATCAAGCTCTGTTGTTCTGGAGTCAATGCCGGCTCCAACAGATCATCGTTACAACCTGTCAGCACGCAGAGCGATAGCAGTATTATGGTATATATCTTTCTCATTTAATAAGCCGGAATAGGAACAACGTTCGTTAATGGGTTGTAAGGGGCTACATGGTTGGCATCGAAACAATTGTAAATGTACCCTGTCACAGTAGCGCCAGTGAGACTGAGATTCTTTCCGCAGAACACTGCATCATCAGGGAAGAATGTGCCACCAGCAACTGTAGTGTTATAAAGCTCAGCTCGATAACCCTTTACAGGAACTAAATGCCCAGTCTCCGTATGCAGATTATATTGACCAGCAATACCATCATAGATGCCATTGAGCCCCGAGAAGAGTGACTTGCCTGAGGTATGGGCCACAGCTTTGTAAAGGGTTGGCAATGTGTACGGTGAATATTCATCTCCAACCTTAGTATAGTACACACTTAAAGAGACATCATAAACAGAAAGATTATCTGCAATTGCGTACTGGGCAGGAACGGCCGGAGTTTTGATTTCACCAACCTGTTTCTCACCGGCAATCACCTCTTGATCTTCTTCTGTGTAGTATACAGCAGGTATTTCATCCGCAGTCTTTGTGTACAATGTAGGCAATGTAAAAACAGTACCATTTTGGTCGCTGTACAAAGGATTGACTGAATAGTCTGTTGTTACTACATATTCTGTCCAATTCGTATTCAAGCCAGTAATAGTTATCTTATGCCCACGCCCATCCAAATGTCCGCTGAACACAAAGTTGTCAGGCAATAGTGTTGCATCGATGGTGATGTTTTTGTCAAGCACGAAGTAGTCACCCTGACGCACTCCTCCCATATTGGCTTTAGCAAACTCCTCGATCCATTGGATGGAGTCTGAGAAATACTGGCCAAGGTCGCCCGCATCCACTCGATTGTCATCATAGTAATTACCATCAGTGACGTTGTGCTGCGGTTCAGAAGCTGTGAATGTCACCGCACGCTGCCAACTGCTGCCAGCAATGGACATGTTATGACCGAGGTCATTGTTTACGCCATAATAACCATCGGTGGAGCTAAGCTGAGTCCATGCTTCAGCGGCTGACTCGTCGTAGTCGATGCTCTCACGGTTGATAGTAATATAGACAACCGTCTGCTGGTTGGCATTGAGGTCGAACTCAAACACTTTTGTATAGATAAGACCATTGTTGAGCGTCATCTCAAACTCAATTTGGTTCTTCTCCTTGGCGTAGTCATTAATCTTCGTCGTATTGGGGGTTTTGTCAGCATTGTAGTAACCAGCCTCATCATACATCACATTTTCTGCACCATCGTATGTTGGACGAACAATGACATCATAGATGGGGACTCGATGATATTTCTGCTGGGTATACTTGCTATTGACACCATTATCCACGAAGTCCTTGTGAGCCGCAAGCCAATCCTTTTCACGAGGATGCAATTTTTTCTCATCGCGCTTGTTGGTATATACGATGAATGCTTCGTTAGCTGGAATAATGTATTTTGAATCTTCTGTCGGAGCAACAGCCAACTCTCTACGGTCAGGATAATCAGCATCTGGCTCATTCTTATAGCACTTGTCGAACTCATCACAGTAGTGAGGTATCACACGTCGTGCCTCTGTCCAAGTAGGAATGAGCGTCGATGTCTTCTTGTCTGAGTCAGTACCAGTAGGAGCTGTTTCCTGTACATGCTGCAACACCTTCACTCTGGCAAAGCGCAGACTGGTGGTGGAAGGATCGTCCTTTGGGTCTGTGTGTGCTGTACCCTTATATCCCTCCAATACAGCAGGACTTCCATCAAGCGCCAGCAACTGATCATCAATGAGAATATACACAATCACACGAGCCAGACGATGCTTGAAAGGCAGCAGAATCTGATCTACGGTTGCCGACGCAGTCCAGTTAGGCGGCATACCGACGTAGTGAGAAAGTAAGGTGTAGTTACCGATGTTACCACCTGTTACACCTCCAGTTGTTGAATCGTATGTGTAATCCTCATCATTAGTCTGATTGGTTGTAAGGTCTATGATGGACATAGTGTTGCCGTTGCCCTGGCGAATCTTATCAGGTACATACTTTCCCTCGAAATAGTGTGGTCCATTGTCATACCACTCTGCAGGTTTGCTTTCTGCTGAGCCCTTATATATAAAGGTGTAATCACCTCTGCCAGTGTTCGGGTCTTTTGTACCTTTCCACTTCAGAATAGCTACCGCCTCATTCTCAGTGTGATGAGAACCATCACTATTGACATTAGAATAAGTGATATCCAATCCATGCAGCAGAGCGCCCTGCATCCAAGGCACAGTCTCTGCACGCACATGTTCTGGTTCGTCCTCAGCACGTGTCTGGGTTACGACCATGTGGCCTCCATCAGTCAACACTCCCCCCACATGGATAAAGTGTTCACCTTCGAGCGTACCAATGCCTTCGGTGAGATTGTCGTTACATCCTACCAGTAGCATAGCCATCATTACGAATATATATACGTATGCCTTCTTCATTTGCTGTTATATAACAAAATTAGGAATCTCGATGTTAACTGTTAGCTTTTATTGGTTAACTGCTAATTGATATCCTCCCACACTTCTGATGGAGTGACGGAGTTACGTTTCCCAAGTGTCTTGATAGCATCATCATTGCTGATGTCAGATGCCGCCTTGCGTCCTTCTGTCCACCAGTTACCGCCTTGACCAACTGCCAAACCTAACTGTGTCTGACCTGCCACATTCACGTATTTTGTTGCACCGATAAGCGTACCAGCTGGAGAGTCGCTGGTTTCAAGTGTACCATAGTCCCACCAAGAGTTGCAGTCCTCGATGATAGTCTTCGGGATGTAAGGACGGCTATGGTCTTTGTCAATCTTAGTACTGATACCTCCCACTATTCCACCACGATACTGCATGTGGCGGGAATTCGGGAACGTAGCAGCTTGCAGAATCTGCGTGCCCGTGTGCACCTGGCAACCCCTGAAGATGGCATCTATGGAACACGCGGCAATACCACCGGCAAAACGCTGAGCGTCGCCATCATTAAAATCAGAGTGGAACACCACGCGCAAATCCGCCTTCACCTCACAGTCCTCGATGGTAGCTCCATTGAATGCCCAGCAGATCAATCCGGCAGGTTGAGCCGCTTGTACATAAGTACCAGATGCCATCTTCACCATGATTTTTTCTATCTTTGCCTCACCTTCGTTGCTGGTAGTGCGATTGACCGAGTAGGCGAAAGGCGAAATCATATCTGTAGCATCAGATAAGGACTCTGTGACGATAGACTCAGCACAATAGATAGTCATATCATGGAAATAGCCATTGATATGCGAGAACAGGCGCTTGCCATGGGTGGTAATGGTCTTGTCGTTACCATCGAGTTCAAAGTTGAGGTTATATTTCTGAGCGGCGGAAGAATAATCTCCACTTTCACCGATACCGAGGTCCCAACTGTTGTGTACTTCGAAATCGTCGGCCAGACGGTACCGGGGATTTAAGTAAGCCCCATGGTCGGTACTTTCGAGCAGTACACGAAGTTCTTCCTCACTGTCGATCACTGCATTGAAAAGCGAGTAGATGTTGTTGTTCGAATTATCGCCAGTTCCTATGGTATTGGTAGCCATGGTAGGCCATGAGTTGCCATAGGCATTAACTCGGAGACTAGCATTTTCTTCATCACTAATGTCTCTTGTTGCTTGAACAATGTTCCTATACTTATCGTTGTTCTGCTGTGTTAGCGTCATGCCATAAGTGAAATAACAACGACTGATACGACCTTCGGCATAACCGGCTATACCACCAACGCCATAAATATTATCAGAAGTAGCTCCGACTCGTACATTCACCACACATTGGTCGATGATAGGCAGTGTTGTAAGATCTGCATCTTTTTTCGACTCGCCAGCAATACCGCCAATATAGCCACTCGTACCTTTCACTTGCAGATCGCTGGTGCATTCAATAATGGATCCGTAGTTTACACCCACCATACCGCCCTTGGTGGCATATACAGTCTTTCGGTTGTCCTCTTCTACAGTAACATTAATTTGTTCGATATTACCTCGGTTGTTGTCTGCAATGGCTGCCATAAAAGGCTCTGATCCAGTGATATGGATGGTGCCATTGATAAGGGTTGCATCGACACTCATGTCGGTGAAAACCTTTCCATGGCATTTCAGCGTTCCACCAGCGAGGTTGAGCATGCAGTTCAAAGCACGAGGCTCCCACTGATTTCCTTCGTCAAGGTCGATCTCATTGGCAGAGATAAGGCCAATCTCACCAGGTTTATTCTGATTGTTGAGGAAGGCAAGCAATTCCGTTTTATTGGATATGATTATAGGGTCACCATTCTTGCCGTAGTCGTCACAGATGCTGGACATGGTGATATCCTCCCAGTCTTCCAGAAGGGCAGTGATGAGTATGATACGGTCGGTAGTCAGTGTTGCAGTGATGGTGAGGTGCTTACCCGGTTCTAGATTATAGGCCTGCATGGCATCAATAGCCTCCTTCTCTGCATCGGTCAACTTACTCTCGGTCTTATCTTTTGCCGTATTCCAAGTAGCAAAGTTCAAATCATTACTTGGATAGAATTCATATTTCGATGTATTGAGTTCAAACTGTAGCATAGGTTGCTCAATAGTTTCAAGGAAATCGTGAGGCTCTACAATTGCATGGAGTGAAATCGTCTGTCCATTGGGATCGGCTGGACCATTTTTGTCTTTATCGTACTCCACGGTATCTGGTGTGCGCCAAGGAGTTATATCCACAGTGCTGCCTCCATAAGAGAACATCTTACTGGAAAAACCATTATTTGTGGCAGCGAATGTGATAAGTTCACGAGGTACACCCTTACCTGCCTTCAGTTTAACCGTCACCCAGCAACGCTGGTGTTTGAGATACAGAGGCACCTTACGCCAATCTGTATCCGACTGAGTAGGGTAGAGCCTCTTGTTGACAGCATACCATTCACGACTGCTGCGGAAATTCAGTGCATCAAGGTCATCGTAGGACTTGGAGTTTTCTTCGTCCCACAATGGTTCGAAGCCAAAGCCTTTCAGAAGGTCATTGTCATAAAAACTGGTTGCATCCGACTGATCGCTCTTGCCTGCCACTTCAGCATCCAACCTGTCTCTGCCAGCTTTTACACTGAATCCATACTGGTTGGAATTGTCTGGCCAATATAGAGGCTGGTTAGGAGCTGATTCATCCACAACATATTTCAATGCAAGAGTTCCGTCATTTGCATAGATGCCACTTTCGTAAGCTAACTGATAGTCCGCTGAACCCAACATCGTGGTTGGTGCATTCTTACTGAACATGCTGATATTGAAAGTGTATAGGTAGGTTGACTCATTGTACTGATCCACCACTGGGTGGTACTTCAGCATCTCGGCATTCATTTCGCTTTCAGTAGAGAATGGTGCTCGTGTGCTTTTCTTCACCATACGCAGTCCTGAAGCAAAAGCCACTGGTTCGCCCGCCATGTCCGGAGCATCAATACTCTGGATATTCTCAATGTCATCATGGCAACCCACCATGACTAGTATCAGAAATATATATGATATGTATCGTCTCAGATAATTCATAATTTACAATTCATAATTCAGAATCGATCGCCTGGCAATTACTTCACTACCGTTCCGTCGGTGGAATACTCTGTCTCGTATGGAATCCAATCGTCAATGACAGCTTTGATGACAGCCAGTGTGCCACGCCTAAGTTCCAGATTGAAAATGTAACGCTTGCCGCTTTCCAGTACCTTGAACTTATCGTCGGTTATCTTAAAAATGATATTATGGACGACATCGTTCTCAGGGTTATTTACATCCTCATGCCAAACGATACGAAGTGCACCAAGATTGCCAAAAGCTATGCCCTCATAACCTTTGATATAACCTTCCATGACATTGCTTTCTGCCATGTCGAAGAGACGGAACGAAGTGCCAAATTCATTCGTCTTCAGTTGTGCCTCAGTGTACTTGGTCAGGTCCACCTTCTCAGCCTGTGCCGGACGAAGCAATTCTGTGTGGTTCTTACCCTGACGGGCAATGGCCCATGTGGTCTCCACATGATCTATCGTTGGATTGCCATTGGTATCGTTAACCTTGTGCCCCTCACTGTCGAGCACAAAGGTAGTATCATTGACACATCCATATTCAGGATAAGGGAACACGTAGGCATATTCAGATACACCCAGCAGTTCCACGCGTTCAATATCTTCCTTATTAATATTAGCACTCGTCTTACTGCCACGAAGATTCACCTGCACTTGAGCGAACTGATGGCGGAAGGTGAGATAGACTCGGTTCTTCTCTGGTGAAGAGCTCTCAGGAACTTTCTCTGTGTACGCCACTAAAGGATCTTTCTGCTTGCTCATCGAAGTGATCTCGGACTTATTGCTCAGATCGAACTTCTCATACTGCTGCCATCGCAAGATGGTACCATCCTTCTTCAGTGTATAAAGGATAGGCAGTGTATTATTCTTGTCGACCTTTCTGTCGCCCTCGTCACCAATGCCAGGCCCCGCAGGATCCCAGTCGCTTATGGCCTTCGGCCGGTACTCCTCCGCGCCAGCTGCACTCTGAGCCCAAGGGAGCGCCTTGTTATAGTCATCGATGTAGCCCACGAAACCATGAGCCAAACGGTTTTGCCAATAGAAGATTGTGGCATCATCGTCGTTCTTGTAGCTGTCAAAAGATATTGGAGTGCTATAGTCTTTCTTGTAATACCAGCTGTTGCCTGCGCCATCATTGTCCACTATCATATTGGCGAAGAATGGATGTTCGTACTTATACTCACCTGGTCCTTCGTGAATTATCATCATCGCCGAGAAGCGTACATGATTCGGCATATAGCTGACGTTACCGGCACGGGTGGTAACAAGTTGCTCCGCACCTGCTGATACGCGCACCAACTCCTTCCCTGCCTGTCCCGACACATCTTCACCTCCGCCTGCCGGATCCAGCAGATCGTCAGTGCAGCCTGTCATCAGTAGGGTAGCCGTCATCAGTGCAATATATTTGATCTCTTTTTTCAAAGCTAACTGTTTTTTTATTTTTACTTTTTAATTTTACCTTAAAAAGTTTACCACTCTGGAGTGATGATACCGCTAACTTCCACATTATCCCAGTCCTTGATCTCTGCACGGAACATAATTTCATCCTTAGCCAGAGTAATTGTATAGACATAATGTTTGCCACGTTCCCATGCATCTACAGTAGTATTACTACCCGTCAATTTGCATAGATTGAGTTTGGTCTTATAGGTAGTTCCATTCGCAAGAGTTACGATGAGCGACGCATCTTCACCAATAGTCTGAGGTGTGATGAAATAGTCTCTAACAGTTACTTTCTCATTATACGTCGTAACTGCGTCGTTTTCTTTGGCTGCAAAGAATCCCATGCGAGATGGTATGGCTCCACGATCTTCGCTGAAAGTCTTGTCTTCTTTTGAGGAAGGATTGATCATGCCTTTGTCTAGTTCAATTGTTCCACCAGTGGCAAGGTTGGTCAGCTGAATCGTAGCACCATGCAAATCGAGACGCGAACTGGCATCAGAGCTATTGCGACTGTAGTCCTCCAGATTGATAGTAATCTTCGCCATAGCGTGGTAGAACATCAATGGCACAGTTCCAGTGCGAGGAGCCAAAGCAGCGCCTTCAGGATATGTGTATGGTATATTGTCTTCATATTTGCCAGAATGTTCCTTCGTTGTTCCCCACAGAGCATCGCGGCCATTTTCCATAACAAGAGATTCGTTCTCTGGGGTTCCCAACGCATCTGTTTTTACATTGGAAAGCGCACGGAAATATTCGTTGACATGACCCTGCCAGTAGATAGTAGGATTGTATCTCCACTTTTCTGATGTTCTATTCCAGCGAAGAGATGTCGCCTTGGTTCCAAAATCATCATTATATTCTGACTTCTTGTAGATGTCGAAACCATTTGCTTTCAACGCTTCATCAATGCTGCCATCCTCCTCATCTTTGACATCGTGTTCAAAGAAGATCTCACCGTCGCCCTCGGCTGTAACTTCTGTCCAATCAAGGATCACAGCCGAAACTGTAACTTCAGTCTTGTTGACAGTGACGTTGAGCAGATAGTGAACGCCAGATTTCATTTCGTGGCCCTTGCCGCCAGGTATCTGGTTATCATAAGACGCTCTGGTTGTTGGCCTGGCCTGAGCAGTGCCATTGTTCACGTCCTCCTCTGCTGCAGTGAGCTGGCTACCCCAGCCATTAGTGGCATCGACCATGGCTTCGGTCACGGGAATGCTGTAGGTGTTGCCGTCCATCTTGGTGATGGTGGCAAACGTGTTGCCTACAGTTAGGATGGATGGCACGATGATGGCCTGGAACGAACGTGTGCCTGTGCCTGTACCAGGCTGCATCGTCACATCAGCCTTAGCCGTATCATCATCCTTTCCTGGATAAGTCAAGGTGGAAGTAGGAGCAGTAGCTGTACACTTGATTCGAACCTTGTCAAGCACAACGCCAGTTTCGCTGAATCCGTAATCATTCGCAAAGCCATCGCCTGCAATAACGTTGATGGTCACCTTGCTCATGGCATGTGTGTAAGGAAGGATAAGTCCTGCGCGATTATCGTCCTCTCGGGCTGAAGCATGATCGTAGATGACGGGGGTCTGCTCAGCTGACCAAAGAAGGTCTGAGTGTTGGAAAGCCTCTGGAGTACTTTGGTCAGTAGAAACGGACCACTTGATTCTACCGTCTTGTTTGTTGGTACCTACCTCAAGTGTTTCTGTAGGAGATCCACCATTGTAGCAATACCCATAATATGACTGAATATAGTGATGTGCAGTGTGTAAATCAGTATCTGGTGATGATGCATCACTAAAATCATCCCAATAAATCTTGCCACCACTGAGATCATTGGTCAGATCGGAAGTCTGGTTGGTATTCGTGCTGGTAAGTCCAAGGGCTACACCAGTACCAATGGGTGTGATTTCACCACCTGAATAAGCAGTCATTGTTTCACTGCCCTTGGTGAATGTAATCAGTTTAGGTGAATTATCTGCAGATACTAGGGTCCTTTCAGCCTTTTCTTCATCTGAATTTCCAATACCCCATGTCACATGACGAATGTATGCAAGCAATTGATCTCCATTTGCAAAGTCCTTATTTGCTGCACGAGTCTTCGAAACTTGGCTATTCACGTCGAGCAAGGCAGTAACCTCAAGCGGTATTTTGCCCTCGCCAGAGAGTGTATGATTACCGTCCAAGTCGTTATCTACACATGAAGCCAGCATCAATAGCGGGCAAAGGAATAAAATATTATTTTTTATCTTGCGTATCATTACTCGTTAACGTAAACTTTAATCGTTTTACCATTCGACATCTTCATGATGTTCATACCCTTCTGCAGACCATCTAGCATACGACCTTGCAGATCAAACACAGCATCTATACCACCATCCAGCAATACTGTCTCAATGTCTTCCGTGTTGTCATCTTCAGTGCAGATATTGAGTACTCTGGCAGGTGAACTTGAATCATATTTGATGTATGCGCGGAATGCAGGAACTGTCAACGTGTCTGCCTGATGGAAGTGATCACCGTTCAAGTAGTAGATGTTATCAAGATCTGAAGTAATTTCCATTTTCGTAAAACTACCAACAAGTCTATTAGCTTCTTGAGGTATAGTTTCTTTATCGATCATTGCATTATCAGTCTCAATAGAGAAGGTGGTTTTAAGGTCCTCACCTGTTCGTTGGAAGATGACTGGCGTGCCAGCATTAACATCTGTAGTCGTGACTATATCAAGGTAGAGCCAATCATCCTCAATTCTGTTTACTTTGTAGAAAGTCATATCCGCTTGTGTCGCAGAGAATGCAAATGGCAGACATAGTGTGCCGAACTTCGTTGTTCCCATTCCACTGTTGCGGATATATTTGGCCTTTTTGATGGTGTAGGTTGTGGTAGGGGCACTCCATACGGTAGCATCAGTGATTACAAGTTCGCTGATGAGGTAGTACATTCCATTGTTATTCGTACTTTCAGAAATCATGTAACCCGATGCACAAAGATCCTGGGCAATCGTCTTTTTGAAGTAATCGCCCTCTACAAATCCTTTCGCAATATTTGCTACGATAGGATGTTCTGCACTTTTGCAATCGAATGTGCCATGCTTCACAGCTGGCTCACAAGTAGAACCAACTATATTCAAGGCATAGCCAGCACCTGCACCCTTAAATGTGCCAGCATTGATGGTAACAGTGCCTGCATTAGCATAAACAGCATCTGCCCCCGTCACCTTACCGCCATCGATAGTGAGCGTACCTGCTGACTCCCAATCTATACCCTTGCCTGTGGCAGATGTTATTGTTGCACCATTATTTACGGTAAGTGTAGTATTTACATCTGTTCCTGTTGAAGCAATAGCCGCTTTAGCACCAGTGTTTTCCACCTTGCCGTTGATGGAACACTTAGCACCATTGCTGATTGCTATGGTATTGTCACTGCTAGAACTAAAGACAGAAGACTTATCTGCGTTTACTGTTCCACCGCTTACCACAAGACTACCGGCGTCGGCCTTGATCTCCAACTGCTGTAAATGAACTGTTCCGCTAGTAATGCTGATACCCTGCAGTGCGGTTATAATACCACCATTCTTGATGGTTGCGTCATTGCTTATAGCAATTGTAGCACCCGAAGCCTGATTGCCAGTAATATCATAGACATCAAAGTCGAGTGTGATTTTTTTATTGATGTTGAGGGTTTCAGTCAGTGTGACATAATCCAGAAGTCTGATAGTCTTCTCTGCTTCGGCCGCAGCAACCGCATCTGCAAGCTCTGCATACTTATCTCCGTATGTTTCGGTCATCATCACCTCTGCCAACATATAGACGTCACCATTGAACTCAGGCTCTGCTACATTATTGTTCTTGGAGTCGATGAGCGAAGCGATAACTCCTGTGATGTGTGCTGTCTTATCGATGAACACCTTGCCCACACCAGAGAAGTTCTCATTCTCAACAATGGCGATAGCAAAACCGTTGGTTGATGGGGTCACAACACTTGCAGTGTGCGTGGGGCTTCCCGCTGCTGTGACGGTTGCACCTGCATTTACTGTCAAGTCGCCACCCTTCATCTCGATAGCACCGGCAGTGCCCGTACCAATGACGCTACCATCAACCACGAGTTCGCCACTCTGCGGATGGTAGATAGCAACATTGTTGCTTGTAGTGATGGTGCTCGAAGGTGCAATGGTGATAGTAGTTCCGCCCTTCTCTGCATCTCCACTACCTATGATAGCTGGTTTGCCCGAAGTGGAAACATTGCCAAAGACTGTGAGTGTCTCACGAGTCTTGCTTCCGGCAATGTTGATGCCATTAGCTGTTTCGGTAGTGACGTTAACATTTTCACCAATCGTCAGCGAGGTAGCACGCTTTTCACCAGTGTCATCACCGAGTAGGATGACAGCACCAGATCCATTCGAGGTAACTGTTCCGTACTGTGAATCAGCAGTAGAGGTAATAGTGACATGACCATTTGTAATGGCAACTGCAGCACAGTTAGTACCTGCAAGTTTGTGACCATTAAGGTCCAAAGTACTGGTTATTTCTCTACTCAGAGCAAGAGGGCTGTCCATTTGTATATCCTGAAGCAGCTTCACAGTTCCGGTGGTCGTAACGATATCGAAGGCATCAGTCAACTTGAAGTATTCGTCATTGCCAATGGCAGCAACTGTAGTCAGAGTCACGCCATTTTCGGTGATAGTTGGATGGAAACTGCTATTTGGAGAATCCTGCAACACGGAAACAATACCGTTAATTGTAGCACCATTCTTAATCTCCACATTGGTAACACTAGTACCATAGTCTGTATTTTCAACAATTGCGATAGCGTAGCCAAGTGTGGAGGTTGAACCGGTTTTAGGAGTATGAGTAGGAGTACCTGTAGCTGTAATTATTGCGTTTCCTTCTACTGTAAGGGATCCAGCTTTCATCTCAATGCCACCAGCACCAGTTACCGTACCATTAACGATGAGAGTACCATTCTGTGGATTATAGATTGCTACATCATTTTCTGTGCTAATCACAGCTCCTTCAGCTATAGTTATATCGGCACCATTGGTCTTATCAGTTCCATTACCACCAATGGCAGGACTAACCTTGGTCTTGATATTTCCATATACTGTCAACTTCTCCTTGGTCGCAGTTCCAAAAGCTGTAACGCCATAACAATCGTCAGTCTCAATCGTTACGCCTTTGCCTATAGTAAGGCTTACATCTCTTGTCGTACCATCATTGTCACCCAATCGTATTACAGAACTTGTTGCACCTACACCACCTTCTGCCTTGATGGTGGCAGGAGAGCCTTCTGGCGTCGTAACACTCAAACTTCCGTTCTTCACCCAGAAGGCGCGCATACCTTCGCTAGTGAATGTCTGGCCATTGAGGTCGAGTGTGATATTCTGATTTATCACCGAAGTCTCATTCTCTGTCACATTCTCCAACAGCTTCAGTTTTGCACCGTCAGTACAGGCCTTGAGCGCATCTGCAAAGTTCATGTATTTGCCTCCACCAACAATTTCTACAGCCATCTTTACGCCACCATCGAAAGTGACGTTCTCTGTGGTACTATTCACAGAATCAAAGACGGTTGCTACTGGACCATTAATCTCAGCTTCACTGCTGATTATTACTGTGCTTACACCAGCATAGGAACCATTCTCAACAATAGCGATCGCATAACCTATTGTTGAAGTGCCATTGTTGTTGGGTGAAGGATGTGTGGGTTCAAACCCATCAAGTACAGAGATTTTTGCATCATCGCCTACGACGAGTTTGCCTGCCTTTATTTCGATACCACCAGCACCAGTAATAGCACCATTGACAGTGAGCGTACCATTCTGTGGGTGATAGATAGCAACATCTTTTGTAGAAGTAATTATGGCAGTTTCGTTAATAGTGATCTCTGTTTGTGTGCTCACATCATTACCATTACCCGAGATAGCAGAAGCTGCGATATCGGTCGTTGTTACTGTACCATTGACAACCAACGTCTCCTTGGTCTTGCTACCAAAGACAGTGATACCGTAGCACTTCGACGTGCTCACCACAATATTCTCCCCAAGCGTAAGCTTCACATTCCTCTCGTCACCATTGTCATCACCGACACGAATCACCGAACTGTTAGCTGCGATGCTGCCACTAGTTCCGATAAGTGCTGTTGTATTAGAAGTTATCACCACATCCTCGCCCGAAGTAATGTGTATAGCACGTTTGCCAACGCTCGTAATGCTATGACCATTAAGGTCGAGGGTGAGGTTACGTTTTATGGTGAGCGTATTTGTCAGGGTGATGTTGTTCGTCAGAGTTATAGTCGATTCGCTTTCAGTCTCCACTGCGGCTATCAACTCTCCCTCATTCGTCACATCCACAGCCCATGCCATGGTGGCACAAGTCACCATGCAGAGTAGGAGGAGGGATCTCTTTATACTATATAAATATGTATGTATCATTTTTTGTCTATTGACGTTTTTCTTTTTAGCTATAAACTACACCTTTTTGCAATAATGACGATAGCCATCCCGAGCATTATTTCATGCCAGTTGGTATTTCGGCATTTGGAACTTCTTTTCTTTAGAACCAAACATCCTGACTAGCCTCCACCGTGATCCAGTCCTTGAGGGTGGCAGTGACGGTGATAGTGGTCTTGTTCAAGTCCAGTTCATAGATATAGTGTTTGCCATTCTTCCATTCGGTGACAGGGTTAGCAGGGTCTGAATTCTTAATACTTATTGTGTTGACCTGGCACTCATAGACATCACTGGTGTCATCAGAGGAGTCTCCTGTCGTTCCGTTATCATTGGTATAAGTGATACGGAATAATACGTCATTTCCAATAATCTGAGGCACTATAGCATCGAGAGTAGTAACAAGGAATCCACTCTCTGGCGAAGAAAGGCTATTGAGTGAATAATTATTACTCTTATCCGAATCGCCGTAAGTGTCATGCAGTCCGTCAGACAACTTGATGCGAGCTTGGCTGTAACCATTGATAATCTCAATCTTGGTATTGTCTTTTGTCAAATCGATGTGACCTGCATTGGTTGCGGATGACTTTAAGCGAATCTCTACTTTGCTCATGGCATACTCGAAGTTCATGTTGATCACTCCTTCGGTAGCGCAGATGCCTTCAGTTGCTGTGTGGCCAGCATTTTTACAGGTCTCATCTAATGTGCCATCTGTGTTTCTTGGGATAGCAATGGCGAGATCAGAAGGATAAGTATCTGCGGTATATTGAGCATTAGCCACAGCAATTACGTCATTGCTGTTTACTGTGGTGACAGCTTCTGAAGTCAATGATGAAGTGCCCGAAGCTTCTTTTCCTATCCGAGGATAGACGCCACGGAAGAAGTAGTGAGTCTGATGGTTTGGCCAATATAGTTGGTCGTGCATCACGTAACCATTAGTCGCATCCCAAGTTACATATGCATCCTTGTTATAGCTGGATCCTTTTGAGATGCTTCGGAAGAAATCATACGTCTGTTTGAAAGCATGAGGTTGATTTTGTTCATCAGAAGCAGCATATCCATAGGTTGACGTAACATTTATCTTGGGCTTTGCCTCTTCTGTATTTACATCCTCCCATGCCTTAATGGTGGCAGTAATATCAATCTTTGTCTTGTTGACTATGATATTGAAGATGTAGTTCTTGCCCTGTTCGAGTGTGCCATTCACACTTGTTCCTGTCGTAGTAGTACCAGCGATTGCCTTTACCAGCTGTGCGGCAGTTACCTTATAGATATTGCCATCAGCATTCAGTTCGAGGATATCTGTTTCGCTGGTTGGTGTGTAGTCAGGATCATCAGAAGCAATGGTTGCAGTGAATGTATTGCCAGGGAAGACAAGTGCATCAAGCTTTGCCTTGTTATTATTGGCTCCACCTTCTGCCAGATGCATGATGATATCTGCTGTTGTATTGGAGGTTGGAGTAGATTTCTTTTCTTCGATATCGACAGTGCCTTTATAATTAAACTTTAATAATGTCACTGTAGGGGCATTCTGAAACTTTGCATTTGTTGCACCATTCTCATAGCCAGGAAATCCCTCACCTGCAGTTAGATTAACTGTGATCTTAGTCATGGCGTGGGTGAACTCCAAGAGGTTCTTGGAGTTGCTTGTACTATTCTTCAGATCATCAATAAAATCTTGGAACTTGTAGGTGCCATCAGTGGCGTATGGTTTATCATTATCCACCACTTGTATATTATTCGAAGTCAAAAGGTCCTTTGCGGCCCAACCTTGACTTTGGTTAATTTTGCCTGTGTTTTGCTCACCTACATTCCACTGCTGTTCTTTCCAAGAGCTGATTTCTGGAGCAGTCCCAACTCCATCCACAGCTGCACCATAGATAGTGAGTCCTTTGTCTCGACCATTACCATCATTGGGGTTCATATTGGCAGGATCAGCAGAGCCATAATCGTCCCAATAGAGTTGCTCAGCAGAAGTAAAGGTGACTTTATTGTGAGTGGCAGCATCCTCTGTGCCAACTGTTATTGCATCTCCAACGGTTGCCGTCGTGGTCTGAGTTACTGCCCCATCTGTAATTGTACCATGAGTCAGTGTGACATTGGTCTTCCCCAACCAAATACCATCCATACGCAATTGCAGTTTCGTATTGGCAGATAAGGTCTTGTGGCCAGGTGTAGTATGATGATCTTCCGATCCAGCTCGTGTCTGCACACCACTCCCGTCTTCGCTGATGCCAGCACTGAGGGTGATGGCGTTCACGGCTTCTTCCACTGTATAATATGGAGTGAGGACGTCATCGCTCTGGCATGCAGTGAGGACTGCCGCTGCCAATAGGGTTATTATGTTAGTCTTTATCTTCATTCTGATAGATAATTGTTTTTTAGACGTATAAACGGTTATTCGTGAAAGAATCAAGCCGGTTATTCGGGTAAGACTCAAATCGGTTGTTCGGTCAGGGTCTTATAGTATGGCAACTTGCCTTGGCATTTACGCCATTGGCTGCAGCGCTGCGAGCTGCCTGAATTGTCTGATCGCGCTGACGACCTCAAGAATCGTTCTTCTGATTCAGGAATCTGTCGCAGAATGACTACGTTGCCAGCTGGATTACGTTATTCAGCACCCATACTGTGTCAAGCCCATGTAGCCATTACTGCTGAGGATTCGTACTGTCATTTTGTTTTTCTTACTGTATCTGAATGCCACCTTGGTTGATGACAACTTCCTCCCAATCAACGATGGTAGCTTTAAAGTTGTCAATGCCCTTCTTGGTGAGGTGCAGAGTGTAGACATACTTGAAGCCAGGATACCAGCGATTGATGGTGTATTTACCATCTGTTGCTGTATAGGGATTCTGAATCTCTCCTGGCGTTGGAGGGGTCTCAGTGTATAAATTTTCTAGATTAACTATATATCGGTTATTGTCAGCAGTCTGAATGACGAGCGAAACTCCAGTCAAATCCTGTGGTATAGCACCATAATGGTAGCAGCTGTTACTACTATCATAACTGATACTAGCTGGGGCTTCGTCTGTAGTTCGACTGCCAGTTTCAACCACCTTGCCATTGCCCATAAGCACTTTACCAGTTGTGTAAGCATTAACAAGGCTGATGGTAGCACCTGTCAGGTCAACACGATCGGATTGACCTTCGGATGGAGTAGTCAGATAGATTGTCACGTCACTCATCATGTGGAACGGGATGATGACAATCGTATTCAGTGTGGGACCGATCGCTTGATAGATCTGATGAGGGTTACCAGTACCCTTATTTACGTCGTATCCAGTGGCTGGGTCGTATTCGAAGAGCTCTCTTTCGTTTGATTCTTTCAAGTCCATAAAAGGTGCTCCCCATTTTACGTCCTTGTAGGTAATACTATTGGTAGCACTTGCTTCAAGTTCGATATAATCACATTTGTCATCGACTTGTGTAGCTTCTGGATTTCCTTTATGTACCTCATGACTTGCAGGTTGTACAGTACGGAAGTGATAGTAGGTTAGGTTACTTTCCCAATACCAGGTCTCGTTAAGGGAAAGGTAAGCCTGTTTGGTGATATGGCCTTCACCATCTGTTTCTGCTGCATGATAGGTAGAGCCAGACTTATTTCCATCCTCTGTATAACCTGTCATCCATTTATAGGATACATGATTGTCTGTAATACTAGTGGCATCATCATGAGCTCTGTAAAAATCTAGTACCTCTGTTGCAGGTGTACCTCTTTGTGTTTCTACCTTTATATCAATGCGTGCATTTGTAGGTGAGAAATTTGTTGCAGTCACAGTTTCCCAATCCACTACCTGGGCTGTAATCTTATTGATTGCAGTTTTGCCGATGGTCAATGAGAACTCGTAGTTGATGCCAGCTTTGAGCTTTGTGCCGCCATCAAGAACAGTGTTTTTAACTTCGTCATTCTGTAGGTTGGCGGCATTCCCTTTGATAGCATTGTAAAGGTCTTTCATCGAAACCTCAAAATAGTTGTTGTCGATGGTGAAGGACATAGCATCCTTCTTATCTGTATTGGCAATATCTGTACCAGGAATGACAAAAGCCAAGAGCGTCCAATAGGGCCCACTACCCGTTAAATTTGGAGCACCATAGTCTGTATTGTCAATAGATGCCCAATCGCCCGTCTCAACTTCTGACCAGGTACCCTCCTTGATATTTAGGTATCCAGCCTTATTGAAGCCTTTCAAAGCAATATTCGTAGGCTTGTTATTTGCATCTTTTGTGAACTGAAAGTTGTCTGATGATGTAGGATTATAACCAATGCCAGCATAGAGCTTGATGGTGAATAGTGTCATGGCACGATGGAAAACCAGATTGCCATCGTCGAATTTCTTTTGCTGTTTATTGCTAAACTTCATGCGTCCATCCACACCTCCGTCCTCACTGCTATGATCCGCAATGTTGTTGCTATAACAGAGGTCATCCTTATTCATAACAGATGTTTTTGTCTGCACAGAATAGTTGTTGGTAATGTCACCAATTATCCATTTGCCAGATGTGGTATTTGCACCAATCTTTGTACCATATTTATCATCTGGATTAACACTCCAAGGAACAGATGGAGATGTCTTTGTGCCTACAAACTTATCGCTCTCATAGCCACTAGAGTTCCATCCAGAACCTGTGCCGCATAGTTTCTGAAACCAAGGAGCACCCTCTGCCTTAACTACATTTGCTGTTGCTAAACCATATATGCTGAGTTGTGAACTGCGACCATGAGTATCGTCCCAATAACGTGTGATTCCTTCATCAGAGGCAAAGCTAACTTGGGATTTTGACCCATTGGTATCTGCGCTTGGTGCTTCGCCAGAACCTTTTGCTGTAGCGTAAGTGACAGTATATTCCTTCGAAGCAGGATTTGGCGTGGTTGCATCCTCACTGATCATCAAAAGGTGAAGGCGAGTATCCTTTTCAAAGGCTGTGACATAGCCGTTGCCATCAATCACGACAGCACGGGTAGTGGGCACAGATTCTTCTCCCACCTTCAGCTCGATCGGAGTTTTGCCTGCGTCTGGGTTTGTGGCATCGTTCAGCTCATCGTTACATGCAGCGAAGGCTGCACATAACGATAAGAGGACGGTTATATGTTTGTTATATAGATTCATATATTCAAACTTATTCTGTTTAGAACTCTGGCAGGGTTTCCGAGACGTCGGAAGGTCTGTCAGGAACTCTGGCAAGGAATCCGAGACGTCGGAAGGTCTGTCAGAAACTCTGGCAAGGTTTTCGAGACGTCGGAAAGTCTGTCAGAAACTCTGGCCAGGTTTTCGAGACGTCGGAAAATCTGTCAAGAACTCTGGCAGGGTTTTCGAGTGCTCGAAAAGGAGATTAGTTTTCGAGGGTAATGTTGCCAATGTTGCCAGTGACAGTCTCCCAATCGACAAGAGAAGCTGTAATGGTCTTGATGCCAGTCTTTGAAAGCACGACAGTATAAGTATACTGGTATCCAGGGTACCATTTGTCGATGACATATTCGTCTGTATGTCCAGCTTCAGTACTCTTGCTGTAAGGATTGTTAAGATTCTTATTCGATACGGTAGTCGCAAGAATCTTGCTCAGGTCATTGACATAGTATTTATTGCCATCCTTTGTAGTGATGCAGAGTCCTATGGAGGAGTCCTGAGGAACTACACCATAGCTGAATTTCGAGTCACCTGCAACAAGAGTCCCTGTAGTTACAGCCTTAGTATATTCATAGTTTGCAATCTCCGCTGCCAATGTAATGTCCTCTGAAGTTTTGGCAACCTTACCGGTGCCCATGAGCACAGAACCATCCTTATAGAATCGGAGGAGTTCAACCTTTGTGCCATTGTTTTCATCGCCCAGTACAACTCGGTCCTCTCCGGTCGTTGTGGTAACATCAATATAGATTTGGCTTGTCATGTGGAACAATACCATGCTGATTTTGCTGTTTGTAGGGCCAATGGCCTTGTATATTTGCGAGTCTGTGATATTACCATCTCCGTCTGTTGTCTGCTTGTTGAAGCCATCCGCAGGAGTATATACAAACTTGTAAGAAACTGTAGACCCGTTTTCTCCGATCGTAGCAACATCTGTGAATGGAGCACCCCAAATGTAGTCTTTGTAATCGCTGCCTGATAGGTTGCCACTGGTAATGACAAAGTTGTCGCCATTCGTCTCATCCGTATTTACTGTCATTGATACAGCTGTACTTGCATTTGCATCACCGATAGCACGGATGTGATAGTAAGTCGAGTTGTTTGGCCAGAACCAGTCGGTTTCCCAACGGCTTAATGTGCTATTCCATGTCTTCGTTGCAGGTCCATTATAGCCTGTTTTCCAATCATAGCTTACAAAGGTATTGTCTTCGTAGATTACTGGATTATTGTCACTATCCAGAGATTCATTAGCAGCACGATAGAGTGCGAACTTAGCAGCATCGTCTGAGTCGTACACAGTAGAATTGTTCCCAGCAGGTGAACGATCTTCAAGTGTGAAGTTAATGAAAGTATTGGTCGGATCAATCTGTGTAGTGCCAATCTCCTCCCATGCTACCAATGCAGCTGTGATGTTGTCAATCTGTTTCTTGCCTACAGTGATGTTGATTACATAGTGATCGCCCTGCTGCATCTTTGAAAAGTTCAGAAGACGATTTTTCAGAGTAGCATCAGTGTAGTTACCATCTTCTGCAGCATATTCACGGATCTTAGTTGCAATCTGGTTACAATTAACGTAATATTTATTGCCATCAATTTCGAAAGAGATGGCGTTAGCTGTTTCGTCTTTCATTACTCGATTGGGAAGAACGAGTGCTGTAAGTGTATGAACCGTGTTAGTGCCACCTGCTACAGCATTGTGTACCGGACTTGATGCTAATATTTTTGTTATGTTATTGTAAGCTGTCGAAGCATAATCTGCCCATGTAGCATCTGCAAGGTTGAGAGTACCTGTTGTTGGGAAACCAAGAAGACTTACATTGCTTGATGAAGGGAATGCAAAATCTGTTGTGATAGAATGATTAAAACCATTACCTTCTGTAAGATTGATAGTAATTTTACAAAGTGCGTGCTTGAAAATAAGATGGCCCTTGTCAAACTTGCCTGTTGTAGAGCCAACTGCCTGGGCCGACCATTGCATTTGACCTGCAACAAGGCTCTCTGTCCAACTCCCGTTGTCATAAGTGGAACGATAAACGCCTTTTTCTGAATCGGTTGCGCCGTAGCGAATGTTATTGCTATAACACAAATCTTGTGCGGCAATGGTTGCAGTAGTTTGTTCTCCAGTTGTTACACTCCATTCTACTGTTTCGTTTTCTGTAGTCTCATTGAACCAGTTCGGATTCTCAGTGCTGATAGCAGTTCCTCCTTGCAATAGTGTTGCACTCAATTCTGTCTTATTGGGAACAGCTATGGCATATATGGACAGTTTTGAGTCGCGACCAAATGCATCATCCCAGTAGCGGAAGTTTCCTGCAGTAAACGAGACATCAGAATGTGTGAAGCTAGCTCCAAGCAGACCTGTTGCATTGTGAGCATCATCAGCACTCGTTTGGGCAGCTGCATTAGCAATGGTTCTGGTGTATCTTGTATTGCTACCATTTTGTGCCTTGATTCGCATTACGATATTTGTCGCACCTGCAAAACCTGCACGGGTGTCAGCAAAAGAGGCACGAGTGGCAGTTTCTCCTCCGTTACTAGTGAAATCTATCAAATCCTTATTCGGGTCAGGACGGTTAGGGTTGTCCATGTTCTCATCGTCTGAACACGCAGTGATGGCTGTGGCTGCGAGGGCCAGCAGGGGGAGGGTAAGTCTAAAATTGGTCTTCATATTGTGTAGTTTTTTTATTTGCTTGTTTGTTTTACCTTGGGTATGTGGTTGTTATAATCCGATGTCGATGCTGCCGGTCTCAACCTTCACCCAATCTACGATAGAGCAGGTGATGGACTCGATGCCGGTCTTATGCAGACGGATGTGGTAAGTGTAGTCGTAGCCGGGGTACCAGCGGGTGACAGGTTGATTAACTGTATGGTGCTGATTATTGGTGCTTACTGTAGTCGCGACGATGTTAGAAAGGACAGGTACATAGTACTTGTTGCCATCTGGTGTAGTGATGGTGAGACCAATCTTGTCAGCATCTGCAGTAGAGCGATCCAGCATCTGTGGTACAACTCGGTAGCTGTACTTATTGGTCTCTCCCAGATTGTTTTTTGTATCTCCGTTACTTGTTACAGTTGTGAAATAGGGTGACGGAGCAGAGATTTCTGCAGCACTGGTAACCTCTGATGTCGCATTAACCACTCCTCGAGCCATTTCGACTGTACCTTTCGCACAAAAACGGTTGAGTGCCACTGTAGTCGTGACATCGCTGCTCTTCAGTGCTACGCCATTGTCGGCCAATTGGGTCA
Source organism: Bacteroidales bacterium (assembly GCA_045629225.1). GTDB lineage: Bacteria > Bacteroidota > Bacteroidia > Bacteroidales > UBA3663 > Liminaster. The sequence continues at coordinate 61,120 of JAZQQU010000012.1, read as the reverse complement.
CATCGCCGGTCTTCGTATAAGTATCCAGAACGATGTGGATGTTGCTCATCATGTGATGCTCGATGATGTGGATGGTCGAAGTGGTCGAACCGATGGCAGGATAGAGGGAGGTTTCGTAACCTGTATTATCAGCCCCATCGTCATATTTCATCGCAGCATCGCTCTTCATTGGCGCTCCCCAGTGGTAATCGTTCGCATCAGCCAACTGTCCAGAAATTACATCAAAGTAGTCCTTAGGTGCGGTTGTGTCGGAAGAATCAACTGGGTCAGCCCCTGGCTTTATGCTTGTATTCTTATTTACCGTGCGGAAGTGGTAGAAACTCTTGTTGCTCGGCCAGAACCAGGTGGTTGACCAAATGTTATCAGTAGGAGTAGAAGGGGCGAAGGTCGCCTTGTCAGTGTAGTGCTTGAACCAGTTGGTTGGGGTTGGAAGCGTTCCTGTACCTGTGTATGGATCATCGACATCATCATTGGCTCGATAGAGGTCGAAGTTGTTGCAATGCTCACTGGTCGGCCCCATCATATTGCTGATGGTGATATAGTGGTTCTCAGGAGCGACCTCATTGGCATTGATGTTTTCCCATTCAACCAGCGTGGCGGTGACTGAGGCAATAGCGGTCTTATTGACTACGATGTTGATGACGTAGTTCTTGCCTTGCTTCATCTCGATTTTCGTGCCAGATACAAGCGAGGTTTGATCTTCGTATTTTTTCTCCTTCAAAGCATCAAAGATTGCGCCTTGTGTTATGCTATAGACGTTGTCGTCGATGTTGTACTCCAGGAATGGTGTGTTGTCGTTCTGGGTGAATGCAAAACCTGGAATAAATTGAGACTGAAGAGTGTAGTCGTAACCGCTACTTGCTGATGTCAGCTTGTTCATCGTGGCAATGTCGGATGTAGTCGGTTTATTGTCAGGTGAAAGGCCCACCCAAGTACCAGTCTTGATATTGAGTACACTTGATGTAGGAACACCCTTGATTTTGACATTGGTGCCATCTTTGAACTTGAACTGATCGGAAGTGGTGAATCCCTCACCCTTTTTCAGATTGACTGTCAAGCGGGTCAAAGCATGGTTGAAGACCAGATGGCCGCGGTCGAAGTGGCCTGTCGAAGTTTTGTCTGTAGCACTTTGCAAGGCAATGCGCATTTGACCATCAGAATGGCTTGGTTCACCGGTCTTTGCTGGCTTGTAGGCTTGTGGAGTGGCAGTGAAGTCCCAGACATAGCGGCCATTCTTCCCATCTTTCTGGATGTTGTTGCTATAGCAAAGGTCTTCGTTAGCAAGAGTTGCAGAGGTCTGGGCTGTTGAAATGGTCCATGCAACATTGTTGGCATCAGCTCCATTGTCATTCTTCTTCCATGAGGTATTAGTGGTGCTGACCGCTTCTGAACCTTCGTGTACCAGATTCAAAAGTGATGTCTCATTGTTTTGTAAATCATACTGTTTGCTCGGTACGGCAATGGCATATATCGAGATATAAGCTAAGCGACTATAGGCATCGTCCCAGTAGCGACGGAAGTCGGGAGTCGTAATATAACTGACCTCTGAATAGTTATATCCATCATTTGAGATCTCAGTTCCAGCCTGCAATACTGTTCTCGTAGTGCGCTTCTCCGCAGTCTCTTCTGGAATGGTCCCCACAGCACTGCTCTTATAGCTTTCGAATCTTGCTACAATATCCGTGGAAGATGAGAATCCATGTGTAATAGGATTGCCATCAGCGCGTGTCTGGTTGGTTTGTCCAGGCGCGCTGAGGGTGAAGGCTATTTCTGTCTTCTGATCCGTAGGTATGTTTTCATCCACAGATTCCATGGCATCATCCGAACATGCTAAGAGCATGCACGTCATGAAGAGAATCACTGGATAAACTATATATTTCATATACTATTTGTTTTGTTTTTGACAAATGGTTACCAACTTTCCTGACCGGAATTGATCACGTCGCTTTCGACATCTTCCCATTCTCCGACAACACAAGTGAACCAAATGGGTTGGTCCTTGCCGTCACCACCAATCGGGTAGGTTGACTCTGCCGGGATGAAGGGACCAAGAACGATGTAATAGGTGTAGTAGGTGTTCTTTTCCCAATTGAAAGTGTCCTGCTGAGTGTCCTTCAGCACGATGGGAATATCAGTGAAAGTGGTGAAGCCTCCATCGTATTCGATATTAATCTTTGAAGGATCGTACGTTGTTTCATCGAATCGTCCTTGCACCGTGAATGAGATGGAGAGCTGAACGCTATCCTGAGGTATTTGCATCATTCCATTAGGACATTCGAAGAAGTACTTCACCATCTCTTGCCCAACAGATGAGTCGTAGTATAGGTTGTGACCCTGTTGTATGGTATGGTCATTGATGGTCAGCAGGGTGGAAGGGGTGCTGCCTACAGGAATTTGCGTGGTTGGGACAAAGGAACCATCCATCAGGGTCTTCCCTCCGTCAAGGGGAGCCTGATAAGTGGCCGAGGTGACAAAGTTGGTGCTCTGTACTTTGATCTTGACATCAGTCACCTCATGCTCTTCTCCACCTTCGCCAAGGTTCGGGCAATAGATGCCGAAGCGGACTTTGCAGTTCAGGTGGTGGAAGGGGAGGGCCACGATGCGGTTCAGGGTAGTGCTGGTGTTGTTGATCTCCACGGGGTCGGTGCTGTTGTCGGCCTTGACCAGGAGATCAAAGTCATGGCCTGCCTGATTACGCTCTACTTCGGCCACGAGGCAAGGCTCTGCACCTGTAGTGGTTGTGCCATTCGTGCAGGTCTGGTACTTGTAGGCCATTGGGATGGTGAGCTGCTGATCGGTGAGGCTGAAGCCTTGAGTCAAAGCACCCTCCTGGATGGGTGCGGGTGAGACGGCGAAGAAGCGGTAGGGGAAGGCTCCAAAGTCCCAATAGCGCTCGATCTGGGTCTGGTAGAACGTGTGGTTTTCGCCCTCGCCACTGATGTAGTTCCAGTTTACCGTGCCGTAGGCAGAGCTGTAGGAGTCGTAGTTGACCTCGTACATGTTCATCACCGTCTGCTGCTTGTTTGAGCCAAAACTCTTGTAGGTGCTTACGAGGAAGTTCTGGGTGAGTGGATTGGAGGCGCGGGAGACTTGGTAGTTGTCATTGTTGTTGCGGAACCGTATAGGCTCATGGCTCTGCGTGATGTCCTTTACCTCCTCCAACTCGCTGTGGGAAGAGCAGGACATCAGCAGTGCTGACGTTGCAGCTATGTATGCCAATATACGGTTCGTCATGTCATGTCTTGTGTTTGTGGGAGGCAGTACCGTACTGTGACTCCCTGGTTTTGTATAGGTGTCTGCGTTGTGGCTGCACAAAAGTCTGTCAGAAACGCTGGCGCGGAATTGTGGCTGCACAAAAATCTGTCAGAAACGCTGGCAAGGAATTGTGGCTGCACAAAAAGTCGCCAGAAACTCAGGCAAGTCATTGTGGCTGCACAACGCCTATTGTATCCAAAGGGGGAGTCGAACCCCCTTTGGAATAATGGTGTTTGTGGGGTGGGCTTACTGATTGTAAGAGGTGCCATTAGAGATCTCCCACTCGGAACGGTTCTTGTCATAGTCCTCAATAGTACATGCATCGAAGACAATTGGGAAGAGTGCCTTTACATCATCTGGTGTAGGATCCGTTGGGTCAATCACTTCAGTAGGATTGGTTGTACCTGTTGAAGCGCGAGTGATAAGGAAAGTATAGATATAACGTGTTCCTTCCTTCCAAAGTGTGTATTCTTTAGGAACAAATACTGTCGCATTATGAACAGTGATAACCTCCTTGTTATCCTCAGCAATAATACGATAGGTTACGTGGAAGGTGAAGCCTGTATTCGTGCACTTGTCATCACCAGTCTGTGGCTGTGCAACTGGGTAATAGATAGTAGGTGACCAACTATATTCTTGGTCAGTACCAGTGTTGCCTTGCTCTTTGATGTGATAGTGCTTGGTGCTTCCAAGTCCAGCATATTCAGTGAGATTACCTTTGCCATTTCGGTATGCAGCAGAAGCATTTGATTTAGCGTACAAATCCGCATTAGTCGAAGGCGCATAGAACATCAAGTTTTCGGATGTGGTCAGAGAACCGTTATCGCCAGTAGGGAATGTGGGAGTGAATGTAGCGGCTGCATTCGTGTCGAATTCGATGGTGGCACCCGAAGTGGTATAGTACTTGCCCAATGTATATTCACTTGTGCCTTTTACTGAAGGCGTGGCCTGGACACCCTTCTTTTGGTCATCAGTAGCTGCAGATGACATGGTTCCATTGTCTCCTGACAGGTCAAGAATCTCAACCTTGTAGCCAGCAACATTCTCGTAGAAACGAATGAAGAGCTGCGAACCCATGTGCTTGAATGGTACGGTAATATCTTTCAAATCACTATTTTGGGCATGAACACCAGCATACATAAACTCTGAAAGGGTACGATCAAATGCATCCCCAGAAGTATAAGAACTATTGATAGGGGCATCGTAGCCATCACGTACACTATTCTTGCCGTCGAAGGTCAAAGTGGCTGAACCATCGGCGTTGAGTGTCGGTGTTATTCCTGCTGATTGATAAGGTGCATAGCAGTAGAAATTGGTGTGGCTGTACGCAAGATCCCAATAACGCAGGTACTGGTTGGCATTCTTTGACATATAGGCACTCTGAGTACTTTTGTAAAAACCATCATTACCGCTATAAGTATACTCACTGGTTCCAAGTCCTTCATAGAACCAGGGAGAAGTGTGGTCTGTGACAGTTCCTGCTGTTTCTGCATAGGTCGTGGTCAGATCACCAACATAGTAACCTTTGTTTGACTTGTTAGACCAGCCCACAAGGTAGTTGTCCATGACGGTCTGGGCATCAGAGGCATTAGTGGCAGTATTTACTTTGCGTGCCCAAACACCAAAGTTGTAATGCTCGGTTTTCTCAAGGCTTTCAGCACGAGTGATATTCTGCTGATTCGTATTGAGCAAGATGGGCACTTGCTTGCCGTCTTTGCCACCCTGCTCAACGATTTCGTCGCTTGAGCAGCTGGCCATGAGGGCCACTGTAGCTAATAAAAAGAATGATTTCTTCATAATATTATATATAATGTGTAAATAATTAGTTTCGGTTCTCTGTAATCAAATTATTCGCATTTGCGAGACTTTAATACTGATACGAGGTGCCATTGGTAATCTCGTACTCAGACTCGTCGGTCTGCCAATCCTCGATGTTCACACCGTCGAACACAATGGGGTAGAGGGCCTTCTCGTCGTCGACCTCAGGGTCGGTTGGGTCGATGGTTGGGTCGAGGTCAGGGTCGGTAGAACCGTTGGAGTTCTTGGTGATCTTGAAGATGTAGGTGTAAGCGGTGTTCGAATCCCAGTTGCACTTGTCGTAAGGCACGTGGGCAGTGGCGTTGCGCACAGTGATCTTCTCGCCTGAGGTAGAAGTCAGCACATACGACACATGGAAGGTGAAGCCTGTCTCGTTCTCCTTAGGGATGGCGTAGTAGGTAGTGGCCGAAGGTGAGGCGGTCTCGCGACTGGTACCGATCTCGTCAACCGTAGGCTCAGCAAAGATGAGTGGACGGGTATTGTCGGCTGTGGTGCCAGCTGCCTGAGCGATGGTAGGAGAGGCAATGTTGGTCGAGAAGTCGAGGCTGAAGCCTGCCTTCTGGAAGTATTCGCCTGGAGCGTACCCCGTGGTGGCATCGTATTCAGCAGCAGTGGCCTGCACGTCGTTGTAGCCATTGCCCAGGTCGATGATCTTGACTGAGTAGCCTTCGAGTGTCTCGTAGAACTTGATGTTGACCTTGGCGTTGAGGCGCTTGAAGGAGAGGACTACATCGTTGTTGTAGGCAGCCTTGTTGACGGTGGTGGCTGCATACATGTATTCGCAGGTGGTCACGTCGTTGTAGCCATCGACGATGGAGCCGTCGGGAATGGTGAGCACCTTGGTGCTGTTGTCGAAGGTGGCAGTGCCTGATCCGTGGATGTAAGGAGCGTAGGCATAGAAAGAGGTAGAGGCAGCTTCGAGGTCCCAGTAGCGGAGGTACTGGTTGGCGACGTTGGACATGTAGGCGGTCTGCGAGGCGGTGTAGTAGCCCTCGGTGCCAGCGTAGGTGTAGTCAGAAGAACCAAGCTTCTCGTAGGCCCAGTACGACTGGCCATTGACAGTCTCGGCTGCATCGCCCAGGGTAGTCTGGTTGTCGAGGGTCATGTAATAGCCTCGCTTGTTGGTAGGATCGTTGTAGCCTACCAGGTAGTTGGCCATCACGTTGTTGGTGGCGTCAGTGCTCTTGTAGCCGAACACACCGAAGTTGTAGTGTCCGATGGACTGGAGGCTGCTGGCACGAGTGATGTTTTTCTGGTTCATGCGGAAGCTGATGGGAGCTTGCACGGGTGTGTTGACCGTTGGTACCTCGTTGATGAGCTCATCGTTGGCACAGCTGGTCAGGAGGAGGCCAGAGGCGACGGTCAGGTAGATTAACTGATTCTTTTTCATATTGAGTTAGTGTATTGATTATTTCCTTGTTACATGATGATGTCATAGACCACCTCTTCGTAGTCCTCGACGGTCGGCACAAAGAGAGAGCCAGAGCCGCCGCCTTCGGGAGGCGAGGGGATCTCGATCTCGCTGGCATCGAGTTCGACGGTGATGAGTCCACCGTGGGCCTGGCGCTGACACTGCTCTGTGACATCGACCTGCAGGGTGCCTTGCGTACCATTGGAGAAGGTCATGTCGACGTAGAGGAAGTTCTTGAGGTCGGTGCGGCTGCCCGTGTAATAGGAGGTGGACTTGGTCCTGCTGTACGAATCCATGTCGCAGAGGCCGTAGGTGGTGAGTTTGCCTCCGATGATGTCGGCCGTGCGGCCATTCACCTCGATGCCCTGCTTGAAGCGCGAGCCGAAATAGACCATGACAGGCTTGTCCCAGGTGTGGCCAGTGTTGACCGACGTGCCACTGGCAAACGAAGAGATGGCATTGTCGCCAGTGATGCCCTTGATGCGTCCGTCATTATTATATATTATGACTTGCACCAGATAGATATAGACCAGCGGGTCGAGCACGCAGTTGATCTGCTTGACCCAGCACTGCTCTTGTTCGTCGTAGTAGTCGTAGTCCTCCTCGTTGTGCGAGATGAAGATGTCGCGCGGATAGGCCGAGTAGAAGATCTCAGGCTGGTTGTATAGGCCTGTGACTGCCGAGCCTTCAGCGGTACCCGTCATGACCGACGTGCCAGAGGTGATGGCCATGGAGGTGCTGACACGTGTCATGCCTCGGGTCACGGTGGTCGAAGCCTTGACGTCGTCGAGGTCGTCCTCATTGATGATGACTACCTGTGTGCCATCGTCGGAGTCGATGTTGCTCCAGAGCAGCATGTCGTAGTAGCCAAACTCGTAGGAGCGACGGAAGTGGGTGCCATAGATGGTGAAGGCATCGACATTGTTGTGAGGTACGCGAGGCTCACCGCCCAGATAGTAGCGACGCACTTCGTAGTTGGTTGGCTTGGGGTAAGAGATTTCGCCCCAGAGAGCCTGGTCGATGGAGTCCCAGTCGTAGAACCACTGGGACTGCCAGTCGATGTCGAGGTTCCACACCACATCGAGATCCACAAGCACGACAGGCATATCGACCACCACCTCCTGTGCAGGTAGTTTGAGCGGAGGCTCAATGCACGACGAAGCCAGGCATGCCAAGAGCAGACCTGGGAGCAGACGGAGCTTGCTATGTGAGCGTGTTGTCTTCATCGTGTGGTGAATTTGGTTTTGCGGTAGAGAATGTCGTAGGTCAGCTGCAGACCGAAGTTGGTGGGGCCGAACCAGCGGAATACGTGGTTGCGACGCTTGAAGTCGGAGGCTGAACCATAGTAGTCGTAGTAATAATCGCCGTCGATGTTGCCCGTGATGGGGTTGCCATAGACGTAGGGATCGTAGTACGTCATGTAATAACCAAGAGCAGCCATGACCTCGAGACGAAGGTTACCCTTGCGGTTGAGTGGCCAAACGTAACCCAAGCTGAGGCCAGCGCCACCGCCTTCACCCTCCCAGCCTTTGGTGGGCGAGAGACCGATGCCATACTTGCTGCCTTGAGCATAAGCACTGGCGTAGAGACCCGTGAAGTCGCCATGGCCGCGGAAGTAGCGACGAAGCTCGAGCTGGACGTCGCGCACCTGGAAGAATTCCTGCGTGTCCCAATGGCGATGGGTGCCCCAGGTGAAACCGGCATTGTAGGTGTAGTGGCCGTCGAGTGGGTAATACTCCAACTGAATGTTGGGCGATGGTGCCCAGCCGAACTGTGGCATGTAAAAGAGGTCGTGAGCCAGATTGGTGCGCAGGGCCAGCAGGTGACGACGGGTGGCTTCCATGTCAGGCTGTATATAGCGGAAAGGAGCACTCTCGAGGCTTGGCAGAGCGATGAAGCTGAGCGAGTCGGCCTGCAGAGGGGTGATTTCGGAGAGCGGAGCATGTTCACGATCGGGCTCGCTGAACCAGAGAATCAGTCGGGCTGAACGCAGACGAGGGAAGTATTCGCGCAGCAGACGCTGCCACAGTCGGCCACCCTGAGCCGCCATCAGGCGCTGCTTGCATCGCGCCTCGTTGCCCTGGCAGGTATCGTAAATCTGCTGCACCAGGGTGTAGTCCTTGTCGTCAGCCTCCTGCATGAGGTGGCAGAGATAGCCATAGTCCTCGGTCACGCTGCTCACCTCGGAGTCGGTCTCGATGTACTGGTTGCGCAGTCGGCTGCGGAGGGCATCGAGCAGAGCCTGGCTGCGGGCTTGACCCAGGCGACGGTTGTTGGCGTATGAACCCTCAGGCGAGGCAGCACCACGGATGAAGACCTTGCGGAGCTGCAGATGCTGCTGGTTGATGAGGGGGAGGATCTGGTCCTGATAAAGGGAGAAGAATGGGTCGTCAGGACGGATGTCGGTCTTGTTGACCTCGAAGACCACACCGGTGCTCATGGCGTAGAACTCAGCGTCGCCAAACTGTGGCGTCTGAGTGCAGTCGGGGGGGGTGATGACGACGAAGGGGAAGGTGGCATCCTGTCGGTAGACATCGGTTGGGGCCTGACCGTCCTGTACGATTTGAGCCTGACAGCTTAGGGCTGCCAGGAACAGGATGATAAGGGTTGTCAGGATGCTTTTGCACATAGTTTTTAAACGCGTGTGTATTATTAAGTGTGCAAAGATAATAATTTTGGATTAAATATGAGCATTAAAACAACAAAAAATGCGTCAAATCACTGTTTTTTGTGATTTTGACGCTGTTTTTTGTAGTTTTGCAGTATTGAGGAGGGCGATAAAGGCTATTTCGCGATCTGTTTTTATACCTTCATCATTGAAAATTCTTCTTCGTGAAATTGTACTGTTCGCCTACCTGACCAAAGAGTTCGAGCACCAGAAACTGCTCGAAAACCTGTAAGTCGTTGAAGCCCTCGTCCTGGATAAGTGTGGCAGGGGCGAAGACGTCGCCTGAACCACCATCCTTGAGCAGGTAGCCTACAGAGGCAAGCGTGTAGGTATGGTTCGGGTCGATGGGGTGATACTCCTCGGTGACAGGATCGAGCACTTGGACGTTGGAGATGCGACGACGTCCCTCCTTGATGCCCAGCATGCGCTCCTGCACGTCCATCAGCACAGGCGAAGGCACGCCAGGATCGAACTTGTAGGTGATGCCGCTGACCTGAGGGAAGCTGCCAAAGTCGTAGGGATAGCGGCTGACGCCATACTCAAGTGCATCGAGTATGAGCTGACCCGAGCACTCGGCAACGCAGATGTCGTTGAAGAAAGGGAAACACACCATGAGGTCGGTGAGGTGGATGTCGCCAGCAGGGATGCTCTTGCGAATACCACCGGCATTGATCCAGCCAATGTCAGCTCCCATGCTGATGCGGATGGCATCGGCTGTGAGCGTGCCCAGATTGGTCTGGCTGTTGCGGTCGTAGGTGGCGTCGATGTCGAACCCGATGAGGGGAAATTCGCTATGCGCCAAAACCGTGTTGTCGAAGTTCTGGCTGAGCGAATCGATAGTGAGTGAGATGGAGGAGTCCTCGTGGTTGTACTCCTTGGTGGGGATCATCTCTGGGATGAACTGCCCCTGAGGTGTGATGGTGAGCTTGCCCATGTAGTCAAAGTGGGCACCTGTGGAGAGCAGCAGCACCGAGTCGCCCTCGATGTTGGCGACCTTGGAGTTGGGAAGGAAAGAGTGTGCGTGCGCATCGAGCAGGATGTCGATGCCGTGAGTGTGGTTGATGAGCGAGATGGAGTTGTCGTTCACCAGATGGTTGTCACCCAGGTGCGAAAGGGCAATGACGTAGTCCACACCCTGTTCGCGCAGCTTGTTGACCTCGCTTTGAACCACGCGGGTGAAGTCACCAGAGTGGAACGAGTAGATCTTCTCGCCCTGCTGGTTGTAGTAGCTCTTGGGCGAGTCGCTCGTCTCGGTTAGTGGGGCAACCATGCCTACGAATCCGATGCGCACATTGCCGAACGTACGGATGGTCGAAGGTGAGAAGTAGGGACGATGGTTGACCAGATCCTCGAAGTTGCAGCAGATGACCTCGGCGTTGAGGTTCTTGACCATCGAGTCGAGCTGGGCAATGCCATAGTCAAACTCATGGTTGCCAGGAATGACCAGATCGTAACCCGCCTTGTTCATCAAGGTGGTGATGCCGATGCCCTTGGACGTGGCACAAAAGATGCCACCCTGCGAGAAGTCGCCCAAGCTGATGAGCGAGACGTAGGGAGTCTCGTCGGTATAGGTGAGTCCATGCAGGGCTGACATCTTGACATAGCCCTCGACATGGCCATGCACGTCATTGTCGAAGAGCAGCACGATGTTGCGCTGCTCTTCAGGTTTCTGCTTCTTGCCCTTGCCCTGAGCATAGCCCATGGAACCATGCGCCAGGGACAGGAGGCAGATCAGCAGGAGGATTGTGAGCTTTCTCAGCATACAATATTCACAATTTTCTTAGGTACGAAGATGAACTTCTTGATTGGTTTGTCGCCAATCCACTTCTGAGCGTCGGGCTGAGCCAGAACGGTGGCTTGAACCTGCTCGGGGGTAGCGTCGGCTGGCAGGTCGATGGTGAAACGCATCTTGCCAGCAATCTGTACAGGGTACTTTACCGTGCTCTCAACCAGATACTTCTCGTCGAACACTGGCCACTGGGCGTCGCACACCGTTGTGGTGTGGCCCAGCTGGTGCCAGAGCTCCTCGGCGATGTGCGGGGCGAACGGAGCGATGAGCACGACGAGAGGCTCGAGTACGGTGCGGCTGGTGCACTTCTGCTGCGTGAGCTCGTTGACTGCCACCATGAAGGCTGAGATCGAGGTGTTGTATGAGAACTGCTCGATGTCGCTCGTCACCTTCTTGATGAGCTTGTGGAGCGACTTCATGTTGTCGGCCGAAGGCTCAGCCTCGTTGAACTTAACCTCGTCGGTCTTGGCATCGTTGAAGAGTGCCCAGAACTTCTTGAGGAAGCGGAAGGCACCGTCGATGCCTGCGGTGTCCCAAGGCTTCGACTGCTCGATAGGACCGAGGAACATTTCGTAAAGACGCAGGGTGTCGGCACCGTACTTCTCGCAGATGTCGTCAGGGTTCACGACGTTGTACTTCGACTTGGACATCTTCTCGACAGCAGCCGTGGTGAGGAACTTGCCGTCGGCGTTGCAGATAACCTCAGCCTCGGCAAACTCGGGACGCCAGGCTTTGAAAGCATCGGCATTCATCTCAAGGCCTGTGACGAAGTTGACATCGACATGAATAGGGTCGCACTGACCGTACTGCTCGGCTATGTCAGCCGAAACGTATTTCTGTGTGCCAGAGACACGCATGGCAAAGCGTGATGAACCTTGGATCATACCCTGGTTGATGAGCTTCTTGAATGGCTCCTCGCTCTTAACAACACCCATGTCCTTCAGGAACTTATTCCAGAAGCGAGAGTAGATGAGGTGACCAGTGGCATGCTCGCTTCCGCCCAGGTAGAGGTCCACATTGTCCCAATACTCATTGGCCTCAGGGCTGACGAGTGCCTCGGTGTTGTGGGGGTCGGTATATCGAGTGTAGTAGGCCGACGAACCAGCGAAACCTGGCATGGTGCAGAGCTCAAGAGGGAAGATGGTCTTATTGTCGATGAGCGACTTGTCGACCACAGTGGCGTGCTGCTCGTCCCAGGCCCAGCAGGCAGCGTGACCCAGTGGTGGCTCACCTGTGCTGGTAGGCTTGAACTCGCTCACCTCAGGAAGCTGCAGTGGCAGGCACTCAGCAGGCAGGGTGTAAGGCATGCCCTCCTTGTAGTACACAGGGAAAGGCTCGCCCCAGTAGCGCTGGCGACTAAAGATGGCATCGCGCAGACGATAGTTTACCTTGACACGGCCCAACTTCTTCTCAGTCACGTACTTCTTCATGGCAGCGATGCTCTCCTTGACCTGCAGGCCATTGAGGTTGATCTCGGCGTTGGCCGAATTCATCATCACGCCCTCCTTGGCATCAAACGAGCCCTCATTCAAGTCATAGTCGCCCTCGATGAGAGGAATGATGGGGAGGTTGAAGTGACGGGCAAAAGCCCAGTCGCGACTATCATGAGCAGGCACAGCCATGATGGCACCGGTGCCATAACCAGCCAGAACGTACTCGGCCACGTAGATAGGAATGTTGTCGCCTGTGATTGGGTTCACAGCATAAGCACCAGTGAAGCAACCTGTCACCTCGTGACCAGCCTGACGCTCACGTTCAGTCTTGCGCTTGCAGGCGTCGAGGTAGGCCTCTACTGCCTCCTTCTGTTCTGCAGTGGTGACCATCTGCACATACTTGCTCTCGGGAGCCAGTACCATGAAGGTTACGCCAAACATGGTGTCTGCACGGGTAGTGAAGATGGTGAATTCCAGAGGCTCACCATTCTCTGTAAGGGTCTGTGGGTTATCGTTAGGCACCACCTTGAACTGAGCCTCGGTACCCTCAGAGCGTCCGATCCAGTTCTTCTGGGTCTCCTTAATCGAATCGCTCCAATCGATGGTCTCCAGTCCGTCGAGCAGACGCTGTGAATAGGCAGAGACGCGGAGACACCACTGACGCATGAGCTTCTGTTCAACAGGGAAACCGCCACGCTCGCTGACGCCATTTACGACCTCGTCGTTGGCCAGCACAGTGCCCAGCTCAGGACACCAGTTCACCATGGTCTCGCCCAGATAGGCGATGCGGTAGTTCATCAGCACCTGCTGCTGCTCTGCCTCGCTCATCTGCTTCCACTCGTCGGCAGAGAAGCGCAGAGGCTTGCTCTCGGCCACGTCGAGGCCATGATTGCCCTCTGTCTCGAAGATCTTGATGAGCTCAGAGATAGGCAGGGCCTTCTGCTGCTTGTTGCAATAGAAGGAGTTGAACATCTGGGTGAATGCCCACTGTGTCCACTTGTAGTAGCCAGGCTCGCAGGTGCGTACCTCGCGGCTCCAGTCGAAGCAGAAGCCGATACGATCGAGCTGCTCACGATAGCGAGCGATATTCTTCTCAGTTGTGATGGCAGGGTGCTGACCCGTCTGGATGGCATACTGCTCTGCTGGGAGGCCATAGGCATCATAGCCCATGGGGTGAAGCACATTGTAACCACACAGACGCTTGTAGCGCGAGAAGATGTCTGAAGCAATGTAGCCAAGCGGATGGCCTACATGCAAGCCTGCGCCCGAAGGGTAGGGGAACATGTCCAGAACATAGTACTTGGGCTTCTGGGCGTCGATTTCGACCTTGTAGGTCTTGTCCTTGACCCACTGAGCCTGCCAGCGGGGCTCGATTTCTCTAAAATTATATTCCATACATTATATAATATTATATTATTCAAAATGGTGATACATCCAATGCAGACTTGTCCTTACGCAAGGCATCGTGGATGAGTGCCAGGGTGGCCTTGGTCTCGGCAGAACTCCTTACTTCCAGGGTCAGAGCCTGTGTTTTCTCGTACACAGTGTCGGTCTCCAGCACCTCGGCCAGGGTTTCGAAGCGCGACTTGGCCGTCGCTACGTTGTGGTCGGCAATGGCTGTGATGATGCCCAGCAGTCGCAGGTCAAGGTCCTCCTGACTGTGGGACAGTCCTTGGATGATGTGCGTCTCGGCCTTGTCGTGCAGGGCAAGGCAGCTATAGGCACGAGCCAGTTCGTAGTGTACCTTTTCAGACATCGGAGCCTTGGGCAGCAATTCTGCGTGGTGCAGCACGACCAGCGCCTCGGAGGGTCGGTGCTGGCTGGTGAGGCAGCGTCCCATCTGGACGAGCAGGGGCACCGAGTCGGGATAGAGCTTGATGGCCTCATGCAGGAGGTTCTCCTGGGCGACGTAGCGATGGGTGAAGCCGTAGCAATTGGCCAGTTGTGAATAGGTGGCCTCGTCCGAAGAATAGAGGGCCATCTTCCTGAGCAGGGCCTCTTGAGCCAAGTGGTAGTCGTGGTTGGCCTCAGCTGCTTCGGCCAGGCGATCCAGCAGCTCGGGACTGACACGCTGCAGGGTGAGACGGCGTAGTCGAGGACAAAGGGCATCCCAGCGACAGCCAGCGTAGAGCGAGTCGCAAATCTTCTCTAACCGATCCATATCCTCCTGCTTCTCGCTCAGGCATTGGTAGGCGTAGAAGTCGGTCACACCGCGCATGGGGTTCCTTAGTTCCTTGCCATGAGTCGTGAGTGTGAGGTAGCGATAGAGGTCGTGCAGGTAGTTGCGTAGCGTGGTGTATTCGTCGAGCGGTGCCAGGTCGTCCATCTGGACATTTGAATTCTTCAGTTGCTCTATGATCTGGGGCAGAACGTTCTGCATGGACTTAGCAAGCGTCAGTGTGTGACTGTACTTGCTGGCATTGGTCTGTGACATGCTGCTCGACATCATGCGAATGAACTTGTCGCCATCGGGCAGTGAAGTGGCAATCTGCTGCAGATGGTGCTGTTCGGCATCGTAGGGCATGAGCCAGTGGTGCGCATTGTCGGGCTTCGAAAAAAATGGGTGTCGGCTCTGAAGGCGAAACAGGTCGTACTCGTGGTCGATGCCGCTGTCGAAGAGGCTCAGAAACTGATGGAACGACATGGTGGGCTGACCTGTGCGCAACTTGCCGAGCTCCACTTTGAGGACTTGGCCAAGGCGGTGTGTATAATTGTCGGACGATGAACAATAGCTCATGGTGACCTGTATGGCACCCAGCATGTCGCCTTCGGTTTCGACCAGCAGGCTGTAGAGTTCGCGCAGACGAGGCTCGTGGCTGATGGCCTGGTCGTAGAGCATGCCACACAGGGCCAAGACGACCAAAGCCTGCGTGCGGATCTGAGTGGGCTGATCGTCGAGGGTGTAAGTGTAGATGTGTTCCAGCATACCTGCGTCGAATCGCTGCATCAGGTTGAGCATGATGGCCGAGAGCAGGGTGGCACGCTCATGCTGGGGCAGCTGTTCGTCGAGCATCAGCTGATGCAGTGCACTGCGGATGGACCGCGACATGGGGAAACTGTCCCTGATGCGGAGGAACAGACGTCCTAGGGCCTTGTCGCGTTCCTCGCCCTGTTCGTGCTTCTGCTCGAACTCCTCAAGCATCTGTAAGGTCAGTTCGTCGCTTAGAGGCTCATCGACCTGACGCGAATCAGACAGCAGACTCTCCAACGCCTGCCAAGCCTGGGCAAAAAGCGCATCGAGCTGGTCGATGCGAGAGGGATCGTCATTGCCATTTGTGAAGAAGTGCAGGAGTCGGCTGTAGTTCTCCTCCAGTAACTCTATCTGCTTGTTGAGCTGCAAAAGACCATGCTTGCCCGACTCGTCACGCAACAAAGCCAACGCCTCGGCGAGGCGCTGGTCAGTGAGCATCTTGGCCACTGCGTCGTGACATGAGGAGAGTAGTTTCTTTGGAGAAGCAGCCACTGTTCAGTTGTTTTGTCAAAAAAAAAGCAGTAGGCTCATGAGCCGGGTTCTGTTTTAATCTGTCATTAATCTCGACCACCGGTCTCCCGGAGGCTCTAGCAATCTACCCCCTGGCTCGGGCGGGCAGCCCTCAAACACCAGTATACATGATCTTACAGCCCATGGGACGTACAGCCACGCCATATTGCTATGTGTGCGGTGGGCTCTTACCCCGCCTTTTCACCCTTACTTCGCAAGAAAAAGAGTCAATTGGTGAAAACGTGAAAAAGTGTCAGCAAGCCGAAACTTTTTTACTCTCTAACTGTTTAACAATTTAACTTCGCAAAGCGGTTCTTTTCTGTTACGTTGTCCTAAACGTCACCGCCTACCGGCCATTAACCGGCATGGTGCCCTATGCTGCCCGGACTTTCCTCCCACGCTTGCGCGCGAGCGACAGAAGGGCCTACTGCATGGTTTATATTAGGGGACAAAGATACGTAAATAAATTTAAAAACCATATAAAATAACCTCAAAATTTTTACATTTGAGCGTTTTTTTAATAGAAAATGTTAAATGTTTGGGTGTTTTTAACTTAAATCGATTAAACTTCGCTATCTTTGCAGCGTCAAATCAAGTGAAAGAAATCGATTTGACGATTTGCGATCTAACAATTTTTAATTTGACTATTTTCGATAACAATTTACAATTATCAAAATAAAAACAACCTAAACGTATGAAAACAACAAATGCATTGAAGCTCTTTGGAGCTATGGTGGCAGTGAGTGGCATGACTGCCTATGGAACCTTCAAGGTGATGGAGCCACACATCCTGGCCAATGCCGTGGAGCAGGCCGATGGTAGCATCACACTTCAGCCAGTGGGTTTTGCCACGACGGTAAGCAGCGCCTCTGTGACCGACAATGACTTCACACGTGCTGCTGAGAAGACTGTGAATGCTGTGGTGGGCATCACCAACAAGCAGGTGCAGCAGATGCAATCGTATGGCGGTATGAACGACCCCTTCTTTGACTTCTTCTTCGGCCAGCGTGCCCCACAGCGTCAGCAGCCACAGTCATCTGACCCTGCTCCTGTTGGTTCTGGAAGTGGCGTGATAATCAGCAGTGACGGATATATTGTGACCAATAATCATGTGATAGACAAAGCTGATGAACTGACAGTCACGCTTAACGATAAGCGTCAGTTTTCAGCTACCCTGGTTGGCACAGATCCTACCACCGACATAGCTCTGTTGAAGATCGATGCTAAGGATCTGCCTACCGTGACCATTGGTCAGAGCGATGCGCTGAAGGTGGGCGAATGGGTGCTGGCCGTGGGCAATCCGTTCAACCTCACCAGCACCGTCACAGCTGGCATCGTGAGTGCTAAGGCTCGCAGCTTAGGCATGGGTGGATCGGGCCAGTTGGGCATCGAGTCGTTCATCCAGACTGACGCTGCTGTCAACCCGGGTAACTCAGGAGGAGCATTGGTCAACACTGCTGGCGAGCTGGTGGGCATCAACACTGCCATCTATTCTCAGACCGGCAACTATGCAGGCTATTCGTTTGCAGTGCCTTCGGCCATTGTGAGCAAGGTGGTCACCGACCTCAAGCAGTATGGCACCGTGCAGCGTGCCCTGCTTGGCATCATGGGTGGTGATGTCAATGCCCAGGTAGTAGAGGAGAAGGAACTCTCGGTCAATGAAGGCATTTTTGTGTCGGAAGTGCAGGAAGGTGGTGCAGCTGCTGAGGCAGGCATCAAGAAGGAGGATGTCATCACATCGGTCAATGGTGTCAGCGTCAAGACTATGGCTCAGCTGCAGGAACAGATAGCCCGTTTCCGTCCTGGCGACAAGGTGAAAGTGACCGTGGATCGCAAGGGAAAGAGTGAGAACTTCACCTGTACGCTCAAGAACAGCAAGGGTAATACCGACGTGATTCAGAAGAAGGGCATCGACGCACTGGGCGTAACATTCAAAAACCTCTCGTCACAGGAACTCTACAAGTATGGCGTGCGCAGTGGTGTGCAGATTCAGAAGCTCGAGCAGGGCGGACTTTTTGCCAAGGCAGGCTTGCGTGAGAAGATGGTGATTGTGAAGATCAACGACCAGGCAGTGAAGAGCGACAAGGATATTGAGAACCTCTACAACGAGCTCACCACCAGCCGTTCGGCCGATCAGGACCCCGTGATGTTCATCGCAGCTGTCACCCCTCAGGGCCGCGTCGGTTATTTCGCTGTAGATTTGTCGAAATAAGTTTCAGAGTAATGTATAGGGGGCGTGTCAAAAATTTTGACCCGCCCCCTATACATTTATTATTATTTGCTGGGTCTTTTGACTTTGATACAGCCTCGTGAAATTGTGGTGGTCGTCAATCCTGCCATGCTATCCCAACGGAGGATAGAAGGCGTCCTTGACGTACTCTACATATTCTTTGCCCGAAGGAGGGATGAGGATGGCGAAGATGTCGAAGCGTGATGGGTAATTGATGTTGTGAAGCCTTAGATAGGTGTTTGCAGCACGCACGGTTCGCATGATCTTGCGCTGGTCAATAGCATCCTCGGGTCGTCCCCACTTGCCGTTGGTACGGGTCTTAACCTCCACGAAGACCATTTCGCCTCGCTCAGGGTCGAAGGCTATGATATCCAGCTCGTAGGTGTGCAGCTTCCATCGTTGTTCGAGTATCTGCATGCCCAATCGCTTCAGGCAATTCACTGCTATCTCCTCACCCTGTCTGCCAAGTTCGTATGATACACTCATGACTTGATCACATGCGTATCGAGCGCAAAGACGCGTTCGAGGTTGCCTGCTTGCTCTACGCAGTCGGTCTTGGCTGAAAGGTCATCGACCATGCTGACGATGATAGCCTCCTGAGTGCAAGGTGTCACGGGTGATCCGTATTCCTTTTGACCGTGGTGAGCCAGAACGCAGTGCACGATTCGTTTGATTTCTGTCTCGTCCACACCTTCGGCCAGCAGATAGTTGTAGAGGTTGTGGGCTGAGAGGAAGATGTGGCCCATCAGGAACATATCCTCCTGCGGAGTGCCTTCGCGATTGTACTCCTGACGCTTGCCGAAATCATGAAACAGGATAGCCAAGATGCAGCGCTCCACCTTGATGGGATAGGGTAGCACGGGGAAGAGGCCTTCGAGCATGCGCAGCATCTGGTAGGTGTGTGTCACCAACCCTCCTGGGAAGGCATGGTGGACAGAGGTGGCTGCAGGGAAGTCGATGTAGCGATCATAGAGTCCGAGTCCATAACGTTCGATGATGGGGGTGAGCTTGGGGTCGGTGCAGAAAGATAGCAGCTGACGGATGCATTGCTCCCAGTCTTCACGTTTCGTGGGGTGAGGCATCAGATTCCAGAAGGGGTGGCTCTCAGTCAGATCCTTGATGTTCGAGACGTACGAACTATCGATTGACTTCTTGCCGTCCTGATCTTTGATGGGACCAAACAGAGCCACCTGGCCAGGCTTAGGTCCAGAGGTGGGTGCACAATCCCACACAGTGAGCGGGAATGCTTCTTGAACGTTTCGAACACGAAGATTGACGTAGGGCTTTCCGTTGCGCGCCACCTGATCCTGACGCTGAAGTATGAGATATTCGGTCATAGACGCGAAAGGTATTATGGGAATTAAGGGGGGTAGAATGTGGAGTGAAAGAGTAAAAAAGGAAAACCGGCATCTGGACGTGATGAAACTCCAGTAATATAGGTTTAGGAGCTGCGGTCCGCCTCCGTAATCTTCCGAGTTCTATCCGGTGGTACCAGTGTGCGTGGCGTCGCATAGTTCGGTAGCGCGCCTTCAGCATGCGCTTGACTCCTTAATGAAAAAAATCGATGAGTTTCCCGCTCTACATTAATCCGGTTTTCCGTGTGCAAAGATAGGTATATTCTGCCATATATCCAAACAACTTGGCCAAAACTTGCGGATTTTGCCACAATTTGCTTGCTAAGTGTGCAAAAGACTACCTTTCAGAATCGAAAATCTGCTCCATGAGTTGCCATTTTTGTGCCGAAGTAGCCGAGGGATCGCAACCTTGGAAATGACTGACGTACGCCTCCCATTCTGCTTGACGAGGGAGGGAGGCGAGTCGGGCCATATCATTATTCCAATCGAACGAGTCGATGGTATCGACTATCATGAAGAGCTGACAGCCCAAAGCATAGATCTGCATCTGAACAATGCCCACCTCATGCTGACCCTGAATGATTTCGGGCCAGACATGAGCATGGACATCGATATATTGCCGCACCAGCTCTGGATCGTTGCGCAGTGTGAGGGTTTGGCAGTAGCGTTTCATAAGTTGTTTATTTTACGAGACCCTTTTCAAGATACTCAGCCAGGTTGGTGCGCATCACAGAGGCAACGTGGTCGGCTGCCACCTTCTGCATGTCATGGTGAACCATAATCTCGACAAGTCGCTCGAACGAAGTGGTCTGAGGGTTCCAGCCGAGCTCTTTTTTTGCCTTGGTCGGATCGCCCCAGAGATTCACCACATCGGTAGGACGATAGAAGTCTTCGCTCACAGCCACAACGACATCGCCCACTTTCAACCCGTTTGAGCCCTTCGCTCCAACAAAGCCTGCAATGATGCCCTTTTCGTTCACGCCTTCGCCCTCCCAGCGGAGTTCAATGCCTGCATGGTGGAAAGCCAAGGTGGCAAATTCGCGAACGGTATGCTGCACGCCAGTAGCAATGACGAAATCCTCAGGTTTGTTGTGCTGAAGGATGAGCCACATGCACTCCACGTAGTCCTTGGCATAACCCCAGTCGCGCAGCGAGTCGAGGTTGCCGAGGTAGAGGCATTGCTGTTTGCCCTGAGCGATTCGTGCAGCAGCCAGGGTGATCTTGCGTGTCACAAAAGTCTCACCACGACGTTCAGACTCGTGGTTGAAGAGTATGCCAGAGCAGCAGAACATGTCGTAGGCTTCGCGGTACTCCTTGATGATCCAGTAGCCATAGAGCTTGGCCACGGCGTATGGGGAATAGGGGTGGAAAGGTGTTTTTTCGTTCTGTGGAACCTCCTCAACCTTGCCGTAGAGTTCGGAGGTAGAGGCTTGGTAGATCTTGCATGAATGCTCCAAATGATTGGTGCGTACAGCCTCGAGAATGCGGAGCACGCCAACTGCATCGACGTCGGCAGTGAACTCCGGAGCGTCGAACGACACTTGTACATGGCTCTGTGCAGCGAGGTTGTATATTTCGGTAGGCTGCACTTTGCCCACAAGTTTGACGAGCGACATGGAGTCACCCATATCGGCGTAATGGAGGTGGAAGTTGGGTGTGCCTTCGAGGTGGGCAATACGCTCGCGATAATCGACAGACGAACGACGGATGATGCCATGAACTTCGTAGTCTTTGGCAAGTAGGAACTCACTGAGATAAGAACCATCCTGACCTGTGACGCCAGTGATGAGTGCAACTTTACGATTTTCCATATATCTAAGTATTATATTGTCTAGGTGATAGTAATTAGGGCGAGTTGACATTACTCCGACGAGCAAAGATAGAAAAAAAAACTGACCCTACCAAATCTGGAGGGCCAGTGAGTAGTTATTCGTGCTATACAATCAATGTGACAAAAGCTTATTGTCA
This sequence comes from Bacteroidales bacterium, assembly GCA_045629225.1. Taxonomy (GTDB): domain Bacteria; phylum Bacteroidota; class Bacteroidia; order Bacteroidales; family UBA3663; genus Liminaster. Next base: position 39,712 of record JAZQQU010000012.1, on the reverse strand, counting down.
TACAAAGATAGCAGATTTTGATAAAATAATACCATGTCAGGGCAGTTGACCATGCTTGGTGGTGCAATAGGCATCGTGACATCTCTGGCAGTCTCGACATCCGTGGCAACTATCGGACTTGTAGAGCGATCGGATGGCTAGAACTACGGAAAAAACAAGAAGAATAAGTATGATAAATGTGGCCATTTGTGGATGGAAATCAAGATAACTATAGTGGTCTATTGAGATGGTCTGTGCTTCTTTTTACAACACCAGGCTGACCAGGTATGCTGCTAAGTAGGCGATGAGGCACTGAAGGATTACGATGCGATAGGCCCATCGGCTTCCGAGTTCACGACGGATGGAGGCAATGGCTGCTACACAAGGCGTGTAGAGAAGACAGAAGACCAATAATACGTAGCAAGAGCTGACATTCAGAACTGAGAAGATGGACTCCTCGTCAGGAAATAGAACTCCTAAAGTGCTGACTACGCTCTCCTTAGCCATGAAGCCAGAAGCAAGCGCTGTGACCCAGCGCCAATCTCCAAAGCCTAACGGAGCAAAGAGTGGGGCCAGAAGACCTGAAACCTGTGCCAAAATGCTTTGTGAAGCATCATTGACAGGAGCCAAGCGGAAATCGAAATGCTGAAGGAACCAGATGACGATGCTGGCAAGGAAGATGATAGAGAAGGCACGTTGGATGAAGTCACGAGCCTTGTCCCACAAAAGCATCACGACATTGCGCACGCCAGGCAGTCGGTAACAAGGCAGCTCCATAACAAAGGGGACGGCCTCACCGCGGAACAGTGAATTCTTGAACAACAAAGCCAACAACAAACCGACCAGAATGCCCAACAGATAGAGAGAGCACATCACCGCACCACCATGATGTGGGAAGAAAGCGGTACAGAAGAATGCATAGATGGGCAGCTTGGCTGTACATGACATGAAGGGGGTGAGCAAGATGGTGAGACGTCGATCACGCTCAGAAGGAAGAGTGCGCGTGGACATGACAGCTGGGACTGAACAGCCGAAGCCGATGAGCATGGGGACGATGGATCGGCCAGAGAGTCCGATGCGTCGCAGCAACTTGTCCATAACGAAGGCGATGCGAGCCATGTAACCCGAGTCTTCGAGCATTGAGAGCCAGAAGAACAAGAGGAGGATGAGTGGTAGAAAAGAGAGGACCGCACCGACACCGCCGCATATGCCATCGATGACGAGCGAGTGAACGACATCGTTGACTTCGAGGTGTGTAAGCAGCTGGTCAAAGACCGAGATGCATGCATTGATGCCCTCTTCGAAGAGACTTTGTAACCAATCGCCAAACCAGTTGAAAGTAAACCAGAAGATGAAGGCCATGATGAGGAGGAAGGCGGGAAGTGCGGTGAAACGTCCCGTCAGGATACGGTCGATGGCTGCAGTGCGAACCTTCTCACGGCTGCGACGGGGTTTGACCACACACTTGGTGCTGAGTTGCTGGATGAAACTGAAGCGCATGTCGGCTACAGCAGCGGCAGGATCGAGGCCGCGCTCCTCTTCGAGCTGACGAAGAATGTGACCAACGAGTTTCTGCTCATTGATGTCGAGATGCAAAGCCTCCTGAACCAGATGGTCTCCTTCGATGAGTTTGCTGGCAGCAAATCGCACGGGAAGTTTGGCTCGCTCGGCATGGTCCTCGATGAGGTGCATGACAGCATGAAGGCAGCGATGCATGGCACCACCATGGTCGCGTGCATCGCAGAAGTCCTGTCGTTCGGGTGCCTCACGATAGGTGGCTACATGCAAGGCGTGCTGTACCAGCTCATCAACACCCTGGTTTTTTGCTGCTGAGATCGGAATGACCGGTATGCCCAATGCCTGCTCCATCTCGTTGATCAGAATTGTTCCCCCGTTGCCAATCACCTCATCCATCATGTTCAGAGCCAAAACCATAGGGATTCCCAGTTCCATGAGTTGCATGGTAAGGTAGAGGTTGCGTTCGATGTTGGTGGCATCGATAATGTTGATGATGGCGGTGGGATGTTCTTCGATAATGAACTGACGCGAGACAATCTCCTCTGCACTGTAGGGCGAAAGGGAATAAATGCCAGGCAGGTCAGTGACCAAGGTGTCAGCGTGGCCACGGATGGGGCCAGACTTGCGATCGACCGTGACACCTGGAAAATTGCCCACATGCTGATTGGAGCCAGTGAGCTGGTTGAAGAGCGTGGTCTTACCACAATTCTGGTTTCCTACGAGGGCGAAGGAGATGATTGTGGGATTAGCAGTGTCTCTGCCAGAGGACTCTTGATGTTGCTCGAGGTGGAGCTGTGAACGACGTTTCTCCTCTTCGGCATGGTAGCGTCCACCCTCGCCGAATCCAGGATGCTCGATGCGAGAATGGATTTCGGGACGGGGAGTAGGCTCGGGAACTTCGGTGGTGATGCCTATTTGTGCGGCATCATCGAGACGTAGTGTGAGCAGATAGCCATGGATCAGCAGCTGCATGGGATCGCCCATTGGAGCGTATTTGATAAGCTGGACTTGAGCACCAGGAATGATGCCCATGTCGAGAAAATGCTGGCGCAAAGCACCTTCGCCACCCACAGTGGTGATGACAGCCTGCTGTCCTATTTTTAGATCTCGGAGTGTCATTGTTCGTCGTTTATGCGCTGCAAAGATAAGCCTTTTTTATTGCAATCGCGTTGCAAAGATACGCAATCTCTGGTAATTTGTGCGCGTACATATTATAATATACCTACAATTGGGTATGAGTAATCCGCCTGGATGAGTTCGTGCCAGACGGATTGATGTGGGAGAGATAGCAAAAAATGGGTATGGTAGGAATGTCTGTCAGAACAGACTATTCCTGCAACATGTCATAGAGCTGCAGGATGGAAGAAGCACTCGGTTCGTACTGAATGCTGTCGTCTGCCTTGTCCCAATTTGAGCCCTTAATCCAGATAGCTTTGCAGCCGAGGCTGAGAGCAGGCAGGATGTCCTTGCGATAACTATCGCCAATCACGGTGATTTCCTCTGGCTTCAGATTCAGTTTGTCTATAGCCAGTTGGAAGATGGCTGGATCGGGCTTGCGCACACCTACCTCTGACGAGTCGATAACGATGCGGAAGCAGCGGGCCAGACCGAAGTCTTGAAGTACCGCCTTGAGGTTACCATAAAAGTTGCTGACCAGTGCACATTCATATTGTTCGGAGATTTTTTCGATGAGCGAAGTGGCCTCGAGTGTGCAACGACGTGCGTAATCATAGCAATAACCTGCGATGATATCGACGAAGTGTTGAGCTAGTTCGTGGACATTGTCGATGATGGGCATTTCACCCTCAGAGAGCACCTTAAGTGTGGTCTGAAGGATGTCTTCGCTCAGCCATTCTTGTTGGATGAGGAAGTCAATCTGAATGCCGACGCGTACCTGCATCAGCTCAAAGAAGTTGTAGTCGGGCTGGATGACAGGGTTGAAGGATACATAGCGTTCGGTGTAGATATACGCCTCGCGGAACTGTTCCTTGGTGACTGGCAGCGAGCATTGACAGTAGCCCTCCCAGAGAACTTCCGACCAGTGCTTGCCATTGCTGTCGATGGTAGCACCATAGTCGAGTATTAGACCTTTCATGAAATAATATATGTTTTAATTAGTTTGTTTTCTCAGATTCATTAGCAGCAATCCGATGCCTATCCACGCCAATTCTCTGGCGCGGGTTGCAAAACTGAGACTGAGCGCCACGGGCAGGAGTTCCTGCTCTGGTAATCCAGGCATCAGATACTGCAGTGCAAAAAAAATGCCCCCTTCGCGTGTGCCCATCTGCATGGGTGAAAAGAAGAGTATGTTGGCCAATAGTGAACTGAAGGCCACGCACAAGAACGCTTCGGTGTAGCCCAAAGAGCCGAACCCCATAGCCTGCATGATGAGCTGGTACTCCACTACGTTGACCAGACGGCTCAATAGCTCGAAAATCAGTGCCTTGTAGCGTGATGTCGGTGGCAACAAGCGCCAATCGAAAAGACTGAGTACGCCTGCCAAGGTGAGGGCAGAGGTGACTGTCGATGAACCCGTGCCCAGAGACTCTTTGGACGGAAATATCAGACAGGCAGTCAGTGCAGCCAACCCCCAAAAGAGGAAGTGCGATGTAATGTGCATGGTGGAATAAAGCACCACGCTTCGTGTGGCATTCGCGGTTCCCATCAGTTTTTTGAGAGCCAGCACCCTATATGGTTCACCTCCGAGCAATCCAAAGGGTGTGACATAATTGATAGCGTAGCCTGTGATGGTGAGTTGCAATATGTCACGATAACTGAGGGCTGTGCACAGGGGTGGGTGGATGGCAAAGAGCACCTCGCGAAAGGAGGCAGCATTGAGCAGATAGCCAATGCCCCAAATTAAGATGCACAGAGCAATGGTACCTGGTATGGAGCAGAGTGTGTGCCACAGCTGCATGGGGCCGGCCTGCAAGACCATCCAGATCAATAGGCTCAAGAAGAGCACGAACATGAGTGGCTTGAGAAGCTGATGGGTCAAGCGTTTCATGATTGATGGACGGAGGTTTGACATCGTATAATGGCAGCATGACAGATATGCTCATGGCGACATATCATGCCGATGGCCAAGACGTTGAAAATGGTAAGCTCAGCCACCCAGTATAACCAGGGATGACCTGTGAGTACTGACAGAAACAGCGTGATGGCTCTGCAGTTGTAGGTCAGCGCATTGGCAATAGGCATGAGTGGACGTGTCTGAGGGCTTAGTTGCAAAGGATCGAAGGACAGCTTGCGAAGTTTCTGCAACTTTGGCGTGAACCGTTCCTGACTTCGAGTGTAATTTCGATAGAACCACAAGAAGACTTTTAGGATAGGTTCTGCACGAAAACTTGTCTGACGGTATTGCTCGTCTACGTGGCTGGCATCGTCGAGTTCCGAACCATCACGTCCCTTCACGCAGAGCAGGTGGAACTGGCGATAATAGTCGGCCATAGCAGCTTGCTGCGAATGACACAGACCAGCGGCAATAGCCAGCAGCCAGCACCAAATGCCCCATTCCGGAGTGAGTCGCAAAGCCAGGCAGACGTAAATGGCAATGAACCAGAAGTCGCCTGCTGCTCCATCAAGGATGCGCCCCAGTTGGCTGTACTGATGCGTGAGGCGAGCTAATTGCCCATCGGCGCTGTCGCAAACATCGGCCATGATAAGCAACATTAGGCCCAGTAGGTTGAGCCAGAGAGACGTAGGGTAGAGCAATAGGCCACATCCTATGCCCAGAAAGATGCTAATCACTGTGATCTGGTTCGGCGTCCAATGTAATCGTTCGCCCAACAAGGCAAGACGGAAACCCAAAGGACGATAGAACCAAAGGTCGATAGGCTCCTCGACATCGGGGTGTTTCAGTGAAGCCTTATATTGTATTTGTTGTTCTGGCGTTAGCACACAAATTTTTGATTACTGATTACAACTTGTGAAGAAGCAAGCCTGGCGATAGCTTGAGCAGCTTCCTGTCGGCATGGACTGAAGGATGGCCAGTCGTTGACATCGATGATAGTAACCTGCGAGGGGGATCCAGGCTCATCTGAGGGCCGCTTGAGTGCTCCAGTATTGGTACTACGTTGCACGATAGCATCGAAACCAAATACTTGAAGTCCTAGGACAGCACCTATGTCTTGGGCTAATTTCAGCAGTTGTGCCTCAGTGACAGGGATGCGGGCTAGTGGAGTGTTATGCCGCTCAGCGTTGCCAAACTTGCTGTAACCCGATTCCTGTGGATAGAACCAATAGAGGAAAGGTGGATACTGTTGATCCAAGGGCGCACTTACATAGTAACATTTGAGCAGATCCCCCTCCAAATGCTGGGTCACTATGATGTCGGGCACCGACTGGGCTGCTAATTCCATTATGCGAGTATCTGCCTCGAGTGCAGATTCGACGAAACAGACGTCATTGGGAAGTGCACCATCTGGACGCATAGCTTTGACCCAAGCAGGGAGCAACTGTTGCAGACGATGTTCGCAAAGGAACATCTCGTCAGCTTCGGGGTCGAAAGCCCACCAGTTTGGAATAGGCACACCTGCCTCTTGTAGCATCAGTAGCATGAGTTCGCGACTTTGTGCCACATGGCGCACCCCTTGAGGTGCATTGATGATACGCGGGTGTTTCAAATGTTCCAGACGGACAAGGGTTGGGAGTCTGCGTGCCATGTGTAAGATGAGATCATAGTCCTCCAGTTGGCTCGGAAGCGATTGCTCAGAGCAACGATCTGCAGTCAGAACGGATTGCCCTTGCTGACCTATGGATTGTGATTTTGAAAGTATCTCGCCTACAGCGTCGAGTATGGCAGCATCACGTTCCACATTGTTCGGACTGTGCTCGGGAGCACGATAGATCAATAGCGTCTTCATGTCCATTTCTTTGTTACTCTCACTTAGGATTATGCCTTCCCTGTCTTATCAGTTTCTGAAGCAAGCCAATGCTCAGCTTTGACAACGTCCTCCAGATGGTCGATGTCCAAAATCTTGGGGAAGATGCGTGCCTTTATGTGTAATCCTGCAGTTAAGAGGGCTCGCTGATAATTGCGCATACGACTTTGACCGCGTTGCAGACAATCGTACAGCACAGGGAAGGCTGTCTGGGTGTCGAGACAATAGATGCCACCACTCACCAAGTGACAACTGCCAGATGGAACTTCCTGCTCATGGTCATAGAAACCATAAATCATTGCATCTGAGCCTGCCTCTGCGCACAAGAGCGTGGATTCGACTCCCACCCATAAGGGTTTTTCATCGTCGACAAAAGGAGTGACTGCGAAAAGCCCGTCGTGGTATCTGTCGCTTTCGGCTGCTTCAATGAAATCCTTGAAATCCGAGAGCATGAAGATGGTATCGACCGTGGTCAAGCAAAATCGACCATCGGGAATGATGTCAGAAAGAACCGCCAGACTATGCATAGAACTTGGCGTGGATTGAACCACATAGTGCAGCTCAGGAATAACGTTGCTCAACTGATGGAGATAGTCGGCGACCTCTGTCGATTGGTTATTGCAAATCACAGAGATGCTCTCTGCTCTCATGGAGTGAAACAGAGCAATGAGACGACCTAGCATAGGCTCGCCCATCACGGGTACCAAGGGCTTAGGCCAGGATGCGCCCTCTTGACGCAACCGAGAGCCCTCACCAGCTGCTATAATGGCATAATTCATTCAAATTCTCAATAATTTGGCGGCAAAGTTAGTCCTTTTTTCTCAATTATGCGATGTTTTTTTGCTTAAAAAGTATAAAAAAAGACGAAAATATTAAAAAATGATGGGTAAAACTTGTTTTTTTTATTAAAACATGATGAAATAACGATTATTCTGCTTACCTTTGCAACGTCAAAATGAATTAGAACGCAGATAAAAACCCAATAAAACACTTACGACAATGGAAGAACTTGTAACGAAAATCAGCGAGCTCTCTGCAGAATTTCTGGTCGATGCTTCGGCCCAGGCAACAAAGGGAAACAAGGCTGCCGGCCTCCGTGCGCGTAAGGCTGCACTTGAACTGATTGCCGCTCTCAAGGAGTTCCGCAAGGAGTCAACCGAGAAGGCCAAGGCTTGATTCAACAATTTGTAGAAACAAAATCCCCCACTCGATTAGTTGAGGCATCCGTAGGCTTACAGGCACGCGGATGCTTCAATTGTGCGAATATGATGAAATACATTTTGTCAGCGTTTCTCGCGCTTATTTTTTTCTTGCCCGCGCGTGCGCAAATGGCTTTTTCTGATTCAGTGCGAATCTGTTTGCTTACGTGCAGTCCAGGTGCTGAGACGTATGCACGTTTTGGCCATTCTGCCTTGCGGTTGCAGGACCTTCGCAATACGGAGCTCGATCTGGTCTTCCATTATGGAGTATTTTCGTTCAATACGCCTCACTTTATATATCGGTTCGTGAAAGGTGAGACCGATTACCAGCTGGGAGCAGAATATACCGAAGGATTTCTGCGTCGGTATGCCCGTGATGGCATGGGTATCGTGGAGCAACAATTGAGCATCGATTCAGCGCAGACCCAGGAATTGATTCGTCGGTTGATTATCAACTATGAACCTGAGAACCGTACGTATCGTTACAGTTTCTTTTTCGATAACTGCGCAACGCGTCCTTATCATCTGCTGAATGCATCAACTGACAATGTCATCGAATATGATTCCACTTGGACAAATGCAATCACATTGCGAGAGATGGTTCAGAATAAGACTGGACGAGACAATTGGCTCGATTTCGGCATTGCCCTGGCAGTTGCAGGACGTGCCGACCGTGCCACCGTCTATGAGGAGCAGATGTTCCTGCCAGATTATCTTATGGGAGCTTTGAGCCATGCTCGGATTCCTAGTCAGTTAGGTGAATCGGTATGGATGACTCCATTGGTGGCACAAGAAAGTACTTTGCTTGAGTTGCAGCCTGAGGTTGCAGCTGCCATCGCTGCTCCAGATTCTGTTTCCCCCAATACTGTGTTTGCCATCGTACTTCTCATTGCTTTGCTGCTTAGTGGGTTGGAGTTCGCTAGTCGCCGTAGGAATTTGACCCAGGTTACTCCAACAGGAGCCGTGTTGGTGGGTAAAGGTCGAGGTTTTAGTATGCTCGTCAACTGCTTTGATACCATACTGCTTCTGGTTGTCGGCCTGACAGGTTGCATAGTCTGGTTCCTCAACTTCCTTAGCGAACATCCTGCTGTAGATCACAATATCAACTGCTTCTGGCTGTTGCCTACCCATGTCATTATGGCAGTGCTTTTGTGGTTCAGACGGTTGGATAAGGCTTGTCAGATATACTTTGGCATCACATTTGCTGCCCTTATTATATATGTCATTTTGGATTGGATTAGCGGACAATATTGTCCCATTGCCTTCCTACTGCTTATAGCCACTCTTTTGTTACGTAGTTTTATGCATTTCGGTTTAGGCAATTCTAAGTGACACATTTTCTCTCTCCTCATCCGTAATGGTGAACAGTAAAAATTACATATCGACGGTTACGACAGCTTTGGTGCTGCTGACGGTGCTCAACTCACTGCCGGCTATGGCAGCTTTGCCAGAACATCGTGATGATCAGAAACTGACGCAGGTTGCACCTCGTCTTATTGTTGGAATTACGGTCGATCAGCTTCGTTCTGACTACCTGCAGGCTTTGCAGTCAAAGTTCACGCATGGTGGTTTCCGCCGTCTGATGGAGGAGGGTATACTGTTTGAGAACGTCACTTTCGACCTCGATAATCCCGATGTCACTTCGGTCATTGCCACGCTTGCTACAGGCAGTTATCCTTACCAAAATGGTATCTCCTCGCGGTTTATTTTCGACCTGCAGACATTACAGCGCCACTCTGTGTTTCAGGATCGTGACTACATCGGTTTCGCCACAGATGGCTTCTGGTCACCCAAAGCACTATTAGGTAGTACCTTGGGCGATGAACTGAAGAGTGCCACTCAGATGCGAGGAAAGGTCTATAGCATTGCACCTGAACCGGAACAGGCACTCATCGCTGCTGGCCATGCAGCCGACGGAGCTTTCTGGATCGATGACAAGACGGGCCATTGGGCGTCGACAACCTTCTACCACGATTTCCCTAATTACGTCTCACAGCAGAACAATTCCAAGGCTCCGCTGTTCATCGACATGGCTTCGGCCAGTTGGACGTCGCAGCTCATTAGTACTGGTGCCGACGGCATAGCTCCTTTGCTGCAAGCTAGTCCGGGTTTCATACATAAGTTTGTCAATGGCAAGCAGGTTAACTATCAATGGTTCAAGACTTCGCCACTGGTGAACGATGCCATCCTCAAGATGGCCAAGCAGTTCATCACCAACTCGCGTCTGGGCTTGGCAGGTACCACCGACATGTTGCAACTCACTTTTTATGCTGGTACCTATCAGCATGAGAAGACCTCGGTCTATGCCTCCGAGTTGCAGGATGCCTACTTGCGTTTGGATGAAACGATGGAGAGCCTTTTGCAGTGTATCGACAAGGCTGTTGGTCTGCAGAATGCTGTAGTTTATCTGATGGGTACAGGGCAGACCGACGAGACGGCCGACGACGTTCCCACTCTGCCTGCTGGTGAGTTCAATGCAAACCGCTGTACTGCACTGCTCAATTCGCACCTCATTTCGCTCCATGGACAAGGCCAGTGGATTGAAGGATTCAATGAGGGACAGATTTATTTGAACCACAAGCTTATCGAACAGTATCAGTTGCGTGTCGATGAGGTGGCTCGTGAGGCTGCAGAACTTGTCTCTCTCTTCTCTGGTGTAGAGGAGGTCTATACAACACAACAACTTTTACATCAAGATTATAGTCAACGAATCGTACGTGTCCGCAATGGTTATGACAAACGTTCGGGAGGCGACTTGGTAGTCATCCTTGAGCCAGGCTGGCGTTTGCGACTGGACGACAGGTCTCAGCCTCGCCAACAGACGCGTTTCGATATCTATCCCGGTCCTGCTGTGATCTTTGCTCCAGGCAGGATTAATGCTCAGCACATTCTGGTACCAGTGGAGGCAACAGTCATTGCTCCCACTGTGGCTAAGTGCATACGCATTCGCGCCCCATCGGCATGCAGGGAGCTTCCGTTGTTCTAAAGGCGTGAATTTGAAGTATCATTCACTGCTGAATATCAATATACATCTTTTTTCTATTAATAATAATAAATACAACAATAATATGGGATTAAACGATTTTTTGAAAAAACTTTTTGGCGATAAGTCGTCGAAAGACATGAAGCTCATCCAGCCATGGGTAGACAAGGTAAAGGCTGCTTATCCCGAGGTTGAGCGTCTCACTAACGACGAGCTCCGTGCTCGCACACAGGCCATCATGGCTGACATGCAGCAGAGCGTCAAGGCTGACCGTGAACGCATTCAGGAGCTCAAAGACACTGTCGAGACTCTCGAGGTGGAGAAGCGCGAGGCTGTGTGGAACGAGATTGACAAGCTGAATAAGCATGTGTATGATACCTTCGAGGCCAAGCTCTGCGATTATCTGCCAGAGGTGTTCGCAATCGTTAAGAACACAGGCTACCGTTTTGCTAACAACGAGACCATCGAAGTGACTGCCACTCAAATGGACCGTGATCTGGCAGCAACCCGCGACTTTGTGACTATCGAAGGCGACAAGGCCATATACAAGTCTTCGTGGATGGCTGGTGGCAACCTCATCAAGTGGGACATGGTGCACTACGATGTGCAGCTCTTTGGCGGCACCGTGCTTCATCAGGGCAAGATTGCAGAGATGGCTACCGGTGAGGGTAAGACCCTTGTAGCTACACTGCCTGTGTTCCTCAACGCTATGACACACAACGGTGTGCATGTGGTGACCGTGAACGACTACCTGGCTAAGCGCGACTGCGAGTGGATGGGCCCTATCTACCAGTTCCATGGTTTGACCGTAGATTGCATCGACCGCTATCAGCCTAACTCAGACGACCGCCGTCGTGCCTATAATTGCGACATCACCTTCGGTACCAACAATGAGTTCGGCTTCGACTATCTGCGCGACAATATGGCCTCACATCCAGAAGATCTGGTACAGCGCGAGCATAACTTCGCCATCGTCGATGAGGTGGACTCTGTCCTGATTGACGATGCACGTACCCCACTCATCATCTCTGGTCCTGTGCCTCGTGCTACAGGTAACACTGACGAGCAACTCTATCAGGAGTTCCGCGATCGTGTTGAGCGTGTGGTTCAAATGCAGAAGACTCTGGCCAACCAGTTCCTCAATGAGGCTAAGAAGAAGTTGCAATCTGAGGACAAGCAGACTAGGGACGAAGGTGCTACCCAGCTCTACCGTGCTTATCGTGCGTGGCCGAAGAACTCTGCCCTCATCAAATACCTCTCAGAGCCAGGCATCAAGCAGGAGATGCTGCGTGCCGAGGCCTTCTATCTGCAGGATAATCAGCGTCAGATGCATATTGCCCTTGAGCCACTTTATTTCGCTATCGAAGAGAAGAACAAGCAGGTCGATCTGACTGACAAGGGCATTGAGGAACTCACTGGCGCTGCCGAGGATGCCAAGTTCTTCGTTTTGCCTGACGTAGGTTCGGAGATGGCCGAGATCGAGAAACTCGACATTCCTAATGAGGAGAAGATGATGCGTAAGGACCAGCTGATGATGGACTATACCACCAAGGCAGAGCGCGTACACGCTGTTGATCAGCTTCTGAAAGCTTATACTATGTTCGATAAGGATGTTGATTACGTCATCTCAGACGATGGTAAGGTCAAGATTGTTGATGAACAGACGGGTCGTATCATGGAGGGCCGTCGTTGGAGTGATGGCTTGCATCAGGCCGTTGAGGCCAAGGAACGTGTCCGTGTGGAGGCTACTACCCAGACCTTCGCTACCATTACCCTGCAGAACTACTTCCGCATGTATCACAAACTGGCTGGTATGACCGGTACGGCTGAGACTGAGGCTGGTGAGTTCTGGGACATTTACAAACTCGACGTTGTGTCGATCCCAACCAACCGTCCCGTTACGCGTGAGGATATGAATGATCGCGTGTACAAGACTAAGCGTGCCAAGTACAAGGCTGTCATTGCTCAAATCGAAGAGTACTCACGTGCTGGTCGTCCAGTGCTGGTGGGTACCACTTCGGTCGAGATCTCTGAGCAGCTCTCGAAGATGCTTCAGTTGCGTGGCATCAAGCACAATGTGCTTAACGCTAAGCTCCACCAGAAGGAGGCCGACATCGTTGCTCTGGCTGGTCAGAGCACTTTGGGTAAGTATGTCGAAATTGATGCCAATGGCAACAAGGTCGAAAAGGAGGGTATGCTGGGTGCTGTAACCATTGCAACCAACATGGCAGGTCGTGGTACCGACATCAAGCTCTCCGATGCTGTGAAGGCAGCTGGTGGCTTGGCTATCATCGGTACAGAGCGTCATGAGTCACGTCGCGTCGATCGTCAGTTGCGTGGTCGTTCAGGTCGTCAAGGAGATCCTGGTTCTTCGGTCTTCTTTGTTTCGCTCGAGGATAACCTCATGCGTATCTTCGGTTCTGATCGTATCTCGAAGGTGATGGATTCAAAGATGTTTGGCATGGGCGAGGACGATGTGATTGAGCATCCATGGCTCAACAAGAGTATAGAGACCGCACAGAAGAAGGTAGAGGAGAACAACTTCGGTATCCGTAAGCGCCTGCTTGAATACGATGACGTGCTCAACAAGCAGCGTGAGGTAGTCTATGCTCAGCGTCGTCACGCCTTGATGGGTGAACGTATTGGTATTGACTTCATGAATATGACCTATAACGTGGCTAACAACCTGGCTACTCAGCTCACTCAGACTACTGACTACGATCAGTTCCAGCAGGATGTGATGCGCGTGTTCGGCATCGAACCACCATTTGCCGAGAATGAAGTGAAGCGTTTCGATGCCGACCAAATGTCCGACAAGATCTATGATGCAGCCATGGACAAGTTCAACCGTCATGCCGATAAGATGGCTGAGGTTCTTGGACCACAGCTCACACAGCTTTGGGAGCGTGTACAGGCTGAGGGTCGCAAGGTAGCCAATGTCATGATTCCTATGACCGATGGTCGTCGACTCTACCAGATTCCTTGCAGCCTGGAGGAGGCAGCTCGCACCAACGGCAAGAACATCATGAAAAACTTCTTGAAGGCTATTATGCTTAACAACATCGATGACGTGTGGAAGACCAACCTGCGCGACCTCGATGACCTGAAGCAGAACACCCAGAATGCTCACTATGAGCAGAAGGATCCACTGCTGATCTACAAGCTTGAGTCATATCGTATCTTCGAACGCATGGTCATGTCACTCAACACCCGCACTGTCAGCACTATGATGCGTGCACAGATATACATCCCACAGCAGACTCCAGAGCAGCAGGCTGCCGCCGAGGCCGCCGCACAGCAGCGTGCTGCAGCTGCTCAGGCAGCAGCACAGGATGTCGCAGCCAAGCAACAGGAGTTCAAGGAGGCTGAGCTACAGAAACGCCAGGACTTCAGCCAGATGCAGGCCACTCATGCTGGCACTTCGTCTGCCACTGAGGTTCAGCGCAAACAACTGAACGATACGCCTCATGTAGGTCGCAACGAGCCATGCCCATGTGGCTCAGGTTTGAAGTATAAGAACTGCCACGGCAAGGGACTCTAAGTCTTTGTCTTGCACTCATACATGCCCCCAGCGCATGTGATGCTGTATAGCGGCTCACATGTGTTGGGGGCTGCTTGTGTATTATGGTGCCCAAAATGATATGTAATAAGCACGGCATGTGAGTCAGAGAACTGGAACTCACATGCCGTGTTGCTTTTTCAAACCTTTCGATCCCTTTGAACCATCCGAACCCTTCGCATTCTTCAAACCCTTCGCATTCTTCAAACCATCCTATTATTTTCGAACTTTTCAAAAAGCCTCCCTTTCCTATTTCATAAACTCGAACACCTTGGTGAGGTACTTCATGCAACAAAGAATGAAGTTGCTGTATAGTCCGTTTGAGCGACAGGCTTTGGCGTCTTCGTGGGTGAGAAGCATTCGATTGCGAAAACTGTTATTACTCAAACCGCCTGTACGCATAGTTACCATATCTTTCTTGATATACGAAGCTCCGATTTTATATTTGCAAAACAGACGCACCATCATTTCGTAGTCCGAAGCCAGTTCATAGTCGAGCGAGTAGTGGCCTGCAGTCTTCATGGCTTTGCGTCGGATGTAGAAGGCTGGGTGAGCGGGCATATAGCCAAAGCGGAGCTTCCAGGGAGAGAAACTGGCAGAACTATAGTAACGCACCATGCGATCCAAGTTGTCGGCATTGACGTAGTGGACGTCACCATAGACAGCTGAGACAGATGGATGCTTTGCCAGTTTATTTACTACGGTCTCGAGTACGTTGTCTGATGTGTAGAAGTCATCGCTGTTGAGGATGCCAACTACGTCGCCAGTCACACGGTCCAGTCCCTTGTTCATGGCATCGTACAGCCCTTTGTCGGGCTCGCTCAGCCAATGCAGGCGGCCACCGAAGCGTTGTTCGTAAGTCTTGATAATGTCGAGAGTGCCATCGGTCGAAGCTCCGTCAATCACCCAGCACTCCACGTCTTTGTGTGTCTGGCGGAGGATTGATTCGAGAGTGTCGGCCAATGTCTTGGCACTATTGAACGTAGTGGTTATAATCGAAACGGTCATTGTATTAGTGTTGCGAGCCGATCCATAGCAGGATCATGGCTATGATGACGAAAAGTAGGTCGAGGGCTTTGGAACGGATGTTCTTCTCCTTGAAGAAGAGCCAGCCGCACACGAAACCCACGATGACACCCGAGCGGCGCACCAGTGAAGTGACCGAAATCAGGGCATCGGGATAGGAAAGTGCATAGAAATAGCAGAAGTCAGCAACCGACAGGAAGATGGAGATAAGCGGTATCTGCCAGCGCCAATGGAAGGGGTGCTTCAGTCGGTGTCGTTTTGGAGCCCAGCAGATGAGGCACACGATACCCATCATCAGAACCTGGTAGAAATTGTACCATGACTGGATGATCATCTTGTCGAAACCTCTGTTGGTCCAGATGCCGAATAGTCCATGCCCATTGGCAGGGTCGCCCACCAGAAACTTGTCATAGAGGCCCGAGATGGCTCCGACAATAGTACCTGCTATTACCATCCATATCCATACGGAATGGCGCAGGGTAATGCCCTCCTTCTTGCCGCTCTGGCTGATCAGGCCAAATGCCAGGATGGAGATGATGACGCCTGCCCACTGCCAGGCATTGAGCTCCTCGCCAAAGATGAAGATGGCACCTAACAGCACCAGGATTGGGCGAGTGGCATTGATGGGCGAGGCTATGGTGATAGGCAAGTGCTTCAGGCCATAGTAAGCACAGATCCATGATATCAGTACGATGGCCGACTTGAGGATGATGTAACCATGTATGGCAGGATCCTCGATGGTAGGGATGTAGAGCGGGCTATCTGTGCCTATATACCCTTGTGCCGACATTACGACCAGAGGCAGGAAAATACAAGAACAGAATACGGTGTTGAGCAGCAGGACAGGAATCACTGCGTTGTCGCGCAACGACAGCTTCTTGAACACATCATAGAACCCCAGCAGCATAGCTGAGGTGAAAGCTAAGACAATCCACATACCTTACTTGATGAGGAATGTCATCTTCAGTGAAGCCTCATATTCGTCAATCAGGTCGATGGTCTTGATACGGAACTTCTTGAACCCTGGTACCATCTTTTTCCCTTTCTTAAAGAGCGCTGCACGGTCGGAGATGTGATCTTCAGCCGTATATTTCAGCATTTTTCGATCTCGGTTCTCACCATTGTACTTATAGGTAATGTGCGACATCTTCAAGCGCAGCTTACCCTCTTGAACCGAGGCTGTCAATACGTAACTCATCTCGGTCTGATCGAGCGCCAGTATTCTACTGCTGAAGATAAGGTTCTGCACCACCATTTGCTGCAGAGACTGAGGATCTTCGCCTGACACTGTGTTGTGTGCCAGGATACGCGAGTCCTGCATGCAGCGATCCATCCATTTCTGCAGTTTATCGAAGGCTTCTGTCTCGCTCATGCCATCGGGCAGTGGTAGTTCACGCAGCAAGTAAACCTTGCCATTCTCCTCAGGGATGGGTTTCAAGTATTTGGCATTGGAGTCTTCGTTCAGGGCCGCTGTGGGCTCCACTGGAACCGTGATCTGAGCACAGACAGGCAGGCTCAGTACTACACACATTATTAATATATATAGGAGTCGCATGGATGTTGCTTTGTTTTGTTAGTTTGTTGCCGTGTTTGTCTTTGCCTTGAATGCCAGGGCATAGATTCGCATCTGCTTGATCATCGAAAGAAAGCCATTCGAACGGGTAGGAGAGAGGTTCTCTTTCAAGCCAATCTCCTCGATGAAGTAAAGGTCTGAGGCCAAGATCTCGTCAGGTGTGTGGTCCGATAGCACCTGAATCACAAGACTCACCAACCCCTTCACGATCACAGCATCCGAATCACCTGTGAAGTGTATGTGTTCAGTCGCCTCATCATAGTCTGCCTGTAGCCACACGCGACTCTGACAGCCTTCAATGAGATTCTGTGGGGTTTTGTACTTCTCATCGAGTGGCTCCAGATTGTTGCCCATCTCGATGATCATCTGATATTTGTCCATCCAGTCATCGAAGGCACTAAAGTCATCGATGATCTGGTCTTGTATTTCGTTGATTTGCATTTTCAAAATTATTTCTTTACCATAACAGGGCTACCAGCACCCTGCCCACTTTGCCGAGTGTCTCGGGTGATATCTTGTCAAGAGTATCCTCCGTAGTGTGCCAATAAGGGAAGAACGAGCCGTCCTGATCCATGCGGGTGTCGATGATGTCAAGTGTAGGGATGCCGAGCATTTGATTGACAAACACATGGTCATCAGTGATGCCACCTCCCCGACGATTCACAAAAAGGTCGTTATAACCCATACGCGCAGCTGTATCCCAAACTTGATCGACGTAGGTCGATGCATATCGTTCGCTGTAGTATTCGCGGTAGAACGTGGCATCGGGTGCACCTACCATATCGAGCAGGATGCCATATTCGGCATGGTAGCTTTCGTTGCGTACCTGCTTACACCACATCTGGGTTCCCATAGCCCACCATTTCTCGTCGTGCGAACCCTTCCAGTCGTCGGGTGCTCCATAGTCCTCCACATCGGTCAGAAAGATATCGAGCCCAACTTCGGGCAATTGCTGTGATGCCAAACGGGCCAGTTCGAGCAACACACCCACACCGCTGGCACCATCGTTAGCTGCAGGTACGGGCTGGTGGCGCTTGGCAGGATCTTGATCGTGGTCGGCGATATGTCGGCTATCCCAGTGACTCATCAGCAGCACATGCATGCGAGCCTTGGGGTTGATATGACCTATCAGGTTGATGACGGGCAGTTCTTTGCCATCGTATGACTGTGCCATGCCTCGCTGCACCGTGACCTCAGCTCCGTGTCGCTTCAATTCCGACTCCAGCCATGCCGCCGTCTGCTGCTGTGACTCTGAACCAGGTACACGTGGACCAAACTCAAGCTGACGGGCAACGTACTGAAAGGCTGAGTCGGCTTGGAACTCTGGCTTACGCGTCTTTTGCTCAGCAGCTGAGGTCGATGAACTCGAGGCCTGTGTGGCGTTCTTTGGTGCATTCGAGCACGAACCGCATGCTGTGAGCGTGACAAGGCCAAAGGCCCAAAAAAGATTTTTCAATTGCATTCTTGTTCGATTTTACGGTGCAAATTTACAAAAAAAAGAGCGAAATCGGGTACAAAACCCCGAAAAATTAGTGCATAATAACATAAATAAGCATTTTTTTTACTTAAAGTTGTCTATATTCCAACAAAAATCATTAAATTTGCACCAAAAATCGGGGAGAAGCAATACCCCGACACACATAAAATATCTTATATCCGTGAGCAAAAATATCACACATGATGGAGTGGTGATCAAGACCGAGGGCACTCGTGTGACTGTACGTTTTGTTCAGAATTCTGCTTGTTCGGGCTGTCATGCCAAGGGCATTTGCTCTAGTCAGGACAGTGCGGAGAAGGTCGTTGTGGCCGAAGGCTATGGCGTGCCATACCAGGTGGGTGAGACGGTGAACATCATCGTGAGCAACCGCATGGCTTGGCTTGCTGTGCGTTATGCCTTTGCCATTCCGCTCGTCTTGGCCCTCATGTGTCTGTTCTGCTTTGTGACGCTGTGGGGTGAACTTACGGCCAGCTTGGCCACACTGGCTGTGTTGGCTCTTTACTACATTGTGCTCTTCTTGCTTCGGCATCGCCTCGGGTCGGAGGTCGAGTTCACGCTTGAGCGCAAGGTCAATCAGTGATCAGAAATCAATAAATTGTATATATATTAATAAGTATTATAAACATTAGTATCACTATGAACGAAATTTTATTAGCACTGGGTGTGCTTGGCGCACTTGGTGTCATAGGCTCTCTGGTACTCTATTGGGTGTCGAAGAAGTTCTATGTGTTCGAGGACCCTCGTGTGGGTCAAGTAGAGGAGTTGCTGCCAGGTGCCAACTGTGGTGGCTGTGGCTTCCCCGGATGTCATGGTATGGCTGATGCTTGCGTCAAGGAGAAGGACGCCTCCAATTCCCTGGGCAGCTTGCTCTGTCCTGTTGGCGGTGCCGACTGCATGGCCAAGGTAGCCGAGGTGCTGGGTGTCGAGGCTGGTTCGGCTGAACCTAAGCTCGCTGTGGTTCGCTGCAATGGTACGCTGGCTTGCCGTCCTAAGGTGGCAGCCTACGATGGTGCCAAGTCGTGCGCTGTGGCAGCCTCAACCTTCGCTGGTGAGACCGGTTGTGCCTTTGGTTGCCTCGGTTTGGGCGATTGTGTCAAGGCTTGTACCTTCGATGCTATTCACATGAACACCGAGACCGGCCTGCCTGAGGTTGACGAGGACAAGTGTGTGGCTTGTGGTGCATGTGCTAAGGCTTGTCCTAAGCTCGTGCTCGAGATTCGCAAGAAGAATGCGATGAAGACCCCAGCTGTGAAGCGTGTTTGGGTTAGCTGCATCAACAAGGACAAGGGTGCTGTGGCTCGCAAGGCTTGTGCCAGTGCTTGTATCGGATGTGGCAAGTGCCAGAAGACCTGTAAGTTCGAGGCCATCACCGTCGAGAACAATGTTGCCTACATCGATCCAGAGAAGTGCAAGGCTTGCGGCATGTGCGTGAGCGAGTGCCCAACGGGTGCCATCCACTGCACTGCCCCTGTTCAGGTAGTCGTTGATAAGCTCAAGGCCAAGAAGGAGGCTGAAAAGAAGGCTGCTGCCGAGGCTGCTGCCAAGGCCAAGGCCGAGGCTGAAGCCGCTAAGGCTGCTGCACCAGTTGCTCAGCAAGAGGCTCCAGCTGCTCCTGAGGCTCCCAAGGCTGCCGAGCAGTAATTAGAATAGTCAAATAGTAAATAGTCAAATAGTAGATATGAAGACTTTCAAACTCGGCGGTGTACATCCCGCCGCTAACAAGCTTTCGGACAAGGCTCCTATCGAGGTGGCTGCTGTGCCAGCTCTTGTGGCCATTCCCATGGCGCAGAACCTGGGTGCTCCGTCAAAGGCTATTGTCGCTAAGGGCGACAAGGTGAAGGTAGGTACTCCTATCGGTGAACCTGGTGGTTTCCTCTCTTCATTCGTTCATTCTTCGGTCAGCGGTACTGTCGATAAGGTAGATCTCGTAGAAGATGCTACCGGCAAGAAGGTTCCTGCTGTTTTCATCAAGGTTGAGGGCGACGAGTGGCTTGAGACGATTGACCGCTCGAAGGACATTGTCAAGGAGATCAAGCTCGACAAGCAGCAGATCATCGACAAGGTGAAGGAGATGGGTATCGTCGGTATGGGCGGTGCTACCTTCCCAACTCAGGTCAAGCTCACCCCACCACCTACTGCCAAGCCAGAGTGTGTCATCATCAATGCTGTGGAGTGCGAGCCTTACCTTACTTCCGACCATTCGCTTATGTTGGCTCATCCTGAGGAGATCTGCATAGGTGTGCAGATTCTCGAGAAGGCCATGGGTGTCAACAAGGCATACATCGGCATTGAGGCCAACAAGCCAGATGCCATCGAACTGATGCGCAAGACCGCTGCTGCAGGCTATCCTGAGATCGAGATCGTTCCTCTGCAGCTTAAGTATCCACAGGGTGGTGAGAAACAGCTCATCAACGCTGTTATTGGCAAGGAGGTTCCTTCGGGTGGCCTGCCTATCGCCACGGGTGCCCTTGTGCAGAATGTCGGTACTGCCTTCGCTGTCTATGAGGCTGTGCAGAAGAATAAGCCTCTCATCGAGCGTATTGTTACTGTTACTGGTAAGTCGGTCAGGAAGCCTTCGAACTTCCTGGCTCGTCTGGGCGTGCCTGTAGCCGACCTCATCGCAGCGGCTGGTGGCGTACCTGAGGATACTGGCAAGATCATTTCTGGTGGTCCAATGATGGGCAAGGCTATGCCCGACACCAACTCGTACATGGTCAAGGGCTGCTCAGGCATCCTGATTATGAAGAACGAGGAGGCTCGTCGCAAGGCAGCTGGCCCATGTATCAAGTGTGCCAAGTGCGTGCATGCTTGCCCAATGGGCTTGCAGCCAAACTTCCTTTCGAAGTATTCTGAGCTCAACATGCTCGACAAGGCTGAGGAGGAGCGCATCTACGACTGCATCGAGTGTGGTTCCTGCTCATTCTCTTGTCCAGCCAATCGTCCTTTGTTGGACTGGATCCGTCAGGGCAAGCCAAAGGTGATGGGCATCCTTCGTGCCCGTGCTGCCGAGGCCAAGGCCAAGGCTGACGCTGCCAAGGCTGCTGCAGAGAAAAAGTAATTTTTTGTTATTTTGTTCTTATGTTAATATGTTAATGTGTTGCACAACGATGCAAAGGCTTAACGGATAGCATGGTAACAAAACAACAAAACAACAAAATAACAAAACAACAACCAAAGAATATGAAACTTAATGTCTCATTGTCACCCCACGTACATAGTGGCAACACCACCCAGAAGTGCATGCTTCAGGTGATCATTGCCCTTTGTCCTGCCTTGCTCTGGTCATTCTACCAGTTCGGCTTGGGTGCCATCATCGTCACGCTGACCTCTGTATGTGCCTGCGTGCTTTTCGAATTCCTGATTCAGAAGTTCCTGATGAAGCAGCAGCCCAGCATCTGCGACTGCTCTGCCATCCTCACCGGTTTGCTCTTGGCCTTCAACGTGCCTAGCAACCTTCCTATCTGGATTATCATCTATGGCGCACTCGTGGCCATCGGTGTGGGTAAGATGTCGTTCGGCGGTCTTGGCCAGAACATCTTCAATCCAGCCCTCGTGGGTCGTGTGTTCCTTCTCGTGGCTTTCCCTGTGCAGATGACCACTTGGCCGGTCGAGGCTGGTTATGCTGATGTCGCCACCGGTGCCACTCCTCTTGCTCTCATTGGCCAGTATGTCAATGGTGCCAACGTTGAGCTTCCATCCATTGTTGACTGCCTCGTGGGTACCACTGGCGGCTCTATGGGCGAGGTTTCAGCCATCGCATTGCTCATCGGTTTCGTTTATATGCTTGTGCGCAAGACCATCACCTGGCACATCCCTGTCAGCGTGCTTCTCTCGGCCTTTGTGTTCGGTTTCTTGTTCTACGGCTTCGACTGTCAGATTGCTCTTTCGGAGCTCCTCTGTGGTGGTATGATGCTCGGTGCTATCTATATGGCCACCGACTATGTTAGCTCGCCTATGAACAACCGCTCCCAGCTTATTTATGGTGCCTGCATCGGTTTCCTTACCATCGTGATTCGTCGTTTCGGTGCTTACCCTGAGGGTATGTCGTTCGCCATTCTTATCATGAACGCTTTCACCCCACTGCTCAACACCTATGTTAAACCTGTGCGTTTTGGCGTAGTCAAGAAGTAAATCGTAAATAGTAAATTGTCAAATAGTAGATAGACTTATGGCAAAACTTGAAAATTCTTTGAAGAACATGTTCCTGTCTTTGACAGTGATCACTGTTGTCGTAGGTGCCCTCCTCGGCCTCGTGGCCAGTGTCACCGCCGAGCCTATTGCTGCTGCTGCCGATGCTGCACAGACCGAGGCCATCAAGGCCGTGGCTCCTGAGTTCGACCAGGTCGGAGAGGCTCAGGTCACCACTTCTACCAATGGCGAGCCAGCTACCGTCTTCCCTGTTATGATGGGTGGCCAGGTGGTAGGCCATGCCGTGCAGGCTGTCACCAAGAATGGTTTCGGTGGCAAGGTAACAGTCATGATCGGTTTTGATGCCGAAAACAATATCTCAGGCTATGCTGTGCTCAATCATGCTGAGACCCCAGGCCTTGGCTCTAAGATGCCTGACTGGTTCCAGAAGGGTGCTAAGGGTGATGTGATTGGCAAGAACCCTGCCAAGAACAACTTGACCGTTTCGAAGGACGGTGGCGAGGTCGATGCCATCACTGCTGCTACCATCTCTTCACGTGCCTTCCTCGATGCTGTAGCTCAGGCTGCCAGCGTCCTCACTGGTGTCGATGCCGCCACCTCTGCCACCCAGCAGGTCAAGGAGGTAGCCGAGCATGCAGCCGAGGCTTTCGAAGAGGTCGTTGAGGCTGTCGAAGAGGTTACAGCCCCCATGTAAATCGTCAACCGTCAATTGTAAATCGTAAATCGTCAATTGTAAATCGTAAATCGTCAATCGTACTTACAATTATGAGTAAACTTGGAATAATTCTCAACGGCCTGATTAAGGAGAATCCTACGTTCGTGCTCCTCCTCGGCATGTGCCCTACGCTGGGTACTACCTCATCGGCCATCAATGGTATGTCAATGGGCCTGGCCACTATGGTGGTGCTCATTGCAGCCAATATGGTGATTTCGGCAATCGCTCGCTTCATCCCAGACAAGGTTCACATCCCATGCTACATCGTGGTGATTGCCGGCTTCGTGACCATCGTGCAGCTTTGCCTCAAGGCATATTTGCCAGAGGTTGACAAGAGCCTCGGCCTCTTCATCCCACTCATCGTGGTGAACTGCATCGTGCTCGGTCGTGCTGAGTCTTTCGCTTGCAAGAATGGCGTGCTTGCTTCTGCTTGCGACGGCATTGGCATCGGTCTCGGCTTCACAGCAGCTCTTACCCTCATCGGTGCTTGCCGTGAGATTCTCGGCACAGGTGCAGTCTTCGGCCTTCCTCTCTTCTCTGAGGACTTTGGCGCACTCACTTTCGTCCTGGCTCCTGGTGCATTCATCACCCTGGCTTACCTGAGTGCTATCTTTAACAAGATCTTTAACAAGTAAACGTTCTTTTGTTACAATGTTAACGTGTTAATATGTTAATGTGTTGCCTTTTTCGCAGCAATTGACAAATTAGCAGATTAACAAAACAACAAATTAACCAATTCACAAAACAACAGAAGAAATGAGTTACATTATTATGATCATCACGGCGATATTCGTCAACAATATCGTCCTCGCCCAGTTCCTTGGCATCTGCCCATTCCTTGGCGTTTCCAAGAAAGTTGATACTGCAGCTGGCATGGGTATGGCCGTAGCATTCGTAATGCTCATCGCTACCCTGGTGACCTATCCAATCTACTATGGGCTGCTCGTTCCCATGGAGCTGCAGTACATGCAGACCATCGTCTATATCCTCGTGATTGCTGCCCTTGTGCAGATGGTCGAGATCATTCTCAAGAAGACCATGCCTTCGCTCTATGCAGCCCTCGGCGTGTTCCTGCCATTGATCACCACCAACTGTACCATCCTTGGTGTGGCTATCAACGTCATCAACTTCGAGTACAACATTCTTGAGTCAGCTGTCTATGCTGTAGCTACAGCACTCGGCTTCACCCTTGCCATGGTTCTCTTTGCTGGTATCCGCGAGCAGCTTGAGTTGTCGAACATCCCTAAGGGCATGAAGGGCACTCCAATCGCCCTCCTCACAGCTGGCCTCCTGGCCATGGCCTTCATGGGCTTCTCAGGCATTAACACCACACTTGAGAAGATCTTCGAGATCGGCTAATCCGTCTGTATAATCGCTGTATGCGAATAAAAAAGCACGAACCACGCAGGTCCGTGCTTTTTTTGTAAAGTCTGAAGGGTGACAAACCGCTTGCAGTCGTCGCCATCACCCTTTACCATGGGAAGGTCTCTGGGTCATTGTCTGCGTTGGAACGGAGATTCTGGTTCAAGGCATTGAGAGCCTTCATGTCGGCAGATTCAAGTTGGAACTGCATGATCTCAAGATTTTCTGCAAAATGGTTGGGCTTGGCGCGAGGGATAGTAATGAGATCGCGTTGCACTATCCAGCGCAGTACGATCTGCGACGGAGTCTTCTGGTACTTTTTCGCCAGTTCTTGGATAACAGGTTGTCCGATGACGTCGATGTCACCCTGTCCGAAAGGTCCCCATGCCTGCACCTGTATGCCAAGCGAGTGATTGTAGGCAATATTATCGACTTGGCTCATGAGGGGATGAACCTCGATCTGATTGATGACAGGCCTGATGGTGGCATACTTCAGGAGGTCGTCGAGGTGATGGCGATTGAAGTTGCTGACACCGAGTGAGCGGACACGGCCTTCACGCACATAGTCCTCCATGATTTGCCATGTCTTCTGGATGCACCCCTTCACAGGCCAGTGGATGAGGAGCAGATCGACATAGGGTGTCTGCAGCAGCTCAAGGCTCTGGTCGATGGACTGTCGGATGGCAGCTTCGTCCTGACGCATCACGCCCGTGTTGATCTTGGTCGTGAGGAAAATCTCCGCACGAGGCACATCGCTCATGCGGATGCCGTCACCTACAGCCTGTTCATTTTCGTACATCTGTGCTGTGTCGATGAGTCGAAAGCCAGCTTCGAGGGCTTGCTTGACGTTCTGTGTAGCTGTCTGGCCCTTGAGGGTCCAGGTGCCAACACCGATGTGAGGAATCTCGATGCCGTTGTTGAGTTTGATCATGATGAATGGTGTTTTAGGTGGTACTCCACATTATAATTATTATAATATGTGTGCAAAGATAAGCCAGTTTTCCCGTACTTCCAAATTTTGAACCCCAAAACCTTGTTTTTTCCGTTTTTTTGCGCTATCTTTGCGCCCAAATAACCAAAACAGGACTCAGATGATACAACCCTTACACGGTATTTACCCCAAGATAGGTCGCGGCACATTCGTGGCCGAGACGTCAGCTGTCATAGGCGATGTGGTGATAGGAGAGGAGTCGAGTGTGTGGTACTCGGCTGTGATTCGTGGCGATGTGAACAAGATCAGGATTGGTGATCGCGTGTCTATTCAGGATTGCTCGTGTCTGCATTGCTCCGAGGACGAGGCATACATCCAGATCGGCAACGACGTGACCGTGGGCCACAACGTGTGTCTGCATGGTTGCAAGATTGAGGACAATGTGCTCATAGGCATGGGCAGCACGGTGCTCGACAATGCACACATCTGTTCGGGCAGCGTTGTGGCTGCCGGAGCGCTCGTTCTTGCCAAGACGGAGATTGGCCCTGGAGAGTTGTGGGGCGGTGTCCCAGCCAAACTAATCAGGAAACTTTCGGAGGCCGACATAGCTCGCATCGTGACTCCTTTGCCAAAACACTATCAATACTGGGCAGAGGAATATCTGAAAGAGCAGCAGAGCGCAGCGCTCGACCTCTCTCTTGACTAAACAGCAATACAAACAACATAACCCTCAAAACAATGAAACGTAATTTCTTTTCAGCCGCCTTACTCCTGGCATTAGGCAGCGCATCAGCCGTGATGGCGCAGAGCAGCATCACTACTTACGATGTGTGCGATGTGAACCACGACTCAAACGTCTCGGTGGCCGATGCCACCACAGTAGTCAATCGTGTTCTGGCCAACAACCCTGGCAGCGAGGTGGTGACAGCCAAGGATCTCAATGCTGTGCTCCAGCTCATCGACAGCCGACTGGCTGCGCTCGAGACAGCCAATGGCATCGACCACCCCACTACACCGGGTGCCAATACCTCGTCAACCTATTTTGAATTTGCCCTGAAGAGCATGCAGGTCGGCCAGACCTTCACACAGACAGTCCATACTGAGAGCACAGGTGCGGTGAGCTACTTCTCCACCAACACCACTGTTGCCACCGTCAATGCCACCACGGGCGAAGTCACAGCCAAGGCGAATGGCGAAACCACTATCGTCGCCACTATCGTTGCTTCGGGCGAATATCCTGCCGCCTCAGCTGCCTACACCGTGACGGTCGAGACTGCCAACATGCACAATGGCTATGAGTATGTTGACCTCGGGGTGGTAGTCGATGGCAAGACCATCCTCTGGGCCAAGACCAACATCGGAGCCAACAAGCCTGCCGACTATGGCGATTACTATGCTTGGGGTGAGACGGAGACGAAGATTTCCTATAAAGAAAGTACTTACGCATATTGCCAGTATCAAGAAGCGACAGAGGATGAATATGGTATTATCACTGGTGGAGGTTATGAATACGTAAATATTGGCGAAGATATCAGTGGCACAGAGTATGATGTGGCTCATGTGAAGTGGCAGGGACTCTGGCGTATGCCAACGGTGGAAGAGCAGGATGCTTTGCTTTATCAGTGCAAGTGGACTTGGTGCCAGATGAAGAACTCTAATAATGAAACAGTCAATGGCTATAAGGTTGAGAAGAATGGCGATCCGTCTGTCTTCATCTTCCTGCCTGCTTCGGGCGGCCGCAACGCCTCGTTCCTCGGCAATGCTGGCTCGTACGGCTTCTACTGGTCGTCGTCGCTTGACGCTTCGGGCCCGAGCAACGCGTACGGCCTCTACTTCAATTCGAGCGGCCAGTGCCGCGACTACGACTACCGCTACTGTGGCTTTACTGTGCGGCCTGTCTTGTGCTCCGCAGAATAGTCCTTATTATCCAATAGAACAATAACCCCAAACCCTTACAGAATTATGGAATCGGGAGCTTCCCAGCGGACATCAGTCCGCCCCAAAGCTCCCGATTCCATAGTCCTGTGAGGGTTAATCAATAGCGAACCTTATGGCACAATTAAGTGAGATTTTAACGCGAGAAAAAAACGCGTCGGAGAGAAACAGCAGCGAGAGATATTCAGACAGCCTCTGCCTGCGCTATTATCCATATTTGAGTTGAAAGATTGTTATGTGTGTGTGCCAAAAATGGGATTATTTGAGGGAAATGCTGCATAAAATAGAAAAAAAACTTATAATAGTTTGGATGCCTCGCAAAAACACGCTATCTTTGCAGCGCTAAAACAGAAAAATCAGTCCCAACGGACACGATAAAATAAGGCGATGCACAAGCATCGGCCAAACCATTGAAGCCTTTGGCTTCTATAGTTAGGCGGTTATAGCACAAGGGCTCCACCTCTTACCATTCCGAACAGAGAAGTTAAACCTTGTAACGTCGATGGTACTGCGAAAGCGGGAGAGTAGAAAGCCGCCACCTTACAAGAGTCTGGACAGCTATAGTCCGGACTCTTTCTTTTTATTATAAATGAGTAAGAAAAGACAGAACAACGACGAGTTGCTGAAGAGCCTGGCAGAGGCTGCGGGAGTGCAGTGGGACCAGGTGGTAACAGAGGGAACAGAGATGCTCGCTGAAGAGCAGATTGCAGCTGCAGAAGAAGGTGTAGTGCTGCCAGTAGAAAAAAACAAAAATCAAACGGAGAATGCAGAAGGCGCCTCTTTGCAGACCAGTGAAGAGGCTGTTACATTCAAGACTTTCGAAGACCTTGGCATTGAATACAACCTGCTGCGTGCCATCGAGGAGATGGGCTACGAGCGTCCAATGCCTATACAGGAACAGGTGATACCCGTCATTTTGGGGCGTACAGAGAATGGCGAGGGCCGCGATGTCGTGGGCCTCGCACAGACAGGTACGGGCAAGACGGCTGCCTTTGGCCTGCCTCTGTTGCAGAGTGTGGACATTGTGCCCGTCTATAGCGACTATCAGATCAAGAAGGACTGGAAGACCGGCAAGTGGATGGACCCCGAGGATGCTCCACAACCACAGGCACTGATCTTGGCCCCAACGCGTGAGCTTTGTCTGCAGATTGCCAGCGACCTGCAGGACTATGCCAAGTATCTGCGCGGCATCGCCATCCTGCCTGTCTATGGTGGTTCGAGCATCGGCAGCCAGATCGGAGCCTTGAAACGTGGCGTACATGTGGTGGTAGCTACCCCGGGCCGATTGATTGACCTGGTGGAGCGTGGAGCTGTGCGTCTGAACGAAGTGAAGACGCTGGTGATGGACGAGGCTGACGAGATGTTGTCGATGGGCTTCCAGGAGGACATCGAGACCATACTCTCGAACCTCTCGGCCGAGCACCGCACCATGCTCTTCTCGGCCACCATGCCTAGGCAGATCGCTGAGATTGCCAAGAAGTACATGACCAACCCCGTGGAGGTGACCATCGGCCACAAGAACGAAGGCGCAGCCAATGTGAACCATGTCTATTATCTGGTGCACGCAGCCGATAAGTATGCAGCCCTGAAGCGCATCGTCGATTACTATCCCCAGATCTATGGCATCATCTTCTGCCGCACCAAGGCCGACACACAGGAGATAGCCAAGAACCTGATGGACGAGGGTTACAACTGCGATGCCCTGCATGGCGACCTGTCGCAGGAACAGCGCGATCTGGTGATGCGCAAGTTCCGCAGTCGTCACCTTCAGCTGCTCGTGGCTACCGATGTGGCTGCCCGCGGTCTCGATGTGGATGACCTGACACATGTCATTAACTATGGTCTGCCAGACGACGTGGAGGTCTATACGCATCGTTCAGGCCGTACGGGTCGTGCAGGCAAGAAGGGTACTTCGATTGCCATTGTGCACATCAAGGAGCGCCGCAGGCTGAACGACATAGAGCGCATCATAGGCAAGCAGTTCGAGAAGGGCTACGTGCCCACCACCGAGCGCATCATCGAGAAACAGCTCTTCGGCCTGGCCGACCGTCTGGAGAAGGTCGATGTGAAGGACGAGGAGATTGAGCAGTATATGGAGCCTGTGCTCAAGAAGCTGGGCTGGCTTTCGGCCGAAGACCTGGTGAAGCGCATCGTGAGCCTGGAGTTCAACCGTATGCTGGAGTTCTACAAGGGTTCGGAGAACCTGGACATCATCGAGGAGCGGCCCAAGCGTGACCTCAATCGTTCGCGCAAGGGCGAGCGTGCTGTCCGCCGTGGCGAAGGCTTCACTGGCGAAGGGGCACGCAATGCCTCGTATGGCCGCGTCTATGAGGGGGCTGACACCAAGGCAGAGCCTGGCTATGCGCGCCTCTTTATCAACCTGGGCAAGCGCGATGGCATCTTCCCCAAGCAGCTCATTGGCCTGATGAACCAGAACGTGCATCACCGCGTGGAGATGGGCCGCATTGATCTGCTGACCAACTTCTCCTATTTCGAGGTGCCTGAGCAGGATGCCCGCTTCGTAATCAAGGACATGAACGGTGCCGACTGGCATGGCCGCCGCGTGGTGGTGAGTCCGGCCAACAGCGAACCCAGCGAGGAGGAGCGTCCGTTCAAGAAGAAGCGTGCTCGCAGAGACGATGGCGAGGGCTTTGAGCCAAAGCGTCAGCGCAGGGACGACGGCGAGGGCCGCAAGCCATTCGAGCGATTCTTCGACAAGGAGGGCGAGCGAAAGGGCAGGGGAGGCAAGCGCTACAAGAAGTAATCCGTGCGCTGCAATCGTTGCATAGACGCTATTTCTAAAAAGCATAGGGGGCAAAAATATGAAAAAATCGACAGTTTTCATATTTTTTGCCTCCTTTTTTTGTGCCCTATTGTTTTTTTTACTATCTTTGTGCCGATTTTTGGGTTTGAGCAATCCTAATAGTCAAATAGTAAATGGTTAAATTGTCAAGTTAAATATGAAATTCTCAAGTTTTGCAATGTCATCAATGATCATAGCCTGTGCTCTGGCCAGTTGCGCATCGGAGTCTGCCACCCCAGCCGAGGAGGCTCAGGAGCCTTGGAGCAAGGACCGTTTTGCCGACATCGAGGTGCTTCGTTACGAGGTGCCTGCCTTCGAGTCGCTTGGCCTGCAGCAGAAGCAGCTCATCTATCATCTCACCGAGGCAGCCCTCTGGGGGCGCGACATCCTGTGGGACCAGAACTGCAAGTACAACCTGGTGATTCGCGACATCTGCGAGTCAATCTACACCAATTATAAGGGCGACAAGGAGTCGGCTGACTGGAAGGCTTTCGAGCAGTACATGAAGCAGATCTGGTTCGCCAATGGCATTCATCATCATTACAGCACAGCCAAGTTCCGTCCGGGCTTCAGCCAGGAGTGGGCCATGTTGCAGGCTCGTCAGACTCCGGGCATCCAGAACCTGTTGCAGGGCTTCGATCCTGAAGAACTGGCACGTGTCGTGTTCGATTCGACCTACATGGCCATCAAGGTCAATCAGGCCGATGGCGTGGATCTCGTCACCACGTCGGCCAACAACTTCTATCAGGGTCTGACCCAGAAGGAGGCCGAGGACTTCTATGCCCGCATGAAGAATCCTAACGACCCTACTCCCGTGATGTATGGTCTGAACAGCCAGCTCGCCAAGGTGGATGGCAAGATTGTGGAGAACGTCTGGAAGATGGATGGCATGTATGGTCAGGCCATCAGCCACATTGTGGAGCACTTGCGTGCTGCTCAGCCATTCGTGGAGAACGAGGAGCAGGGAGCAGCCCTCCAGGCACTCATCGACTACTACGTGAGTGGTGACCTCAAGGACTTCGACAACTATTCGATCCTCTGGGTCAAGGACCTCAACTCGAAGGTCGATTTCATCAACGGTTTCATCGAGGACTATGGCGATCCCCTTGGCATGAAGGGCTCGTGGGAGGCTATGGTCAACTTCAAGGACTCGGCCAACACGGCACGTACCGAGGTCATTTCGACCAATGCGCAGTGGTTCGAGGACCATTCGCCTGTGAAGCCTGAGTTCCGCAAGCCTGTGGTCAAGGGCGTGACTGCCAAGGTGATCACCGCAGCTATCCTGGCTGGCGACAGCTATCCTGCCACACCTATTGGCATCAACCTGCCTAATTCCAACTGGATCCGTGCCCAGCATGGCTCTAAGTCGGTGAGCATCGACAACATCACTGCTGCCTACGATGCTGCTGCTCAGGGCAATGGCTTCGGCGAGGAGTTCATGTGGAGCGAGACAGAGATTGAGACTGCCAAGCAGTATGCTCACTATGTAGATAATGTACACACCGACCTGCACGAGTGCTTGGGTCATGCCAGTGGCCAGTTGCTGCCAGGCGTCGATCCTAATGCCCTGCGTTCGTATAGCGCTACGCTCGAGGAGGCTCGTGCCGACATCTTTGCGCTCTATTACATGGCCGATCCTAAGCTGGTGGAGTTGGGCGTGATGCCTAATGCCGAGGCTTACAAGGCAGGCTACTACCAGCAGATGATGAATGGCCTGATGACCCAGCTGGTGCGCATCATTCCAGGCGATAACCTCGAGGAGGCTCACATGCGCAACCGTGCACTCATTGCCTACTGGACCCTGGAGCGTGCCGCACAGGATGCCAATGGTGGCGAACCTGCCCTGCAGTTTGCCCAGCGCGATGGCAAGACCTATGTGAAGATCAACGACTACGACAAGCTCCGCACTTACTTTGGCGAGTTGCTGGGCGAGTTGCAGCGCATTAAGTCCGAGGGTGACTACGAGGCTGGTCGCAAGCTGGTCGAGACCTATGGCGTGAAGGTCGATCCTACCCTCCATGCCGAGGTGCTGGCTCGCTACAAGAACCTCAACATTGCACCTTACAAGGGCTTCGTCAATCCACGCTACGAACTGGTGAAGGATGCCGAGGGCAATGTCACCGACGTGAAGGTGGTCTATGGCGAGGGCTATGTAGAGCAGATGCTTCGTTACAGCCGTGACTACAGTGCAATGTAATTCCTAAGTTTCGCAAGCTCTGCTTGACTTGGAACTTAAGAAGCTAAGGACTTGCGAACCCAACACATCCTAATTCCAGATCTCCTGTGACACCTCTTCAACTCAGTCAGATACACGCCCTGTTCCGTGGCCGCCAGAATGTGGTGGTCAGCAACCTGTTGCGCGAACATGGTTACCAGTATAAGGTGGCCTTCGGCTGCTCGCTGCCCGACGTTAAGCAGGTGGCACGTATGCTGGGCGAGGGTGCTGTGGAGGGGGTAGAGTCAGGCGTTGAACTGGCCGAGGCCCTTTGGGCTGACGATGCCATACGCGAGAGCAAGCTCTGTGCTCCGATGCTCTATCCGCGTGGCGAGATGACTGTGGAGGTGGCCGAACGCTGGTCGCACACCATCCCTACGCCCGAGGTGGCCGATGTGGTGTGCATGTATGCTTTCCAGTTTGGCATCGGTCAGCAGCTCATTGAGCGCTGGAGCTACAGTACTCACCCCATGCAGCAGTATTGTGCTCGCAGCCTAGCCAAACGTCTGAATGATGAATAAGCGCAAGGATGAAGAGCACGAGGGCATTCTCGAACTGGCCAATCGCAAGCGCAACAATATCATACGCCATGCCCGTCCCAAGCGCGAGATCGTTGACCCTGCTGACTATGCTGAGGCCTTGACCCGTCTTGAAGCCTATCTGGCCAAGTGTGGCAAGCGACACACCCCTGAGCGCCTCTTCGTGCTCAAGAAGATCTATGAGTGCCATGCACCTGTCGACATCCAGACACTCTATGAGATGGTGTGCAACGAGGAGGGATTGGTGTCACTGACCACCGTCTACAACAGCCTGTCGTTGCTTGTCGATGCAGGCCTGGTGCGCAGGCTGGATCTGGTGGGTGGCAAGATGGCCTTCTTCGAGCGAGTGGTCGGACAGATGCCCCATGGCTACCTCATCTGCGACGCGTGTGGCTCCATCCGTGTGCTCGAGCAACCCGACATCGAGGGCTACAAGCTCCCGTCGGGATTCAGGGTGAAAGATGTGACGTTCCATATCCATGGCCTGTGCAAACGCTGTCAGACCGCCCTTCGCAGGCAGAAGCAGAGGGACGAGCAGGCGTCAGCAGCTGCCAGGACAACTCAAAACAAAAGACAACAAAAGAACAAAACTACAAAATAACAAACTAACAAAACAATATGAAGGTAGATGTTTTGCTCGGCCTCCAGTGGGGCGACGAGGGTAAAGGTAAGGTAGTGGATGTTTTGACTCCACGCTATGACATTGTAACCCGTTTCCAGGGTGGCCCCAATGCAGGTCACACCTTGGAGTTCAATGGCGAGAAGTACGTGCTCCGCAGCATTCCATCGGGCATTTTCCAGGGTGGCAAGGTCAACATTATCGGCAATGGCGTAGTGCTCGATCCGCTCCTCTTCATGAAGGAGGCTCAGGAACTTGCCAAGAGTGGCCATGACCTCACCGAGCGTCTCTATATTTCGAAGAAGGCTCACCTCATCCTCCCTACCCACCGCTTGCTCGACAAGGCCAACGAGGCAGCCAAGGGCAAGGCTAAGATCGGCACCACAGGCAAAGGCATCGGCCCTACCTACACCGACAAGATCAGCCGCAATGGCCTGCGTGTGGGCGACATCCTCGACGGCTTCCAGCAGAAGTATGAGGCTGCCAAGCAGCGTCACCTCGAGCAGATTGCATCGCTCAACCTTCTGGCTGTCACCAAGGGCAGCGAGGCTGTGAGCACCGATGGTCTGGAGGAACTGGAGCAGGACTGGCTGGAGGGCATCGAGTTCCTCAAGCAGTTCAAGTTCATCGACTCGGAGCATGTGGTCAACAACTTCCTGAAGGAGGGCAAGAGCGTGCTGTGCGAGGGTGCACAGGGTTCGCTGCTCGACGTTGACTTCGGCTCATATCCATTCGTTACCTCAAGCAACACCATCTGTGCAGGTGCCTGCACCGGCCTTGGCATCGCTCCAAACAAGATAGGCGAGGTGTTCGGCATCTTCAAGGCCTATTGCACCCGTGTAGGTGCGGGTCCATTCCCAACCGAGCTCTTCGACGAGACGGGTAAGAAGATTCGTGACATCGGTCACGAGTATGGTGCAGTGACCGGTCGTGAGCGTCGTTGTGGCTGGATCGACCTCGTAGCACTCAAGTACACCATTATGCTCAATGGCGTGACCCAGCTCATCATGATGAAGTCTGACGTGCTCGACACCTTCGAGACCATCAAGGCCTGCACCGCCTACAAGATCAATGGCGAACTGACCCGCGAGTTCCCATTCAGCATCGAGGAGGGCATCGAGCCACAGTATGTCGAGATGAAGGGCTGGAACTGCGACCTGACCCAGTGCAAGTCAGAGGCTGACTTCCCACAGGAGTTCAAGGACTACATCGCTTTCCTTGAGAAGGAGCTCGAGACCCCAATCACCATCTTGTCCGTTGGTCCAGACCGCGATCAGACCATCGTGCGTGGTTAATGGAACTTCACTAACATATCATACTCAGCTGAAAGACCGGTGTTTTCATCGGTCTTTCTGTCTTAAAAAAACATTATTCCTACAGCATTTATGCGTAATCGACTTTTCTTAACCCTTTGTCTGCTCCTGCAGACCCTGTTTGCCTATGGCCAGACCGAAGGCAATAATGATGAGCAGGCTGCGTCGCAGGAGGAGGCTCCCTGCATCGACGTGGTGGCGTATTTCAGCTTGCGCGACACCATGGAATACACTCAGGTCTCTGAGAAGCTGAAGATCACAGCTGGCGACACACTCGTCGAGTACTCCTTCCGCGAGAATTTCCAACTCATCGTCACCGACTCCACCAGCCAGGGCTATCGTCTCGAAATGGTGCCACTGAGTTTCGCCGTAGAGCATGTGGATAGTGCCAAGAACTACTATGTGGAGCTGGCTCAGGTGATGTGGGAGATATCAAAAGAGATGCGTACAGTATTCACCACCGACGAGCTTGGCACCATTCAGCACATCGAGAACTGGCGTGAGATTCGCGACTGCATCGACCATGGTCTGAAGAAGGGTTTCGACAAACTCTATGGCGATTTGCCTGGTCTTGACACCATCATGCCACGTCGTCAGCTGGAGAGCACCATCAACCTGCAGTACAGCACCGAGTCGGGCATTCGTGCGGCTTGCGAAGAGCTCACCATGATGTTCGGCCTGCATGGACGTCGCCTCGAAATCGGCCTGCACGAGTCAGAGGACGTCAATGACGCAGGCTTCCCTGAATTGAACAAGATGCTCATCTGCTACTCCGACGTCGAGAACGAGCAGTATGACTTCGAGGATGACTATGAGCTGACCTCCTATTCTCAGGTCAATGTCCCGATGAGCGATGTGATGCGTATTGCTAAGAATGCCGTAGGTGCCTTGGTGTCAGACGAGATGTCTGAGGTCATCAGCGAACTGCAGCTCGAGGAGGCCATCAGTGAGGAGCTGGGCAACAGTATGTCCATCCAGTTGCTGGAAATCTTCCAGTATTTCTTCAACGGGTGGCCCAAGTGCATGATCAAGCGCAAGATCACTGAGGCCAGTGATAATTACCAAGTCATTGAGAATGACTCTGTAGAATGGACCTCTCGTCATTGGCAGTAATCAGAGGGGCAAAACCTGCAGCTTATGCCCCTCTGTACATACACAATAGTCCGACCTGAAGCCAAGTCGGACTATTGTGTGTCTCTGAATTTGACACATCGTACGAAGTGTCAAATTCTTGTATCCTTTTTTTAGAAAGCGTAGTTCAGGCCGATGCCAAATACGCGGTTGGTGCGGCTGTAGGTGTCGCTCTTGATGAGCTGTCCACCTGTGGGGAGAACGCCTGCCACGGTGTCAACCTTGCGGTCGTCGTAGAAGGTATGCATGTAGCCGAGGTCGATGCCCCACTTGTCGCCCAGATTGAGGCGAAGGCCCAAGCCGATGTTCTGTGAGTTGGTGACGAACGAGAGGTCGTTCATGTAGGCGTCAGAGAGGTCGTAGCTGGTCTGCTGCCAGCCACACGACAGGGTGAGCAGTGGGCACACATCGTATTCGATGCCTGCAGTCAGCTCCCATGTGTTGCCGTCGATGTTGTCCTGCTTGTTGCCATACTGCGTGGCCGACTTGTCGCCATACGTGTGGAAACCGGTCTGCAGGCGCAGGGCAGAGATAGGAGAGTACTGCACACCTACGGTGAAGAGCGATGGGATGTCGGCTGCCACGCTGGCACCATCCTTGAACTGACCGAGCACAGGGTTGCTGGCAGCCTGCTGGGTGGCAAAGTCGTTCATCTCCGACTTGTTCTCCAGGCGCAGACGGGTCTTGAACTCGTACTTGGCAGCAAGGTTCCAGTGCTCATTGATTCGCCAGTCGATGCCGAGCATAGGGGTGAGGCCAAAGCCTGACTGGTCAGTGTTGAGGGTGAGACTGCGGTCCGAAAGGTCCTCCTTGCCATTGCCCACGCCACCAGTGCCAGGGAACTTGAGCTCAGGACGTTCAGGCACTTCGTAAGTGTAGGTATATTCAGCAACGATGTCCTGCACATAGCCATTATAGTTGTTGGTGGCATAGACGCCACGCAAGCCAGCAAACACGGCCAGATTGTCCATCACCTTATAGGTGGCACCAAGGCTGAGGCCGAAGTAGTACTGACGGCCCTTCATGTAGGCGTTGAGCGAATAACCGGTCAATTGACTGTTGTGTGTCTCGGTGGCAGCCAGCATCGAGGCGTATGGCTCGGGTACTTTCTGTGCTATCAGACCTTCGGTCAGTTTGGCTGGCAGTTCCTGGCTGAGCTTGGCATTGACAGCTGCAGGCACAAGCTGTGCAAGCTGGCCGGCATAGAGGGCTTCGAACGAGCCGAGACCGCGGTCGAACTCGCACTTGCCACCGCCACCACCAAGCGAGAAGTTGGCGTTGATGCTCCAACGGTCCCAGTTGTGGCTCCATTGTATGCTGGGGATGACGGGTGCGTAGGCATTGCCTGTGAAGTCATGAGTGTCGGATGAGTTGTCGCTATTGAGCTTGAAGAGCCCGAACTGAGTACTGATGTCGCGGCTCTGCTTGGCGTTCTGTATGTTAAAGCTGATGTGCGAGCCAGGAGCGAGGAACGCGGTGCCAGCAGGGTTCATATAGAGACCTGTGATGTCGATGATGGCCTCCTGGCTCATCTGGCGCAGGAAGGCAGCATTCTGGTTGGTGTTGGTGACGAGGCCGCCAGCCATGAGAGGGGCACAGGTGGCCAAGGCTGTTGCGATGATGTAATAACGCTTCATTTCAGTTAATGTATTGGTTTGACTGGTGCAAAGGTAAGATAAATTAATGAATAATGAGAGAGAGAAAGATGTAATTGTGCACAA
Organism: Bacteroidales bacterium; assembly: GCA_045629225.1. Lineage (GTDB taxonomy): Bacteria > Bacteroidota > Bacteroidia > Bacteroidales > UBA3663 > Liminaster. The sequence goes on along the minus strand of JAZQQU010000012.1, from coordinate 2,061 downwards.
ATGGTTACGTTGTGTGCCGTATCTGTGCATTATTTTGCTCAAAATGATGTTGTGGTGTGCAATAAATGGAGCGTATTGTTGGAGTTTTGGCAGAAAGTGTGTATCTTTGCACCCGTAATTGAACGAAAATGACAATGAAGAAGCTATTGATTACTTTACTGGTGCTCGGCATGGCGTGTCTGGGTGCCGGGGCACAGAAGAAGAAAGACGCCACTGAGCCTCGTGCCGAGGTGACGATACAGACCACGATGGGCAAGGTGGTGGTGGCTCTCTATAACCAGACACCACTGCACCGCGACAACTTCCTGCGTCAGGTGCGTCGTGGCTACTACGACGGACTGCTCTTCCACCGCATCATCGAGGGCTTTATGATACAGTGTGGCGACAGCATCAGCCGTGGTGTGAGCGCTCAGCAGTTCAAGAACAGTGACGGACCCAATGCCGATCCGCTGATTCCTGCTGAGATCCGGTTCCCCGAGCTCTTCCACCGCCGTGGTGTGCTGGCAGCAGCACGCGAGGGCGACGAAGTGAACCCACAGCGTGCCAGTTCGCCCTTTGAGTTCTATCTGGCATGGGGCAAGTATTTCCAGCCCAAGGAGATGCAGGCCATGCAGGAGAAAGTGCTGGCCCGTGAGGACAGTACCACGCACGTAACCTTCCCACAGGAGCTGAAGGATGCCTACGAGGTGGATGGAGGCATCCCTCATCTGGATGGTAGCTACACGGTGTTCGGCGAGGTAATCAAGGGACTCGATGTGGTCGGAAACATTCAGGCGGTCAAGACAGATAGTCTCGACCGCCCGCTGAAGGATGTCCGTATCAAGAAGGCGTGGATATCGAAGGAGTTATAGAGTCTCAGGTTTCTTGCATTTGAGAAACTGCACTTTCAGGCTCCCTTCAGTTCCACCTCCTTCATCGTTGAAGAGAAGGTGAGTACCTGTTCGCCAAATTCGCTATGGAAGTTCGAGTCGGCAGTGTTGCCCACTTCGAGCTTCCATTTCTTTAATGTCTTCAAATCTGTGGCTTCGGCCATCACGCAGTAGCCGAACATGTCGTCGCCAATGTCGGTGAGCAGGTGCACGAAGCGGATCTGCTGCAGGAGTTCGCCCTGACGGATGGCAGGGAGATAGACGTCGCGCATGTAGGTGAGAAAACGCTGCAAGGTGCGCTCGCCCGAGACGTGGAAGGAGGTGTTGTAGATTAGCACGATAGAAGGTATAGAAGTTAATAGTCATGCTGCCAAAGGGTGACGAAGGCCATGTCACGCCCACTCCAGTGTGCGCGAACCGTCCTCGTTCACGGTGATGTGTACGTTCACCACGTCGCCAGGCAGCAGGTCCTCAACATTCTCTGGCCACTCGATGAAGCAGAGAGCCGAAGACTCCATATAGTCCTCGAAACCAAAATCCATGGCCTCCTCGAGCGTCTTGATGCGGTAGCAGTCGAAGTGATAGATGAGCTCGGCTGTGGTCTCAGAGCGATATTCATTGACGATGGCGAAAGTCGGCGAGTTGACCTCGTCCTCTACGCCCAAGGCCAGACACACGGCCTTGATGAAGGTGGTCTTGCCTGCGCCCATCTCGCCACGGAAGGCGAAGACAGTGCGGTCGTCCATGGCTGCGATGAAGTCGTGTGCAGCCTGTGGAAGGGCATCGGTGTTGGGTATGATCAGTTTCATGTTACTTTTTGTTTTCCTTATTATTTAACTTAAGTTTCGGAAGTGAAGTTAACAGGAGTTATTTCATGGAGTTATCGGGAGTTATCGGGAGTTAACAGGAGTTATCGGGAGTTAACAGGAGTTATCGGGAGTTATTTTAAGGAGTTATCGGGAGTTAACGGACGATAGTATCGGCTGCTAAAATGTCCGAAATATGGCAAAGAGGTAATGTCCGTTAACTCCTGCTAACTCCCCGTTAATTCCAGCGAAGCTAACTCCCCGTTAATTCCAGCGAAGCTAACTCCCCGTTAACTCTAGCGAAGCTAACTCCCCGTTAACTCCTAATAACTACTAGTTTTCGAACTTCCGAAACTTAAATTATTTAATTCAAGTTTAGCAGGTTG
>JAZQQU010000011.1:0-46157 GCA_045629225.1 Bacteroidales bacterium | reverse complement strand
GGATCGTTCCGGCACGGATAAAAGCTTCCGGTTTCTATAATCGTCCGTTTGAAGACGGAGCAAGCTCCTCGGTAGTAAGTCACGGCTGCTGGTACTTCGTCGCCCATCTGTTCAGCATCGAGATCCAGTTCCGAATCTTGGTGCCTGACGCTGTCCATCCTCGCTGTTCATAGTAGTCGAAGAAGTTCGATACCTGAGTTGGCAGATGGTTGTGTTCGATGTAGGCCAGCACAGTTTCTCTGGTTGGTGGAACCGCCGTTCCGTCAAAAGCGACAGGCGTTGTCGGCATCGCAGTTTGTTCTTCGATAATAGGGAAAGGTGAGGCTTCTGCTGGTTCTGTGACATCGTCTTGAGACAAAGTACCGTCATTAGCAGAAGTGACTTCTGTGACTACACCTGCTGCCACATCCTCCGATACCGCTTCCTCTTGACGATCTGACTCTGGAGCCTCGATCTCCTTCTTCACCTTACGTGATACACGCGTAGTCTTCTGCTTTTTTTCAGAAGATATGGCCGTCTCAGCCTCCTTCATCCAGTCCTTCTGCTTGGCACCATTACGGAAGGACAGACGCATGGCTTCATTCTCCTCAGCTGCGGTCATCGGTGTATCACCGCAGCGAGAAGCCTCCACCCACTTGTCTATCTCGTCACGATAGCATACCCAGTGCTTGCAGGGTTTGGAACCTGGCAGCTCCTTCTTGTTTAGTTTCGCATACACCGTCTTCACGGGTATGTGCAGGTACTCTGCCACCTGTTCCGCTGTCATCGGCTGGTGATGGTCGGGATTTAACACCTTGCCCAATAGTTCCAGAGCAAGATCGAGTTTTTGCTCCAGTCGGGCATTATCTTCCTTGAGCTCCAATACGGCTTGCGGAAGATCGTTGAAAGATAGTTCATTTTTCATTATACATACGGCTGTTGGTTTATTCAGCCGATGCAAAAATGAGAAATGATGCCTCCGTGTCTCCCGTTATGTCCTGTCATTCCTGATAATTCCTGAATAATGTGGAGAACACGACCTTTGCCAGCTATAAGTGGCAATAACGAGCAAAGAACTCTTCAGGATTGCTTGCGAGGAACATATTCAGGGTGATTGACGGGGAAAACGTAAAACAGCCACAAACGTCAAAATTTGGACGCTTGTGGCTGTAATATTTAATAATGAGTATGGTTCCTATATCCTATGCCTGTTCCTGGATGCTCATATACGTTGATGGCACGGTCGTGAAAATACAGCGGTCATCAGGATCAAGTTCATCGCGTGGTATTTGTTCGTTCTTTACCGTTGCCGTCAGATTCTTCACGGTTTCTTTTGAGACACCTTCGAACTTCTCTGGGAATAATGCCATAACGAACTCTGCGACTTTCTCTCCTGAATGCCCATTCTGAGACCCCAATCTGACCCATATACTCCAGATATAATGGCGTAGATCAATGTTATGCATTGGCTTGATGGGCTTGAACGTACGCTTGGGAGTGTACGTGGCATCCTTCATCCACTTCTTTACCTCATCACAGATTAGCGGGATGTCTGCATGGGCAAAAAAGCGAAATAATGTGAATTTTGTGTATTGGACTACGGCATTCTCAAACCGGATCCACTCATTCGCCTCTTCCTGTTCATGTGCTTTCTGTATCAACGCATAATCCCCCGTGGTCATTTCACCTGATACTGGTTCGATAGCTTCGGGAATCTCTATCTGGGACTGTTCTGCGGCTTGCACAGGCGTATTGCATGGTTCTTCCGTAATCTGTACAGGGACACTATCCGGCTCCGCTGCAACTTGCATTGGGGTATTGTCGAACTCTCTTGTTTCGATTATCTCGGCCTTCTTCCTGCCTAACAGCTTATCCCAGATGTCCACAATATAATTGGGCATTTTCAAGAATATCAGAAGGAAGAGTGTCTCGCCGATCACGAATACCCCTATTAATGTACCCGTCTTGATCAATGCATCGCCATGAAAGTCATTGCTTACATAATAGGCGACGATTAGGGAAATGAAAAGAATGCAGATGCTTACAAGGCTGATGATCCACAGGTTTTCTTTGAGGAGTGTGGCGAGGTCGCTTGTCTGTTGCTTTCTCATACTGGTTCTCTGTGTATGTTGTTCAGGTGAATAATGCGTATTATGGAGAAATTACCGGAAATGGTTATGCAAAGATACGAAAAATTATACCGAAAAGCAAGAACTTCTCGGCATAATTCACCCAATTGCTGTTTTTATAGAATGATTTAACTCGGATCAGACGATTTTTAGCATTTGTTTAGGCTTGAGCGTAATACAGTTCGCCGCCTTGCGCTTCTGCTCGTCTTCCATCTTGGCATAGATCTCCGTGGTCTCGGGGCTCTTGTGACCAAGCAGATACTGTACGGCTGCAAGGCCGACACCTGAGTTGATCAGCAGTGTGGCAAAGGTGTGGCGTGAACAGTGGAACGAGATATGCTTGGTGATGCCTGCTGCCTCAATCCATTTCTTCAGCGCCGTCTGGGTCATCTTGTCCTTGAAGCCGGCAAAGACAAGTCCAATCTTCGGATGTTCCGCATCGTAGCCGATAAGGTCAAGAGCCTCGTCACTGATCGGGTTGGTGATGAGGTCATTGGTCTTCTGCATACGGATGGTCACGCTCATCTGGCCTTCTCCGTACGGCTGTATGTTCTCCCAGGCTAGCTGCTTGATGTCGCTCTTGCGGAGTCCGGTCAGACAGGCGAAGAGGAAGGCTTTCTTCAGTACCTTCTCGCTGCATGGTGTGGCTGCCAGCTTGATGAGTTCCGGCTGTGACAGATGCTCCTTCTTGGTCGGGATGGTGTCGATACGATCCAGAAAGCCATTGGGATTCTCTAGGATCTTACGGTCACGGTAGGCGGTGTGGAGCACGGCACGGAAGGTTGACCAGTACCCGGCAATCGAGTTGACGTGCAACTTGTGTTCGGTATGGATAGTCTGACCTGTGGAGAACAGATGCTCCTTGAAGCGGTTACAGAGGTCAACGCTGATCTCGCCGAAGGTACACTTTCCGCAGCAGAACTGCTCGAAGTGCTTATACACGTTCTGCCATTTGGTGTTCTTCTTGTCGGCCTTCTCCTTGAAGTACTTCAGGAAGTCGCCTTTCTGTTTGTCTCGGTCAAAGAAGTCATAGCGTTCGTTCACTATCGACTCATAGCGGCGGCAGCGCAATGCCTCTGCCTTCTCGGTCATGCGGTCGTTGTAGTCACGCTCGCGCTGGTTCTTGGGTTTGGCATAGATGTATATGCCAAGTGATTCATGTCTCACAACCTTCATAGTCGACTCATCGCGGAAGCCCGGATAGTAGTCGAGGTAGAAGGATAGCCAGGTTCCCTTCTTGATCTTTCGGGTACGCAGGCTGACGGTCTTGCAGATGTTGTTCATCTTATTACTCGTTTTTGATTGTTATTCGATGGCTGAGCGTTTCTCAGCGGCACAAAGATAGAAAATGACTACCCCGTGACGCCTTTTTATGCCCATAATTGCCGATAATTCCTGCATAACGGTAGAATCACGTCAACTGGAATTCTTGGATAGCTATTTGTCAGTGTGTTGCAGATTCTCAAGCATTTTCTCACGCTCTGCCATGACACGGTCAACATCTGTCTTCAGCAACAGGTTCTTCACTCCGACCTTGATCTTGGCAATGTTCTTGACCTTGACGATATGGCAGATATTGGAAGATGTCAGTCCGAACTTCTCCTGAACCTCTGCCACGGTATAATAGTCCTCACTGTTGATGAGGTCGAGGCGGAAGATTGCATCCAGCGGCTCCTTGGCATAATAGGTCACGCCATATTCACGTTTGGTCGGGATATGTCGGCGATAGGCCTGGGTTCTCAACCCTTGCAGCGTTGTATTATATAATGTAACGGCTTGTTCAGCAGTCAGCCATTCCTCGATGGCTCGTATTTTGTCGGTCACGCCAAAGAGTTCATCAAGATGCTGTCGGCTATAATAGTTCTTGCCAGCGATGCGGCAGACGGGAACCTCATTGCGTTTTGCCGAAGTGTAGAGCCAGGACTGCTTGACCTTATAACGGGTCATCACCTCCTCGCCACTGATGTATTCGAGAGGTTCCTGCAAGGTCTCAGACTTTGAGGATAGGGAAGAAAGAGAGGAACTGCCATTCATTTCGGGACACGATGAACCCAGGGACGAAGGGTTTGTTCTCTTCCTCCCTACATTCGTTTCTGCAATTCTGGCAGGCAATACGCGGTGATAAGGATTGCCAGCCAGCATCTCCTCGATGTCTGCCCTTCGGATGAATGCCATCCTGCTGCTCATTCTCGAAGCAGTCAACTTACCCGTATTGACGAGCTTGTAAACATACTGGCGGGAGCATCCCATCAGGGTCGCAGCCTTCGCAAAGGTCAGGAACTCCACATGCAGCAGATCCATCGCTGGCTCCACCGCCTTCATAAAATCCGACTTACGCTTCTTCCTCTCCGTCTTCGCCTTGGCAGCACACTCTTCCGAGCAATACCTCTGTGAACCGCTTCTTACGACAAACTCCTTGCCGCAGTAGGCACATTTTCTGGTCTTTCTCATACATTTTAAAATAGTGGTTCAACAATATTTTCTTGTATTGCTGCCGCCTTGTCAATCAATCCACACCATTGACAACCGTTGTCAACTATGTCCGCTTCATGACAATCCTTGAACCCCGTCCACTTAGCCTTGTCACCTTTGTAACCCCTGTTAAACCGTTGTCAACTGAGTCCACGAAATGACAAAAAATAAGCCCCGTAAATTCTCCGCGGTAGAAATACGTTGCAAAAATACGCGGAAATTACGGAACTACCAAATCTCGTATGAGAAAGTGTTAAAATCTAATTCCTGTTGAAATTCAATACATTATATCTCCTTATTCCTAATTATTTCTTGTTATTCTCGGCTTCTAAATACAATAACTGAACGCTCCAGCCTTGATAGATGTTACGGAGTTAGGGATGTTGATGTCTGTGAGCTTAGAGCAGTTATTGAAAGCACCGCCGCCAATGCTGGTCACAGAGCTGGGAATGAGCACAGATTCGAGGTTCGTACATTGCTGGAATAAATAATCGCTAATCTCCGTCAGGCTCTTAGGAAGCATGACCGAAGTGAGTGAACGACATCCGTAGAAAGCAGATTCTCCAATGTGCGATACGGAACTCGGGATAGAGACTGATTTGAGTTCACTGTAAACGAAGGCATTAGCGCCAATGCTTGTCACGGTATTGGGAATAGTAACGGATTCAATTCCATATTTATCATAAAAAGCATAATCGTCAATCTCAGTCACGTAATAGTCTTCGTCATCAAGCGTTGTCGTGTATGGGACAAGAAAATCGCTCGGTAGTTTTTTAAGTGTAACAGGATATGAAAAAGATACTTTATGGTCTTCGCTATCCAATATGTAATACTCGAACCCATTGTTCGATTTTTTCAACTTGCTGTTATCTCTGATATGGTATTTTTTGAGCCAAGTCTTATAACATGAGTAATAATCATCAACGTATTTTTCAGGCACATAACAATAAAACGTCTGTCCGTCGCGCCAAGCTTCAGCAGAAATCTGAGGCGTTTCTGTGCCAAGATGAATAATTCTTCTTAAATTGGTGCAGACATAGAATGCTTTTTCACCTATTGACTTTAATGACTTCGGGAAGGTGATCGAAATGAGTTCCGGGCAATTCCAGAACGCTTTATCCTCCACTGCCGTAACTTTATACTCTGCTCCTTGATGCGTAATAGTCTCAGGTATAACAAGGTCAACGGGTTTTCGACTAGCATCGCATACACTTGCTGTCTTTTGGCTTTCGTTGAGATTGTAGTAGAAATCACCTATATGCGCATCATAGGCATGGGCAGCGCAAGTGAGGCACAGGAGAACCAGAAAGGAAAAGAGTCGTTTCATGTTGATAAGTTTTTTGATGTTAATGCAGATTGGAGAACACTCAAAAGACGTCAGGGCGGTGTCAGCAGCCTGACCTTGCCATTTTTATGCGAAGCACTCTTCGATGAGGTTGAGCATCTTGATGGTGGCTTTGATGGCAGCTTCGGTCTGGTCGGCATCGAGGCCACGTGTGCGATAGACTTTGCCTTCGTACTCCCAGGAGATGGCTGTCTGGACGAGGGCGTCAGTACGGCCTCCAGGGGGAATGGTGACAGCATAGTTGGTGAGCCAGGGGAAGGTGCGACCGAGCTTGAGGCGGTAGATGTGACGCACAGCACGCACGAAAGCATCGTACATACCGTCGCCCGTGGCAGACTCCTCGTACTGCTGACCATTGATCTCAAGCTTCACGACAGCCTGAGGGTGGAGACCATAGGCCGTAGAGACCATGTAGGACACGAGTTTGATCTGGTCGCTTGGCGCCTCGTGATGGAGGACGTCGGAGATGATGTAAGGCAGGTCGTCGATGGTGACGAGCTCCTTCTTGTCGCCCAGCTCGTTGATGCGCTTGGTGACCTTGCGCATGTCGTTGTCGTTGAGGTTGATGCCGAGGAGCTTGAGGTTCTGCTCGATGTTGGCCTTGCCGCTCATCTTGCCGAGCGCATACTCGCGGGTGCGACCGAAGCGTTCAGGCAGGAGGGCGTTGACGTAGAGCTTGCCCTTCTTGTCGCCATCAGCATGTACGCCAGCGGTCTGGGTGAAGACGTTCTCGCCGACGATAGGTGCGTTGGGAGCGGTGGCAAGACCACTATAACTGGCCACCATGCGCGAGACGGAGTTTATTGAGTTCTCGCGGACGTTCGTACAAGAACCAGACCCTTTCTGTCCTTCGGACATCTCCCCCTTGATGGGGAGAGAGGGGTTAGTAAGGGTTGTAGCAGTTGTTGGTGACATTTGCTCCCTCCCCATTATGGGGGAGGGCTGGGAAGAGGGTCCGAGGTCGTGCAGGACTGCGATGACCGACGAAAGGCTTGCGTTGCCTGCACGCTCGCCGAGGCCATTGACCGTGGTGTGGAAGCCCTTGCAGCCAGCTTCGGCAGCAGCGAGGACATTGGCTACAGCCAGGTCATAGTCGTTGTGCGCGTGGAAGTCGAAGTGCAGGTCCGGGTAGCGTTCTACCATCTGGCGGATCAGCTGCTTGGTCTGATGAGGCGAGAGGATGCCGAGGGTGTCGGGCAACATGAAGCGCTTGATCGGGGCATCGCGCAGGGCATCCATCATGCCGAAGACGTAGTCGGGCGTGTTGAGCATACCGTTCGACCAGTCCTCAAGGTAGATGTTGACGCTGAGGCCTTCCTTGACTGCCAGATCGATATTGCTGCGCACGTCAGCCCAATGCTCGGCAGGCTCCTTCTTGAGCTGACCACGGCAATGCTTCTCACTGCCCTTGGTGAGCAGGTTGATGACACGGCCGCCTGCACGCTTGATCCAGTCGATGGACGAACCGTTGTCGCAGAAGCCGAGCACCTCGATGCGGTCGATGACGTTGGCCTCGGTGGCCCACTCGCAGACACGCTTGACGCACTCAAACTCGCCTGCGCTGACGCGTGCTGAGGCAATCTCCATGCGATCCACGCCTACCTCTTCGAGCAGCTTGCGTGCAATAGACAACTTCTCAGGCGCACTGAACGCTACGCCTGAGGTCTGTTCTCCGTCGCGGAGGGTGGTATCTAAGATTTCGAATTTCATTCTAGATGATCTAGGTTTCTAGTAGTTCTAGGGAATCTAGATTATTTAGCGGCCTCGAAGGCTTCGATGTTGGCCTTCTTGCTCAAGAGATAATCGATGTCATCATAGCCATTGAGGAGGCAATACTTCTTGTAGCCATTGATGTCGAACTTCTCGCTGTGACCAGTTGCCTCGTTGGTGACTGTCTGGTTAGGAACATCGACGGTGACGATGGCATTGGCGTCGGCAGCCACGGTGGCCAGCAACTCCTGACGGAACTCCTCGCTCACGATGACTGGGAGCACGAAGCAGTTGAGCAGGTTGTTGCGGGGGATATCAGCAAACGAAGAACTGATGACTACACGGGTGCCATAGCCAGCGATGGCCCATGCTGCATGCTCGCGGCTTGAACCAGAACCCCAGTTCTTGCCACCGATGATGATCTGGCGACGGCCCTCGGCAGGAATCTCGTTGAATGGAGCCTGGTTCATCACGAAGTCAGCCACTGGCTCGTTGTTGGCATTGTAGCGCATGTCGTGCATGAAGGCGTCACCATAGAACTTAGGATCGCGTGTGGTGAAGGCCAGGTAGCGGGCTGGGATGATGTTGTCGGTGTTGTTGTTGTCGATGTCGATAGGCAGGCAGGTAGACCGGACGATGTTGAATGCCTCGTGCTTGGCCCCCTGCTGAGCATCTCCCTTGGCCTCGGTCTTTGGCTGGCTTGGGAAAGCGATGTTTGGACACTTCTCTGGTTCGGCATTGACCACCTTGCGAACGTCAGCAGCCTTAATCTCTGAAACTGAGAGGGTGCGAGGATCGGTCACAACACCCGTGATTGCTGAGGCTGCCACGGTGAGTGGTGAGGCGAGGATGGTGCGTGCACCGGGACCCTGACGGCCCACGAAGTTGCGGTTCGAGGTAGAGATGGCGAGCTTGCCAGCAGGCACCTTGTCTGGGTTCATGGCCAGACAGGCAGAGCATGATGGCAGACGGAGCTCGAAGCCAGCCTCCTCGAGGATCTTGTCGATGCCCTCGTCGATGATCTGCTGACGCACGAGCCATGAGCCTGGCACGAGCCAAGCCACTACGCTGTCGGCCTTCTTCTTGCCCTTAACAATGCTGGCGAAAGCGCGGAAGTCCTCGATGCGGCCATTGGTGCAGGCGCCAAGGAAGCAGTAATCCACAGGAGTGCCCTCGAGCTTCTGGCCTGGCTGGAACTGCATATAGTCGAGCTGTGCCTTGAGCTGTGTCTGCTCAGCCTCGCTCATGCCGTCGTAGGTAGGAATGGTGCCATCGATAGCGATGCCTGCGCCAGGGTTGGTGCCGAAGGTGAGGCGAGGAGCGATGTCCTCCGCACGATAGGTCACCTCCTTGTCGAAGACAGCGTCGTCGTCGCTCTTGAGCTTCTTCCACTCCTCGACAGCCTTGTCCCAGGCCTCACCCTTAGGAGCGTACTCGCGATCCTTGAGGTAGGCAAAGGTAGTCTCGTCAGGAGCGATGAGGCCAGCGCGTGAGCCCATCTCGATTGAGAGGTTCGAGAGGGTAAGACGACCCTCCATCGACATGTTGCGAACCACTGAACCTGCATACTCAACTGCATAGCCAGTAGCACCCGAGGTGGTCATCTGTGCCATGATGTAGAGAGCCACATCCTTGGCAGTAACGCCTGGCTGAAGCTCACCCTCCACATTGATGCGCATGGTCTTAGGCTTGCTCTGCAGGATGCACTGCGAGGCGAGCACCTGAGCCACCTCCGAGGTGCCGATGCCCATGGCGATAGCGCCCACAGCACCGTGGGTAGAGGTGTGCGAGTCGCCGCAGACGATGGTCATGCCAGGCAGCGACAGCGCCTTCTCAGGGCCAACGACGTGGATGATACCATTGTCCTTGGTGCCCATGGCGAAGTGCTTGATGCCAAACTCGTCACAGTTCTTGGCCAATGTCTCGACCTGCTTGCAGCCGATTGGATCACCGATCTCAAGCTGCTGGTCAGATGGCGTGTTATGGTCAGGCATGGCTACTACGTGGTCGGCACGGAAAGCCTTGATGCCTTTGTCGCGCAAGGTGTCAAAAGCCTGTGGCGAGGTTACCTCATGAGCAAAGAGGCGATCTATATAGAGTTGGGTTGGGCCATCGTTGACAGCTTCAACTACGTGGGCGTCCCAGATTTTGTCGAAAAGGGTAGACCCTCTCTGTCCTTCGGACATCTCCCCCTTAATGGGGAGAGTTTGGTTAGTATTCATATCGCAACATGTTATTTTGTATTGCAAATAATTTATATCGCAATAGTTTATTTAATTATTTTTGTTCTTTGTAAATGATTCAACTCATAGATAATTGAATCAAGGACTTTATTTGTATCAAACAGCACTTCTTCGTTTGTAAATCGTATGACTTTGAACCCTATGTTTTCAAGTTCTTCTGCCCGATATGCATCCCATTGCATTTGTTCATTTGCAAAGTGGTATCCACCATCAGCTTCAATGAGGAGATATTCTTCCAAAGCAGCGAAATCTGCAATATAATCCAGTATGATATGTTGTCTGAGAAACTTCGCTCCTAATGCTTTGCCTTTTATCATAGACCAAAGTGCCTTTTCTGCCTCTGTCGCATGATTCCGGTTTTCTTTAGCAAAGGTTTTCAACAGTTCATACCTATCAGGGCTTGCTGTCCTGAAAAAAAGACGGAGTCGCATATACATCATCCTTCATAGGAATAGAAATTAAAGTGCGTCTTCCGAAACATTCCAACCCTCCCCATTAAGGGGGAGGTGCCCCCTTGTGGGGCGGAGAGGGTCAATTACTTAAACTTGTTGATACAATCAATGTACGCCTCGATCGAAGCAGTTACGATGTCGGTGTCGGTGCCGAAGCCATAGTAGATGTGGCCTTCGTGCTCCACCTGCATGTGTACCTTGCAGAGGTCGTCCGATCCCTTCGAGATGGCCTGGATGGTCATCTCCTTGAGGGTCATCTCGCGACGGATGATCTGCTTGAGTGCCTTGATCGAAGCATCCACAGGGCCGTTGCCGATGCCGGCAGCCTCGAAGAGCTCGTTGGCCACCTTGAGTCGGATGGCAGCAATCGGAGTGACACCCTTGCCCGTGGTAACCTGCAGCGATTCGAGCTGGATGTGGTTGCCCTCGGCCTTCTCTGCACCTACAAGCATCAGCAGGTCGTCGTCGTTGAGCTCCTTCTTCTTGTCGGCCAGACGGAGGAAGGCCTCGTAGGTCTTGTCGAGCTTCTCGCCCTCCATCTCGATGCCGAGCACGCTGAGGCGGTGACGCAGGGCAGCACGGCCTGAACGTGCTGTGAGCACGATGGAGTTCTCGTCGATGCCCACGTCCTTAGGATTCATGATCTCGTAGGTCTGCACATTCTTGAGCACGCCGTCCTGATGGATGCCCGACGAGTGTGCGAAGGCATTCTTGCCCACGATGGCCTTGTTGGGCTGCACAGGCATGTTCATGAGCGAGCTGACCAGACGCGACGTAGGCCATATCTTGGTCGTGTTGATGTTGGTGGTGACAGGCATGGTGGCCTGGTGGCACTTGATGATCATGGCAATCTCCTCGAGCGAGGTGTTACCTGCACGCTCACCGATGCCATTGATGGTCACCTCCACCTGACGAGCTCCGTTGACCACGCCCGAGATGGTGTTGGCCGTGGCCATGCCCAGGTCGTTGTGACAGTGGGTCGAGAGGATGGCACGACCATCCTGCAAGCCATCGACGTGCTCCATGAGGTACTTGATCTTCTCGCCGAACTCCCATGGCATGCAGTAGCCCGTGGTGTCGGGGATGTTGATCACCTTGGCACCAGCGTTGACGACAGCCTGAACCACCTGGGCCAGATACTCGTTGTCGGTGCGACCGGCATCCTCGGCATAGAACTCTACCTCGTCCACCTTGTTGCGAGCGTACTTCACGGCAGCAACAGCACGCTCGATGATCTCCTCGCGCGTACTATTAAATTTATACTTAATGTGGCTGTCGCTGGTTCCGATGCCCGTATGGATGCGCTTGTGCTTGGCATACTGAAGGGCCTCGACAGCACAGTCGATGTCCTTCTGCACGGCACGGGTCAGTGCACAGATGGTGGGCCAGGTCACGGCCTTGGAGATTTCCACAACAGAATTGAAGTCACCGGGACTCGAGATAGGGAAGCCTGCCTCGATGACGTCCACACCCAGAGCCTCAAGAGCTTTGGCCACCTGGATCTTCTCCACAGTGTTCAGCTGGCATCCAGGGACCTGTTCTCCGTCACGCAGCGTGGTGTCGAAGATGTAAAGACGGTCGGTCATAACACGAATAATTTTGTATTGTTAGTAGTTTCTTTTTTCTAAACTAAAAAATGTGAAATTTCATTTCTCACAGCCCTCCTCCCATCGTATAGATGTACTGCAGGAACTGGCGTTTGTTGTCCTTGCGCACCTTGATAGCTGTGGGCAGTATGTAGTTGCTGACAGAGAGGATGGCATTGGACTGCGAGTTGGTGGTCACATCGACAGGGATGACAGCCATCTTGACCGTGTATTGATCCACAGCCTCCTGTATGGCATCGCGCAGTGGACTGGCCGTCTTGAAGTCGTTATAGACCTGATCGGTCATGGCGCTGAGGTCCACACCAGGCATGAACGAGTCGGGGTGCTCACGCTGCAGGTTCTTGGCCCACTGCAGGGTCGAAGGCATGCGCTTGCTCCATTCTCCATTGTCCTCCTGCTGTGCCAGACCCATCACCAGGGTGCTGAGGTTGCCGAACGAGTAGTAGTAGATCTGCTGGCTAATGGAGTCGGCCACGTAAGTGCCGATGCTCGACGTCTGGCTGTCGGGCACACGGCTCTGCTCGAAGAAGCGGTTCATCTTTGTGTCCTCCACCATCATCACAAAACGGGCTGGTGTGCTACTGAGCAGGGCACCCTGAGGCTTCTCGCACATCAGTGAGAAGTTGGCACCATTGAGGAAGTAAGCCGAGTCACGACGGTATTCGTCGTCCATCATCTTGCGGATGGCCTTGCCCACGGGCAGGTCGATGGTGGTGTAGTAGCCTTGGGGCGAGGTGATGTAGGCAACCTGCTGGTCCTGCAGACGGTCCTCCTTCTTGGGGTCCTGCAGCTCGAGGCTGGCCATCTGCACCACGTCGGGGGTTACAGCCATATACTGCACGTGTGACTTGACGTACGACGAGTCGCCTGTGTCGGTGGCATTGCGCAGCAGTGTGCCGTCTTTGTTGTACTTGTGGAACGAACGGTAGTAGAACCAGATGGCCGTGTTATAGACCTTGATGATCGAGCCGTCGCCGAACGTGGGCTGGATGGCTACACCCGACAGGAAGTTCTGGCGCATCGACTCGATGCTCGAGAAGATGTCCTCATAGCCGTAGGCCTGATGACCCTTCTTGTCGCGGGTCACAGCAGCCTTGACGATGCTGCGGAAGAACTGCTCCTTCAGTTCGTCGGACAACTTCACCTCGATGTAGGGCAAGTAGTCGCTCAACCCGCGCACCGAGTCGCTCAACACACGGTTTGCAGCCGTATAGGCCTTGTTGCCCAACAGGTTCTGCTTGTCGTAGAACTTCTCGTAGTTGTAGTTGCTATAGAACGACTTGTTGGGCTCCTTCTCCAGTCGGGCATCTTTGTTGAGCGCATAGATGCTGAGCTGCATAGGAGTGAGCGAGTCGCCATAGTAAGTGTTGTAATAGATACGCAGGGTCAGCGAATCGATGGTGTTGTTGATCAGCGAGTCGAAGTGCGAGGTGTAGATTTCCTGTGGATCAATGCCCAGGTCGTGAGGCACCGAGGTGCGCAGGATGTTGAAGGTGATGGAGTCATTCTCTGTCACGTTCAGTCCGATCTTGGTACTGGCATAGAACTGGGCCAGGTAGCCCGCCTTCACACTGCCATATTCGGGATCGGTGATGTTGCCGAGCAGTGGATAGCCGGTGCGCACATAGATGGAGTCGCGATAGCTGGTGGTGACACCACACTGCAGGGTGTCGGTCTTGATGTGGATCTCGTCGCTCTCGGGTCGGGTGCTGAAGCCAATCTCGGAGATGTTGTCTTCGCACGAAGAGACTGCCAAGAGGGAGCAGAGCACAGCGGCGAGCATCCAAAGCTGCTTGATAGCGTTTATAAACAGTTTCACTTTATTGGTTCGTTTATTGTCTTCTTTGTTATTCGTTCACGACGTTATGGTTAACGTTTGGGTTGTCGTCAACGTCAACGTTATGCATATCGTCAACGTTATGGTTATGGTCAACGTTATGGTTTCTGATTAACGTTAACCATCGTCCTGCTTATTCCTCCTCCTTGTCCGGATTGGGGTTGAACTGTTCGAAGAACTGCTCATAGGCTTCCACGTCGAGTTGCTGGCTGCTGGTTTCGAGCACAGGTATGCCTCGGCTTTGGGCAATTTCGCGCATTGCCTCGGTCTCGGGTGTGAGGTCAGAGATAATCAGACCGTCGCAGAACTTGGTGGTCAGGCGGCACAGCGCCAGATAATCCACCGGCTTGTCTTTGATCTCGATGAGGTCGGCCTTGAGCACGCCATCGCGCTTCACGGTGCTGTAGAAGTTAGGTGGCAATGGGGTCTTGAAGGCGTTGTCGAACAGGTTGAACACCACCTTGCAGCCACGGAAACAGGGATCTTCGGCAAAACTCTTCTTGATATAGATGGGAGCGATGGCCGAAAACCAGCCCTGACAATAGACCACGTCGGGCTTCCAGCGGAGTTTGCGGATGGTCTCGATTACGCCACGGGCAAAGAATACGCATCGCTCTGCGTTGTCGGTGTATTCCTTCTCGCCCTCGCCATAAATCTTGCGATGGGTGAAGTAGTCATCGTTGTCGATGAAATAGACTTGCATCCTGGCGGCCTGGATGGAGGCCACTTTGATGATGAGTGGATGGTCGGTGTCGTTGATGATGAGGTTCATGCCCGAGAGCCTGATTACCTCGTGCAGCTGATTGCGACGCTCATTGATGGGACCGAATCGCGGCATGAAGGTGCGGATTTCATGTCCGGCCTCCTGTATGGCCTGCGGCAGCTGGCGACCGATGGTCGTGGTGTTGTCCTCAGGGAGGTAAGGCATGACTTCTGTGTTGATGAATAGGATCTTGGTTTTGCTCATATCAGTTAGCTTCTCCTTTAGTTCGGTTTGGGTGGAGAATTGGTGCAAAGATAGAAATTATTTCCGAAATAAACAAATTTTCTGCAGAAAAGCTGTCCAAAGTGAATAAAAATAAATATTTTTAGCAGAATTTGTCATGCAGGGTGGCGGGATTGAGTTTCGACATCCTGAAAAACTTGTCAGAGATGCTGGCAGGTTTTTGTGGGTACACATTTTTTTGCCAGAGATGCTGGCGGACTTTTGTGTGTGCTGGATTTTTTGCCAGAGAAGCTGACAGGGTTTTGTGGGTACACATTTTTTTGCCAGAGATGCTGGCGGACTTTTGTGTGTGCAGGATTTTTTGTCAGGGATGCTGGCGGGCTTTTGTGTGTGCACATTTTTCGGTCAGAGATTCTGGCAGGCTTTTGTGGGTGACTGGCGAATAAACCGATTCTCGTTTTCTTGCAATATGCACAAACGTTGAGCAAAAAGTTTGCGATCGGACGCTTGCGCTTTCATTCTGATATTGGGTATTTTTTAATCTGCACTTTTTCGGACAAATATTTGGTGGAACTCGAAAAAAGATGTACCTTTGCAGCGTCAAAACGGGAAATTTGACAAACAACAAGCAAAAAGTTAGCGAAACGATATGAGTAAATTGAGATTTGACGCAGTACAGCAGGCTTTCAAGAAACGTGCTGTAGAAGTGGAGACGCCCGCCGGACGTCCCTCAGAGTATTTCGGTGAGTTGGTGTTCAATCGCGAGAAGATGCAGAAGTATCTTGACGCCAAGACCCTCCATGCCCTCCTCGACTGTATTGACAATGGCCATCACCTGGATCGTAAGGTGGCCGACGGTGTGGCAGCAGGCATGAAGCAGTGGGCCATGGAGCACGGAGTGACACATTGCTGCCACTGGTTCCAGCCATTGACCGACACCACGGCCGAGAAGCACGATTCCTTCATGGAGTACGACTGGAAGGGCGGCATGATCGAGCAGTTCGAGGGCTCGAACCTCGTGCAGCAGGAGCCTGATGCATCCTCGTTCCCCAGCGGTGGCATCCGCGCCACTTTCGAGGCCCGTGGCTACACTGCCTGGGATCCGACTTCGCCTGTGTTCATCATGGACGACTGCCTCTTCATTCCTACCGTATTTATCTCATATACGGGCGAATCGCTCGACTATAAGGCACCGCTCAAGAAGGCGCTGAAGGCAGTGAATGATGCTGCACTCTCGGTGTGCAAACTCTTCGATCCTGCGGTGACCTCAGTACACACCAACCTGGGTTGGGAGCAGGAGTATTTCCTTGTGGATGATGCCCTCTATGCCGCACGTCCTGACCTCATTGCCACAGGTCGCACCCTGATGGGCCACGCCTCGAGCAAGAACCAGCAGATGGACGACCACTACTTCGGCCAGATCCCTACACGCGTGCAGGCCTTCATGAAGGACTTGGAGATCCAGGGCCATCGATTGGGCATCCCCATGAAGACGCGCCATAATGAGGTGGCTCCTAATCAGTTTGAGTTCGCACCAATCTTTGGCGAGTGCAACCTGGCTGTGGATCAGAACATGCTGATTATGGGCGTGATGAAGAAGATTGCACGCAAGCACGGGTTCCGTGTGCTCTTGCACGAGAAGCCCTTTGAGGGCATTAACGGCTCGGGCAAGCACAACAACTGGAGCCTCTCGACCAACACGGGTGTCATCCTGCTCGCACCGGGCAAGGATCCGATGTCGAACCTGCAGTTCGTCACCTTCTTCGTCAATGTGCTTGAGGCTGTGAAGCGCCATGGTTCGCTGCTCAAGGCCTCAATCGCTTCGGCCACCAATGCACATCGTCTGGGTGCCAACGAGGCGCCACCTGCCATCGTCTCTGCCTTCCTGGGTAAGACCATGACCAACGTGTTGCGCAAGCTGATGACCGTGCCTGACGATACCGACATCGTGATTGGAGGCAAGCAGGCCTACGACCTCGGCTTGGTGGAGATTCCTGAGATCTTTGTCGATAACACCGACCGCAATCGCACCTCGCCATTCGCCTTCACGGGCAATCGCTTCGAGTTCCGTGCTCCAGGTTCGAAGGCTAACTGCTCATCGGCCATGACTACGCTCAATGCCATCGTGGCTGAGCAACTCATTGACTTCAAGGCTGCTGTCGATAAGGAGATGGCTGCTGGCAGCAATGTCAAGGTGGCCGTGATGCGTTGCCTCAAACCGCTGATTGCCGACATCATAGACACTGTCTGCTTCGACGGCAATGGCTACTCGGAGGAGTGGCCTCGCGAGGCTCAGAAGCGAGGTTTGGACGTTGAGCGTTGCGTTCCAAAGATGTTCCTTGAGAACGTCAAGCCTGCTGCAGTTTCGATGTTCGAGAAGTTGGGCATCTTCACTGCTGCTGAGCTCCATGCACGCAACGAGGTGAAGTTCGAGACCTATGTGAAGCTCGTGCAGATTGAGGGTCGTGTGCTGGGCGACATCGCCATCAACCACATCATCCCTGCAGCCATGAGCTACCAGAGCCAGCTTCTCAAGAACGTGGCTATGATGAAGCAGCTCTTCCCTGCTACGTGGGAAAGCCTCTCTGCTCCTGAAATCGCCATCATCAAGAAGATCGCAGCCTACAATTTCGAGATCAAGAGCAAGGTTGATGCCATGACTGAAAAGCGCAAGGTGGCCAATCGTATGACCGACGGCTACGAGAAGGCAATGGCCTACTATGAGGTAGCCGAAAGCCTCACCCAGATCCGCAAGCCTATCGACCTGCTGGAGGAGATCGTGGACGACAACATCTGGCCAATGCCTAAGTATCGCGAGCTGCTCTGGATCAGATAACAGGGCCGGTGGGGACCGACAAACAAAACGGGCGAAAAGTATTTTTTCGAATACTATTCGCCCGTTTTCTCCTTTATGCCCAGATTTGCTACTGCACTTCAGGACAGTGCATTTACAGACTCCCTCTTAGCCTGATGTCGGCTGATGAGGCACCGACCATATACTCTATTGGACCTGCTGGGGTGCGGAAGGCGTGGGCCTGAGCATCCCACAGGGTCATGAGATGGTCGGGGACAGTGAGGGTGACGTGGCGGGTCTCGCCTTGCTTCACAGCGATGCGCTCAAAGCCACGGAGGCGCTTGATGGCATCGTCGCCAGAGAACTTAACATAGAGCTGAGCCACCTCTTCGCCATCGTAGTTGCCAGTGTTGGTGAGGTCGAAGCTGATGGCATACTCGCCCTTGCGATGCTCCACGGTGAGATTGGCATAGTCGAACTGTGTGTAGCTCAGTCCAAAGCCGAAAGGATAGAGCGGTTCGCCCTTGAAATACATGTAGGTGCGACCATGACGGATGTCATAGTCAAGCATGTTCGGCAGGTCGGTAATCTCTTTGACCCAGGTCTGCGACAAACGTCCGGCGGGGTTGTAGTTGCCAAAGAGCACGTCGGCCAGGCCGGTGCCCAATTCCTGGCAGCACTGGGTGCAATGCACAATGGCAGGGAGGTGCTCGGCCGACCAGTTGATGGTGTAGGGGAAACTGCTGATGAGGGCAAGCACGGTGTTCGGATTGGCCTGATGGATGACCTTGACAAGATCCTCAGTGTCGAGCTGGAGTGAACGACGGTCCACAGCCTCGCGACCGTCTGAAGGGCTGCCACCTTGTGCCCAAGGAGCCTGAACCGTCTGGTTGCCCCAGTCAGGGCTTGTGAGCGGATCGTTGCCAAGCACTACGATGCAGACGTCGGCCCATTGAGCCAGTTCCTGAGCCTTGCCGTCGAAGTCCCACTTCATGAATTTTACTTCTACATCACTTTCCTTCACAGCATTGCGTATGCCATCGAGCGGACTGACCGTATAGGTAGGCAGGGCTCCGTACCAGTCCTTGATGACGGTCTCAGCACGGTTGCCGAAGACGGCGATCTTCTTCACCTTACTCTTGTCGATAGGAAGCAGCTGGTTCTCGTTCTTGAGCAGTACCATCGACTTCTGTTGTGCCAGCAATGCCCAGTCCTTGTTCTCCTGCGTCTCCCAAGGGGCAGTGTCGAGGCCGAGGTCAGCGTATGGATTGCTGCCGCCCTTGTCGAGTAGACCGAGGCGCAGCATGGTGCGCAGGTTGCCACGTATGTTCTTGTTGATCAGCATCTCGTCGATGTAACCCTCCTCATAGGCAGCCTTCAGATTAGGTATGGCTCGCTCCAGGATGCGCGAGATACCAGCCTCGAGAATGGCCTTGACGCCTTGCTTCATGTCATCGACCCAGTGGTGGGCAGTCATGAGCAGCGTGAGGGCACTTCCGTCGTTGAGCATCATGCCATCCATGCCCCATTCGTCCTGCAGGATCTCGTGGATGAAGTCGTGTGTCGAGCATGGCACACCATTATATTTATTGTAGGCACACATCAGCGATTCGCCATTGGCATCACGGGCGCCACGCCAGAAACCATAGGAATAGTAGTCGCGGAACAAGGCTTCATCGAAGTCTGATGAGGTAGAGCTGCGGCCGTCCTCGTTGCTGTTGGCCAGGAAGTGCTTATAGATGGCTGCACCACGCCAGTATTTCGGATCATTGCCCTGTATGCCCTTGGTCTCGGCCACTACGAGCTCGCCCACCAGGAAAGGATCTTCGCCAAAACTCTCCTCGGTGCGTCCCCATCGTGGATCACGTGCCAGATCGGCATTCGGAGCCCAGAGACACAGATAGTTGGGCTCGTTGTTTTGTGAATAGTAGCGAGCCTCGATGGACATGATTTCTCCGATCTTCTCGATGAGTGCGCGATCCCACGTCTCACCCAGACCATAGGCTTGAGGAAAGGCCGTGCTGTTGATCATGCCCTCGGTGCGGACCATCTCGCCTTTACCGTTCAGCGGAGGCAGGGTGGTAGCACCGCCACGTACGATGCCATGGATAGCTTCGGTCGAACCTGCAGCAGGAACACCCAAACGGGGCACGCCACCACCGACAAACGATTCCAGTTTCTCGTCGATGGTCATCAGCGAGATCAGGTTGTCGATGCGCTTCTCTTCAGGCAGCTTAGGATTTTGGAATGGGTACTCATATTTTTCGGCAAATGCCATGGTGACTGAGGTCATGCTTATGGCCAGGGCCAACGCTTTGAATGTGGTGTTTCGGTTCATGTCAGAATGATTGAGAGTTTGTAGAAGGTGTAGAAATCTGTCGCAAATATAGCCACTATTTTATTAAAAAGCAAATATTTGG
Organism: Bacteroidales bacterium; assembly: GCA_045629225.1. GTDB lineage: Bacteria > Bacteroidota > Bacteroidia > Bacteroidales > UBA3663 > Liminaster. The sequence continues at coordinate 26,223 of JAZQQU010000011.1, read as the reverse complement.
AAAAAAACTGTTTCCAGACTTGTTCTTTTAAAATAAAAAATGTATCTTTGCGCCCGAAAAATAGCATTTTTCGTGTAATTTTGTACGCATGATCGAGAAGGTAATAATACTGGAGCAGGCCGATCCTGTCATTTTCTATGGTACGAACAACTCGAACATCCTGTTGCTCAAGACGCTCTACCCCAAGCTGCGATTTGCAGCCCGTGGCAGAGCCATCAAAGTGTATGGCGATGAGGAGGAGATTGAGATGTTCGAGGCTTTTGTGGGCCGACTAATCAACTATTGCAACGAGTACAACAAGCTCAACGAGGACGTGATCCTGGGATTCTACAATGGTGAGAGCCCGGTGGAGAAGCGTCAGGACTCGCTTATCATCTATGGCGTGAATGGGCGTCCCATTACAGCTCGAACAGAGAATCAGAAGGCGCTGGTCGATGCCTTTGCCAAGAACGACCTGGTCTTCGCCCTCGGTCCTGCAGGCTCGGGTAAGACCTATGTGGCCATTGCTCTGGCAGTACGTGCTTTGAAGAACAAGGAGATACGCAAAATCATCCTGTCGCGTCCTGCTGTGGAGGCAGGCGAGAAGCTTGGCTTTCTGCCTGGCGAGATGAAGGACAAGCTCGACCCCTATCTGCAGCCACTTTACGATGCCTTGGAGGATATGATCCCTGCAGCCAAACTCAAGGAACTGATGGAGACTAACGTCATACAGATAGCCCCCTTGGCCTACATGCGTGGCCGTACTTTGAGCGACGCCATCATCATCCTCGACGAGGCGCAGAATACCACGGCTCCGCAGATCAAGATGTTCCTGACCCGTCTTGGCATCGGAGCCCGCATGATAGTGACGGGTGACATGAGTCAGGTCGATCTGCCCCACAACGTCGCCTCAGGCCTCGTGCAGGCCCAGCGTATTCTGAAAGGCATCCCCGGCATTGCCACCATCGAATTCGATAAGCGTGACATCGTCCGCCATCGTCTGGTGCAGAGGATAGTGGATGCATACGACAAGTTCGAGGCAGAGAAGAAGCGATTATCCCTTGGCAACGACCATGCTGACTGACAACCTCTAACTCTGCATGAATAATGTTTACTAAACTGCTGCTCATTTATCTCGCTGCCATCAACTTTGTCACCTTCGTGCTGTATGGCATCGACAAATACAAGGCCAAGAAAGCGCGTTGGAGGATTCCCGAGGCAACGCTGCTCTGGATGGCCGCCATCGGTGGCTCCATCGGGGCATGGACAGGCATGAGGGTGTGGCATCACAAGACGCTGCATAAAAAGTTCCGCTTCGGAGTCCCAGCCATCCTCATCCTCCAGATAGCCCTTGCTTCTTATCTGATTTATGTTTCGCTTCAGTAATTCGAGACGTAGGATTCCTTGCCAGAGTTTCAAATTTTGCACAAAAGTGAAATGCCAAAAATCTTTTATGCCTCGTAAGCAAATGAGGTGAACTTAGCAATGAAACTTCGTACAGAAATAGAGCGCACCCCTTTGCCACGGCCTTTGGATCGTGGTGAGGGGGTGTTGCTTGTGGGCTCTTGCTTCACCGACCACATCGGGCAGTGGCTGCAGGAGTCGTGGTTGCCTGTGATGTGCAATCCTTGGGGCGTGCTGTTCAATCCGGCAAGCATTGCCAACTCGCTGATGAGAGTAGTAGGTGAGTTCGAGAAGTTTGAAGGGTCTGAATGTCCGAAAGATTTGAAAGAAGTCTCTAGCCCTTCAAACTCCTCAACCACTTCAAACTCCTCAACCCTCTCAAGTCCTTCAAACTCCTCCAACTCCTTCTCCCTCCACCTCTTGTCAGGTCGCTATTACAGCTTCGACCATCATGGACAGTGGAGTGGAACTGATCCAGAGGCGTTGCAGGCACAATTGCAGCAATTAGACCTTGATGTTCGGGCATTCCTCTCCAGAACCAAGCATATTCTCGTCACGTTCGGCACCAGCTGGGTCTATGAACGCGAGGGCAGGGTAGTGGCCAACTGCCATAAGTTCCCAGCTTCGGAGTTTACTCGTCGTCGTCTCTCAGTCGATGAGATTGTGACGATGTGGAGCCAGGTCATTGAAGCACTAACCCCTACCTTCACTTTCACTGTCAGCCCCATCCGCCATGTCAAGGACACCCTTCATGGCAACCAGCTCAGCAAATCGACCCTTATGCTTGCCATCGACGAGCTGCAACGTCGCTATCCAGAGCGCGTGCAGTATCTGCCTGTTTATGAGTTGCTGATGGATGATCTGCGCGACTATCGCTTCTATGCTGATGACCTTGTGCATCCTTCGTCCTTGGCCATCCAGGCTGTCAAGGAACTGGTGATGGATTGTGCCATGACTCCGCGTCTGCGTCAGTATATGCGCGATGCTGAGCCCATTGTTCGGGCCCTTCAGCATCGACCCTCCGACCCGGAATCTTCTCAATACAAGGCTTTCCTTGCCGAAACGCTTCGGAGAAAGGATTTGCTTGTCCAAAGCCATTGATAATTACCTTTATATTACCACTACATGAAAAAACTGTTTCTCTCCCTGACTGTGTCGTTGCCAGTGTTGGCTTTGGCCCAGCACCCTTTGCCCGAAATGAGTTACCTGCAGGTTTATGATATAGAGACTCACACCTCGCAGGTCATCAAAGAGTTTCCATTCACTGTCGAAGCTCCGAACTGGAGTCCTGATGGCAAGTGGCTGTTGCTGAACAAGGACGGCCGTCTGTATCGTATGGCTGCTGATGGTTCGACTGATCTGGAGGAGATTCCTACGGGTAGCATCACCCATTGCAATAACGACCATGTCATCTCGGCCGATGGCAAGTGGATAGGACTCAGCTCCAACAGTAACCAGCCGACATACAACTCCTATGTATATCTTGTGCCTGTCGAGGGCGGTGAACCTCGGCAGATTACGCCTATAGGTCCCAGTTACCTGCATGGCATAAGCCCTGATGGCAAAACCATGGCCTATTGTGCCTTCCGCGACGATCCGGATGCTGACATCTGGGTCAAGCCCGTGAAGGGGGGCAAAGAGCGCAGACTGACCACTGAGCCAGGCCTCGACGATGGACCTGAATATAGCTCTGATGGTAAATACATCTGGTTCAACAGTGTGCGTACAGGCAGAATGCAGGCTTGGCGCATGAGGCCCAATGGCAAGGAGCAGACACAGATGACCTTCGATGAGGATATGAACTCCTGGTTCCCCCACATCTCGCCTGACAACCAAAAGGTCGTCTATATCGCCTATCACGACTATGAGATAGCCCCGGGTGATCATTTGGCCAACCGTAATGTTCAGCTCCGAATGATTCCTGCTGAGGGCGGCAAGCCGGAGATCCTGATGGAGATGTTTGGTGGCCAAGGCTCCATTAACGTCAATTCCTGGAGTCCTGACAGCAAGAAATTCGCCTTTATCAGCTACCGGCTGACAGATGAGATCGAGGCTCCACAGGTAGAAATGAACGTACAGCTCTATTCGCTTCGTTCGCTGCTTGGTACGCCCGAACTCTTTGCCAAGAATCATGACTATGTGTTAAGACGAGTGGCGCAGATGGGCTTCAGTGGTGTGGAGGCTGCCAGTTATGAAGATGGTAAACTCTCGGGTCTGGATCCTACGGCTTTCCGTCAGGCCATCGAGCAGGCAGGCCTGAAGCTGATCTCTTCGCACACCACCCGTCCCTTGACTGCTGACGAACTGCAGAGTGGTGACTTTCAGCAGGCCCTACAGTGGTGGGACAAGTGCATCAAGACTCACAAGGAGGCAGGCGTTAAGTATCTTGTGATGTCCTGGCTGCCTCTTCTGGACAGCAAGCACGACATAGAGGTCACTGCCCGATACATTGAGGAGGTCGGCAAGAGGTGCAGGGAGGCCGGCTTGAGCTTCGGCTATCACAGTCACAGTCAGGAGTTCCAGCAGGTGGAGGGTACAACGATGATGGATCATTTCATCTGCAACACCACGCCAGAGAATGTCTTCTTTGAGATGGACGTCTATTGGGCCGTGGTTGGTGGAGTCAGTCCGGTGGCCTATATGAAGAAGTACCCGGGACGATTCACCCTCCTGCACATCAAAGACCAGAACGAGATTGGCCAAAGTGGTATGGTAGGCTTCGAACCTATCTTCCGCAACATGAAGGCAGCAGGTACAAAGGGCTTCGTAGTGGAATTGGAGTATGCCAGCACTCCTAACATCCTGCAAGGCTTGCGCGAGAGTGCACTCTATCTGCGTCACGCACCTTATACCCTTAAGAAGTAATATTGCAACTTGGAAACACTCAATTTCGAATGCAGTATTCTGTGTGACATTGTTGCCGTATCCGATTTCGTTTGTGAAATACTTTGTTGGCAGGTTTGGATATGTTTTTATGGAACTATTTTTTATTTCAACTTGTCAAAACCGAGGGATTTTGTAGAAAGAGGCGAGCAATAGGAGGTATATTTGAGGTAAAAGGTTCGGACTATTGATTTTTTTTGTATCTTTGCCGCATAAATAGTAACTAATAACTCCATATTATGTCAGCATTAACTCGCACCGACTTCAACTTTAAGGGTCAGAAGTCAGTTTACCACGGCAAGGTCCGTGACGTGTATAACATCAACGACGATCTGATGGTCATGGTGGCCACTGACCGCATCTCGGCGTTCGACGTGATCCTGCCAAAGGGCATCCCATTCAAGGGCCAGTGCCTCAACCAGATTGCTGCCAGCTTCCTCGATGCCACCAGCGACATCGTGCCAAACTGGAAGCTCGCTACTCCTGATCCAATGGTGACCGTAGGCCTCAAGGCTGAGGGCTTCCGCGTAGAGATGATCATCCGTGGCTACCTCACCGGCTCGGCTTGGCGCGAGTACAAGAATGGTTGTCGTGAGCTCTGCGGCGTGAAACTGCCTGAGGGTATGCGCGAGAATGAGAAGTTCCCAGAGCCAATCATCACCCCAACCACCAAGGCCGACGAGGGCCATGACGAGAACATCTCGGCCGAGGAGATCATTGCTCAGGGCCTCGTAAGCAAGGAGGACTGGGAGACCATGGTGAAGTACACTCGTGCCCTTTTCCAGCGCGGCACCGAGATTGCTGCTCAGAAGGGACTTATCCTCGTTGATACCAAGTACGAGTTCGGCAAGCGTGACGGCAAGGTGATTCTCATCGACGAGATCCATACCCCTGACTCATCACGTTACTTCTATGCCGAGGGCTATCAGGAGAAGTTCGAGAAGGGTGAGGCACAGAAGCAGTTATCGAAGGAGTTCGTGCGTCAGTGGCTCATCGAAAACAACTTCATGAACCAGCCAGGCCAGGTGATGCCAGAGATTACTGACGAGTACGCACAGAGCGTCAGCGACCGCTACATCGAGCTTTACGAGCACATTGTAGGCGAGAAGTTCGTGCCAGCTGCTGACAATGGTGATATTGCTGCCCGCATCGAGAAGAATGTGAGCGACTATCTGGCTACGCTTTAAATTTAGGTACAAGGACGATATAGGGGTGTGTCAATTCGTTGGCGCACCCTTAGCTTTTTCTTAAAAAAGTAAAAAACGATAAAATGTATTTGCAGAATAGGGGAAAAATGCGTATCTTTGCGGTCGCTTAATTGCAATATACAAACAGTAAATAATAAAACAGAAAATAGCATCAGGTATGCAACTAATCAAGAATCAGGAGTTTGGTGGAGAACGTCCGCTTTATGCTCAACATGATCTGCGACTGGAGCAGGTCACCATCCATGTGGGTGAATCGTCGATCAAGGAGACTTCGAACATCGAGGCAGAGGACTGCCGCTTCGAGGGTAAATACGTGTTCTGGGAGACCCGTGGTTTCCGCGTCAACAACTGTTATTTTGCCGAGAGTGCCCGTTCGAGCCTCTGGTATAGCTACGATCTGAAGATGACCAACTGTCTGGTGGATGCGCCCAAGATGTTCCGTCGCATGCGTGGCATTGAGGTGGAGAACTGCAAGTTCCCAAACGCTGAACAAACCTTTTGGGACTGTGACGATATCCGACTGCAGTCGGTCTCGTTCCAGAAGGCTGACTATCTGTTCATGCATTGCCACAACATCCGTATCGACAACATGAAGCTCGATGGCAACTATTCGTTCCAGTACGCCAAGAATGTGGAGATCCATCGTTCGGTGCTGAACTCGAAAGATGCTTTCTGGGAGGCTGAGGACGTCACTATCTACGATTCGGAGATCAATGGCGAGTATCTTGCATGGTATGGCAAGAACATCCGTCTGGTGCGTTGCCATCTGACTGGCGAGCAGCTGCTCTGTTACGTGGAAGGACTCATCCTGGAGGACTGTACCTTTGGCGAGGATGCCAACCTCCTTTTCGAATACAGCACTGTACAGGCCACTATCAAGGGTAACGTCACCAGTGTCAAGAATCCTACGTCTGGCCGCATCGCAGTCGAGGGCAAGGTGGGTGAGATCATCATTGATGAGAATCAGAAAGCACCAGCAGACGCTGTGGTGGAGTGCCAGGAAGGTTGAGAGTTGACAGGTTTGAAATGTTTGATAGTTCGAATAATCGAGATGTCGAATTGTTTAAATAGTTCGAAAAGTTTGAATTGGTTAAATAGTTCGAAAAGTTTGAATTGTTTGAATGTTTGAATTGTTCGAAGTGTTCGAAAGATTGGAAGCATGAACAAGTTATTTGATTTCGACAATACCCCTGATCGACGTGGCACCAACTGCGTGAAGTGGGACGAGGCTGCCGAGGGTGTGCTGCCCCTCTGGGTGGCTGATATGGACTTTGCCACTGCACCATGTGTGCAGCAGGCTGTGATTCGTCGTGCCCAGCATCCTTGCTATGGCTATACGCTGGTGCCCGAGGCTTATTACGAAGCCATCCAGCGCTGGTTCGCCCAGCGCCATGACTGGCAGATAGGCCGTGAGGAGATACTCTACACCATCGGTGTGGTGCCTGCCATTGCAGCCATTCTCAAGGCCGTGTGTCAGGTGGGCGACAATGTGGCCATGCTCACCCCGATCTACAATTGCTTTTATAGCAATGTGCGCAATGCGGGGTGCCAGATGGTCAGTGTCCCACTGAAAGTTAAAAGTGAAAAGACAATAGTTAAAAGCTCCCATTTGGACGAGCAGGATAACACCTCACACCCCATTCCTGTTTCTTCATTGAGCGAAGCAATTATCGACTGGGAGGCACTTGAGGTGGCATTGGCTCACGAGAAGACCACAGTACTGCTCCTATGCAACCCTCATAACCCTGTAGGACGTATCTGGAGCAAAAAGGAGTTGCAGCACATCGCGCAGCTCTGCCAGAAGTATCATGTCACCGTGATCAGCGACGAGATTCACAACGAACTCACCGCTCCTGGCACCCTCTACACCCCTTGGGGCACGATAGGCCAGGAGTATCAGTCTATGGCTGCTATCTGCACTTCGCCCAGCAAGTCGTTCAACATCGCTGGCCTTCAGAATGCCAACATCGTGGTGCGCGATGCAGAGTTGCGACGCAAGATAGACCGTGCCATCAACCTCAATGAGACGTGCGACGTCAGCCCCTTCGGTGTGGAGGCAGTCATCGCAGCTTACAACGAAGGTGGCGACTGGCTCGATGCCCTGCGTCAGTATATCTGGGACAACTATGACTTCGCGCGTGCGTATATTAATAAGGAATTACCACAACTATCCATTGTCGACCTCCAGGCCACCTATCTGATGTGGGTGGACTGCCGCAGCATCGAAGCTGCCATGGCCAGGAACACAGTGAACCAGGAAGTCAACCTCTCACAACGACTCCAGGACGAAGCCAAGGTTTGGTTTACCGCTGGCCATGTCTATGGTGAGGAGGGCAGAGGCTGGCTGCGCATCAACCTGGCTACGTCGCGTGCCGTGCTGGCTGAGGCGCTCACACGTTTTGTGCAATGGGTAAAGAGCAACCATCTGAACAATGAGTAAGGACGAACTCTTAGCCCTCATACGCAATGGTCAGGATCTCACCTCGCGCCAGCGCTTCGCCCTGGTGATGAGCCTCTCGTTGCCAGCCATGCTGTCACAGCTCTCCACCATCATTGAGGAGTATATCGATGCCTCGATGGTAGGTTCGCTCGGTGCTGAGGCTTCGGCTGCCATCGGCCTGGTCAGCACTAGCATCTGGCTGTTGGGTGGCGTGTCGCATTCTGCCTCGACGGGCTTCTATGTGCAGGTGGCGCATCGCATGGGTGCCAACGACCTGCGTGGTGCGCGCGACGTGTTTCGTCAGGGCATTGTCTCCTGTCTGGTATTCTGCCTGGCACTCGTGGCCATAGGCGTCAGCATCGCACCCTGGCTGCCAGGGTGGCTGGGTGGCGAGGAGGCCATACAGCACAATGCCACGCTCTATTTTGCCGTGTTCTGCCTCTCTATGCCCTTGCATCAGATCTGTTCGTTAGCTGGTGGAGTGCTGCGCTGTTCGGGCGATGTCAAGACGCCAGCCTTGTTACAGGTGATGTGCTGTGTGCTTAACGTGTGCTTCAACTACATGATGATCTTCCACGCTGGCCTTGGTGTGCTGGGTGCAGCTATTGCTACATGTCTGGCCGAGCTGGTCACTGCCTCGGCCATGATGTGGTATGCCTGTGTACGCTGCCCGGCCATGAACTTGCTGCAGGACGTGCCTCAGGGCAAGAGCATCTTTTCGCGCGAGTCGGCCAGTTTCCGACCCACACGCATCACGTTGCTCAAGTCGCTCAATATCGCTGGCCCTATGGGTATAGAGCATGCCATCATGTGTGGCGCACAGATCATGAGCACCATCATCGTGGCTCCACTGGGCACCATCGCCATTGCTGCCAATTCGTTTGGCATCATCATCGAAGGCCTCTGTTATATGCCAGGCTATGGCATAGCCGATGCTGCTACCACGCTTGTTGGTCAGAGTCTGGGAGCTCAGCGCAAGCCTCTGGCTCGTCAGTTCGCCTTCATCACTGTGGGCACGGGTATGCTGGTCATGTCGCTCATGGCTGTGGTGATGTATATGAGTGCCTCGTGGGTGATGCAGTTCATGACGCCAGATCTGATGGTGCAGCAACTCACTGCCCAGGTGCTCCGCATCGAAGCTTGGGCCGAGCCTGGCTTTGCTGCAGCCATCGTGTGCTATGGCGTCTTCGTCGGTGCAGGCGATACCAAGATTCCTTGCACCATGAACCTTGCCTCCATCTGGGCAGTGCGCATTACTCTGGCTGCGCTGATGGCTGGCACCATGGGCCTCAAGGGAGTCTGGATAGCTATGGCCATCGAGCTCTGCTTCCGTGGCGCCATCTTCCTGTGGCGACTGTTCGGCAACTCATGGATGACTCGCTACGAGCGGATCAAGTAGTCACCATCCATCATGGGACAAAGCATAAAAAAGGGGGAATCTCGCGATTCGCCCTTTTTTATGTTTACATGACTTGCGTCACAATAAACGGATAAAATTTTTTAATCAACATCGTGTTTGTCATTCACCATCTAAGGGTGGGTATCAGACTTCGGTTCTTTTCAGGTTGTGTTATTTAAGGTATTGTGTTATGGTTATGTTCTTTTAAGGTGCTGCAAAGATAGGACCTTTTTTTCGTATCTCCAAATTTTTTTATATGTTATAAAACATGAAAATCGGTTGCACAGCGAAAAAAGCGCATTTTTATGGCTTCAAAAGGCTAATTTTTCCTTTTTTGAAGGGTTTTGTGCGATAAAAAAAACGTAGCAATCTCACGACTCAGAAGACTCATCTCGCCTCCGACCTTGCCAATCTCCAAAGTCAGTTGTCCGAGGGCAAGATTTCCCTCGCAGAGTTCAACCAGAAGAAGGCTGATATGGAGAAGCAGATCTCCAACTGCGATGCGAAGTTGGCTGACAAGCAACAAAAACTGGAGAAGAAGCAGGCGGAGTTGCAGACCATCACTGACAAGGTGAATCGCTACAATGTGGCTTATGTCCGCTTTGATGTACCCAAAGTGTCACTACCTGTTCCGAAAATTACAGAGCGTCCCCCTCGCTTTGGAAACATCGATGAATGGATGAAAGTTCAGAATGCCAGCATCAAGGGGCAGTTCAAGAATAGTCTCAAAACCTATGGTGAGACCGTCATGCAAGCTGCACAAAACTGCATTGTCAGTGAGCGGAAGTTGTATCTGAAGCAGCAAAATGATATGAGTGAACTCGGAGATAATCTTCGTCGCGAAAAATATCTCCGTCAGCAACAGTCATCAGATGTTGCTGGTCTGCTTTCCCTCTTTGAGAAACCTGATACCTCCAAACTTGTTCGTGAGGTGGCTATTGCTCTTATGGGTGGTCACTACGTCAGCATTCCATGCGCTGGCGGTGGCTCTGTCTGTAGTGAGACTGGTTGGGATGGGCGTAAGAAGGATGAGAAGGACGAGAACTTCCGACTCCGTTGCTGGCTACATGCAGCCAAGACGGTCAAGGATTCTCGAAAAGTGCAGACGAAGCGGAAGAGGTATGGAGTATGAAACGACTTCCTCTTTTACTTCGAGAAGATAAAGAACATCTGCAAACGACCTGTATTCATGAGTTGTTGTAAACTCACAGAAAACAGTTTTTTGCGGATGTTCTTTTGAATGTCAGTTAGCTAGAATGAGGAATTACGAATTCAGTTATTCTTTAAGAGTCAATTTGTTATTATCCCTGTCATAAAAAAGCTCATACTGTGACTTTAGAAATGTAATGATCTGAATAATTTGCTTATCTTCCCTTATAGGAACATTAACTATGTTATTTGCGAGAATAGATTCATATCCTTTTGACTTCTTTATCGCATATGTTTCATTTGTGCGTATCCCAGAGCTTCCAGTTGTTATGGCATGAAGTAAGAGAATGTATTTGTCATTTTCCTGCACAGTAAAAGTCTTGCCACCAATAATGTTGCTTACAGATGTTTTTATATACTCAAATTTGTTGTTAGGAGCAGGCAGGCAAAAGAAAAGATTCTTCTCAAGAAATTTCTCAGCTCCAGCAGCTTCAACATACACGTAGCCCGCGAACTTTAGCTCATCTAATTTCTTTGAATTAAAATGCATTACTTGTCCAGAAGTTACCTCTTTTGCAATATACTCAAACTTTCCTGCATCACCTTCGTCGCCAAACTTTGGATTGAGCTCTACAACAAGAGGATATTCCCACTGTTGTACTTGCATATAGAATCTGTTAGATTTGCAAATCAGCTTGGTGTCAACATGACTTGCACGATTCAACATGTTAAAACCTACCATCTCTTCAAAGTCGGCAAGTTTGTGAACCGTCTGTGAAAATACAGGACTTACTGAGAAAACCAGGAATGCACATACGAGAAGTGCCTTAATAAAGATTTTTTTTGTCATAATTGTTATGGATTAAGTATTTTTTATTTGTTGGTATGTTGTACATTACATTACTCTTTCGTGTTTTGAACTTTTAATGGTTTGAAGATTACATTCTCTTCTAACCCGTCAACAGAAATCAAGAATTTTGCGCCACTCTCTACAATTTGTTCTATGTTTCGCATACTTTCCTTGTCAAGAATCTTGTCTATCTCATAGACATGATAGTTTCCATGATATTCTGCGTATCTTATGGTACACAATTCTACGCGATTATAAGCAGATTCATTAGTTAATGGATTCTTTGTTTCTTTTACATAGAATAGTTTACATGGGGTATTCTTTGGTAAGGAAAGTCGGAATGCCGAATGAAGTTCAATATTCTTTTTGTTTACTTTGTCAATCCAACATGGTGCCAGGTATAAAGTAAGCATTTTCTGGAGTATAATCGATTCTATTTCTGCTGCATTGCCTTTAACTTCAATACTCTTTTCGATGGTATTGGATGCGACATCAACACAATTTATCACAAATGAGATTTCTTCTCCATTAACATTAAAGTTTTCTACATGGAGTAGTTCGGCAGCTCCAATGGCTTTCATCTGTTCTACTGTGTGACCATTCAAGAAATCTTCTGTTTTTTGGAGTTCGCGTTCTGCCCTCAATGATGGAAGCATATCCTGTTCAATGCCCTCCGTAAACGGATTTGCGCTAATGGCATAATTAATAGTTTGGTTGATTCTTTTCCTGTAGAATCCCTCAAAAGTTTTTGAGTCTTTTACATCAAAACCAAAATACGTAAGGAAAACTGCTGCGCCAAATTTTGGTTTCTCAATCTGTCTGAATACCAATGCTGTCGTTTTGTCCTTTACATTATTAGAAGATGTAACGGTCAAGTATCCTCCTTCAAGTCGAGGATTCGAAGCAACACTCATGGGATCCAACTTGATTATTGGCAAATCTGTACCATTGTCTTTTATGGTATAATTCTTTGATACGTCAAAAACATAAAACTTATCATCTGCCTTGATAGCACCATTTGGCTGATATGCCAACAAAGTTAGCTTTTTACCAGAAATTGCAGCTACGGCATATTGCTCGAGAGAGTATTCAGACAAGAAGGATTGGGATTTAACATTAAACTCATGAATGAAAGAGCTAATCATGCCTCGCATATCATTCGTTGTCTTGATTGGATATAAATCTGTTCTAAAGCATGTATAAGTACCCATGTTGTTGGATACATTGAGCATTTTAAGAGAATACTCCATACAAACATAAGATTCGTCAATAGTACAAAGGGTAACATCTGCTAAAAGGATGTAATCTGCACCTTGTTTCTTAGCTTGTACAGAAATACCGTCAATGTATTCTTCCATTTTGTTCTGTTGTAATAGAAGATTCACCTTCTCTTGCATTTTGTCGTCTCTATTAACAACAGCATAGCCAGCATTTGAAACGTTTTGCTGCAACAACGCATACAACGAGGCTTCGTATTTTTTTAATTCTCGTTCCAATGACTCGTTGAACTGCTCTGGCATATAAAACAGTCCATTTCTAAAGGAAAAGATATCTGAATTTATAAAAATTGCTACATTTCCTTTGAATCGCTTCTGTCCATTAGCATCCGTTGACTGAGCATTTAAACTTATTGAAAACAACAAGTTCAAACACAATGTGATTAGAATAAATTTTTTCATATTGATTGCGCATTTAAAATTTATGTTGTACGACTATAGTTCTTGTTTGGTGGCTCCTATAATAGTTTGCAGCAATACTCTTAATAGCATAGATTCTTTCTGTTTCTATCCTTTCTTTTGCAGAGATATTTTGAGAAACTAATCGTTCTGCCGCATCAATCCTTCTTGCGTTAGTTCGTTCATTTGACGCAATAACCCTTGCTGCAGTTCTTTCATCAGCGGCAATTTTCTGTGAAACCAACCTTTCGCCTGTCCTAAGAGCTTGACGATTATAAGCCATTTGCTGATTATCCATGTTTATCCTATGGTTTTGTTCCTTTTCTTCCATTGCCCACTGATGATATTGACGTTCCTTTTCATCCAAGTATTGACGACGTCTTTCACGTGCTACCGCGAGTTCTGATTCCGTTATAAGTTTCTCGGCCTTTGCCACCATTGTGCGATATTTCCCATTCTGGTCCTCAAAACGATCTTGATACGAACACAAGGACTCTAAAGCTGAATTTGCATCATGCTGCGCCAACAGACTGTTAGCTACCGAGAGTATACTGTCATTATAAGCTCTTATCTGCATATCAAGAACACTGTTTGCTTTTACTAAAGCCTCTTGGTAAGTCTCAGACATACTTGAAGGTATTCTCATGAGATGTGCAATTGCAGCATTATAATTGCCATTTCTAACAAGCATATCTGCTTGAGCAAATATATTATTCTTTTCATGCTCATAATATTGAAGTATCTTTTCTTTTGCTTCTTCCAACATTGGAACAATCTTCTGATATTGCAGGTTCCCAATACCATTTTTTATAGCAGTTTCTCTCTTTGTGGCAGATTCCTTAAAAGGCAGAGATATTGACGAAAAAACAATATCGTTGTCTGCCTGTACAACTCTGAGGTAGAGAGTACCCGTAATTACATAAACGTTTTTCATGCCACCCTCTACGACATTCTCTTCATCAACATTAATATCAGGGCATATAAAGAATGAGGTGATTCCAGAGGAAGAATATCCTGCCTGCGCTATCCAGTGAGAAACCTTATTGTACAGATACTCACTTACATGTTTCGTGTCTTCTGATGAAGAATCTTGGATATTATAACCGATTACGATTTTCCCTATATCGTTGATACTTTGAGCCTTTACTGATACTATTGAAAACAATAATATTGAAAGAATTATAACAGAATTCCTCATATTGTCATTAATTAATTGTTATATACAATGTATTACCTCGCGTACTTCTAGAAATGTTTATCCCTAAATTTCTAAACATTTTCAAAATATCAATGCTTAGTCTACTTATTGTATAGGATTTGCCAGTTGCTTCATCTACAGGCGGTAGCTTAACGTCATCAATTATCATTTTTGTTTTTGTTTTTCCTTGCACATGATAATCTCCGTTATAAGCACGCTCTTCTATCCAAAGTTCAATCTCGTCTTGGAGTTGAAGCCCTTGATTCCCTACTTCGGACTCTAAATTAATAAGACTATTTTCGCTTATGCCAATCTGAATCATAGCCGATTTCCCATTCTCTGCAATTAAAGTAAACTTTTCCTGCATTATACGTAGAAAATCATCAGCACAAGAACTTATTGCTTTTACGCCAAGTTTAGCAATGTCGTTAGTGTAAAAAGCACCACTCTCACCAATCTTGTTTGAAAGAGATGCTCCTGTTGCTGCATCATAAGCTGTAATAATGATGCTTACTCTACTTTCCACATTGTTATTTCCTGGGACTTCATTTTGTAGACAAACAATCTCAGCCTCTACATAAATGTCAGCTCCAGACATATCAATAATTTGAGACTTAATGTCTTCTTGATTGTTTGAATTGAAGGTGTTGCCACTCTCTATTGCTTTAAGTTTTGCAATAAAATCAATAGTAGAAAAACCTCTTTCGTCAAATGCTTCTTTTATCTTTGTTAGTACAACTCGCTTATTTTGATCAGCTTCAAGTATGGTACGTATATCTTCTCCTTGCTTTGTATATGGAATTACCATAATTTTAGGTTGGGAAGTCATTTGCGCAAATGCACAAGCTGTACTCAGTGCTATTAATATTGTAAATAAAATTCTTTTCATATTCCCAATTGTTTCTTGATTTTGTTACTTTCAACGTCCTTCTTTAGTTGTATATAATTTACCACAATGGTGTAGAGAGTTGATTTGTCACTCTTTTCTGCTTTTCTAAATCCAGACTCCATTTTTGCTGATTTAATTATATACGAAAGTCTTTCGTTGAACAGCTTATTAAAGTAGTCAGGGTGTTCATCGAGAGCAACTAGCCCTTGACTTAGTAAAGGCTTACTATAAATTGTTCCTTGAAGCCCCTCAAACAGAATTATTTTTAATGCAGCGCATTTTGCCTCATGGTCAACAGTAGACTTTTTGTTTGCAAAAGTTTTGAGTGTAATAGACACCGAAGATGGCGATTGAACGCTTGCGTTAACATACTCATATTCGTAATTTTGTGCTTGAACAAAAATTGTGACACACAAGAAACCAAGTAGCAACAAAGATTTAATATGCTTCATAATGTTATTCGTTATTTATGTTTATGTCCTTCAGTAAATCTTCACATGTTATTAATTTGTTGGGGCCATAACTATCCTCATTCTCTTTTGTTGATACTTCCATTGAAGCATTTTCTGTTGATGATTGATAAAGTCCCCCATTGCTCATTTTGTTTAGTAAATCCTTAATTTGGTTCGAATCACCATAAAGTTTACCATTAATAGAAATTGGAAATATATCAAGAGGGAAATCATTAATATCATGCCCTAAGCTAACATAATCAAATAATTCTTTTACTGTGATATTCAACATACCTGTCTTTTTTTTAGATCTTAGAAACCCAACAAGACCGAATATGCATAAAAGGATTAAACCACAATAACGCAAAAAGGCGCAGGTTTCCACTTCAACTCGTCCGTTGTTCTAGGCCGTGAGAATTGCCCTTATAGGTGAACGAGTGGAGTTTCTGCCTGCGCCAGTATGTAGCACGTACCCGGGGAAAAAGTGTGCTGAGGATATATAATACCCTCAATGCACACCCCGGTACGTTTTCGTGCATACCAGTAACAGTCACTTCCGACATTGTCCTTGACCTATAATCTTGAATTTCTCACGTTCAGAACGACCAATAGACAAAGCATCGATGACGCTTTTACATTAATGTAGTGTCCTGCCAGCCGTGCTTCCTTGAAGACAACACAGCAAGCTGTGACTTTGCAAAGGTACACATTTTTCATGAAATATGAGCGAAATCCTCTTAAAAAATGCGTTCCAACTATCATTTTTGGCACAAAATCATTAAAAAGTGTACCTAAAATTGCATTTTTCATCAGAAAAATTTGTTAGAATGATATATTCTTTATATCTTTGCACCACGAGAACCCGCCAAGCCTCTCAACGATGCTCAAATGTGCGGGTCGTTTTTTTTTACGTACATTTCATCATGGCAGCAACAATACCATTTGGCAAACAATATACAGATTCTCATGATTTGGTGAAGCTCTTGAAGTCAAGAGGACTTTCTGTTGAAGACGACACCAAAGCTCAGCATTATTTGGAGCACATTGGCTACTATCGTCTGTCGGCATACATGTACCCTTTGCTGAAGCTGCCCAAGGAGCAGCACATCTATAAACCAGGTGCTTCCTTTGGCAGGGTAATGATGCTCTACCGTTTTGACAAGAAGTTACGCCTGCTGCTATTCAATGAGATTGAGAAAGTTGAGGTCGCTATCAGAAGTGCAATCGTCAATATCGCAACTTCTATGATAGGTGATCCATTTTGGATGACAGACGGAGGGAATTTTGCAGATTCCAATAGGTTTGCCAGAACGATGTCGCTCATTGATAGCGAACTCAGACATTCACGCGAGGACTTCATTATTCATTTCAAAACGACATATTCCAATCCTTACCCACCAGCATGGATTCTCACTGAGATATTGCCATTCGGTATTATCACCAATATCTACGGAAACATCAAGAACAAGAAGATAAAGAAACGCATCTCTCAGGCTTTCGGATTGCAGATTGATCCATTTGAATCATGGCTTACGATTATTACAGGTCAGCGAAACTCATGTTGCCACCATTCCCGCGTTTGGAACAAGCAATACTCAATCCGCGCAACTCTTCCAAACAGAATGAAACGTCCATGGATAACCCTGCCAACTGATACGCAAAGAATCTACTTCACGATGTGTGTCATCAAGTACTTCCTTGACATCATATCCCCAGGCAACGATATGCTTGCTAAGCTCCGATGGCTATTCGTTGACTTCACAGAAATAGACCTTGCAGCAATGGGATTCCCTAAAGGTTGGGAAATGGAACCAATCTGGAAATAACGATTCTCATGACCACCAACATGGACAATATGAACAAAACGGCAATTTACAGTGTTAAAATCTGTAAATTGCCGTTTCGTCATATTTCATCCCAAACATAGCATTCGAGAAAGATTTACCCCACATGTTTTACATTGGGAACATTATGGTACCAAACCATCAAACCTGTATCGCTATATCGTTGATAATCAGTATAGTGAATTTTCTATTCGAGTTCAAGCGTAAAAAACACCCCATGAGGTCGTGAAGACAGCCTCATGGGGTGTGAACTTTGCTGATGTGTTACAAACTTTTGCTGCGGCACATCCGCAACACTCTGTGTTATCACGCCTCTACCTGCTTGACACCGGTGCGAGCCTCTACTACGTTCACCACGTAGTCACCCAGCTTCTCGCACTCGTTGACGAAATCCATGTACATCGTACCTACACCGTAGGTATAGACGTTGTTGCTGACGTCGGAGATGTTCTGAGTCTTGAGCATATCGCGGTAGTTGTTGATCTCATTCTCGATGTTGAATGAACGGTTGGCATCGATACTCTCGCGGTTGATTACGAACATCTCGTTCATGGCTGTGAGAGCCTTGTCAGTCAGCTCGATCATGCGATCCAAGTTGGAGTATTGTTTCTCGGTGAAATCCTCGTCCTGAGTCTTGCGACGCTTCAGTGTGCGGCCCAGATTGTAGCAAGAGTCACCAATCGACTCGAGCTCAGAGATCTCGCGCAGCATGGCACGGATCTTGGCTTTGGTCTCGTCGCTGAGGTGATTGTCCGAAACCTCGTCCAAGTACTTAGCAATCTCGAGCTCCATGTTGTCGGTGATGCCCTCGTACTTCTCGATGCGACTGAAGAGCTTGACGAACTTCTCGTCGTCCTTCTCATGCAGCAGTTCTTTGACCATGCCGAGCATGCGCTGCAGACGGATGCCGAACTGGCCAATCTCCTTGCGAGCCGAGATAACCGAAAGCTCTGGAGTAGCCAGGATGCCGCCTGAGATGAACTGCAGTTTGAAGTCCTCTTCCTCCTCGCCCTTCTTTGCGTGGCTGCGTTTGATGATGCGACACACGAACTTCTCAATCTGTGGAATGAACCAGATGAGAATGGCGGTGTTGATCACGTTGAACATGGTGTGGAATGTAGCCAGAACGAATGGCAGCTTATCTGCCTCTGGAACATTGATGTCCATGCCCACGATGCCACATACTAGATTGACAAACGGACGGAATACAATCAGTACCCAGATAACGCCGAAGATGTTGAAGAACATGTGGCCGAACGCAGCGCGGCGAGCCTGGATGTTGGCTGTCATGGCTGCAATGTTCGATGTCACGGTCGTACCGATGTTCTCGCCCATTACGAGCGCAATGCCCAGGTAGATAGGAAGCACACCAGTCGAGCAGAGGGACATGGTGATGGCCATGACTGCAGCGGAACTCTGCACACACATGGTCATGATACCACCGATTACGAGGAACAGGAGGTAAGAGAGGTAGTTGTCATCGAACGACTGGAAGAACGACATCACAGCAGGAATCTCCTCCAGATGCATCTCGGTGCCTGTGGCCTTGAGTGTGCCGAGGCCGAGCAGGAGGAAGGAAACGCCGAAGAGGAAGTCGCCGATGATCTGCTTCTTCTTGGAATAAATCAGCAGGATGCCGATGAAGAAGGCTGGCCATACGAAGTCGGTAATGTTGAATGAGAAGCCGGCAGACATGATCCACGCCGTGAATGTAGTACCGATGTTGGCACCCATAATGATGGAGATGGCCTGTGCCAACGTGAGCAAGCCAGCGTTGACAAACGATACGGTCATGACCGTGGTGGCGGTGGAACTCTGCACGCTGGCGGTGACGAATGCACCGGTAAGCATGCCTGCGAAACGATTGGTGGTCATGGCCTGAAGCACATGACGCAACTGTGGGCCTGCCATCTTCTGCAGGCTCTCGCTCATCGCCTTCATGCCGTACATCAGCAGTGCCAGCGAGCCAATGAGCTTGAATATTGCCCAAATTGTCATGGTGTGGTGAAAGAAATAATTAAATCTGAGCGCAAAAATAGTAATTTTTTCCGAATTATCCGAACTTTCTACTCTTTTTTTATATAGTATGACACATTTTTTTTATGTTTCGTCACATTTTTTATATTCTTTACCTCGGAAAAAAGCTTTTATTCGATAATCACTGTCATCAGACGTTCTTTGATGAACAACTCGTTCATTACTGAGGTGATGAGTTCGGGAGTGACTGCATCGATGCGTTGGCAGGTCTCGTCGAGACTCTCAACGTGGCCCAGGCGGAGCAGATTCTTGGCCATGAGTATGGCACTGTTCTCCTGATTGGCTGAGCCAACGCCCAACTGCCCGCATAGCTGACGTTTGGCTGCAGCAAGCTGGGCAGTAGTCAGAGGAGCGGTGCGCAGGTGCTCAAGCTGCTGATGGCAGATGCGCAGGCAGCGACGCACATCCTCGTGATCACAACCAAAGTAGATGCTAAAGTATCCTGCATCGGTGTAGTTGGTCACATTGCTTTCCACATTATACACCAGGCCTCGTCGCTCGCGAAGCGCCAGATTCAGGCGACTGTTCATGCCCGGTCCTCCCAAGATATTATTAATCAGTGCCAAAGCTGCAGCATTCGGATGTCCGATGGGGTAGGTGGTGGTGCCGAGAAGGACGTGTGACTGGTTGTGACCTGTACCAATGACGATAGGATCGTCGCTGGCCAATGAGTGATTATCACCAGCAGACATGCTTGATTCCTCACTCCTTACTCTTAAATCCTCAGTAACTGGGGATTCCTCATTCATCAGGCTGAGCGAGTAATACTTGTTTACTCTCTCAACAACTTTCTCAAAGCTCACTTTGCCCTGAAAGAAGAAGATGGCGCGCTGAGGCAGATAGTGCTGATGTATGAAGCGGAGGCAGTCCTGACTATGAAACGTGCGCACGGTCTCTTCGCTGCCCAAGATGTTGTGGCCGAGGGGATGGTTGGCAAAGAGTCGGTTTTCGAATTCGTCGTAGATCAGCTCAGCAGGGTTGTCGCGGTAGGACATAATTTCGTCCACCACTACTTCCTGTTCGTTCAGCAGTTCACGTTCAGGGGCAGTAGCGTGACAAACGAGGTCGCAGAGCAGTTCTATGGCTCGATCGTAGTCTTTGGCCAGAAATACGGAGTAGAATGTGGTCTCCTCTTTGGTGGTGAAGGCATTGAGTTCGCCACCCACGCTCTCCATTCTGTTGTTGATATGCCATGAGTCGCGATGTGTGGTACCTTTGAAGAGAATGTGTTCGATGAAATGAGCCATGCCATACTGGCTGGGATCCTGTTCGTGTCGGGTGCCGCAGTCCATCATGAATCCGCAGTAACTCACGGGCGAGTCCTGATGGCGATAGACGATGCGCAGTCCGCAAGGCAGGGTAGTAGTCTGGTATTGGGCCGAAGCAGCTGTATGAATTGCCATTTTGATATTGTCTTTTCGTGAAAATCAGTGCAAAAATACAAAAAAACGTTGAGTTTTGGTACAACCTATCCGTTTTTTTTGTATTTTTGCAGCGAGTTCGGCTTTTTTTGGCATTTCTTTGTGCCAAAAAAAGTTTAGAGTGGAGAGTTTAGAGATTAGAGTAGTTCAGGAAGTTGCAAAGTCAATGATGTGCTACAATGGCTAATCTTACGTAGTAAACAATTCTGCATTGAAACACTAACTAAACTCTCCACTACAAAACTACTATGAACTCTACACTCTAAACTCTCCACTTATAACAAACTACTCTACACTCTAAACTCTACACTTAATATGTTACAGATTCCATTTCTGGGCATGATCGGCACCACCGAGCTTGTCCTCATTGCAGTAGTGGCATTGCTCCTTTTCGGCGGCAAGAAGATTCCTGAGCTGATGCGTGGCCTCGGTGCTGGCGTCAAGAGTTTCAAGGATGGTATGAAAGAAGGCGAGGCTTTGGTCCAGGACAAAAAGGACGAGCCAGAGGCTAAGGACAAGGTCGAACAGAAGTGATCCGGTCCGAAAACAAGTGGAATAACAATAATCCGACTTAATAATGATGAAGAAGACTATGTATGTGCCCGTGGCTCTGCTGGCAGTCCTGGGCGTGATGACAGCTTGCCAGAACAAGCCACAGCAGGCTGCTGAGGCTGAGAATGTGACTGCACGTTATGACAGCATTGAGGGTGTTCAGGCTCAAGAGTTGGCCGATGGCAGTCTGGTGATCTGGCTCAAGGACAACGAGGGCGAGAAGATGAACTCGCGTGAGCTTTTCTCCGATGCTCCTGATGCCTTGATCGATAGCCTGGGTCTGGCTGGTGGCATGCCTGCCTCTGTCAGCACCTTCCTGCTCAAGGCCGAGGGCAAGAACATCCTGTTCGATGCCGGACTAGGTCCCAAGATGGGTGGACACATGGCTGAGCGTCTGGCTGCCATAGGTCTGACTCCTGACAGCATCGATATGATTTACCTCACCCACCTGCATGGCGACCACGTAGGCGGTCTGATGGGTCTGGAGGGTGCTGCATTCCCTCGTGCTGAGGTCTATGTGGGCACCGTTGAGTATGATGCCTGGATGAACCAGATGCCAGCCGAGCAGACTGGGCTGCAGCATGCTGCGTTGGGCCTCTACGAGGAGCGTCTTCACCAGTTTGCCTTTGGCGACGTGCTGCCTTGTGGCGTCACCGCCATGGATGCCGTGGGCCATACCCCAGGTCACACTGTGTTCCAGAAGGGTGAGTTGCTGGTGATTGGTGACCTGATGCATGGCCTCGCCTTGCAGGAACATCATCCTGAGTACAATTCGAACTACGACATGGACAAGGCCAAGTCCGTCGAGAGCCGCATTCGTGTGCTGGAGTATGCCAAGGCCAATGGTTTGATCATGGCAGGCATGCATCTGCCCGAACCTGGATTCAAGAAGTAATGATGAACGATCAGATGGCCAGCCATGCTGCTGTGTCAGACTGGGCAGCTGAGACCGAGGCACGTGTGGCGCGTGGCGTGGCGCTGTTCAAGCAGGGCTACAATTGTTCGCAGTCGGTAGCAATGGCTTTTGCTGATTGGTACGAGGTGCCCCAGGGCCTCATGGCTCGTATCTCAGCTTCGTATGGCGGGGGCATAGGCCGCATGCGCGAGACGTGCGGCTCAGCCCTCGGCATGTTCATGCTGGCAGGCTTGGAGATAGCTTCCGAAGAGGCTAATCCTGTCATCAAGGGCGAGAACTACGCTGCTGTGCAACGTCTGGCTGCCGACTTCAAGGCTCAGACGGGCAGCCTGATTTGTCGTGAACTGCTGGGGCTGAACAAGCAGCGTGCTGATGGCACGATGCCCGAGATTGTGATCAGTGCTATCCCCGAAGCCCGTACCGACGAATACTATCGCAAGCGTCCCTGCATCCGCATGGTCGAGACGGCCATCCGTGTGTACATGGCTTATCTGGCCGAGAGGGCAGGTGCGAAATGAGACACCTTTATCGGACCGGAAAGTCGAACGATTGATTGGGGTAGGGCTCGTTCCTGAGCGAGAAGTGCCACCACTCGGAGCTTACGGGCTTGAAACCATGGCGCATCATCGTCTCGCGTAGCAGCATGCGATGTCGGATTTGTTGCTCGGTGAGTCCTCGGGTGTAGGCCGGGTGCGACACTTCGCCAAAGAAGTCGTAGGTGCCACCCATGTCAACCTCGCGTTCAGTGGCCATGTCGAACAGCGTGAGGTCGATGGTGGCACCACGTGCATGAGCCGAACGAGACGAGACGTAGCCCAGGCGAAAGACGTCCGCCTTGTTGACCTCAGGGTAGAAGTAGCGTTTCATCAATGTGTCCTGCGGTTGTCGTGACCACTGCACGAAGTATCGCACAGCAGTCATGGGACGGTAGGCATCGAACACCTTGAGCCTATAGCCTTGCGCCACCAGCTCGTCGCTCACAGCACGCAGACTGTCGGCTGCCCGGCGTGTCAGCAAAGCCACGGGGCGCTCGTAGCCGGGAATGCGCCGGCCTATAAAATTAAATGTGGTGTAGTAGCGTATCTCCTGGATGATGTCTGGCACCACGTCAGCCAGCACCACAAAGTCGGAGTCTGAGAGGGATGGATTTTCATACGCCATCTCCTCATCCACCTCGGTTTCTACGGATGTGATTGGCTCGTCAGCTTTTTCTGCCTCCTGCGTGCCATCGTTTTTACAAGCACACAGCATCCATGACAACAGAATGCACCATAGTGCTATGCTGCCCCATGTCCGACTGCACAAGCAACAATTATACGTTTTAAGTCTTACATTATACATTATTAATACTACATTCTACGTTATACAATATAAAATATCCATTCTCCCTATGACCATCAACGAATATCAAGAAGGCGCACGCTCCACAGCCATCTACCCTGAGTCGCGCAAGATCATCTACCCAACCTTAGGCCTGACTGGCGAAGCTGGTGAGGTGGCTGACAAGGTGAAGAAGGTGATTCGCGACAATAACGATGAGTTCTCAGCCGAGCGTCGTCGTCAGATTGCTCTGGAACTGGGCGACGTGATGTGGTATGCTGCCGCTCTGGCCCACGACCTGGGTTACACCCTCGACGAGGTGTGTCAGATGAACCTCGAAAAGCTCGCCTCACGCATGCAGCGCGACAAGATTCATGGTTCGGGCGATGAGCGTTAATCTTGGCAACAGGATTAAACCTATGTCTCCGTCTCGTGTCTAACCATCGTACATCATCAGTTGTGCGATTCTTTTTATGTTTTACTATTTACACTCCTTATTATACATTCAATGAAATACGCTCTCGTTACAGGCGGTAGCCGAGGTATTGGTCGAGCAGTGAGCGTCAAGCTCGCTCAGTTGGGCTATTACGTCCTGATCAACTACGTCAGCAATACCGCAGCAGCCGAAGAAACCCTGGCAGCCATACGTGAGGCAGGCTCCGATGGTGAGATGCTGCGCTTCGATGTAGCCAATGCCGACGAGGTCAAGACCGTGCTTGAAGCTTGGCAGTCGGCACACATCGACGCTGACGAATACATCGAGGTGGTGGTCAACAATGCCGGCATCCGTCGCGACAACGTCATGGCTTTGATGCCAGCGCAGGATTGGCTGTCAGTCATCAATACCAACCTCAACTCGTTCTTCAACGTTACCCAGCCTTTGATTCCACAGATGCAGTTTCACAAGTTCGGTCGCATCATCAATATGGCCAGTGTCAGTGGCATCATGGGTATGCAGGGTCAGACCAATTACTCTGCAGCCAAGGGTGGCATCATTGCTGCCACCAAAGCTTTGGCCAAGGAGGTGGCCCGCAAGAACATCACGGTCAATGCTGTGGCTCCTGGCTTCATCAAGACCGACATGGTAGAGGGTCTGGACGAGGCTTCGCTCAAGAAGACCATCCCAGCCAACCGCTTTGGCCGACCTGAAGAGGTGGCTGACCTGGTGGCTTTCTTGGCATCGCCTCAGGCTGGCTACATCACGGGCAACGTGATCTCGATCAATGGAGGCCTCTATACTTAATCAGCAAATCAGCAAACGACGTATGAAAAAGTTCATGTTATTACTGGTGATCTTCACCATTTCACTCTTTAACTCTTTCACCTCGCCACTCTATGCGCAGAGCGATGTGATGCAGCAGGCCATTGAGGGCTATAAGAACCTGACCACCGTCAAGGCCGACGTGAAAAAGACCGTGCACAACACGATGGTGACCAAAGATGTAGTGACCACAGGCACCTTCTACTTCAAGAAGCCTGCTCTGATGTGCATCACCACCAATGGAGGCAAGGATCAGCTGCTGACCGATGGCGAGAGCTTCACGATGGTGCAGAATGGCAAGCCTAATACCGCCAATGCCAAGGGCAACTCGGCACTCTCGCCTCTGGTGACTGCCATCAAAGCTATCACACAGGGCAATAGCGATACCGACCTCAGCGACGTGGCCGACGTGGATATGGAGCGCGATGGCGATTTGGTCATCATGACCATTGCTCCGATCGTCAAGTCGGCTGCAGACAAACGCAAGATGATGTTCTCGTCATTCGTCATTACCGTCGATAGCAAGGTGGGCGAGCTCCGCAGCATCCGCCTCAATGAGAAGGGACAGAACTATCAGCAGTACGACTTCTCGAACTTCAAGCGCGACGTGAAGATTGACGATGCTGTCTTCAAGGCTAAGTGATGGAGCAGCAGTCGAAGAAACTCGAGGACATCTGTCGAGTGCCAGTGCGTTTCAGCGAGCTCGACATGATGCAACGTGCCTGGCATGGCTCGTATGTGAAGTATCTGGAGGACGGTCGCGAGTCATTCGGACGTCATTATCCGGGCATTGGCTATGCCGACATCTCGTCCAGTGGCAAATATGCACCCATCGTCGATCTGCACCTGAAGTATTATCGTCCCTTGGGTCTGAACGACGTGGCTTTGGTACGCACGCGTTACGTCTATCATCTGGGCGCACGTCTGGATTACAGCTACGAGGTGCGTCGCGAGTCCGACAACGCCCTGTGTGCCAAAGCTACCACTACGCAACTCTTCATCGACGAGCAAGGCGAACTGATGCTCGAAGAACCCGAATACTACAAGGCGTGGAAACTGAGGTATGGGTTTTCATGAAACTCCCTTATCCACAAGCTCCCAGACTTGTCTTGTCACAGAGTGCTCCGTGTCGTTCATAATGACGGCATCGGAGCGCTTTTCTTTTTCTTCTTGTGACATCTGTGAGGCGATTCGCGCCAGCACCTGTTCCCTGGTGGCATGGTCGCGACACATGGCTCGCTCTATGCGCAGTTCGAGCGGGGCTGAGACTGTCCAGATGCAGTCGGGGTGAACGATGCGGTCGAAGGCACTTTCAAAAAGGATAGCGCTTTCGAAAAAGAAGGGG
>JAZQQU010000010.1:0-63175 GCA_045629225.1 Bacteroidales bacterium | reverse complement strand
AAGGTAAAAGATTGGACTGATGAACAGGCCGCCGCTATTCGTGAGTATATCGGTGCCAACTACAAGGTAGAGGGCGATCTTCGTTCTGAAGTTCAGTTGAACATTAAGCGTCTGATGGATATCGGTTGCTACCGTGGTATCCGTCATCGTCTTGGTCTCCCATGCCGTGGACAGAGCACTAAGAACAATGCTCGTACACGTAAGGGCAAGAAGAAGACTGTTGCTAACAAGAAGAAGGCTACAAAGTAATCTGTTAAAGTAGAAGAAAACTATGGCAAAGAAAACAGTTGCAGCTAAAAAGCGTAATGTGAAGGTTGATGCTAATGGTCAGCTCCATGTTCATTCATCTTTCAATAACGTTATTGTATCTCTCGCCAACAGCGAGGGTCAGGTGATCTCTTGGTCATCTGCTGGTAAGATGGGCTTCAGAGGTTCGAAGAAGAATACTCCTTATGCTGCTCAGATGGCAGCTCAGGATTGCGCTAAAATCGCCTACGATCTCGGTCTTCGTAAAGTGAAGGCTTATGTTAAGGGTCCAGGTAACGGTCGTGAGTCAGCTATCCGTACCATCCATGGTGCTGGTATCGAGGTAACTGAGATTATTGACGTTACACCACTTCCACACAACGGTTGCCGCCCTCCAAAGCGTCGTCGTGTTTAATTTCCCGTGTGGTTTTTAATTAATTTAATGCTTTAAATTGTAAAAAACTATGGCAAGATATACTGGACCTAAATCACGTATTGCCCGCAAGCTTGGCGAGGCTATTTACGGACCAGATAAGGTTCTCGCAAAGAAGAACTATGCTCCTGGTCAGCATGGTCTCAATCGTCGTAAGAAAACTTCCGAGTACGGCACTCAGCTTCGTGAGAAGCAGAAGGCTAAGTACACCTATGGTGTTCTTGAGTCTCAGTTCCGTCGCCTCTTTGACAAGGCAGCTCGTTCAAAGGGTGTGACCGGTGAGGTTCTCCTTCAGCTCCTTGAGAGCCGTCTCGATAATCTCGTTTATCGTCTTGGCATCGCTCCAACTCGTGCTGCTGCTCGTCAGCTCGTTCTTCACAAGCATGTAGTTGTTGACGGCAAGGTTGTAAACATTGCTTCATACAGTGTTAAGCCTGGTCAGATCATCGGTGTTCGCGAGCGCTCTAAGTCACTTGAGGTAATTGATACTGCTCTTGCAGGTTTCAATCACAGCAAGTATGCTTGGCTTGAGTGGGATCAGAACTCACTCAGTGGTAAGTATCTTCATACTCCAGAGCGTGCTGACATCCCTGAGAATATCCAGGAGCAGCTCATTGTCGAATTGTACTCTAAATAATAATTAGTCCGCATGGCGATTTTAGCATTTCAAAGACCCGAAAAGGTTCTTATGTTGGAGGCTGACCAGTTCTCTGGTAAGTTTGAATTCCGACCATTGGAACCTGGCTACGGCATTACTGTCGGTAATGCTTTACGCCGTATTCTGCTTTCTTCACTCGAAGGCTATGCTTTCACCTCTGTAAAGATCAGTGGTGTTGAGCATGAGTTTGCCACTATTCCGGGTGTAATGGAAGATGTTACCAACATCATCCTGAACCTCAAGCAGGTCCGCTTGAAGCAGATCGTCGAAGGTACAGAGAGCGAAACAGTCTCTATTAAGGTTAAGAATTCAGATATCCTCAAGGCAGGTGATTTGCATGCTGGTATGTCTGGTTTCGATGTCCTTAATCCAGACTTGGTTATCTGCCACATGGACTCTAGTGCAAGTTTTGATATTACATTGACCATCAACAAGGGTCGCGGATATGTTCCTGCTGAGGAAAATCGTAATCCTAATGCTGAGGTGACTACTATCGCTATTGACTCAATCTTTACGCCTATTCGTAATGTGAAGTATGCTGTAGAACCATTCCGTGTTGAACAGCGTACTGACTACGAAAAACTCTTGATTGACGTTGATACTGATGGCTCAATTCACCCCAAGGATGCATTGCGTGAGGCTGCTAAGATTCTTATCTATCACTTCATGCTCTTCTCAGACGAAAAGATCGCTCTTGAGACTACAGAAACTGACGTCAACGAGGAATTCGATGAGGAGGTACTCCACATGCGTCAGTTGCTGAAGACCAAGCTCACCGATATGGATCTTTCTGTTCGTGCTCTCAATTGCTTGAAGAGTGCAGAGGTTGAGACTCTTGGAGAACTTGTCGTATTCAATAAGACTGATCTTCTCAAATTCCGCAACTTTGGTAAGAAGTCTCTCACTGAGCTCGAAGAGCTCCTGCAGAGCTTGAACCTTCAGTTTGGAATGGATATCGCAAAATATAAACTTGATAAAGAATAATTACAACAATGAGACATAATAAGAAATTCAATCACCTTGGACGCACCAAGTCTCATCGTGAGGCTTTGCTTTCCAACATGACTGTATCATTGATCAAGGCTAAGCGTATCACTACTACTGTAGCTAAGGCTAAGGCACTCCGTGTTTATGCTGAGCCTATCATTAATCGCGCTAAGGATGACTCTACCAATAGTCGTCGTATCGTCTTCTCTTATCTTCAGGATAAGGAGGCAGTAAAGGAGCTTTTCGGCGAGATCGCTGTTAAGGTTGCAAACCGTCCTGGTGGCTATCTCCGTATTCTCAAGCTTGGCAATCGTCTCGGTGACAATGCTGCAATGGCTATGATCGAGCTCGTTGACTACAATGAGAACCTCCTTAAGGAGTCTACAGAGAAGAAGGCTAAGACCCGTCGCTCACGTAGCAAGAAGTCTGAGGCTGCTCCAGTAGCAGAGGCTCCTGCTGCAGAGGCACCAGCCGCTGAGTAAATCTCTTTCATTGGTCTTTAACGAACCAATATATCTGAAGCCCGTACGGTTCGTACGGGCTTTTTCATTAATATCCAGACATTATGTTCGACGTTCAACAGATCCGTCAGGATTTCCCAATTCTTGCTTCAAAGGTATACAATAAGCCACTTGTCTATCTCGATAATGGAGCCACGACACAAAAGCCTCGATGCGTGATTGACAAGTTAACGGAATGCTACCTTCTTCATAATGCCAATGTACATCGTGGTGTTCACTTCCTGAGTCAGGAGGCTACTGACCTCCACGAGGGAGCCAGAACTCGGGTCCAGCGTTTCATCAATGCCCGTGAGAGTGCAGAAGTTATCTTTACCCGCGGTACAACTGAGAGTATCAATCTTGTTGCCAGTTCGTTTGGTGAAGCATTTTTCAATGAAGGTGATGAAGTGATTGTTACTGATATGGAGCATCACTCCAATATCGTAAGCTGGCAACTGCTCCAATCACGAAGGCAAATCGTTATACGTCATGCACGTTTGAACGAACTGCAAGAGCTGGATATCGACCATTTGAAGTCGCTTTTCTCTCCCCGTACAAAGCTTGTCAGCCTTACACATGTCAGCAATGTCTTGGGTACGGTCAATCCGGTTAAGGATGTGATCCGATTTGCGCATTCAAAAGGTGTGCCCGTCCTTGTAGATGGTGCTCAGTCCACACCGCACCTCAAGATCGATGTGCAGGATCTCGATTGTGACTTTCTTGTTTTCTCGGGACATAAGATTTATGGTCCTACTGGCGTAGGTGTGCTCTATGGCAAGCGAGAGTGGCTTGACAAGATGCCGCCATATCAGGGAGGAGGCGAGATGATCAAGACCGTCTCTTTCGAAGGCACTACGTTCAATGAACTGCCCTATAAGTTCGAGGCCGGCACCCCCGACTTCATCAGTACGGTAGCCTTTGCCACTGCTCTCGACTATGTTGAGCAGCTGGGTATGGACCAGATTGCGGCCTACGAGCATGAGTTGCTCGAATACTGTACTGAGCAGTTCCGCCAGATACCAGGCATGCGCATTTTTGGCAACGCCCGCGATAAGTCAGCAGTCATGAGTTTCCTTGTGGCTGACATTCATCATTACGACATGGGCATGCTTCTTGACAAGCTCGGAATAGCTGTGCGTACAGGCCACCATTGCGCCGAACCGCTTATGCATAGCTTGGGCATTCAAGGAACTGTGCGAGCGTCGTTTTCATTCTATAATACTGTCGAAGAGGTCGATGCTTTGGTTGCAGGCGTTAAGCGTGTGGCTAAAATGTTTGGCATTTGACCAGTTTTTCAAACAATCTGCCTTCACTTCTGCTCAATAGTTCTGAACAAGGACATAATGTAGTGTTGTATAAGATAATCCGCTTTAGTCGCAAATCAGACTTTGCGAGTACAAGAAAGTCCGACCTGAAGCCAAGTCGGACTTTTATGAGTACAAGAAAGTCCGACCAGAAGCCAAGTCGGACTTTTGTGTGTCCTGAAATTTGACACATCATACGAAGTGTTAAATTCCGTCATCCACAGAGGGGCAAAACATGCAGCTTTTGCCCCTCTGTGTGTACAAGATAGTCCGACCTGATGCCAAGTCGGACTATTGTGAGTACAAGAAAGTCCGACCTGATGTCAAGTCGGACTTTTGTTTATCTCAACTTAATTCTTACAGTCGAGGGAGTAGAAATGATCGATTGTCCTTGGGTGAAAAAGGGAAGAACATCACCACAGCAAAGCCTCAGCCTTAATTTCTGCATCCACCCCCATAAAGAACGGAGCAAGCTGCTGGAATCGCTCCACATCGCCCGTGGTATAGTAGCGAGTCTGGCGGTCGTGTGACAGTCGGTGTTCCATTTCCGGATGTCTGCGCAGGTATTCGCGCAGCGCGTAGCTCACGGGCTTGCCCTGAGGCATCAGGATGATCTCGGGGTGACGAAGCTCCTGTAGCACCGTCTGGATCACTGAGGTAATCAGAGGATAATGTGTGCAGCCCAGAATGATTGTGTCTATGTCTGGGTCTTTCTCTAGCAGGGAAGCCAGGTCCTCATACACCATGTCATGCATTTCTTGCGAGTGCATCTCACCAGCTTCGATCATAGGCACCCAGCGAGGGCAGGCATGGCTGGTGACGCTCAGTGGACGGAAGTCCAGACGGAAAGAAGTGGGGATCTTCTCCAACTCCATCTCGTACGATTCTGACGAAACTGTCGCCTGGGTTGCAATGATGCCGATGTGGCCCGAGTATGTCAGTTGTTCCACACGCTCCACCGTGGGGCGGATAACACCCAGTACGCGACGTGAAGGATCGGTAGAGTAGGGGAGCCAGCGCTGTTGGATGTTGCGCAGAGCTTTGGCAGAGGCCGTGTTGCAGGCCAATATCACCAGCGGACACCCCATCGAGAACAGTCGATCCACGGCCTGTTTCGTATATTCGCAAACCTCCTCGAACGAGCGGTCGCCATAAGGCGCACGTCCGTTGTCGCCCAGATAAATGTAGTCATAGTTTGGCAGAAGATGATGTATCTCGCGGAAAATGGAGAGACCACCAAAGCCGGAGTCGAATATGCCAATTGGATTCATAGATGTAGAGTTTTAGTTTATTTTGATGCAAAAATACTAAAACTTTTCGACCCCTCCAAATCATTTTCAAAAAAACTTCCGAATCACCCTCGAAAACATCTTATCACACCGTGATTTGTCTAATATACTTTAAAAAAGTATAGCTATCGATTATTAAATGTTATTTTCTCTCCCCCGAAAGTACCAACCTATTCATTTTTTGATTATATTTGCCGCGCGTTTTATTGCGTTTATACATTTTTGCGCTATAAATATACTCAATTAAAGTAATACATTTACACTTTTACAACTATGATGAAGCAATACAAGTTGCTCAACAACATCTTCGGTTGGGTCGCCTTCCTGGTGGCAGCCTTCACCTATCTTTCGACGGTGGAGCCTACCGCTTCGTTCTGGGACTGCCCGGAGTTTATCACTTGTGCCGCCAAGGGCGAGGTGGGTCACCCACCAGGAAACACTTTCTTCAACCTCACCGGTCGATTCTTTGTCAACTTTGCCGGCGGCGACATGGCTCAGGCTGGTCTTTGGGTCAACCGCATGTCTGCACTCTTTTCAGCAGGTGCCATTCTGTTCCTGTTCTGGACCATCACGGCTCTGACCAAAAAGTTAGTGTGCCGTCGTAACAAATCGGTTAATGAAATCACCTGGCCCCAGATCATCACCATCCTGGCCTCAGGCATGGTGGGAGCCTTGGTCTATACTTGGTCCGACACCTTCTGGTTCTCCGCAGTCGAGGCCGAAGTCTATGCATTCTCGAGCTTCATGACCGCGTTGGTGTTCTGGCTTATCCTGAAGTGGGAGAACCATGCTGCAGGCGTTGAGGGCGATCGTTACATCATCCTCCTGGCCTACATCATTGGCCTCTCCATCGGTGTGCACCTGCTCAATCTGCTTTGCATACCTGCCATCGTGCTGGTCTATTACTTCAAGAAGAAGGAACCTTTTGTCACCCTCAAGGGCACACTTGGCGCCTTGATTCTCTCCGTGCTGATGATAGCCTTCATCCTCTATGGTCTGATTCCTGGCTTCATCAAGATTGCTGGCCAGATTGAGCTCTTTGCCGTCAACACACTTGGCTTCTCGTTCAACACCGGAACCGTCTTCTACTTCCTCTTCGTTCTGGCTCTGCTGGCCTTTGGCGTATGGAAGGCCTATCAGAAGCACACCTCTGACCGGACCCTGCGCATCCTGCTCGCCTCGGGCATCGTGCTCAGCGGCACGCCATTCCTGGGCGAAAGCTGGTGGCTGGGCATCCTGTTGTCTGTAGTTTTCGTGGCAGGCATCTTCGCCTGGAAGGGCTTGAACGCCCGTCTTTCGAGCAACATCCTGCTCTGCCTCCTCACCCTGCTCATCGGTTATTCCACCTTCGCACAGATCATCATCCGCTCTTCGGCTCAGTTGCCAATGGACCAGAACTCGCCTGACGAGATCTTCTCCTTCACCAAGTACCTGAATCGTGAGCAGTATGGCGAGAGTCCCCTCTTCCTGGGCCAGACCTTTGCCAGCGACGTGAAGCGCGATGCCAGTGGCCGTGCCATAGTCAAGGAAGGCGCACCCATCTACACCAAGGTGGTCAAGCAGAATCCTGACGATCCCGACCGCTACTTCGTGAGCGGCCACAAGGAGGAGTACGAGTACAACTACACCGTGCTCTTCCCCCGCATGTATTCCAAGCAGGGCAACCATATACAGGGCTACAAGGAATGGAGCAACTTCGAGGGCACCAAGAAGAACGTCGATGGGAAGGTCATCACCGTGCCAACCTTTGGTGAGAACCTCGCATACTTCCTGCGCTATCAGGTCAACTTCATGTACTGGCGCTACTTCATGTGGAACTTCTCGGGCCGTCAGAGCGACGTTCAGACCTATGGCGAGATCGACCGAGGCAACTGGATCACCGGCATTAAGTTCATCGACGAGATGCTCGTAGGCAGCCAGGACGATCTGCCCGCCTCCATCAAGGACAACAAGGGCCACAACGTCTTCTACATGCTGCCGCTCCTGCTGGGCCTCATCGGTCTCTTCTGGCAAGCCTACAGTGGCGAGGAGGGCATCCAGGGCTTCTGGGTGGTATTCTTCCTCTTCTTCATGACCGGTCTGGCCATCGTCATCTACCTCAACCAGACACCATATCAGCCACGTGAGCGTGACTATGCCTATGCGGGTTCGTTCTATGCCTTCTCCATCTGGGTAGGCATGGGTGTTGCAGGCTTGGTTACATTGCTCGAGAAGGCCATCAAGAAGCCCAATGCCGTGCTCACCGCTCTGGTAGCCGTCATCTGCCTCGGCGTGCCCTTCCAGATGGTCAGCCAGACTTGGGACGACCACGATCGTTCGGGCCGCTACACCGCTCGCGATTTCGGACGCAACTATCTCTCGTCGCTCGAGCCCAATGCCATCATCTTCACCAATGGCGACAACGATACCTTCCCACTCTGGTACAATCAGGAGGTCGAAGGCTATCGCACTGACTGCCGAGTCTGCAACCTCTCATACTTGCAGACCGACTGGTACATCAACCAGATGAAGTCCGAGGCATACGAGTCGCAGCCACTGCCCATCTCACTGCGTCCTGACCAGTATGTGGCAGACAAGCTCAACTATGCACACATCATCGACATGTTCAAGGGTGAGGAGAAGCCCATGGACCAGATCATGAATTGGCTCTATAGCGACGATCCACGTTACAAGCGTCTTGATGGCTACGGATCGAACGACCCAGTGGACTACATCCCTGCAGCCAAGATGTATATCGACATCGACTCGGCGGCAGTGGCCAACTCGCCTGTCATCGACACTCCAGACAAGTCATTGATTTCTGAGCGCATGCACATCGACCTCTCAAGCAAGAGTTACATCACCAAGAACGAGATTGCTGTGCTCTCCATGATCCAGAACATCGCCAAGGAGGGCTGGCAGCGACCCATCTACTTCGCCACCACCGTGGGCAGCGACATGTATATGAGTCTCAACCGCTACTTCCGTCTCGTTGGCTTGGCCTATCAGATCGTTCCGCTCGAAGGTGGTGGCACCTCGACCTGCGACCTCGACAAGACCTACGACAACCTGATGAACAAGTTCGTGTGGGGCAACATCCAGGATCCTTCGATCTATCTGGACGAGAACAATCGTCGCATGTGCCGCACCCAGCGCATGATGTTCGCCACCATGATCGATGAGCTTCTGGCAGCGGGCGACACCACACGTGCCCTCGAGGCCACCCGTTTCTGCGACAAGACCATCCCGTCGTACAACATCCCATACGACTACACCTCACTCACCTTGGCCGAAGCCTACTATACTGGCGGCGACGAGGCCGAAGGTGCTCGTGTGATTGGCGACATCCTGGCGCAGAACGAAGAGTATCTGCACTGGGCCTACACCCTCTCCCGCTCGGAGATGCTCACCATCAGCCGCACCATCCGCGAGCATCTGCTCACCATGCGCGATGCACTCGAGCTGGCACAGGCACATGGCGACAATCAATTCGATGAGCGTTACGATGCCACCTTCCGCAACTACTTCGAGCTGGCCTACAGCAAGTATAAGCTCTTGAATTAAGAAAAAAACGCGTGTTCATCGAACAACCGCCAACCCTGTTTCGTCGATTGATGTTCCAGGACAGCTTGTGGCGCATCCCTGCTCAACCCAAGTGCGTCTATCTCACCTTCGACGATGGTCCGACACCCGAGGTCACACCTTGGGTGCTGGACCTTTTGGCGCATTTCGGCATCAAGGCCACTTTCTTCTGTGTGGGTGACAACGTGGCACGTTACCGCGCCATCTTCGAACAGGTCAAAGCCGCTGGCCATCGCTTGGGCAATCACACCATGAACCACATCTCAGCCCTTACCTATGAGTCCAAAGCCTATCTGGCCAATGTCGAAAAGGCCAATGTCTTGATCCGTAGCGACCTCTTCCGACCTCCACATGGCTGGCTTCGCTTCGGACAGGCCTCACTCCTGCAGAAGAAGTACCGCATCGTGATGTGGGACCTTGTCACCCGCGACTACTCCTCGCGTCTCACTCCGCAGGACGTCATCGCCAACGTGAAACGTTATGCACGCAATGGTTCCATCATCACCTTCCACGACCAGCCCAAGTCATGGCATAACCTCGAACAAGCCCTACCCGCCGCCATCGAGTGGCTGTTGGAGCAGGGTTATGAGTTCCGATTGCTGTAAGCAGGATCTTCACATTCTTTTTCGCAGGAAAAATCGGGGATGTAGGAGAAAAACGGCAGTGACACTTTGAAACAAAACCCCGTAACAGTGTCAAAACAGCCATTACAATCATTATTTTCGAAGTCTATATACATGGACGATATGCTGGTGCCTTAATAAGAAGTCATACCTCAAGGATACGATATCATTTATGACGAATCTGTTTCATGGAGTGATCCCGTTCGGTTTGGAGCGATGCATCATTTGCCTTGTCCTTGCTCTTGCTGTGGTGTCGTGTCATCATAGTGAGACCGATTGTGTGCTCGATCGGGCAGAGACTTTGATTGTGTCCAAGCCAGATGAGGCTTATGCGCTGCTGAAGGACATCGATTCAAGTCAGTTAGCAGAGGGCACCGAGGCGCAAGCCCGCTATGCATTGCTCTACACCCGAGGTCAGTATAAGAACTCTGAAGATGCTGCCAGCGATTCGCTCATCAACCTCGCGGCCGACTACTACGAAGAGCGAGGCGACAAAGTGCAGAAGTTTTATGCCTATCTGTACCAGGGTATTGTGCGCTACCAGCTGGGCAGTTTCGCCGATGCAGCTATCTCTCTCTATCGTGCTTTGGTCAATGCCGAGTATGTGGACAGCCACTATCCTAAGGGACTTCTTTACACCTATCTCGCCCTTGTGAACGGAGCACAGAACTGTCGCGATGAAGAAAAGTATGCCAGCATGGCTTTCCACGAATACGAGGCAGGTGGCCTTGAACAGTATGCTGCCAGCGCGCTGACCATCTGGGCGGTGTCCAAGATGCACACTGAGGATTATGATTCTTGTCGGCTGCTGTTCGATGCCTCTATCCGCGAAGCGCTTCGTTTGCAGAATGACTTTGTGCTCCAGGAGGCTATCTCTGGCATGGCTCAATATGCCATCCTGGTGGATTCGATGGCACTGGCCGAGCAACTGTATATTGACTTGGCCGCTGACCCAAGCTATGCGATGACCGTACAGGACCTGGGTAACTTTGCCATCGTCTATGCCAACCGCAGTCTGCCAGACAGTGCCCTCTCTTGTCTTCGCAAGGCAGAGCAGATGTGTCAGACACTCAACGACACCATCGGCTTCTTCTCCAAAGCGTATATGGCCAATCTATATCTGGATGATGCTGACAAGGCAGCCCAGTGGAAGGATTCGCTCGTACGCTACCAAGAGCTACTCCTTGGGGAGACGCTGCAGAACAAGTCGCTTTCCTCGCTCAATGACTATAAGGACTGGCAGCTCTCACTCTCGCAGCGCGACAGCCAGCATAAGACGCTTTGGATCGTGGCACTCGTATGCTGCATGGCATGCATCCTGTTGGCATTCCTCGCCTTCTATCGCAAGAAGCAGATGCAAGTGCTGTTGCAGGAACAGAAGATCCGCAACCTGCAGTTCGAACTCCGCCAGAATGCCGAGGAGAACGTCAGCAACCTGGCACTGCTCCGCGAGGAAGCTATGATCAATGAACTGCGCGGTATGGCTTCAAGGCAGGATGTGCCTCATGTCGATTGGGCAGGCATCGATGCTCTCTTCACGCAGCGATTGCCTCATTTCGGCAAGGCACTGCGCGACCTCACTCCATTGTCCGAAATCGAATGGCGTGTATGCCAGCTCCTAAAACTCGGCTTCACACCCAGCCAAATTGCACAGCTTGCCTCTCGTTCACCTGAGGCAATCTCCTCTATCCGACGCCGACTCTATACCAAAGTATTCCAGAAAAAAGGATCACCAGCAGACTGGGATGCCTTTGTCGAATCTTTGTAACATGTGATACAACACTACATAAACCACTGAAAAACAACTTGCACACTCTTTGCACAATCAAAAATTTGGATTATTGTGGGTAATTCTGCTATCTTTGCAGCGAAAATTTTACCTTTAATACCAAATCATTATGCAAAGAGTTATCCTTTCCTTGTTTGCCCTTGTGTCACTGTTAATGTCCAGCTGCCAGCGTGGCATCAAACATGTTCTCCGTCCTGATGCCTCAGGCACACCTTATGACTTGTATCTCGTGATGAAGGAGGGCCTAAAATCGACCCCGCTCAACGACACCCTTCATGCCATCTTCGAGCATCCGATGGAGTGTACGCCCAATGGCGATCCGTATTTCCATGTGCGCCATTTGTCGCCCGAGAACTACCAGTCATCAGTCATCCGCATCGTGGCCAATGTGGTGATGATTGACATCGACCCAAGCAATGCCTCCGAGCCAGTCATCACCCTCGACCATGATCGCTATGCCATCCATCAGACCATCATCCGCATGCATGCCAAGAGCGCTGAGTCGCTTGCTGACTACCTGCCACAGATGCAGGATCGGTTGCGCCAGGTTTTCGTCAAGTCCGAACTGAACCGTCGCATGGCTGTGCTCAAAGAGGAAAACCGCCACGATCAGCAGGAGAGACTACAGAGACTGCAGGATGTCTCGCTCTGCATCCCGATGGTCATGAACGGGACTTGCCATCCCGGGGCAGACAGCACTTTCTTCTGGGTGTCGGACAATCTGGCCACGAAGCAGAGTCATCTGGTAGTGTATAGCGTACCTTATATTAATAATGACATCTTTACCCTCAAGGGAGCGGTGGCTGTGCGCGACTCTGTGCTGGGTGCCAACATCCGAGGGACAAGCGAGGACGAATGTATGGAGACTAACCAGCATGTAATTCTTCCTGAATACAAGGGTATGCTGATCGATAGCCAGTATGTAGGCGAACTGCGAGGTATGTGGCGTATGAAGAACGGCATGATGGCTGGGCCATTTGTCTGCCACATGCGCCTGGATGAAATTAATAAGCGCGTGGTCTTCGTCGAAGGCTTCTGCTATGCCCCCAACGAGAGCAAGCGTCTCCTGATCCGAAACCTCGAAGCTTGTCTCTACACGCTCCGTTTGCCTTCGGATAATGTGCTTCCAGAGGTCGAAGTATTACTATAAATCTTAGTTCCTAACTTCTAATCCCCAATTATTATGTTTTACGGAAAGAAAGTATGCGCCTCCCTCAAGCAGGTGCGCAAGCAGATTGCCGATGCCAACGGTATCCCTTACGAAGTGACAGAATGCCAGCATCAGGGTAATTGCAAAGGAACATGCCCCAAGTGTGAGTCAGAGCTTCGTTACATTGAGAACCAGCTCTCGCTGCGTAGGGCAGCTGGTATGGCAGTGAGCATCGTCGGATTGTCATTGGGCGTCGCTGCTACATTCGCCTCATGCAGCGCTCCTCAGCCAGCAGGTCCATCACAGTCTTCTGAATCAGTTCAACCCATTCCGCCTTCCATACAAGAAGAATATGAAGGCGAGATTATTCTCGATGGCGATGTTTGTGCCCCAGAATCCGAACCAGTACAAGACCCCAACCCTTTAGATCAATGTATTATAGAAGATAATTTTGAATTGCTTGCTGGAGGTGAGGATGTTGAGATAGACAGAATGGTAACCAAGGAAGATTATGGCCCTATAGAAGGTGAAGAAAATGATTCAGAAGCATGCTTTACTGTAGTGGAAGAATTTCCCGAATTCCCAGGCGGCACTGATTCGCTGATGGCTTTCATCAAAAAGAATCTGCGCTACCCTGAATTACTAGCTGAGAGTTCCATTCTGGGTCGTGTAACCCTTTCGTTCGTCGTTGAAAAGGACGGTTCTATTACCGACATTCAGGAAATGCGTTCGCCATCTGAGTATCTTACCGAGGAGGCCATCCGAGTTGTCCAGCTGATGCCGAAATGGAAGCCTGGAAAGCAACGAGGTCAAGCTGTCCGGGTGAAGTACATGATACCTATCACTTTTCGCCTTGAATAGTATGCCTGCTCCTATCTTTGCCATCAGTCGTCATCGTATTCCCATCGATGGCCAGGGTGTGACCACACTCGTCACGTTCAGCCACTGCCCGCTCCGGTGCAAGTATTGCCTCAATCCGCAGTGTGAGGACGAGACACGCATGCATCCCTACACTCCCGAACAATTGATGAAGGAGGTGCAGGTGGACAATCTCTATTTCCTTGCCACCGGGGGCGGAGTGACCTTCGGTGGCGGGGAGCCATGCCTGCGCAGCGAGTTCATTGCCGACTTCAAGCAGTTGGCAATGAGCAATCCCGACAGCCGCCAGTGGCGCTTCACCATTGAGACAAGCCTTGCTGTGCCCCAGCATCACATCGAGCGCCTCATCCCTGTCATCGACCAGTGGATCATCGACGTGAAGGACATGCATCCCGACATCTACGAGCGCTACACCCTTCATCCCATTGCTCCTATGCTCCATAATCTCCAGCTCTTGGCCGAGAGTGGCTTGCAGGAACGCTGTCTCATCCGAGTCCCTTTGATTCCTGAGTTCAATACCCCAGAGCTTCAGTCAGAGAGCCATCAGCAGCTCGAGTCGATGGATTTCCGTCATATAGAGATGTTCGAATATATCAGGAAGTGAACTCGTTGGAGATTTCTTCCCCTCAAAGACTGCCAGTGTTGCAAATATCTGTTGAGGGAGAGCTATAAACTCAAAAATCTTACAGATTATTTGGACATTCCGAAAAAAAGTGGTATCTTTGCGGCAGAAATGAATAACATGAAGAATTGCACAATGGAGCAGAATAATAGTTCTGTAATCTTATATACTACAGAGGATGGCAAGACCCAGCTTGACGTGAAGCTGGAGAATGAGACGGTGTGGCTGAATCGTCAGCAGCTGTCTGTGCTTTTTGGAAGGGACATCAAAACAATTGGTAAGCATATTAATAATGCTTTAAAAGAAGAATTGGCTGGTGAAGTGGTAGTCGCAAAATTTGCGACTACCACTCGTCATGGTGCGATGGAAGGGAAAACGCAGACTCAATTGACGGAGTATTATAATTTAGAGATGATCACCTCAATTGGCTATCGCGTTAAAAGCAAACATGGCATTCAATTCAGGAAATGGGCCAATTCCGTCCTCAAGCAATATCTCATCCACAGTTCAAGTCAGGCAAGAGTGACACAGCCACTAGAATAAACATTAACCAATAGATACAATGAGACGAATCATTATTTTATCAATCATTATGCTGGCTTCTGCCTTTGTGGCAAAAGCTGAAGGCGAACGCTTCGAGGAGTTCAAACGTGTGTTCGAGAACAATGGAATTGAGAATGACTCGGTTGCAATGTTCCTTGAGCAATGGGCTAAGGATGAACCGAACAATGCCGAACAGATCTATTGCCAGGGTGTATTTCATTATCTGCAGGCCAGACCTCAGATAGAATATACTGACGATCTGAAGGAATTCGAAAACACAGCCATGCTGCCAGCCTGTGAACGTTTCGGAAAGTTGCAGATTAACTGCTACTGGATCATGAAAGACCATGGCAATGGCATGGAGCACTATGTCAAGGCACTTGAGTATTACAAGAAGGCACTTGAGGTGCAGCCAAATAACATTGAGCTGTATTCGAACCTGACCGAATTCTATCTGTGGAAGTATGAGACCAAGTACGCAACTTCCTTGGCTCTGGATATGCTGGATCTGCATCAGGCCGACAGCACACGCTGGACAGACTTCTATGATGCGCCCATTGAGAATCCAAATGCCGTTGTGGAGCAGCACATGAATGGATTGTTAGGCGAGCTTATCCAAAAGCAGGAGATCTCATTAGCCGACCTCCTGTGCGATACGCTGATTAGCCGCTTTCCCGAAAACATGGTTTATAAGTTTAACAAAGGCGTAGTCATGATCAATTCCTACAGACAGAAGGAAGCTATCTCTCACTTTGAGCAGATGAACGTTGATTACCCCAATGATGGCAATATTATTCATGCCCTGGCATCACTCTATTCTCAGACAGGAGATGAGGAAAAAGCACGCCAATATGCTACGATGCTGGCACAGTCAGAAGAGGCTCAGTGGGCATTGTCAGGACAGCAGATGTTGGCTTCGATGGAGGATTTCATCATCGATTTCGATGCTATCCAGGTGTGGATGCAGGATAATGCAGAGGATTACAAGGCCTTGGAACAGCGCTTTATCACGGGCGATGCGTCGCTGACCAATCTGGAACTCTCGCGCATCTATTTCGGCCATGCGCTGACTGACCAGTGCAAGAGTGAAGTACTGACCGACATTGACTTGAAGTCTCTGTATGAGGCTGCGGAATATACACAGTGCCTTGATGAATGCCGAAAGATACTTGCTCAGCATCCCGCTAGCATTGCAGCCCTGCTGTATGCCTTGATGTCTGCGTCAAACCTGGAGAATGAGTCTGCTTGCGTCGAGAACCTGTACCTGAGGTTCAACCAGATCATCGCTATGATCAACAAGGACGCAGAAGACAGCCTGAAGAACAAAGAGACAGACCTATTGGAAGGACGGAAATATTATAAGATACTGTGGCGCGCAGATGAAGATGTTTTCGTAGAACTCCTTCCTGAAGACGAACACGGAAAGACCTCTTTCTTCTCTAACCCGGGGTATTTCCACGAAAAAGAATAAACGATGTTTGAAGAATAAGACTACTAACCCTTAGCAATTTATCCAATGAAAAAACAGATACTTTCAGTGCTGCTGCTGATCATGGCATTGATTCC
Source organism: Bacteroidales bacterium (assembly GCA_045629225.1). Lineage (GTDB taxonomy): Bacteria > Bacteroidota > Bacteroidia > Bacteroidales > UBA3663 > Liminaster. Next base: position 47,025 of record JAZQQU010000010.1, on the reverse strand, counting down.
ATGTACACTCCTCGCACAGCAGTCAAGCTATCTGCAGCAGACCTCCAAGGCAGATGCTCTGTTTGTGGAGCAAGACTATGCTGCCTCGCTGGAGGGCTACAGACAGGTGATCACACTGTTGGAGAAGGCTGGCTTGCAAGCTGATTCCCTTTACTCCTCTTCGTGGAACATGGTGGGCCGATGCCATTTCCGCATGCAGAATTATGGAGAAGCCACAGCTGCAGCCAAGCGTGCCGCTGAGCTCTATGCCGCACAACAGGGCGATACCACACTCGTCTATGCACTGATGCTCGATAACTTGAGCATCTATTGCATGAATGCGGATCGTCTGGAGGAGGCTGAGCAATGTAGCAACAAGGCATTGCAGATATACTACCGTTTATTGCCTAACAATATGGATATGCGTGCCACCCTCATCCATGGGGCTGAGATCAAGGCGTTGCTTAAGAAATATGATGAGGCCATCACGCTCCATCAGCATGCCTTGAATATCATCGCAGAGATAGAGGGCGAGCATACCAGCGACTATGTCAACGAGTTGGCTTATCTGGCCAAGTACTACAATGGTGCAGGGCAGAAGGAGAGAGCCAGCGAGGTAGAGGCTGAAGTAACCCGTCTGAAAGAGGAGAAAGAGAATGGCTACGTCCCGCCCCTCACGCACTTCGATTCTGCCGAGAAATGCCTGGAGCATCGTGTCGATGCCTATTATTGCAGTCTTTATTACCTGAAGCATTACCTCTCGGCTGACCGCATGAACGAAGCTGCTCAGTATATTATGGATTGGACTATGTCCACCGATGAGCTGACCGTCATCATTGGCGAACCTGAATCGAAATGGATGGCTGACCAGAAGAACTCTGTCTATCTTATTTCCTATCTGGCAGGAACCACGATGTATGCCCTTGAGAATCCAGACAATAAGAACTCTCTGGAGCAGTATTCAGAAGGCATCATAGCCATGCTCAATTACTATACAGCTAACAAGATGATCACAGGCGAAGTCCCTGCCTTCGAAGACTACTTGAAGCTCTATGCCAAAGATCAGAAAGACCTTGCAGCTCGTATTGAGAAGGACTATAAGGCGTTCAATAAGGCAGTGAAGAAGAACGAGACACAGAAGATCAGCATGAGGGAAGAACATAAAAAACAAGACATATGAAGAAGATTAATTTGAACGACATAAGCAGGGCAAGTCGGGCACTGGTTCAGCGGTTCCCTGCGGCATTAGCTTTTTTGTGCCTGCTTACTATCTGGACGTTGCTGCATGTGTGGGACAAAGTTTATACTTTCAGTGAGCATCTGGAACCGGAAGAGGGAGTGTGGTTCAAGCTCACCGAGATTCAGAATGGCACCATCTTCTACTATCTGAGCATCGGCACAGTGCTGAGCCTTGTGCTGCGGTTCTGGGGTGAGGAGGTGAGAGATCAACGGTTAGTTAAGGGGGTGAGCATTGCCTCGCAGCTGTTGTTGTTAGCCGATGCTGCTTTCCTCTGGTTCCGCCCCGAGGGAAGCATCTATGCAGAGCTGCTTCTGGCTCATGGAGCCTTATGCACAGCCTTATTGATAGCAGGCATCTTCCTGCCTTTCTTCCGCGAGCGTCATGATCTGGCTTCGTGGAATCTGACCTTGCGTATGACCTGCTTCGCTGCACTGTGCCCATTGGCCTGTGGCATTGTTTCCCTTGGCTTGTATTTGTTGCTCAATTCGCTTGACTGGCTCTTTGGTATTACAGTCGATCATCGTTGGCACAGTAGCCTTAATGTCGTATTGATGATCTTCGTAGCAGGAACATTGTGGATGTCCCGACTGCCTGAGGGGGAGGAGAAGTTCAATCGCACGGCTTTGACCTCGAAGTTCCTCACAGGAATGGTTCGCTATCTGTTCCTTCCGCTAGTGTTGGGTTATCTGCTGGTCCTTTATGGCTATGGGGCAAAGATCCTGCTGAATATGGAGCTGCCCAAGGGTGGTGTATGTCTGCTTATCATTGTACTGATGTTGGGTTGTCTGGGTATAGAGCTGCTTCTTTATCCATTGCAGCGCAAGGCTGAGGCAGAGGGAGGAAAGACACATGCTTTCGAACGTTGGCTGTTGCGCTGGCTGCCCATCATCATTTTGCCGCTGCTTGTGCTGATGACAGTAGCCATCGGTCGGCGTCTTAGGGATTATGGCATCACGGTAGACCGCCTTTATGTCCTGACCCTCAACCTTTGGTTTTATGCCGTCTGCCTGGGGCTGTTCGTCACCCGTGCTCGTCGCATTCATTGGGTGTCACTCTCTTTCGGCCTTCTCTTCCTGTTCACCTCGGCTTTGCCCGTCAACTACTGCTCAATCACCTACGATGTGATTACCTCTCGCATTGATCGTTTTCTTGAGAGCCACGAGCATCCGACACTGCCTATGTCGAGGGAGGCGTTTGAAAAATTCTATGAGTCGTTGCCCGCTAAGGAGGCTAATCAGTTGCGAGACGATCTGCGGTATATCAGCATTCTGTATAGCAAGAAGGAGATTGATCGCTATGTGGATAAAGAGACTAACTTATGGTGTGTTTATGTCGAAATGAAGGATAACTTTGAATACAATTATACACATCAAGGTTTTGTCTCCGTACCAGAGAACTACCAACGGTTCCGCTCTGTCGGTGATTATAGCCTGCTAACCAATGTCAGAGATTCTACGCTTTGGCGCATCCGGTTGGATGATTCTCTTGTCGTAGTCCTCGATATAGAAAAATTGCCTGATGCCTCCGACCATACCACACCCTGGCTCCTGCCTGAGTTGAGTGGTAAAGGCGTATTCAGCGTCACTTCGCTTGAGATCCAAGACGATTGGAACGACAGTATTCAGTCACGCCTGACTATTCATGGCTACTACTTCGAACAATAAGATTTAGTAAATTCAGAAACTGATCATAATTATCTTCATTCAGATGAAAGACTTGACATTCAGACAGGCCACCGTGGACGATGCTCTGTTCATAGCGTGGGGATTCCACACGGCAATGCTCTATGACGATGCCACTGAGGAGCGGATACGAGGTTTTGCCAATGATGTGTGTGTGCGCGAGGATGTGCTCTACTCGTGGCGTAATACCACACTGGCCCTCGTCGATGGGCAGCCGGTGGGTATGATTACAGCGTATGAGGGTAGGTTTTATCGCTCCATGCGCGAGGTGACCATGGGCATCGTGAAGGAGAAACTAGGAGTGGAGTTCCCAGGCATGGAGGACGAAGCACTGCCTGGCGAGTATTACCTCGACTCGTTGGCTGTGAAGCCTGAGTTCCGTGGTCAGGGCATCGGTCGTGCTTTGTTGCAGTGTGGCATCGACCGAGGTTTGGCCTTGGATCTAAACGTGACGCTGGCCGTGGATCCTGTCAACGAGCGTGCGCAACGTCTCTACACCTCGTTGGGGTTCAAGTCCGCAGGTAGCCTCTTCATCTTTGGTCATACTTATTGGAAGATGGTAATCAGCTCATTGACCGACTGCAGATGAAGAAGAGGCGTGCGAGAGTCGCCCCATCACACTTGACCAGCAGGAATACTTTCGGACGTTGAGAGTACCTTCTCGGCCAGAATCAAATCCTCGGGGTAGGTGACTTTGATGTTGGTGGTTTCGCCATTGACCACGAAGATGGGTTCGTTGGGCAGGTAGCGATGCACCACACCACAGTCGTCGGTGGTGATGAAGTTGGGATCGCTGAGGCCTAGGCAGTAGGCTTCGTCAATGGTTTCCAGACGGAAGCACTGGGGGGTCTGCACGTTGCGCAGCATGGCGCGTGGCGTGATGTGACAGATGTGGCCCTCGGCATTGACCTCCACGATGGTGTCAGTGCACGGGATGGCCACATCGACGGCCTTGTAATGCTCAAGGGCAGCGAGACAGTCGGTGATGATGCGCTGCGAGACGAGGGGACGAACTGCATCGTGAATCAGAAGATTAATTGAGAATTGAGAATTGAGGATTGACAATTCTTTGCCTACAGCGATGGCTGCGAGGGAGGAGTCGTAGCGTTCCTTGCCTCCTGGCACCACATGCTGCACCTTTGGATAGGGGGCAGCAATCTCAAGGATGCGGTCGATATAGTCGGCATGGGCCACGATGACGATCTGGTCGATGCCCTTGTGCTGATGGAATGCACGGATGGAGTGCTCAAGGATGGTGCGGCCTGCTATCTGTATGAATTGCTTGGGCTCAGGGCCACCCATGCGGCGCCCACTGCCTCCGGCCAGAAGTACTGCGATATTCATGTTCGGTAGGGGTGTGGTTTGTGATTAGTGATGTTTGTGGTGTTCGAGGTGTTTGAGGAGGGGGGATGCGTTCTGCGGGGATGAGGCGTTCTGAGGGCTTGCAGAATCAGAGGGGGGATGAAAGGCTGACTTTCGCCCACAAATTTAGCACAAATTATTGGGTGTGGCAAACAAAAGGGGTGAAAATCGTTGTTGCCACACATAATTTTATTTAAAAAGGTAGAAAATGTCGGATTTTTTATGTAAATTTGCAGCGCAAAGGTGTGCGTACACGCTGAGCATGCCACCGTATGAACAATGAAGAAACTGGACTGGAAACATTGGCGCTATCGCCTGCAGCTGGTGAGCGAACGTAAGGACCGGACGGTCTTTTCGTTCTCAATGCCCGTATGGCTCACAGCCATGCTAGCCTTGTTGGTGACTGTGCTGACCATTCTGCTGGTGATCATTGTGATGACGCGCACGCCACTGCGACAGTATTTGCCCGGTTATCTGGACGTGAACCAGCGGGCGCTGGCCTTGGAGAGTGCCATGCGCATTGATTCCATCGAACACGAAAGCCGTTTGCGTTCGGCCTATTTGGACAATATGCTGGACATCCTGCTCGACAAGACGCGCCCTGTGGATAGTCTCTTGGCGTTCGATAGTGCAGCCGTGCGCATTGCCGACACGCTGGGCATGGCTGCGGGCGAGGCAGAACGCAATTTTGTGACTCGCTATGAGGAGCAGGAGCGCTTTGGCCTCAATGCTGTGGAGCAGAATACTCCTTTGCAGGGTCAGACCTTCATGTCGCCAGTGACGGGCGAGGTGCTCTTGGAGGAGAGTTCCGAGCAACTGAAGCCAGGTACACCATTGCGCGTGCAGCTGAAGCGTGAGTCTCCGGTGCTGGCTCCCTACGAGTCGGTGGTAGTGTCGAGCCGCATGCTGATAGGCGAGGGCTGGGAGATGGTGCTGCAGTCGCACGACGACTACCTGTTCATCTTTTCGCACTTGACCTTGCCTCTTATTCAGGTCGGACAGACCATCAAGATGGGGCGAGCCATCGGTCATGCAGGCGCACAGCGCGAGGAGACGGAACGCTGGTTGGGTATACAGGTGTGGCGCCGAGGCAAGGAGGTGGATCCCCGCACGGTGATGACCCTAGAAAAATGAGAGAAAAAACAGAAAGATAGATATGCGAACAATAGCGATATTAGGAAGTACAGGCAGCATCGGAAAACAGACGCTTGAGGTGTGCGAGGAGCATCCTGACCTGTTCTCTGTTTATGCCATCACGGCCCATCGTTCGGCTGACCTGCTCATCGAGCAGGCACGTAAGTTCCGACCTGAGGTAGTGGTGATTGTTGACGAAAACTGCTACGATAAGGTCAAGGATGCTTTGGCCGACCTGCCTATCAAGGTGTGGACGGGCGCAGAGAGCCTCTGCCAGGTTGTGACTGCAGGCCCCATCGATGTGGTTGTGACTGCCATGGTCGGGTTTGCTGGCCTGCGTCCCACAGTGGCTGCCATCAAGGCACAGAAGGCACTGGCCTTGGCCAACAAGGAGACACTTGTGGTGGCTGGCCAGTTGATTGAGGGCCTGTGCCGCGAGTATCAGGTGCCCATCTTGCCTGTCGATTCGGAGCATTCGGCCATCTTCCAGTGCCTGCAGGGCGAAGCTATTGCCCGTGGCTGCTTCCCTTGGGTGCGTACCCGTGGACAGAAGGTCGAGCAGCAGGGCGATGTGGATGCTGCCCAGCTGGGAATGCTCGACAACCCCATCGACAAGCTCATTATCACGGCGTCGGGTGGCCCGTTCCGCACCTTCACGCTCGATCAGATGCGTGACGTCACAGCAGCCCAAGCCTTGAAGCATCCTAACTGGGACATGGGCGCTAAAATCACCATCGACTCGGCTTCGATGATGAATAAGGGCTTTGAGGTAATCGAGGCACGTTGGCTTTTCGGCATGAAGGCCGACCAGATTGAGGTAGCTGTCCATCCGCAGTCAATCATCCATTCGATGGTGCAGTTCAGCGATGGAGCCATCAAGGCACAGCTCGGCTGCCCCGACATGAAGCTGCCCATTGCCTACGCCTTGAGCTATCCAGACCGCCTGCCTTCTCAGATCAATGGTAAGCTGCGTATCGAGGACTATGCGCACCTGACCTTCGAGCGTCCTGACCTGGAGCGATTCCCTAACCTGCGTCTGGCGTTTGAGACTCTGGCGCAAGGAGGTGACCGCAGTTGTGTACTCAATGCTGCCAACGAAGTGACCAATGAGGCCTTCCGCCATGGACAGTGCAAGTTCCTGCAGATGGCCGAGGTCAACGAGAAGGTGCTGGCAGCCATGCCATTCGTGGCAGAACCCGCACTGGAGGACTACTTCGAGATTGATGCTGAGGCAAGAGTCCGCGCAGCAGAGTTGCTGCGCAGGTAAATATAGAATGTGAAAGTTGATAGTTTGAATAGACGAGAATTCAAAAAAACGATAGTTCGAAACCTCGAAGAATCGAAGAATCGAAAATCTCGAAAACTCGATAAATAAAATACATAGAAAAATTGGAAGTCTTTTTGTTCAAAGCCCTGCAGCTAATCCTGGCGTTGTCGATCCTAGTGTTTGTGCACGAGTTGGGTCACTTCATGTGGGCACGTATATTTAAGGTGGGTGTCGAGAAGTTCTATATGTTTTTCGACACTGAGAAGTTCGCATTGCTTCGTTGGAATAAGAATGGCCTGTTCCTTTGCAACATCAAGGTGTCGGGCAAGTCAAACCCTAGCGAGACAGAATATGGCATCGGTTGGATTCCATTAGGTGGTTATTGCGCTATCGTGGGCATGGTGGATGAGACACACGATGCCTCGACAGCCGACTTCGACCGAGACGATGCCTTTGTGAAGAAGAGCAAGTTCGCTCAGTTTATGATTATGGTGGGCGGCGTGCTCAATAACCTGATTATTGCTGTGCTTATTTATATAGGTATGAGCTGGCATTGGGGTAAGGATATCATCGAGATAGAGAATCTGCCCTACGGCGTGACCTACAGTGAGTATGCTCATCAAATCGGCTTCGAGGAGGAGGATCAGATTGTGGCTGTGGATGGCAAGAAGATCGACTTCGGCGGTTTGCACAGCGCCTTGCTGCTGGCTAACGATGTGACCGTGTTGCGTCATGGCCAGGAAGTGAAGATTGCCCTGCCCGACACGCTTGGACAGGTGTTCCTGCGTGACCCAGAGCAACTGAACACTTTCCTCGATGCTCGTTTCCCTATGGTGGTGGCTGCTTTGCCTGATGCTGATACACCAAGTCCTGCACGAGAGGCAGGTATGCAGGTTGGTGACTCGATCATCGGTGTGGTAGAACCGCTGCAGATAACCGTGGGCGACAGTACTATGATGGTGGCCGATACGTTGTTGACTCCATTTTTCCATGAGGTGAAGGCACAACTCAAGAAACATGCCGGTGAACCTTTGACCTTGCTCATGGTGCGCGAGGGCGTGGAGCAGACCATCGACCTGACAGTGACCGAGGAGGGCATGATTGGCATCGCTCCAAAGCAGATTATAGGCAAGGACTATTTCACCCACATCGAATATAGTTTCCTTGAGTCTATCCCTGCTGGCATCGAGCGTGGCTGGAAGATGCTCTACAACTATGTGCGTCAGTTCAAACTCGTGTTCACCAAGGAGGGGGCCCAATCATTGGGAGGCTTCGGCACGATGGGCTCAATCTTCCCTGAGACGTGGCAGTGGATGGCCTTCTGGTCGATGACAGCCTTCTTCAGTGTGGCTCTCGCCTTCATGAACATTCTGCCTATCCCTGGCTTGGATGGCGGACACATCTTCATCCTGCTTTTAGAAGCCATCATCCGTCGTCCTATCAGCGACAAGGCAAAGGAGCGTGCGCAGTACATCGGCATGGGCATCATCATCGCACTGATGGTCTATGTTAATGCCAACGATATCTGGAAATTCCTTATTAAGCCATTCTTGTAAACACTCCTTTGGAGATAAAACCTTTTGTCGCTTCTACTCCCCATACGACAACTGAGGTAATTATTCCCCTCACGTGCTGCAGAGCAAATGTTCATGGGGCAGGAGGGGCTAGGGGAGGGTTAAAATATGATTACAATAATATTAAAACATAAGAAAGAAGAGTCCCTCAAGCGTTTTCACCCATGGGTCTTCTCGGGCGCCATCCACCGCATGGAGGATGAGTTCGGCAACGAAGTGCAGCCAGAGGAGGGTGACTGGGTCCGCGTGGTTTCGGCCCAGGGAGAGTTCCTGGCGCTGGGCCAGTATCAGATAGGTTCGATAGCCGTGCGTATCTTCTCGTTTGACGAGGATGAGTTCGACGATGATTTCTTCTTGCATCGCTTGCAGGCAGCCTATGACATCCGCAAGACGCTGAACCTGATTCGCCCCGACAACAACGCTTTCCGCTTGGTGCATGGCGAGGGTGATGGACTGCCAGGTCTGATCATCGACGTCTATGACCAGACAGCTGTGATGCAGGCGCATACGCCGGGCATCCATTACATCCGTGAGGTTTTGGCAGAGGACCTGATCCGTGTGGCTGGAGCCGACATTCGCAACGTCTATTACAAGTCTGAGACTACATTGGGATACAAGACCGAGGCTCGTCAGCAGGCAGTTGAAGCCAAGGAGAGTGTCAACGGGTATCTCATCATCGATGGTCAACCTGTGACCGATGCAGCTCAGGGCAAGGCTTTGGAGTCTTCAATCAGCGATGTGGCTGTCGAGAATGGCTTGAAGTTCCATGTGGATTGGCTCAAAGGCCAGAAGACTGGCTTCTTTGTTGACCAGCGTGAGAACCGTGCTTTGGTCGAGAAATTCTCGAAGGGACGCAAGGTGCTCAACATGTTCTGTTACACGGGTGGCTTCTCGTTCTACGCCATGCGAGGCGGTGCCGAGCTCGTTCATTCGGTGGACGTGAGCCAGCAGGCCATCAACTTCACCAACAACAACGTGGAGCTCAACTATCCAGGTGACCCTCGTCACCAAGCAATCTGTGAGGATGCTTTCCATTACCTGGACCGCATGGATCAGGAGTATGACCTCATCATACTTGACCCTCCAGCCTTTGCCAAGCATCGCAAGGTGTTACACAATGCATTGCAGGGTTACCGACGCTTGAATGCCAAAGCCTTCGAGCGTATCAAACCTGGTGGCATCTTGTTTACGTTCAGTTGTTCGCAGGTTGTGACCAAAGAGGACTTCCGTTGTGCTGTTTTTTCTGCTGCTGCCCAGTCGGGCCGACGAGTACGCATACTTCACCAGCTTCATCAGCCTGCTGACCATCCCATCAATATCTACCATCCTGAGGGCGAGTATTTGAAGGGTTTGGTGCTATATGTAGAGTGAATTTAACTTAACTGAAAATATAGAATGTAAAATTATTGCTCAGTCGGTCGGTTGGATTTAGTAAAGATTTACTGGTGACTTAGACTGTTTGACAAAGGAACATAAGAACAAAAGTTTTCCCTATCACAATCATTTATGATCAATTGTCCCTAGGTTACACGCGGGCAAGGCTTGGAGCTTAAGTCAAAAATCCTGGTTCATTATCTGCAACATTACATAGCATTCAATTTTACATTATACATTTTAAATATATATAATATGAACATCATTGTAGCTGCCGCCGAGAATAATGCCATCGGCTACAAGGGACAAATGCCTTGGCATCTGAGTGCGGACCTAAAGTATTTTAAGTCCACGACCATGGGGCATGCTGTCATTATGGGACGAAAGACTTACGAGTCGATAGGTCGTCCGTTGCCCGGCCGTCGCAATATTGTGGTGACGCGCGATCCGCTGTATCATATTTCGGTTGAAGTGATGTCGAACCTGAAGCCTGGTACGACCATTGAGGTATATCATGAGTTGGCTGAGGCAATGGAGAAGGCTCCCTCTGATGCCTTTGTTATTGGAGGAGCTCAGATTTATAACGAGCTGTGGACAGAAGCTGAGCATCTCTATATTACACGAGTTCATACGGTGGTCGATTGCTTTGATGCAGCAGTGCCAGCTATTCCTGATGGATATGAACTTTTGTCATCCGAACGGGTTGAAGCAGACGAGAAAAATGATTTTTCAATGACTTTTGAGGTCTGGAAAAGAAAATAAAGATAAGTTGCCTGGGGTGTTACATCCCAGGTTTTTTTGCCCTTTTTATTCAAAATTATCTTTAATTTCGAGAAAAAGCAATAAAAAGGCTTTTTGTAAAATGTTGATATACAGTTGATGTAACATTTTAGTAGAGGAATGTTACATGAATAATGATATTTTTATGGCAAATTATTTGCATCGTTCGAAAAAAAACTCTATCTTTGCAGTGCAAAATAAAAAATATTTCACTGTTTAGATACCTGAATTGCTTTTCATTAAGAATGTGTGTGTGGTGTGTGCTAAACTCCCCGTCGTGAGATGTGGATCAGGTGCACACCTTTTTTTTATTTTAAAAGACTGAACACAGTGGTCGGCCAAGCTGTAACGGATTGAAGAGACCCCGCGCAGGAAGCAGGATGTGGTGATTTCTTTCATCCCTTCAAGACAAGACTAAGAGCTATCAGTTCATTTGGAGCCATAGCATATCGAGCGTAAAACCTTTAGCTAAATATATAAGAAGGTGTGTCAACCGTCATGTGAGTATAAAACGCGATAGCCAAATGTAAGCTGACATTATCCTACAAACATCAAAAAGCGTTTTAGAGTTTTTGAACATGGATTTCAGTCCATATTCTGCTCTAAAACGGCTTCTTTTATTGATGGAAGTATCAAAATGACAGCGCCCAAAAAGTGCTTTGGACTTTTGACACACCCTCTTAGTGCTCATTTTTGTTTTTTTCACTGGGCAGCATATTTGTTTTGCCCTTTGGATTGATTCTTTTCCAGCTGGGATGGTCATTGCCATCCGTATCACTCTTCAAGGTGTTGTCTTTTTGCAGAAGGTGAAGTGCCATCTTGTCTCTGAAGCTGAAGTGCCTTCTTGTTGCAGAAAGAGAAGTGCCTTCTTGTTGCAGAAAGAGAGGTGCCTGCTGTTGCAGAAGAGTCCTCTCATGTTGAAGGTAATCTTTAATCCAAAGCAGCTACTGATCGAATCCAATCACTAATGCTCCCTAAGAATTGGGAAAATCTCTATTACTGATGGAATGTGCGTGTAGCCTGTAGATACTGTAGTGCTGTCTGGTTCTCTGGGCAGGCTTCAAGCTGACGTATAAGGATCTGCTGAATCGAATTGCCACCGAAGAAGTAGTCTTCGGTGCATCGCATCCGACGCAGTGCTCCATATTCGGGATGAGCATTGACAGCCTCGTCATTGTCAATCAGAGCCAGTGTTTCAGTCGCCCAGGAGCGATAATGCCAGGTGTGCTGCAAGGCATAGAGATATTTGCGTGCCACTTCGTATGCTCCGTTGATCAGATTTGTCTCCGCTAAGCGTTTGTAACAACGAGCGCTCTTCTGGAAATCTGGAATAGCCTCCTGTGCCTCGAATACGAAAGACTGTGCGGTATTGATCAGACCTAGTCGGTAGAAAGCTTCGGAGGTCACGAGTGGTGAGACATAGTCATTCGCAAAGTTCGGCAGCAGGCCGGCGATGCCATTCTGTGGGAATTCGTACATGTGGTCAATCAGCATACCTCGTTGCGACAGTGCAAGATTCAAGGCAACGACAGCCACCTGGTTCTTCGGAGCCTGCTTGCGAGCCTTCTGAATGATGCGGTTCCATAGAGCGTTGCGAGCCATGAAATCGTAAGCCATGATACTCTCGCGCTTCTGGTTCTGCAGTGTGTTGACCAAGGTGCCACCGGCTAACATCAGGACAATCCAGATGGTTAGGAATGATATGAGGGCATGCCCAGGTGCCCATTGCCTGAGGCGCTTGGGCAAAAGCATGAGTAGTGGCATGATGCAGGCAGCCGCCCAGATCCATTGTGGAAATTCGCTGGGAATGCGATAGTAATGAGGGCCTGCATAAAGCTGTGCCAACGGACTATGCAGCAGATGTTGAAATGCAGCGGGCGTGGATAATGCCACAATCAGCAAGAAGACGGTGATGGCAAGATTCCGCAGTGAATAGCCTTGGCGCAGTTCTTCCAGAATGAGCAAAAGCGCGTATGGCAAGGCAAATGCTCCTGCCAGCATGTACACGACGGGTATGGATACAATGCCGAGCAATTGCCTCGTTGTGTCATGACACACGATTCGAACCAGCAAAGCCATGCCCAGCACAATCAGTAATGCAACAGGTGCTGACATCAAGGCATTTTCGTCGCACAGGAAACAGCAGCACAACAGGGCAGGAGCGAAGCTGAGCGCGTAGGTCAAAGGCTCTGTGTGGCTGGTGTGCAGCAGACGATATGCCAACAGTTGTATGCCCATCAATAAAAGTGCAATCAGCGTGGCACCCGCCCAGGCATAGAGGAAGAACTGTGTGATGAACCTGCCTGCCAGATCGGCCAGTCCTCCAGGCATGGAGAGCACATAGCGGACGTAGCTCTGCTCGAACAGGAAGAGCTGATACTGCTCCTGAAAGTGCAGGTGATGCGGATAGGCCAGCGCGAAGAAGAGCGTGACAGTCACACCAAATAGCAGAGTGGCAAGGGCGAAAGCCCATCTGAGCTGCTTCATTCTCTTTTATTAATTGTCAGTTATCAATTGTTGGTTTTCTATGGTCGGCTTGCAATTACGTTGATGATGATCAGCGGTCAAACACCTTACTGAATTCATCAGCACTGATCTCTACAGCTTCGATCATGAACTCAGGTCGATTATAACACTTCAGGCGGAAGGTATTCTGCTCGGGATCCTCCTGAGGCAGGAGGAAGGCTTTTCCGATCTTTCCGTTGTTGAAATAGGAGAAGTATAGACGACTGTAGTTGCCGTCGCCACGACGGGAAGAACACATAATCCAGTGTCCGTTGCTCGACCACGAGGGGTATGTGTCTGCAAAGCCCTCACTGTTGAAATCCGTAAGGTCGATGAACGGAGAGTCTTCGGCCTCTGGGTCATTCACGAGAGGATACTGACCTTCGAGCGACACACACATCACGTCAGCATCGGCATGTCGGGTATGGAAGCAGCCATATCGACCCTCGGGGAACAGCATGTAACGACTGTCTGGACTGATACGGGGCAGGGTGGCGCTTCGGTCCTTCGATGCGGCATCATACACCAGCTCTTCCTCGCCAAAGCTGCGCGAGGGCACGTCGAATGCTCGGCGATACAGGTTGTACTGAATCTTTTCGTAGGTGGAACGTATGTCCTTGTCGCGAAGCTCCTCTGGCAGTGGCACCGACTTGCAGTAGTAGAGCCATTGTCCGTCGGGCGACCAGGTGGGATATACCTCCAGCAGCTCTGGATCGTTGGCAACGACGTGCACCGAATCAGTAGCCACATCGTAGAGGATCAGGTCGCTCTCCAGATCATAGACCTCGATCTTGTCAGGATGTTGTGTGTAGAAGGCCTGACGCGTCAGGTCGGTCGAGAAGGCAATCAGCTTCTCGGTAGGGTGCCACGAGGGATACACGCCCGAAGAGATGGTGTAGTCGCGTTTCAGGTTTACGCTCGAAACCTTGCCATCGTTCACGATTACGGTTCGAGCGTTCGACAGACGCACGTGGAAGAGCATGTTGTCCGTCTTGTAATTCTGGTAGCTGTGGCAGTTGATGCACTGTCCCTTGGCCCTGTCGTTGCTGGTGATCTCGTTGTTGAAGATCTCCGACTCTTCGAACGATGTGATGTTGCGCTGGGCAATCGACATATAGCTCCACGCTACGTAGGTCGGGTCAACCAGACGGTATGACACATAAGGGTCGATGGGTTCTTCTGCCACATGAATCTCAAATGGAACGAACGAGAGCCACTCACCAGACTTCTCACCCCAGACCTCCACTTTGATGCTCTTGCCTGTTGAGGCCTCGAGCATTGTGTGCCATTCTGACTCTGGCATCTGCACCTTAACGCCCTGACCGTATGTCTGCTGCTTCCCGTCGGGGGTCGTGAGGCGAGCCACACATGCATTGAACTCGTCTGAAGGGAGCATGAAGTTGAGTGGCGCAATGTTGCAAGGCACTGTCACGTCGCAATAATCAGGGTATATGGCTGGTAGGCTCTTTACCTCTTTGCTCGAAGCTGGCACATCGGGATGAGTGACACATGATGCCAGTAGCACGAGAGCTGCTGCTATGAAGGGGAAAATATATTTGTTCATGACTAAAGGCAGATAGTAGCAAAACAATAGTAACTTCAAATTATTTTTTTCTCAAGTTTCGCAAACTCCGCTTGACTGAAAGTTATGAAGAAGTTAAGGACTTGCGAAACTTATATTATTTTGAGTATGTGCGAAACTCTCGGATCAATAGAGCTTTCTTCCAAAAACATTATAATACCAATACGTGTCGCCAAACACTTCGCGCATCTTCTCTGTAATGTCATGTTGATTCATCCCGCTGCGCAGCATGGATTCTAAGGCAGTCCAGAACTCCTGGTAGCGTTCGTAGATATCCTCACTGACAGGGATCTTTATCCTCTTTTCTTCCGGAGCTTTGTCCATATACATAATGTAGGCCTCTTGTGCATGCTGTGGGAATTCCTCGCCTTGATGCATCTTCAGGTATTTGCGCAATGCCTTCCAGAATCGTCGGGAGTCGCTACGCATCATGGAGAAGAACAGTGCTTGCTCGGAAGCTACCTTGCTGTCAGCATCGTACCATAGGCTGACGCTATTGACGATATAGCTATAGCTGTTCTCCACACCTGTCAGCTCATCGGGATAACAATCCTTCAGTTCAAGTATCTTTTCTGATACTGGCGCTGGCTGCCATTGCTCGTAATAGGGGAGGCCATGCAACAAGGCCAGATAGCGTTCAACCAGAGGCATTTCGCCATTGGCGTAAGCACAGCGACAAAGCATCTTCAGATAGAAGGGCGAGAAGCCAGCCTGTTCACCGCACTCGAAGGCGAGTCGGAAACCCTCATTGATGAGACCGTAATTGTAGTAGGCCAAGGGCGATGCAATCTCCAGAAAACTGATTTGGAGAGAATCCGGGTTGTAGATGTTCGAGACGCCATTGCCCATCTTGAACGAACGGTCCAATGTCCCACCTTCATACATCAGCGCCACATTCTTGAGCATTACCATCGAGGGCGTTGGCTTCGGCGCCTCGGCATAGATGTCCAATACCTCTGCCCAATTATCCTCCTCGGCATTACGCACCATGCGCATCTCGTTGATGTAGTTTGAATCGCTGAACATAAACCACTGCGTAAAGCCGATGCCCGTCGCTACGCATGCTGCAGGCACAAGCCATTGTGTCCATCTTCGGTCGAACCATTGAGCAAACCAGCGACTGCAGAATGCCATGAGTATAGTGAAAGCCCCCAGCAACCAGAATGGCGTGGATAGATAGGGAGTTTCGTCAGAAGGATTCTCAAAGCGTGGGAACCCTGCCATCATCACAGTCTCGAGCTTCACGTTCTGATAGAGCAATGCCCTCCAGATATTGGCTGTAAAGAGCAGCAAGACCACGCCAAGCAGTTCACGCCATGTCCATTTGTCGCTCAGAGCCAGGCACAGCACGAAAAGCAGGGCAAACCATCCTAACACGGGGTACAGGCAGATGCCCAGCAAATACCAGGCCAGATGCCATGAGCGTGGAGTGCAGCGTGCCATCCACAGCAGTAGCAACATTACCAGATATCCTACCGACTGTGAGAACCAGTAGCCCCTGACCGTGAAGAAATAGATCCAATAGCCCAGATCGACCATCGAGGTGAGCAGGAAGGCTACAGGCAGTAGCATCAGTGCCATAGCATTGCCATGCAATCTGAAAGCTTTGATGCCAGCGAAGAAGATGAGCGCCCAGATAGCTCCTGAAATGCTTGCTCCTACAATGGGTTTATGGAAGAATTGCGTGAGCCATGCCCCCACATACTGCATCAGGCCGAAGGGTTTCGACATGAGAGTGTGGAAGAATGGTGAGCCGACGAGGAATTCCGAACGCGAATGTGCCGTGTAGAGCACCTCTTGGTTTAGATATAATATGCAGATAACAAAGGGGATGAAAACCAGCAGGCTTGCATAGAGTGCGGTCTTTGAGACTTCAGTTTTGGTGACCATAGCAGATAGCATTATCGTTTCAGAGGTGCAAAGATATGTATTTTATTTCTACATTCCAAATATTTCCCCTTTTTTTTGATGAATAAAACAAAAGAGGATGTGTCGGTTGACACATCCTCTTAAAAATATACCTAACAGGCGTTTATTACTCCTCGTAGTAAATACCGTTGATGGTGCAGCTGCCAGAGGTAAGCATGATGTCGAGGTCGCGACCGCCGCCGCCATTGCCTCGAGCACAATCTTTAGCGATTTCCTCAGTGAGAGGCAGCTCCCAGAGGCCATTGGTGTTGAAGAACACGAGGCCACCAGTGTTGTCGAGTGCTGGATCATCTGGTTTATAGCGGGCACTCCACCAACCATTCATGATACGTACGTGGGTGCCTGGATCAGCATCCGAAACGTCGAAGATGAGGGTCTTGCCACCCCAATATACATCGTCCGAGAGGTATGGAAGGAAGCCTGGGTTGCCGTTGACGTCAGTGAACTTGCCCTCGTTGTCAGAGAAACGCATAGCAGCAGCGTCCCATGCACCTGGCTTGAATGGAGCCTGAGCAGCAGGATCCTCGCCATAAATCCAGAACTTCTCGAGTGGGTTGGTGATCTCCTGACAAGAGATAGGGAAGTCGGCAGTAACCACGGTACCGTCAGCGCAGAGGCCGGTCAGCACGATGGTGTAGTCACCCATCTTCATCTTCTTCCAGGCATAGTTGCCAAGCAACTCCTTGCCACCGATGTCCCACTTTGCATTGACAGGAGCTGAGGTAGAGCAAGTGATTACGTTGCCATTCAGTCCACTAGCAGCCTTGTCAACAGTTACAGTCGACATAGACTTGAGCTGATCTGCTGTGATGTGACCGCCATTGCTGAAGTCCTCCTGTTCAGGATCGCACGAAGCAAAAGCACATGTGGTCGCAAGCAGCATAAATATCTTTTTCATATCGTTGTTTGCTTAGATTAAAATTAATAGAGAGTCTTATACTGAATGTTTGGATCTCCAGACTCCCAACCTGGGTTCTGAATGAGATTGCCGTTCATCAGTGTAATCTGAGACTGTGGCTTAGCCAAGAAACCATCGGTAGCCTCGTAGCGCTCTGTCCAAGAGCAGGTCATGTGCTCCATGGTGCGCTTGTTGGCAACATCACCATTGCAAACCATCTGCTTGCCCTGCTGAGCCTGAAGAGCCTTTGAAGCATAGCCGCCCTTTGTGCCCTTACCGGTCCAACGACGCAAATCGTTGAAGCGGAGGCCTTCGAAAGCGAACTCCCAGCGACGCTCGTCCTGAACAGCCTTGAGTGAGTATGGAGTCTCAGGTACGCCAGCACGACGCTGAACCTCGTTCATGTACTTAGCATCACCAGTGAGCTCGGTAAGCATGAGGAGAACGTCAGCATAACGCATGAGGTAGAAGTCCTCAAAGTGCTCACCCTGCATTGGGTTGTCAAGGGTGCCCTTGAAGTCATCACCACCTGCCTGATGCCACCAAGGTGTATCACCAGTCATTACATCGGTAGTTACGCCATTGTACTTCTTAACACCAAGACCAGCAGCCTCGCAGCAGTCCTTAACGAAGTCGTAGTCAATCTCCTTGGTCTCAGAGAAACCATCGATCAAAGAACCGAGCTTACGGATATCGGTGTACTGCTTGGTTTCATCGCCACCTGCTCTCTCTGCAGCAGTCCAGTCATCCCAGATGTTGCATGAAGGTGCGCCCTGACCCCAACCCTGGGTGAATGGGTAAGTGAAGTTGCGATCGCCATTGTGACCGTTTACACGGAGTGCCCAGAAGCATGAGAGGTAGTTGCAGTACATACGGTCGGTAGAGTAGATACCACCAGCAGCGCCGATGCCCCAGCGTGAAGCGTTCATGAACTGAATCTGGAACAATTCCTCGTCGTTACCGTTGCCCATGCCAGGCATATCGAAACAGTTCTTTGGATCCATATCCTTGATGAACTCATAAGCATGAGTACCTGCAAGATTGTTCCATTCGCGCCAGTTCTGAAGGTCCTTCATTTCTTCGCCACCCAAAACGAGAGTAGCTGAATCATGAGCCTCTTTCCATACCAAACTGTTAGAGTACTGCCAGAGTGAACGGTAGTCTTCAAGGAGTTTGTATGAGCCACTGGTGTAAACCTGATTCAAACCGTCAATAACCTGCTGCTTGGTGAGGTTGCCAGCACCGCAACCTTCCTGCTCAATAAGAGCGACTTCTGGAATTGAAGCTGTAGACAACTCACCAGCCTTCTTATAGAAACCAGCCCAGAACATATATGCACGAGCGAGGAATGCTCTTGCAACAAGCTGATTAGCATGACCTGACTTCTTCTCGGTGCCCATCAGGTTGCTGGCCGACACAAAGTCAGAGAAGATCTGTGGATAGATAACAGTCTCAGCATCTACTTGCATCTCCATCTCTGGAGTGATAGTAGTAGAGGTAATCAATGGCACATCGCCGTAGAGCTGAGTAAGCCAGAGATTGTAGAGACCACGCAGGAAGTAAGCCTCACCGAGAAGCTGATCGCGCTTGCTCTCATGGCCAGTCCAATCAACGTTGTCGATGGTCTCGATTGTATTGAGGGCACGGTTGATACCACCATAGAGGATGATGAATGGAGTCTCATACTGGTTAACGTCCATCTGTACGAGGTGATGGAGCGACTTGACCTTGTTGTCCTGAAGACCACCAGCGCCGTAGCAGTTATCTGACATTACCTCCCACCAGTAGAAAATGTTCTGGTTATCAGCGTCACCACCACCCAGAGTGTTCATGATTGAGTAGGTAGCTGCGTTCAAAGCCTCTACATCGCCAATCTTGCCAGGGAAGGTAGCCTGAGTTGCGTCTGTTACACGTGGATCGGTGTCCAGCATGTCATCGCAAGCAGTGAATGTTGCTGCAGACAAAACAGCAGCAGCTGCAAATAAATATTTCTTCATATCTTTATTATCGTATTAGAATTTGATGCTAGCACCTACAGTCCAAGTACGTGAAGGTGGGTACAGACCGAGGTCAATGCCTGATGCCCAGCTGTCAGAACCACCTGATGAACCAACCTCAGGATCGAGGCCAGTGTAGCCGGTGAAGGTATAGAGGTTAGATGCCTGAACATAGAAACGAAGCTGCTGGAGTGGGCAAGCCTTCCAGATGGTCTTGAAGTCGTAGCCAAGGGTAACGGCCTTGATCTTGAAGTAGTCAGCATCCTCCATGTAGCGAGTAGAAATCCAGATGGTATTTGGGTGACCAGTACCCATGATGCGTGGCTCAGTGTTCGAGGTGCCCTCACCATGCCAACGATTCAGGATAGAGGTATCGTAGTTCTGGTATGGAGAGTCGCCGAATGAACGGTAAGAACGCATGATCTGCATGCCGAATGCGCCAGCACCGTTTACAGAGAAGTCAAGACCCTTCCACTGCAAGCCAAGGTTAACACCAAGGGTTACGTCTGGGTTAGGATTACCGATCTCATGCTTATCTGAGTCATCACCCTCGCCATAGACGATCTGACCATCGCCATTGAAGTCGTCCCAGATTGGATCACCAGGCTGAGCGTCCTTATAGACTGCCTTGCCAGCAGCGCGAGCTGCCTCGATCTCCTCCTGGTTCTGCCAGATGCCGCTGTATGACATGCCACGGAAGTAACCGATTGGCTTGCCTTCCTCAGCACGGTAGATGTAGTCGGTACCCTGTGAGAGGATAGAGCCACCACCATTGATGTAACCGTTCTCGTTTGCGATACGGGTGATCTCATTCTTGTTGGTAGCGAAGTTGATGCCAATGTTGTAGCTGAAGTCCTTGTTGACACGGTCGTTCCAGGTAAGAGCAATCTCCATACCGGTATTCTCTACGTCACCACCATTGATGTATGCTGGGTTGGTACCCTGGATGGCGATACGTGGACCAGTGATGAGCCAGTCCTTAGTGGTCTTCTTATACCAGTCGAAGTTTACGCCCAAGCGGCTCTGGATGAAGCGTGCATCGAAACCGAAGTCGAGCTGCTCAGAGGTCTCCCAGGTGAGGTCAGGGTTAGGAACGATGTTTGCGTAAGCACCGGTGTTTGGAGTGCCGAAGAGTGAAGACTCCATGCTGTCGTCGAACTTGTAACCGCTGTCGCCCAGGCTGCCTGACTGTGCAATGGTAGCGAGGTACTGATACTTAGGAATGCGGTTGTTACCGTTCTGGCCCCAAGATGCGCGAATCTTCAAGTAGTCCATCCATGACTGGGCGCTCTCCATGAAGTTCTCCTCGGTGAGAACCCAACCAGCTGATACTGATGGGAAGAAGCCCCAACGGTTACCCTTGTTGAAGACGCTCGAACCATCATAACGCAGGGTTACGGTAGCCATATACTTCTCGCTGTAGTCCCAGTTGACACGACCGAAGTAAGATGCGAGGTACTCCTCATCGTTAGGATTGCCGCTCAAGGTAGCATTAGCAAGGTCGGTGCTGAAGTTCTTCAACCAGGCAGAGTTCCAATCCTTCAGGGTAGCATACTGTGAACCATCCTTCACTGAGTTAGAACCACTGAGGTTGGTGCTCCAAGCTGTGCTCTGGAATGCCTGACCTACCAATGCATTGAACTTGTTGTTGCCAATGGTGAAGTCGTAAGAGAGGGTATTCTCATACTGGTAGTTGGTGCTCATCCAAGCGCTCTGGTTAACGCTGTATGAATCAACAGTGCCTGAACCAGATGATGGAGAACGTGGGATACCGAAGTTGCGATATGCACCAGCACCCCAGCTGAAGTTGAACTGTGAACGCCACTTCAGGCCCTTGATAGGCTGAATAACCATGAAGGCAGTAGCGTTGGCATTGAGGCTGCGGCTCTCAGCCATTGAGTTGAAACCACCCTTGGTGAGGTTCTCCCATGGGTTGCTGAACCAGAAGTCGTTCCACTTGCCAGCCTCGGTCTCACCATACTTATTATAGGTATAGTTCTCGCCCTTGTCGTCGAACTGTGGAACGAGTGGGTTGGTCTGAAGCAGCGAGTGGATGTAGCTCCAGTACATACCGTCCTCAGCGAGGTCGTGGCTCTTGTTGTAGCCGATCGAGATGTTCTCACCGATGGTGATGGCATCGAAGTCCTTGGCCTTGAGCAATACGTGATCGCTGTTGAGGCGGACGGTGTGACGATTGTAGTAAGAAGCCATGTCAGCACCCATGATACCCTCATTGTCGGTATATGAGTAAGACATAGCGAACTTAGAGCGGTCTGAACCACCAGTCAAGGTGATTGAGTGGTTCTGCTGCTGAGCACCCTCATTCATGAAAGCACCCCACCAGTCGGTACCCTCCCAACCGTTCTTTACGCGGTCAAGGATGTTCTGAGGAACATAAGCAGAAAAATCCAGCTTCTGACCAGAGGTGTTGAAGGTGTACTCATCGACGATGGTCATGTACTGCTGAGCGTTGAGGAGCTGTGGACGCTTGTAGCTGTTCGACCAGCCCATAGAGCCGTTGTAGGTGATCTCTACCTTGCCCTGCTTACCCTGCTTGGTAGTAACGAGGATAACGCCGTTGGCAGCACGCGAACCGTAGATGGCAGCCGAAGCAGCATCCTTCAGTACGTCGATTGACTCAATATCATTAGGGTTGATGCCATCAAGGTTGCCACCAGCCACACCGTCGATAACGTAGAGAGGTGCAGCATCACCGATGGTACCGATACCACGGATATAAACCTTGAAGCCCTTGCCAGGCTGTGAAGATGACTGGGTGATCTGAACACCAGGCGAAGATGAAGCCATAGCCTCAAGTGCGTTGGTGGTGTTGAGCTTAGCGATGTCGTCGCCCTTCACCTGAACGGTAGCACCGGTCACGAGCTTCTTCTTCTGAACACCGTAACCTACTACTACTACGTCCTCAAGTGACTGAGAGTCCTCCTTGAGCGAAACCTTAATGCCATTGGCAGCTTTCACGCTCTGCGTTGCATAACCTACGAACGAAACCTCGAGGGTCTCGCCAGCAGCAGCATCAAGTGAGAACTTACCATCAAGGTCTGTGATGGTACCACGGGTGGTACCCTTGACGCGGATGTTGGCACCAATGATTGGTTCGCCAAGATCATCAACGACAGTACCAGTGATCTTCTGGGTCTGTGCCTGTGCAGTCTGCATGAGACTTGGGGCTACAAATCCAGGAGCACCACTTGCCAGCAATGCTGTTGCAGCAAAAGCCAGCCAAGTTTTTCTTGTTTTGATACTCATGTTTTAGTTTGATTAAAAATAGTTGTATTGAGTTTGTGTCGTTTCGCAAATTAGTAGTTCACTGATACAATATCTGACCTTGCCTTACGTTAATAAATATGTGCGCTTTACCAATTACTCACTAATTTCTTGCGCAGTGATCATGGTTTCTTGTTCTGAAATGTCGCTTTTTCACGTTTTTGCGCGGCAAAGATAGTTTTATTAATTCAAATTCGTTAATAGTGCAGTGATTTTAACTATTCGTATTAACATTTTTAACAAAAAGTGTTTTTTTTTGCTAAAATTTATATCGTTTTACGTTGTATATTCCTAACATTTCGTGCAAATTATTCCTTTGCAACATGCCCATTGCGCTTATTTCGCCGGTTAGCATAGTGGGCTTCTTTTTGTGCTTCGCATAACGGGCATTATCGGTATTGAATCACGCGTCTGGTGTCCACAAATTTGACACATCGTACGAAGTGTCAAATTCCAGCACGCACAGAGGGGCAAAATATGCAGCTTTTGCCCCTCTGTGTGTCCGCAAAATCAACACATCGTACGAAGTGTTGACTTCCGGTGCGCACAAATTTAACACTTCGTACGATGTGTCAAATTCTGGTAGCCACAGAGG
This sequence comes from Bacteroidales bacterium, assembly GCA_045629225.1. GTDB lineage: Bacteria > Bacteroidota > Bacteroidia > Bacteroidales > UBA3663 > Liminaster. Next base: position 23,842 of record JAZQQU010000010.1, on the reverse strand, counting down.
GGCAGAATATGCGCGTTTTGCCCCTCTGTGCGTCCACAACATCAACACATCGTGCAAAGTGTTGACCCTGCGGCCTCTTACCACTCTACGATGCGGTCGATGACGTCATGAAGCTCCTGCGAAGTCATGCGCAGGTAGATTTTGGTGGTGTCAAGGCTCTCATGTCCCAGCAGGTCGGCCAGCATGGCCAGGTCGTTTCTCGACTCGAGGAACTTCCTGGCAAAAAGGTGGCGGAAGGCGTGGGGATGCACCAGATGCTTGTCGATGCCATAGCGCGTGGCATGTCGTTCCAGCCCTTTGGCAATGCCTCGGATGCTGATGGCTTTCCCATCATTGTTGAGGAACAGAGGGCCAGAGAGCCTTCCCTGTTCGGAGAGCCATGCTGTCATGGCGACGATGATGCTATTCGGAAAATAGACTCGTCTGATCTTATTCCCCTTCGATCGCACATCCATCTGCCCGTCATGGATGTTCTCCACATGCAGTTTTGTCACTTCGCTCACTCGCATACCCGTTGCAGCCATTGTCCAGACGATGAAGTACCATTTCTGTTCTTTCTCCTTGTGCAGGCACTCTTTGAACTTGAGGTAGTCTGAATAGCTGATCATCTTGTCCAGATATTTCTTCTGGACGTTTTTGACCATCTTCATTTTGAGTTTCGATCTTTTGACGAAAGTGAGAAATCGGTTGAAGGCAATGACGCGCAGGTTTGCAGTCGTGGGTTTGTATTGTGTTTCGAGGTGTCTTTTGAATTTGGTGACATTGTTGCTGTTCAAAGCCTCTCCACATATTTTATAATATAGAGAGACGGTCGAGGCGTACGCTTTCACTGTATTTTCGGACATGTGAGAGCGGATCAGGTGTTGTTTGAATTGTTCAAGAGACGTGTTCATGACTACAGTGGCTTTTCTTGTTCGACTTGTTTGTGTGATTAGTAAGAAGTGCAAACTTATGGCTATAATTTGCAAATTACAGGCGTAAAAAACTATAAATATTTGAAAAAATAAACATATATTGTTAAAATTGTTAATTTGAATAGTTAAATTCGTAAGGCTGTTAATAAAAACCAAATAATAAAAGTATCTTTGCCACGTCAAAAAAAGGACTGATTATAGCATATTGGGTAGTTTGGTACCGATAATGCCCGTTATGCGTACATCGAATGAAGTTTATTAATCGAAAGACACACATACTAACGAACGGCGCTGAAGGTTATTGCGCAGAGAAATATTGTATTAAGCAAGGAATTAATTTACCTATTATTTTTAACATACCTAAAAAACAAGTTTATGAAAACAAGACTTTTGTTTTTGTTAGCGTTCTGCCTGATGTGCTCCGTCGCATTCGCACAACGCATTGTCAAGGGTCAAGTCGTTTCCGACAATGAGAACGAGCCTCTCATCGGCGTTGCTATTGTCGAAAAGGGTACCTCCAACGGTACTGTCACCGACATTGATGGTAAGTTCTCCATCAAGGTTGACAACAAGGCCATCCTCGTGATTTCCTATGTAGGTTATGAAACCCAGCAGGTGCAGCCAAATGGCTCTTCTGATCTGGTGATTCGCCTTATTGAGGACAACAAGCTCCTCGATGACGTAGTGGTCATCGGTTATGGTGTACAGAAGAAGTCTGACCTCACTGGTGCTGTGGCATCAGTAAAGGCTGAGGACCTCAAGAGCCGTTCAACCACCGACGCAGCTGCAGCCCTTCAGGGTAAGGCTCCTGGCGTTCAGGTACTCAATTCATCTGGTAAGCCAGGTCAGGGTGCTTCGATCCGCGTGCGTGGTTATTCTTCTAACTCAAGCAACATCGGCCCACTCCTCATCGTCGATGGTTTGAAGGTTGATAACATCCAGTACCTTGATCCTTCTATGATCGAGTCAATGGAGGTACTGAAGGACGCTGCTTCGGCCGCTATCTACGGTGCTGAGGCAGGTAACGGTGTCATCCTCATCACCACCAAGTCTGGTAAAAAGGGCAAGGGTACAGTTACTTACGAAGGCAAGTTCACCAACCAGTCTCTTGGTTCTGTTCCACAGCTTCTTAACGCAGCACAGTTCAAGGATTGGATGACCATGCAGCTCGGTGCTGAAGTTGTAGAAGGTGCTATGAACGATGCAAAGAGCTCATACGGCTGGGATCCTAACACTGATACTGATTGGCTCGGTGCATACTTCGAGGATACCTGGGCTACCCAGCACACCCTCTCATTCCAGGGCGCTAACGACCGCGGTTCTTACTTCATGAGCGTCAGCCATGTTGATCAGGATGGTATCGTAGCTGGCAGCAAGGATAAGTACGAGCGTCTCACCGCTCAGATCAATGCTGACTACCGTGTAAAGGATTGGCTCCAGGTCGGTACCAACACCTCTATCGAGAAGTGGGCTTCACGCGGTGTGTCTGAGAATGGCTATGGCTCTTCATTCGAGATGCTCCTCCTCATCGATCCTCTCACCCCACTCTATTGGACTGAACCAAAGCAGATGCTCGGTGACTATCGCGCTCACTATGAGGCTGGTGACGGCTACAAGCTCTTTGGTGATGATAAGGGCTACTATGCAACCTCATACTTCAACCAGCGTCTCTCTGGTGGTAACCCATTCTCACAGCGTGACCGCTCTATGCGTAAGGACGACGGTGTTACCGTACGTGGTACTGCCTTCATGAACGTTACCCCAATCAAGCAGGTGACCTTCACCTCACGTCTGGGCTATCGTCTCGGCTTCAGCAACTCTTCGGACTGGCAGTTCCCATACTACCTCAACAGCATGACCAAGGGTGATAACTATTCTATCAGTGGTTCAAGCAACAACAACACTTGGTATCAGTGGGAGAACTTCGTGAACTACAATCAGGACTTCGGCAAGCACAACGTAACTGCCATGGCCGGTATGTCGTTCCGCCAGAGCAACAGCAATGGTGTTAACGCCAGCGCTTCTGGTCCAGACATCATGCAGGACTATGCTTCAAACTTCCTCTATTTGAACTATGTAAACGGTAACTCAAGCACTACCAAGAACTTCGGTGGTGTTCCTGGTGTTGCTCGTTCACTCTCTTACTATGGCCGTGCTACCTACAGCTATGACAGCCGTTATAGCGTACAGGCTAACTTCCGTGCTGATGCATACGACTCTTCTAAGCTTTCAAAGGACAACCGCTGGGGTAAGTTCTTCTCTGCATCTGCAGGTTGGACCTTCTCTAACGAAGCATTCATCAAGGACAACATTTCGTCTGAGATCATGTCATTCGGTAAGATCCGTGCTTCTTGGGGTCAGAACGGTAACATAAGCGTGCTCACTAACTATCCTTACACCGCAGGTATCGCAACCAACGGTCAGTGGTATCAGTACCATGCAGACAACGCAGGTTCTTATGGTTCAATGCCTAACGGTATTGCCAACCCAACCCTTACTTGGGAGACTTCTGAGCAGATCGACCTCGGTGCTGACTTCCGCTTCTTGAACGATCGTCTCGGTCTCGGTATCGACTGGTATAAGAAGACTACCAAGGACCTTCTCGTAAACGCTCCTGCCATGCCTGAGTCTGGTGTTTCTAACATCATGAAGAACGCAGGTGAGGTTGAGAACACTGGTCTTGAGGTTGAGATTTCTTGGAAGGATCGCATTGGTGACTTCTCATACGGCATCTCTGCTAACTTCGCTACCCTTAAGAATAATGTAACCTATCTTGATGGTTCAATCGACCGCATTTCTGGTGCTACCGTCGAGGGTTCAAGCCCTGAGGTTGTTCGCTGCTACTTCGAGGAGGGTCATCCAATCTGGTACATGCGTGGTTTCGAGTATGTAGGTCGTGCTGCTGATGGTACCGCTCTCTACAACCACTACGAGATGGAGGATGGCAAGCAGGTCTTCAAGGGTACCACCAACGATCCTCATGACGAGGACTTCCGCGACATCGGTTCTGGTCTGCCAACTCTTACCTACGGTGTAACTCTTACCGCAGCTTGGAAGGGTCTTGACCTCTCTATCTTCGGCGCTGGTGCTGCTGGCAACGATATCTACTACGGTCTGTATCGTACTGGTTGGAACAACATCGCTAAGGGCATCTACGATGACTTCAAGTCTGAGAAGCTCCCAACTGCAGCTTCTGTAGCAGGTTCTGGTCAGTTCTGGCGTTCTTCAGCTATGATCTATGATGGCTCATTCTTCAAGATCAAGCAGATGCAGCTCGGTTACACCTTGCCAAAGGCTCTCACCCAGAAGGTCGCTATGCAGAACGTACGTGCATATATTTCGCTTGACGACTTCTTCACCTTCACCAGCTATCCTGGCCTCGATCCTGAAACCTGTACTCAGGAGTATAACTGCCCAGGTCTCGACAAGGGTGCTTATCCTAACATGAGCAAGATGGTTCTTGGTCTTAGTGTAACATTCTAATCAATTAATCCGAATTGAATATTATGAAAAAGATATTTTTTGCAGCTGCAATGCTTTCATGCATGGTGTGTGCAACATCTTGCGAGGATATGCTTGATATCGAGCAGAAGGGCACAACCAGCACTGATACTTTCTATAAGACTGATGAAGATGCTCAGTCTGCCCTTACCGCTATGTATGCTACCTTCATCAGTGAGATTGGTGGCAACGAGGGCATCTGGAGTGCATACCTCACCTTGATCAACTATTCTGCTGATGATATCTTCGCAGCAGGTGGTGACATCAATGACCATGCAGACTTCCGTATCTTCAACGAGTTCCGCTATGATGCCTCATCTGGCTGTATCAACACTCTGTACAACCATATCTACAAGGCTATCTACTCTGCTAACCTCGTAATCAACTACTTCGGTGAGTCTGCAGATACTCCTATGAAGAAGCGTGCAGTGGCTGAGGCTCGCGTAATGCGTGCTTGGGCTCACATGTTCGCTGCTCAGGTATTCTATCAGCCACCATTGGTTGACCACCTGATTGTTGACGACATTCCTACCAATGCTGAGTCGCAGAAGGCTATCTTCGACTTCTGCTACAAGGAGTGTATTGATGCTCTGCCTGACCTCAAAAATCGTAACGGCCAGGGCGATAAGGAGGGTGCTTGGTATGCTACCAGAGGCTTCGCCCTGTTCGTAGCAGGTAAGTCTGCTCTCTTCGCTGGTGAAAACGAAAATGCTTATGGCACTCTCAATCCACTCGTTGAGTCTACTGACTACGATCTCGTTCCTGGTGAGCGTTTCCGCGACCTCTTCCATGTTGAGGGCGACGGCTGTGAGGAGAAGATCTTCGAGTTCAACTACACTACCAACACCGCAATCGGTGGTACTTGGGGCGGTTCTATTCAGCGTGGTCGCTGGATGTGTGCCAACGTATTCAACTGGCGTGGTGACGATATCGTAGGTGGTGGCTACAGCCCACGGATTTGCTCAACCGGTGGTTGGGGCGGTGGCGCTATCAATCAGGATTTCGCTCACAAGATGCTCGACAACGATGGCGACAGCTATCGACGTAAGGCAACCTTCCTCACCTCTGAAGAGTTCTTCTACGATGAGTCTCTCTGTGGTTGGAAGAGTGACGCTGACTGCCCAACTTATGAAGCTAAGCAGTTCGATCCAAACCGTGGTATCAAGAAGGAGGCAGGATCATTCTCGCGTTCTGACGTAATGGAGGTTAAGATGATGATGCATCCTAACGATGCTGACCTCTCGGTAGGTGACAACTGTAACAATACTAACCTCTGCTTGGCTCGTCTGGGTGAGGCTTACCTCCTCTATGCTGAGGCTTGCATCGCTACTGGCAGAACCGATGAGGCTAAGAAGTACATCAACAAAATTCAGAAGCGTGCTGGTTCTAAGACCGTCTCTGACGTAGTTAATCTTCAGGTTCTTCAGGACGAGAAGCAGTATGAGATGTGGTTCGAGGGCTGTCGTTACTTCGACATCGTACGTTGGGGTATTGCCAAGCAGTGCTACGACAAGGTTCTTGACAACATTCCTCTGCAGTGGGATGAGTACTGGACCTCTAATGGTACCAAGCCTCACAAGCTTTATTACAAGATCCACCATCCATTTGCAGATGCTGGCATTCCTTTGAAGTTCGTCGAGGGCAAGAACGAGTACTTCCCACTCCCACAGACCGTTCTCGAGGTTAACAAGGAGATGCATCAGGTACGTGGCTGGGCTAACTAATTGCTCGCTATTATCCCTTTTGCAGAGATTCAAAAGGCTGTGTCTAATGACCCAGCAAATATAAATCTTATTTACTAAATTATCCACCCTCGTTGCAGTAATTGTAGCGAGGGTGGATCGTTTAGTATTTATTATTTTCTAGATCGAGGCTTCTGATTCATCCCCCACTTCATGCTTATGCCCTGTGAAGTTTTGTAGATGCGATTTGGCTGTTTTTGTGTGTTATAGTTGACAAAATTTGTGTATTTTGCTTCGCCTGTTTAACTTTCGAAGCGCATAAATTGTGATTCTCGTTTTTAATTTGTATATTTGCGCGTAATTTATACCGATTAAGCTCCATGCGAACTATTGCTTCGACAGTATCCATTCTTATGGCTTTTATCACCGCGGCATTGTTTTGTGCCTGTGGTGGTGATGTTATGCACGGTGATGCTGACCTCTCGATTGTGATGACGACTGATATGCATGGAAGTTTCTTGCCATACGACTTCCTGCGACAATGTCCTGATTCCAGTTCAATGGCCAATGTTTCGACGATGGTCAAGCAGGTGCGTAGGGAGAATCCTGATGGAACCATTCTGCTCGACGATGGAGACCTTATTGAAGGCACGCCTTTGATGTATTATTACAACTATGTGGCCGTGCGTGAGCCTCATCTGGCCAGTCGTGTGATGAATTATATGGGCTATGATGCTATGACTGTGGGTAATCATGACCTGGAGGGAGGTGAGTCGGTCTATTACGATCACCTGATGCGCGACTATCAGATGCCATGGCTCGGTGCAAATGCCATCGATACACGCAATGACCGGCCCATGTTCAAGCCCTATACCATCATTGAACGAAAGGGTGTGCGCATCGCAGTGCTGGGTCTGGTGACTGCTGAAGTGCCTAAATGGGTTCCCAGGTTGGCGTGTCCGCATCTGGAGTTCGAGAGCATGATGTCGTCGGCAAGATATTGGGTGAATGTCATTGAAGAGCGAGAGAAACCCGACTTGCTTGTGGGATTGTTCCATGCAGGATCCGAAGTGATCGACAACATTGACAACAACGGAAGTCCATTCCTCGATGGCTCCATACCCGTGGCCAAGAAGGTGAGAGGATTTGACCTCGTGCTGCTGGGACATGACCACTTGGAGCGAAACGATACGATAGTTAACGATTTCGGTGATTCAATTGTCGTGTTTCAGCCTTCATCACACGCTGAGAAGGTGGGACGCATTGATCTGCACGTCTCTCGTGGCAATCCTAAAGCCAACGGGCACCTGCGTGCACAAATCAGACCACAGGTTTACTATACTAAGGACTTCCCTGTTGACGAGGATTATTTGCGCAAGTTTGAAGGCTCGCAGGAGATCGTTGATGCCTTTCTCGATCGTCCTATTGGCGATGTGTCCAAAGTACTCGATGGTTCTGCCAGCCTGGTTGGACCTTCTAATGTGATGGATCTGGTTCACTCTGTGCAGCTAAGTGTGTCTGAGGCCGACATCTCTATGGCCAGCTGCATCTCCGACTTCACTGAGATATCGAGCCAGAAACTCTCCATGCGTCAGCTCTTTGCTATCTACAAGTATGAGAATCAGATTGCAAAAATCTGGATGTCGGGATACGATGTGAAGCGCTTCCTGGAGTTTGGCTACAGTCGTCAGTTCAATCAGATGCGTTCGGCTGACGACCATCTGCTCTCGTTTGTGTGTGACAAGCAGGGTAATGTGATGTTTGATCGCTTCGGCCCTGTAATGCTTACGCCCCAATATAACTTCACCTCAGCTGCAGGCATCAACTATACGGTCGATGTGACCAAAAAGAGAGGCGAACGTGTCACTATACATTCCATGGCCGATGGTTCTCCCTTCGAGCTTGAGAAGCGTTATAATGTGGCTATGAGTTCCTATCAGGCAGCAGGTGGAGGTGCATTCCTGCCCATCGGCCTTGGTTGGAATGCCGAGGAGATAGAGTTCCATTCTATCTTTTCGACGGTCAAAGATATGCGATACTACATCAATCAATATATTCGCGAGTTGGACACACTGACTCCTATACCGCTTGGACACTGGGAGGTAGTCCCTCACGACTGGTGGCAGAAGGCTAAGGATCGAGATCTTTCGATTCTGTTGCCTTACCTAACAAAGAAAAAGTAATATACTTAATGAAGCATTCGGGTGTACTCTATTTCTGGATTCGTCATTGCTGGGTCACATTAGGACTATTCATCCTCACAGCTTGTGGTGTGGAACGTCCTGATGAGACAGAGTTCGTTATCCTGTACACCAGCGATGTGATGAACTACACCCTTCCTTTCGACTATCTGAAGGACAAACCCAGCGATGTCAGTCTGGCAAATTTCGTTACGTTTGTCAAAAATCAACGCAGCGACTATGGCGAGAATTGTATTGTGCTCGATAATGGTAACAAGCTGTTGGGTACCGTGCCAGCAAGTTACTTCAACTATATCAATACCGAAGCAGAGCCTTTGGCCTTCCGTACCGAGCGTATGGTGGGCTATGATGCGGTAGGTTTGGGCGATAAGGATCTGGACGTCCCGCTGATGCTCCATCCTACGCGTTGGAATCCATCGCTTCAGCCACCTATTCTCTGTGCTAACCTGATTGATACCCGAACAGGTGATCCAATCTTTACTCCTTATCAGATTTTTGAGCGTCAGGGCATACGTATTGCTGTGTTGGGTCTGGTTTCGCCTTCGCCTTCGCCATGGATGCCTGCCGAGGAGTGGGAAAATGTCGATTTTGAGGATATGATCGAATGTGCCCGCAAGTGGATGCCTGTCATCCAAGAGCAGAATCCTGATCTGGTGGTGGGTTTGTGTGGCGCCAGTCTTAATTATCAGGAGCATGGCAATACTATTGACACATACAAGAACCCGAATGGCAGCATACCCACGGCTATACGTGTGCCAGGATTCGACGTGATGTTGCTGGGTGGCACGTCAGATCGTGAGGTGTTTGAGGTCTGCAACGATGCCGGCCAGTATGTCACCTGCATCCAGACAGGCACGTCGTGCACTCACTGCGGACAGGTCCGCGTGGAGATGCAGCTGCAGGACGATGGACGGTACAAGAAACACATCTTTGCTTCGATTGTCAACCTCAAGCCCTACGAGCCTGATGCCGACTACTGCCAGCAGCTGGCTGGTGTGCAGGACTCCATCCGTCAGTGGCTCCGTACCCCGTTGGGCGAGTTGGCCGACACGCTTTATGGCATCGAAGGATTCTTTGCCCCCGACTCTTATCGTCAGCTTGTGCATCGTGCCCAGTTGTGGTTCACGGGTGCCGACATCTCGATGGCAAGCTGCATCATTGGCACCGACACTATTCTGCCTGGTACCATCCAGCCACGAACGCTGTTTCAGATCTATCCTTATTCCAATCAGCTTGAGCTTATGGAGATGCAAGGCCTTGACGTGGTGCGCTTCCTGGAGTATGCCAGCAGCCTTCAGTTTGAGACCATGAAGAGCTCCGATGACCAGCTTCTCGCCCTGAAACGTGACTATAAGGGAGATCCGATTCTCAATAGCGCGGGCAAGTCCACACTATTGGCTTCGCCTACTGACTATACTTCGGCTGCTGGCATCCGCTATGTCATCGATGTCAGTAAGCCCAGAGGCCAGCGCATTCATGTGCTGTCAATGAGCGATGGCTCACCTTTTGACTTGCGTCGTACCTACAAGGTGGCCATCAATTCTTATCAAGGTAGAGACCGTGGAAGCTATTTCTCCAAGGGCTTAGGCTGGGATCCTGCCACCATCGAGTTGCATGCCATTCCACGTCCACAGGTGTCTGTGCGTCATGCATTGCAGGAATATGTGCGTGCCATGGCTGGCGAACCTATTCGTACCAATCCAACCGAATTGTGGAAGCTTGTACCTGAGAATCTGGTCAAGCCAGCCATTGCGCGTGAGCGCAATCGTCCACTGCCTTTGCGGTGAGACAAAGAAGGGGCGTGTCAAAAACCACTTGTTGGGTCTTTTGACACGCCCCTTTCTTCATTGCTTATTCTTTCTTGAGTGTCAGTATGGTCACCTCTGGACGCACACCGATGCGTATGGTAGGGCCTGTGCATCCTAATCCAGTGTTGACGTAAAGGTACTGCTTCCCTTGCTGATAGAGTCCCATGCATTCGGGGTATTTCCAGCGTGAAGGAGTCCAGTTGCCAATCTTGAGCTGCATGGCGTGCGTGTGGCCGCTCAGTGTGAGGTCGATGGCGGTGTGTGACAATACCTCACTGCGCCAGTGGATGGGATTGTGGCTCAACAAGATGGTGAAGGTCGAGTCTGCTCCCTGTAGCCCGCCCATAGCTTGCATGGCTAACTCCAGGTCACCATAGACCGAGAAGGGCGGCTCACCGATGTTCTCCACGCCCACCAGTGCGATGCTGTCGCCCACATTATTATATATATAGGAGGAGGCATTGTTTAGCATCGTCCAATGGGCTTGCTCTAGCAGAAGGTTGAGGCTGTCAACGTCCTGACGACGGCGCTCGGGGTCGAAGCCACGCATATAATCAGCATAGTCGTGGTTGCCCAAGATGCTATAGACGGGTGCGCCGACTTCAGTGACCAGTCGAGCCAGTTGCTGACGGAAAGGAATGGCTTCGGCAGAACGGATAGTGACCATGTCGCCAGTGAAGACGATTAGGTCTGGCTGTTGCGCCTTCATTTTTTGTACCAGATCGTCGAAGAACGACTGATCCTCGTGTGGGTCGAACGAATTGATGTGAAAGTCGCTGATTTGTGCCACGCGGAAGCCGTTGAAGCTCTGAGGCAGCTTGTTTGATGTAATCTCCACCTGCTTCACCTCTACCTGCACGCGAGTGAATCGATGTCCCACGTAACACGACACCACAATGGTCAGTACCACGGCTACGAGCACCACCAGTCGCACCACTTGAGCAATGTGCTTGGCGAGCACCAGTCGAATCAACCGATAGAACACCTGGTCAATCAACAGGCCAATAAGAAAAACAAAGAGGATCAGGAGACCCCAAAAAATGAGACGATGCATTATCTGCGATTTACGATTTACGATTTACGATTTACGATTTGCGATTGACAATTGTCGAATTGTGTTCGTCACTCACTCCCAGCACTCTATATCTTGTGCCAAATCAGCAGGCAGTTGGGACTTGTGGAACACAGGGTCCTTGCCCTCGCGACGCTGACGTTTATAGTCCTTCAGTAACCAGAAGGCACGGGGAGAGAGCCAAAGCACGGCGATGAGGTTGACGATCACCATGAAGGCCATGCAAATGTCGATGATGCTCCAGGCCGTCTGGAGAGACATCATGCCTCCTGCCAGTACCATCAAGCCTGTGATGATGCGAAACACGAAAATCCAAAAGCGCTTCTGCTTGTCGGTTCGGCAGATGAAGCGCACGTTGGCCTCTCCATAGAAGTAGTTGGCTATGATGGTGCTATAGACAAAGAGGAAGATGGCGGCTGTGAGGAACCAGCGACCCATTACGCCAATCTCCTGTTCGATGCTCTGAGTGGTGAGCAGAATGCCGTCGGTCTCACCATTGTAGAGCCCTGCCACCAAAATGATGGCAGCGGTGCACGAGCATATTACCAATGTGTCGGTAAAGACACCCAGAGCTTGTAACAAGCCCTGCTTCACGGGGTGGGAGATGTCGGCTATGGCAGCAGCATTGGGAGCCGAACCTTCTCCAGCCTCGTTGCTGAAGAGTCCGCGCCTTACGCCTTGCATCACCGCTGCACCTACCACACCGCCAGCCACCTGGTTGATGCCGAAGGCCGACTCAACGATCAGCTGTAGTATGCCGGGGATAGCTGTGATGTTGAGAGCAATGATGACTACAGCCAGCAGCAGATAGCCAATGGCCATGAAGGGTACGCAGATGCTACAGAAACGCGAGATGCGGTGAATGCCACCGAAGATTACACCTAAGGTCAGCACCGTAATGATGCAGCCCATTGTGAAGTTCGAAAGTCCGAAGGCGTCGCCCAACGAATCGCACAGAGTGTTGCTCTGCATAATCTGATTGGCCATGCCGAATGTGATGGTGATGAGCACAGCGAAGATTATGCCCATCCAGCGACGGTGTAATCCCTGCTCCATGCAGTAAGCAGGACCACCATAGAAGGCACCACTAGCTTTGTCCCTGCGTTTATAGAGCTGCGCCAATGTAGCCTCCATAAAGGCTGTCGAGGCTCCAAGTAGCGCCATGATCCACATCCAGAACACTGCGCCTGGACCACCCACAAAGATGGCTGAGGCTACGCCAGCCAGATTGCCTGTACCCACACGGCTGCTGAGGCTCACAGCAAAGGCTTGAAACGAGCTGATGGACTTCTGCTGTTTGCCCGTCTTGGAGGCATTGACATTCTCCTTCGTCTTGCCCGACTGTGTCAGCTGTCTCCACATCTCACCCATCATGGTGAACTGCACAGCTCGCAATCGCACAGTGAAATACAACGCACATCCCACCAGCAGGGTGATGATGACGTAGGTCCAGATGATGTCGTTGGCAGAGTTCAGGATGTCGAGCATAGTTGTATTCGTTTACTTAAATTATTTGTGAGTCCTCAATCATTCAAGATGGAACATTAGTCCTCAAAAGACAAGTCTCCCTTCTTCCACTCGTTATATTTGACTGCCAGAAGGCCGAGGAACTTGCTGATCTGGTTCATGGCTACCTGTGTCTGCTCAGCTACGGCCTGCTGTTGCATGCGTAGGATCATGAGGCCGTAGAGGGCAGTGAAACAAGTCTCAAGTTCGCCGAGTTTTTCGTCGCCCTCTTTGCTGCGGAGCTCCACGATGTAGGGCAGGGTGGAATAGAAGCACGAGGTGTAGATGGCATCCTGTCCCTGACGTAGCAGGTGGAGGTGAAGATCGGTGAGGTCCGTGAGAATGTTCTGGTTGACTTGTAGGTGACCAGACTCACGTCGGCCCTCAGTGAGCATCATGTCGCGCAACTCGAGGTACCACTGACGTATGGCTGAGAGTACATCGGAGGTGACACCATCGACTGACTGGAAGCGGTTGACAAGCAGTTGCTCGATGCGCTGGTCATCGAGCTGGCAGGCACGGATCAAGTCCTCAACCTGCCACATGTATAGGAGGTATTCGGCAATGTTCTCATGCCGTTTCTGTTGTGCAATTAACATTGGGATAATTACTGATTGGATGGGAGGGTTGTAACTTACAGACTACAGGTTGCTATTCTTTGGCCGTTAATCTTTTTACCTCTTTACCACTTTCACTGACCCTGTGCGCCTTTTCAATTTCGTGTATCTGCTTGAGAGCAGTGCACATACGGTTGATGATGGCTTGCTCGCCAGTGTCGAGCGTGATGTATCCCTTGAAAAGACCATCTTTGCATTCGAGGTGAATGTTGGTGATGTTGGCCGTACATTGTTCGCTGATGACGCGGGTGATGGTGTTGAGCAGACCGCGTCCGTCGATTCCAGAGAGCACAATCGTCGTGCTATGACTCACAAACTCCTCGTGCAAGGGTGCGGCAGGGCGCTCTTTCTTTTTCTTCTTGACGATGCCAAGCAGTGAGGATATGATCTTGTTCTGCTTCTTCTGCTGCTGGGGTAAGCTTTCGCCCTTACTTTTGTTAATCCACTGGCGTACTTTGGCACGAGCCTTAGTAGTGTGTACCCAGTCTATCCACTGCTCGCAGATGTGCTCCTGCTCAGATGTTATGACCTCGACCTGCTGACCATTCTCAAGCACTGTGTTGAGGGGGCGTAGTTCGTGGTCGATGCGCACAGCTTCGGCATGTGTACCAATGTCTGTATGGACAGCAAAGGCGAAGTCGAGTGCTGTAGCCTCCTTGGGTAGCTGTATAAGCTCACCTGTCTTGGTGAAGACGTAGATGGTGGAGGAAAGGAGGTTAAGATTGATCTGGTCAAGAAAGTCAGTGGCGTTGGGCGCAGGATTGTCGAGTATGTCTTTGATCTCCTGAACCCACTTGGAGAGGTTGTCGTCCACTGGCTTGCCCTGCTTGTACTTCCAGTGAGCTGCTACGCCCTCTTCGGCCTGCTCATTCATGCGTTCTGAACGGATCTGAACTTCAATCCAGTTCGAGTCGGGGCCCAGCACGGTAACTTGCAACGCTTCGTAGCCAGACTGCTTGGGGTGCGATATCCAGTCGCGTATGCGGTCGGGGTGGATCTTGTAGATGCTAGTCAGGGCCGTATAGATGCGCCAACAGTCGGTTTTTTCATTCTCAGGCGCCGAAGGCTGGAATACTATTCGAGTGGCAAAGAGGTCATACACCTCATCGAAGGAGATGTGCTTCTTCTTCATCTTGCGCCAGATGGAGTAGGTCGTCTTCATGCGGTACTGGAAGGTGTACTTCAGTCCCAGGCCATCGAGCAATGCAGTGACAGGGGCAGCGAAGGTCTTGAAAACCAGCTGGCAGTTCTCTTCGGCCTCCTGCATCTGTGCCTTGAGCTGCTGATACTCTTCGGGATATTCATACTCCAGGCCAAGTTCCTCAAGCTCTTGTTTGATTTTGTAGAGGCCCATGCGGTCTGCAATGGGGGCATAGAGGTAGAGCGTCTCGCTGGCTATGCGTCGCTGCTTGAACTCCGAGAGGGCGGAGAGAGTGCGCATGTTATGCAGACGGTCGGCCACCTTTACCAAGATGACGCGTACGTCTTCGGCAAAGGTGAGCAGCAGGTTGCGGAAGTTCTCGGCCTGTTCCTCTGCGTTGTGTGGTGCTGGATGCTTGTCATCGCTGGTCTCAGCAGTGACGAAGCGAACGTTGCCACCCGAAATGCTGTCCAGTCCGCGAACCAGACTGGTGATTCGAGGTCCGAACTCGCGTTCAATGTCGCTGAACGACACGTTTGTACTCTTCACGACATCGTGGAGCAGGGCCGCCGAGATACTAGTGGAGCCGAGTCCTATCTCACGTGCCACGATGCGTGCCACGGCCAAAGGATGACGCAGATAGAGGTCACCATTGAGGCGACGGTCATTGCCGTGCGCCTTTTTGGCAAAGTAGAATGCCCGACGGATGAGGTCGGCCTTGTCACCCTTGCGAGTGTGACGATAATCCTCGAGGAGTCCTTCGAATTCGCGCTGCAAGTCCATGTCTTCACCGAATGAGGTGGCATGAATGTCGCCCAGCGGCTGACCCTCGGCGATAAAGCTATCATAAATTGTG
Organism: Bacteroidales bacterium; assembly: GCA_045629225.1. Taxonomy (GTDB): domain Bacteria; phylum Bacteroidota; class Bacteroidia; order Bacteroidales; family UBA3663; genus Liminaster. Next base: position 8,544 of record JAZQQU010000010.1, on the reverse strand, counting down.
TTTTCTTCGGTCATAGCAATTAGGTTTTTAGATTCAGTCAAGCATCGGCTTATGGCATGCGTAGCTTCTGTCCTTCACGCAGCTTGTCGCTACGCATTCCGTTGGCTTGCTTGATCTTGGCTATTGTGGTGTGATGTCTTTTAGCAATAGAGCCTAACGTATCGCCTTTTTTGACGATGTAAGTGCCTCCTTTGCCTACAGCAACTCCTGCCTTACCCTTCGACCCTGCATTGGCTCCGGCTGTGCGGTTACCGCCTTCGTTGACATAGCTGTTGCGTCGGCCTTTCTGCACCACCTCCTTCAGGTCTCCATTGTGAGGAAGGAGGGAGTCGGCCTTGTAGGCCATGATGGTGTCCTGATACTGCAGGAACTCCACAGCCTTGTCAGCAGGGAGCATGATGCTGTACTGCTTCTCGGGCGAGCCTGGTACGATATCGCAGATGTATTGTGGGTTGAGGCTCTCAATCTGTTCAAGCGGGATGTCCAGGCAGTGGCTGATCTGCTCGAAGTGGATGAGCTCGGACACCATCAGCGTGTCGCACTGCTCGGGTATGCTGCTCAGTGTGCCGCATAGGTTGTGTTCGCAGTGGTAGGTCATGCAGTAGGTGCAGGCTATGAAGAGGGGTACGTAAGAACGCGTCTCCTTGGGCAGATAGTTGTAGAGTTCCCAGAAGGTGCGTCGACCGCCTGAGCGGGCTATGGCCTTATCGATGTTGCCAGGACCGCAGTTGTAGGCAGCTATGGCTAAAGGCCAGTCCTGAAAGCGGTTGTAGAGCTGCTTGAGGAAGCGACAAGCTGCGTCAGTCGATTTGTAGAGATCATAACGCTCGTCGATGTAGCTGTTGATCTCCAATCCCTGCAGCACACCACTCGATGGGATGAACTGCCACAAGCCTGCTGCGCGGGCAGGGCTGTAGGCATTCTGCTTCAACGCAGACTCGATGCAGGCCAGATATTTGAGCTCTGATGGAAGTTGATAGCGCTGAAGGGCATCCTCGAAGATAGGAAAGTAGTGGTTGAAGCCGATGCCGACCAGACGCTCGATCATTGCACGACGGCGTGTGAGGTAAAAGTCAAGACACTGCTTGACAGGCTGGTTGAATGGCATGTCGATTACTGCGGGCAGGGCACGCAGACGCATGATATAGATTGAGTCGGGTACAGGTTGAGGATTGGGGTCGCTAATGCAGTTGGGATCGACATGGATAAACTGACGTTCGGACCAGCTATATTGGGTGGTGTCAGCGTCATCGAGTGCATCGGGGATGTATAGGGCAGAATCGCGCACAGTCATCATGGCGCGGTAGGCTGGACTCTGCATCTTCTCCTCCAAGGTTAGTTCGCGGTCGTATTGGGCAAATAGTGTGTGGCTGGCCAGGCAGACCAGCAAGAGAGTAAGTGTATGTCGGAGTATAAACTTCATCAGAAATCGATTTTGTAACTGATCATGAGCGTGGGGTTGTTGAACGCATCAAGTTCAGGCGAAACGTCAAAATGGTAGAGCGCTGCATCAACGTAGGCATCGACAATGGCTACCATATAGACACCCAGCATGCCGACTACACAATAGTCGCGCCAGTTGCGATAAGTGTCTCTTTTGCGTTGGAAGGTGCGGACCAGATAGTCTCGATTTTGCTGTGCCCACTCCTGTTTCTGCTCAGTAGAGTAGCCTGGCATGAACTGCAGGTAACTGGCATTCGGACTGTTGGTCACTATGTCACGATAGGCATTCTGGTAGGTTCGGTAGTAATTTTGGTTGAAGTTGAAACCGTAGATCAAACCAAGGAATCCTCCATATACGACGGGCAGTTTCCAGTATTTTCGGTTATAGATCTGCCCACCGCCGGGGAAGAGGAGCGAGTACCAGACAGCCTTGGAAGGTGTGGGGTTGAAACGTTCGAAATAGGTGTCTATCCGTTCCTCTTCAAGAATCAAACTAGCATAACGGGCAGCGATCTCGTCTTCGTCAAAGGTGGCGATGGAGTCTGCAATCTCATATTGAGGCAGACCGTCTTCCAGCGAGAAGCCCTCGTCATCTGGGATACTGTCGTTGACCTGATCAAAGAGGTCAAAGGCATCGCGCAACTGCTGCCCTGTCACACGTAGCGAATCGCTGTCAGTCTGCGCTTGCAGTCTGCCAGTCGAAAGCACTCCTGCCAGTATCAGGAGCCAAATGCAGTTTATGTAGAATCTCATCAATTCAATTTGTCAAGTAGGGCAATGATGTTTTGCAGTTCCTCATCACTCTTGAAAGGGATGGTTATTCTGCCTTGTCCCTTCTCGTTGCATGCCATTTTGACTTTGGTGCGGAACATGTCGGATAGGTGTTGCGACATCTGGTCGAACAGTGCGGACTGCAAGGCGTTGTTGCCCCGCTTGCTGGCGGCCTTGCCTTGCGTTTCGTTGCGGAAGTCAAGGATACGACCTTCAATGAAGTCGCGCACCAATGCTTCGACCTTGCGTACCGAAAGATCCTGAGCCACGATCTGATGGTAAAGTGCCACTTGCTGCTCGGCATCGTCAATGCTGAGAAGTGCACGAGCATGACCCATTGATAGACGATGGTCTTTCAGCGCCAGCTGTATCTCAGCAGGTAGACGCAACAGTCGCATGAAATTGGCTACAGTAGCACGGCTCTTGCCTACACGCTGTGCCAGCTCGTCCTGTGTCAGTCCATTGCGCGACTGGAGCTGCTGGTAGGCAAGGGCTACCTCAATGGTGTTTAGATCTTCACGTTGGATGTTTTCAATCAGAGCCATCTCCATCACAGCATCATCGCTCGCCTTGCGGATGTAGGCTGGAATACTGGAGAGCGAGGCTCGTTGGGCAGCGCGGAAACGTCGTTCGCCAGCAATAATCATGTAGGTGCCATCCTCCTCCTGACGCAGGGTGATGGGCTGTATGATGCCGATACTGCGAATGGAGGCTGCAAGATCTTCGAGTGCCTGCTCGTCGAACTCGTGGCGAGGCTGATCGGGATTGGCATGTATGAGGTCAATGTCGATTTCGCTGATCGACGATGGCGCATTCTGAGAAGCCAAGGCATCGGCAGCATCGTCCATCGAGATGAGGGCGTCGAGGCCGCGTCCCAGGCCAGTTTTAATCGGTTTCATGTCGCAAAGATACGATAAAACGCGGAGATATCCAAATATCACCCGCGTAATTTATTAATTTTTAATAGTGTCATGGTGTTTGGCCAGCACTTCGCGTGCCAACATCATGTAATTTTGCGATCCTTTTGAGTCTGGCGAATACAGCAAGGCGGGCAGTCCGTAGCTCGGAGCTTCGCTCAATCGGATATTGCGTTGGATGACAGTGTCGAACACCAAACGCTGGAAGTGACGCTTCACCTCTTCGTAAATCTGGTTGGCTAGACGCAGGCGTGCGTCGTACATTGTGAGCAGGAATCCTTCGATCTGCAGCTTGGTGTTGAGCTTGCCTTTGATGATCTTGATTGTGTTAAGCAGCTTCGAGATTCCTTCCAGTGCGAAGTATTCCGCTTGTACAGGTATGATAACCGAGTCAGCTGCAGTGAGGCAGTTGACTGTGATGAGGCCAAGCGAAGGCGAACAGTCAATGAGTACGTAATCGTAGAGGTTGCGAATGCCACGCAGCTGCTTGCGCAGCATCTGCTCGCGGTTCTCCAGATTCAACAGTTCCAACTCTGCGCCGACCAGATCGATTCGCGAGGCAATGATGTCTAGTCTGTCCACACAGGTGGGCATTATGGCATCAGCAGCCGAGGCGCTGCCAATGAGGCAGTCGTAGATCGAGGTGTCAACCTTGGCAAGGTCTATACCCAGACCACTTGTCGAGTTGGCCTGAGGGTCGGCATCAATCAGCAGCACCTTCTTGTCAAGCGTGGCTAACGAGGCAGCCAGATTGATGGCGGTGGTGGTCTTGCCTACGCCTCCCTTTTGGTTGGCTATGGCGATAACTAATCCCATATATTAGATTGTTTGTTGTTCGTTTGTGCTGAAACCATATAGAACATACAGTTTCAGTGGTGCAAAGATGGTGTTTTCTTTCCAAGTTTCCAATTTATTTAATTAAATAATGAGAAAAATGTTGATAAGTGGGGGCTTTGTTGATAACTTTTTGTAGAAAATCGTAAAAAAGAGGAAAAAGTTTGGTGGTTTCGCTGAAATTTGCTATCTTTGCAATCTCAAATCATAGAACAATGGACAATACATTCCAAGCTTTTACTTATCCTCAGGCTGATGGATATGGTCAGCTTTCATTGCCAGTTGATCGGCCAGTTTTATTGCTTACCAATGACGATGGATATCAGGCAGGAGGTATCAATGCGTTGATCGAATCACTGCGCGGCTTGGGACGTATCATTGTGTGTGCTCCCGACTCTCCGCGCTCTGGTTTTAGCGCTAGTTTTACTTGCACGCAGCCTGTCACCTTTCAGCGGTTGAGCGATGATGGCGAGGTGGCTGTCTATGCTTGCAGTGGCACACCGGTCGATTGCGTGAAGTTGGCTTTGCATCGACTCTTTAGCGAACGTAAGCCCGATCTGGTGGTGTCGGGTATCAATCATGGCGGCAACGATTCGATCTGCGTGATGTATAGCGGTACGTTGGGTGCTGCAATGGAGGGTTGTGTGGTGGGCATACCTTCTGTAGGTTTCTCGCTGCTCGATCACCGTCCGATGGCCGATTTCTCGGTAGCTGTAGGTTACGCTAAGGGTATAGTCGAGGCTTTGCTATCCCATGCGTTGCCTGAAGGGGTCTTGCTCAATGTCAACATTCCTACGGGTCCTGATGTTATGGGTGTGCGCCTCTGTCGTCAGGCCGCAGGTAAGTGGGAAGAAGAATTCCATTATCTTGACGGCGATGAGAATCTGGGAAAAGCCAGCTTTCAGGTTACTGGTGTGTATGTCAATCTGGAACCTGAGGCCAAGGATACAGATCGCTATTGGCTGGAGCGAGGCTACGTGAGCGTTGTCCCTCAGCATGTCGATTACACTCATCACGACGTCATACCACAGCTCTCCTATCTGGAGTGTTGAACTCCGGACGACACTTGATGGCGTTTGTCGTACATAGTAAATGGTTAATGGTACATGAAATACTATCTTATAGCAGGCGAGGCCAGTGGTGACCTCCATGCATCGCATCTGATGCGTCAACTCAAGCTATTGGATCCTAAGTCTGATTTCCGCTACTTTGGAGGTGATGCCATGCAGGCTGTGGGTGGTACGCTGGTGTGCCATTACCGCGACTTGGCTTATATGGGCTTCGTACAGGTGGCACTTCATCTTCGCCAGATCCTTTCGGGTATGAAGCGGTGTAAACGTGACATTGCGGACTATGCCCCAGATGCAGTCATTTTGGTCGATTATCCTGGTTTCAATCTCGACATTGCCAAGTGGGTCAAACTGCAGATGCCCGGAGTCAAGGTGTTCTACTATATCTCGCCTAAGATCTGGGCTTGGAAGGAATATCGCATCAAGCAGATTCGTCAGTATGTCGATTGCCTGCTTTCTATCTTGCCATTCGAAGTTGAATGGTTCCGACAGCGCGGGTATGAGGTGACTTATGTTGGCAACCCTACGGTAGATGAGTTGGCGCCAGTTTTGGCTGAGCCTTTTGATCGTGAGGATTTCTGCTCTCGTCACGGCATTCATGCCAATCAACCGATTGTAGCGTTGCTTCCAGGTAGTCGCAAAGCGGAGGTCAAAGGGAATCTTCCGTTGATGCTCGAAGCTGCTACTACGCTGTCGTGTCATCAGTTGGTTATTTCTGGTGCACCTGGTTTGACCCCCGATTTTTATGACCAATTCATCGAGGGACATCGCATGGTGCCTCCTGTTAAAGTAGTATTTGACGAGACTTATAGTCTGTTGCGTGCTGCAGAGGTGGCAGCAGTCACTAGTGGTACAGCTACGCTTGAGACTGCTTACCTGCGTTGTCCGCAGGTGGTGTGCTACCAATTCGGTGGTGGCGTTTTGCTCTATCGCATCATGGCATCCGTGCTTCGTCATGTGCGTTATGTCTCTCTCGTCAACCTTTTGCTTGATGGCTTCTCGCTTGAACATCCACTCACCACGCCTGCTGTCACCGAGTTGTTAGGCTACAAACTCACCGTTCAGTCACTGCATGCTGAGCTGGTAAAGATTAGCGGTGAGAGCGCGGCTCGTGCGCAGATGCTTCGACAATATGAACGGATGGCTGAGATTTTGGGTGCGCCTGGTGCCCCTGTGCGTGCAGCCGAAGTCATTCTGTCACGGTTGAAGTAATCGGCAGATTCTTATTTTTTGTAATTACACATTATTAATATTATATAATATGATTGAAAGAATTTTAGCCATTTCTGGCAAGCCCGGTCTTTTCCGCCTCATTAGCCGCGGAAATAATATGCTAATTTGTGAATCTCTGGTTGATGGTCGTCGCATTCCTGCACTGCAGCGAGACAAGGTGTTATCTTTGGGTGATATTTCTATGTACACTGTCGATGGCGAACTGCCACTCAACACGGTTTTTGCCAAGGCCAAGGCTCTCACTGGTGGCAAGGTGTCTCCTGTTTCTATCAAAGATTCAGCCGATGAACAACGTGCGTGGTTCGCACAGGTGATGCCCGAGTATGATGCTGATCGCGTACATGGTGGAGATATCCGCAAGTTCATTCAGTGGTATAACATCCTTATCGAGACTGGTAATGATGATTTCTCAGAGCCAGAAGTGCTTGAGCAGGGTGAAGCTGCCGAATAATCTGTCCTATCCTTTAGAAATTATGGCACGGGGAGCGTATTTTTGTACTTTCCCCGTGTTTTTTTATGGAGAAATCATCTTCTCTTCCTCTTCTTTCTCTGTTTTCTCTCGTTCTAGATCTTGTATTGGCTCCAAAATGGCTTTCAAAACGGCTTAAATGTAATGTGTGTATTACAAAAATGGGATGTTTTGAACCAAATTTTTGCAGTTTCTGAAAAAAGACATACAATTATTTGGATTGCGAGAAAAAAAGCCCTATCTTTGCACCCGCTAAACGAGATGAGAGTAATCTTAATCGCTAAGCAACTGCTTCAATAGCTCAGTTGGTTAGAGCACCTGACTGTTAATCAGGGGGTCGTTGGTTCAAGCCCATCTTGAAGCGCTCCGGGCGTATTCCAGAGTGGCCAAATGGGGCAGACTGTAAATCTGCTGTCTACGACTTCGGTGGTTCGAATCCATCTGCGCCCACGAAGGAAACAAGATTTAACGCGAAAATAGCTCAGTTGGTAGAGCACGACCTTGCCAAGGTCGGGGTCGCGGGTTCGAGTCCGGTTTTTCGCTCAAGCATTAGGAGGCGACTCCAGATGATGGTCTTTGAAATATTGATAATACTTGATGATACTATTCGCATCCGTAGCTCAGTTGGTAGAGCAGCTGACTCTTAATCAGCGGGTCCAGAGTTCGAGCCTCTGCGGGTGTACGTAGCATGAATAATCAACATTACAAATAATAAAGCATCGTGCGGATTCGATCCGACACTTACGGGTGTAGCTCAGTCGGTAGAGCACTGGTCTCCAAAACCAGGTGTCGTGAGTTCGAACCTTACCACCCGTGCTTTTGGCGCTGTAGCGTCAGCCTTTTGGTCTAAATTATTTGGTGCGTTAGTTCAGTTGGTTAGAATATCGCCCTGTCACGGCGGAGGTCACGGGTTCGAGTCCCGTACGCACCGCGATTCTATTCATGCTTGCGAAAATAGCTCAGTTGGTAGAGCACGACCTTGCCAAGGTCGGGGTCGCGGGTTCGAGTCCCGTTTTTCGCTCCAATCTTCTTATTCTCTTTTGGAGCGTCAAGTAGATTATGCGGAGGTGGTGAAATTGGTAGACACGCTACTTTGAGGGGGTAGTGGCCGTTTGGCTGTGTGAGTTCGAGTCTCATCCTCCGTACAGGTTTTGGTTCCAGAGTTTGTTTTAGATTTTTCTAAACTCTAAACTCTAAACTCTAAACTTTCTGGTACCATAGCTCAGTTGGTAGAGCAAAGGACTGAAAATCCTTGTGTCCCCGGTTCGATTCCTGGTGGTACCACTTTGGTTTTTGCGAAAACCTGCTGGTCCATTCGTCTATCGGTTAGGACGAGAGATTTTCATTCTCTAAAGAGCAGTTCGACTCTGCTATGGACTACAAGATAATTATTCATCGTTAATATTAATTGTTAATTTAATCGGTCGCTTAGCTCAGTTGGTTCAGAGCGGTTGCCTTACAAGCAGCGGGTCGGGGGTTCGAATCCCTCAGCGACCACGAATGAGTTCATCTAAAAATGAACTCATTTTATTTTGTCTTCAAGTATTACAATATCTCGAGACAATACGATCTTTGAAAGAGTGAAATCAAAACAACCAAATAGGTAAGAATAGTAGTACAAACCTAGTCAATTCAAACTGTCAAAGTTTCTCAAGCGTCAGCTTGGGATCTGAAGATAAAAAAGTACAACGAAGAGTTTGATCCTGGCTCAGGATGAACGCTAGCGACAGGCCTAACACATGCAAGTCGAGGGAGATCCCTTCGGGGTGAAACCGGCGCACGGGTGAGTAACGCGTATGTAACCTGC
>JAZQQU010000009.1:0-14831 GCA_045629225.1 Bacteroidales bacterium | reverse complement strand
GGGCTCCACCTCTTACCATTCCGAACAGAGAAGTTAAACCTTGTAACGTCGATGGTACTGCGAAAGCGGGAGAGTAGAAAGCCGCCACCTTACAGGCTCAATGAGCTATACGTTGAGCCTTTTCTTTTTCAACGTAAGCCGCAAGGCAATCGATCATACAGCGATGCACCAGCATCGGATATAGTAAGGCAGTTATAGCACAAGGGCTCCACCTCTTACCATTCCGAACAGAGAAGTTAAACCTTGTAACGCCGATGGTACTGCGAAAGCGGGAGAGTAGGAAGCTGCCACCTTACACTTGAGAGATTCGAACAGCTATAGTTCGAGTCTCTTTTTTGTTTTTATCTGTTTCGGGGTTCAAAAGCCAAATTCAAAATTGTGTCTGCACAAAAAACTGTCAGCACGTCTGGCACGTCATTGTGCGTCCACAATTCCTTGCCCAAGGCTCTGGCGCTGCATTGTGCGTCCACAATACTTTGCCAGCAACTCTGGCGTCCTTTTGTGCGTCCACATTTTTCTGCCAGCATCGCGGGCACGCTTCTGTGCGTCCACATCCGTTGGTCCGAAACGCTGGCAAGTCATTGTGTGCGCACAACGGCCAGTCTGACGTCCGATTGACCTTTTGTGCATGACAGACTTTGTTTGCACACATACCCCCTCACTTCCTTATACCCGGAAAGGGGTCAAAAATTTAGTTTTTTCTCAACTTTTTTTCATTTTATCATCATTTTTTTTTGATGGCTTTTGAGGCGCTACTGAATGACATTTTGTGACTTCAACTCCAGCCTTAGTTGACTGACTACAGGGTCAGGACAAGGATTAAGAAGCGATGGAGAAGCTATCGAGAAGAGTGGCTCGACTTGCTGCTGGTCAAGCCCGGGGTTGCCACATTGGAACAACAAACTCTGGATTTAGTTGAACAAGCCAGACAGGGGCTGAACTCAACAGTTTTGGAGTTAACAGATAATCATTCAACTCTTGCCGGAGTTAAGCCCCAAAGCATTCAACAAAATCAGCTGAAACAGGGAACTGTCTATTTATTCCGGACAGTGTATAGTTATTCAGGAAACATGTCTATCAAATTAGGAAAATTACCGGCTAATGTGTCTACTGCCGGCAGGAAAAGTCATTATCTTCCCTAGCGACGAAGGAGCCGCGTCACAGCGTCACAATAACAGCGTCACAAGACTTGTGCCCGCACTTTCGCCTCTGAAAGTTGAATGTAAAATACTAAATAACTATAATATAAATACATAGGCCTTGTTTTGCTTGTGTTCATGCTCTACTTTCGTGAATATGTTATTGTGTCGGCGTGACGGACAAAATGCAGATTGCATCAACTGCAAGGGACCAGAGGTTTCCTCGTTTATGTCGGTTATAAATACTATCTGATGTGTGATGTATACGATCTCTACTTTCTCCCTCTTTGTTTGCAAAATCGGGTAATAATAGGAGAATCTAACGAAAAAATAAAGATTTCCGATAAATAATTAGGAAATTTGAGAAATTATGTTTATCTTTGTGGGCTAAAATGCGGTTGATTAGCACAATGATGAAAAGCATGAAACGTGTTTTGAACGTTCGATATATACTCCCTCTAGTAGTCGGGGTGGCGGTGATGCTGTACTTTGGGTTGGCATTGCCCAGTCTCTTGCGTTTCCAGGAACAGTTGCAGTTGTTTCTTTGTAGCGGCAGCTACGCAAGTGACGTGTGTTACTTGCCAGGAGGAGTAGCTGACTATGTGGGGCGTTTTGTCACGCAGTTTTTCCTTCACACATGGGGAGGCGTTACACTATTGTCCTTATTGCTCGTGACCCTGTATGTGGCAGTTGTGCAGCTGATCGTTAATCGCCCGATTGTGAATCGTTTGATTGTTCACGTGCTTGCCCTTTTGCCCGTGCTGCTGATGTGTCGCTTCTTGAGCGATGACAGTGCGCTGTTGGGTGGCCTTGTAGCCTTGCTGCTAGTGGTGTTGGCTGCCATGAGGTTGCCACGTCGAAACCTTATGGCACAGGGTATGGTGGCTTTGGTTCTTCTGCCAGCCATGTATCAGTTAGCTGGTCCGCTGGCCTTGCTGCTTGCTGTGATGGCAGCTGGGGCAATGTTACGTGCTGAACGGTCGCTTGTGACTGCCGTCTGGATCATAGTGCTGACCATTGAAGCGCTGGTATTGCCCTTTGTGTGGCGTGAACTGCTGGTGTTGCCGTTGGATCGTTTGTTCTATGGCTTGCATTACTATCGCAATCCGCAGGTCACACCTGTGTGGCTTTGGGCCTCGGGTATCATGGTGACAGTGCTCTATGTGCTGCCTTTGCGTGAGCCAAAGTGTGGTATGCGTAGTTGGACTATGTGTATTGCTTGGGCCAGCGTGACAGCTATGGTTTGTGTGGTGGCTATGGGCTACAATGCACGTGTAGAGGAGGCTATGCACTATGATTTTATGGCTCGCATGCAGCACTGGAACCGCATCATGCGCACTGCCGATCAGCGCAAGCCCAATGGCCAGATTCCTGTGACTGCACTTAATTTGGCTTTGGCCATGAAGGGCAGGATGGCCGACCACATGTTCGAATACCAGCAAAATGGCAGCACAGGTCTGCTGCCCGTCTTTGTGCGCGATGCTGTGAGTCCGCTGGTGACTAGCGAGGCATACTATCAGTTGGGCATGGTCAACACTGCCCAGCGCTTCACCTTCGAAGCTCAGGAGGCCATACCCGACTTCCAGAAGAGCGTGCGCTGCTACAAACGCTTGGCCGAGACAAACCTGATTTGTGGCCGCTACGAGGTGGCTCGTAAGTATCTGATGGCTCTGCGTCAGACGCTCTTCTATCGTGAGTGGGCCGATGAGACTTTAGCGCTGCTTGGCAATGAGGAGGCCATTGACCGCCATGAGGAATATGGCCGTCTGCGCCAGTGCATCGTGGCCGACGACTACTTCTACAGTGAGCGTGACATTCCCCAGATGCTGGGCCGCCAGTTCTTGGCGAATCCCACGAACCGCATCGCCTTTGAATACCTCTTGGCTGCCAACCTGCTGGCAGGTGACATTGGCACCTTTGTGCAATGTTTCGACATGGGCTTCACGCAGTTAGGCTACAGTCAGATACCTACTGCATGGCAGCAGGCTTTGCTGATGTGGTGGAGCCGCACCCACACGGCACAGGAGCAGATGCCTGGCGGCATCAGACCTGAGGTCAAGCAGCAGCTCAATGAGTTCTATGCCATGGTGCAGCAGAAGCGACCTGAGGCGGAGATAGCCCAAAGGTTTGGTGAGACGTATTGGTATTATTATTTTTATATGAGGCCGAAATGAAACATCCTATTATATTCATCCTAACCTGCATGCTGCTGACAGCCTGCAGTGGCAGCGAGGCGGTACACGATGCACGTCAGGAGGCTGCATTCCCCGATATTTACCCCGACTACGTGGGGGTGACCATCCCCGTGGGCATCGCTCCACTGAACTTTTGTATGTCAGACGAGGTAGTCCTGTTGGTCGATGCTGTGGTGTCCGATAGCAAGGGACACTCCGTACATGGCCAGGGCAGTGAGACCACCGACTTCGATTTGGAGGAATGGCACGCGTTGCTGGCTCAGAACGTGGGCGACTCGCTGCAGGTGTCAGTGTCAGCCAAGTTCCAGGACGGATGGCATAGCTATCAGCCTTTTTCCTTGTATGTGAGCGCAGACAGCATCGACTACGGTGTGGCTTACCGCATGCTAGAGCCTGGATATGAGGTGTATAGCAAAATGGGTATCTATGAGCGAAACTTGAGCAATTACGAGCAGACGACACTGATAGAGAACACCCAGTTCCAGGGTTGTGTGAACTGCCATAGCTTTAACCGCGCCAATCCAGGTGACATGAGTCTGCACATACGCGGCGAACATGGCGCTACGCTGCTGCGGCATGATGGCAAGATCACTGCTTATAACACTGCCACTCCCCAGACGCTCGGTCTATGCGTCTATCCCTATTGGCATCCTTCGAACCGCTACATAGCTTACAGTACCAACACAACACGACAGATGTTCCATGTGGCCGACCCGAAGCGCATAGAGGTGTTCGACCAGGCTTCAGACCTGCAGGTTTATGACGTGGAGCACAACCAGATGCTGCTCACTCCGCTGCTGAAACGTGATGATGTGTATGAGACTTTCCCGGCCTTCTCGTCCGACGGACGTACACTTTATTTCTGTGCTGCTCGTGCCTTGCCCGAAGGTAGTTATGCTCTAGACTCGCTGCACTACAACCTGTGCTGCATCGACTTCGACCCTGAGACAGGCCGCTATGGAGACCATATTGACACCTTGATCAATGCCGAAGCTGTGGGCAAGAGTGTGACGATGCCTCGCCCTTCGTATGATGGACGCTGTTTGATGTTCACTCTGGCCGACTATGGACAGTTCAGCATCTGGCATCCAGAAGCTGATCTATGTGTAATAACCCAAGAGGAAATTGACTCGATCCGTAACTCAGGTCTTGCACTGAGCGAAGAGCTGGCTGCTCATCGCATGCCTCTGGTCAATTCGGACGATACGGAGAGCTTCCACAATTGGAGCACCAATAGCCGCTGGGTGGTATTCAGCTCGCGACGCGATGACGGATGGTTCACCCGCCTCTACTTCACGCACATCGACGAGGAGGGCCGTGTGACCAAGCCCTTCATGATGCCTCAGCAGAACCCGCGCAGGTACTATCGTGAGCTGTTTATGTCATACAACGTGCCCGACTTCGTCAGTGGACCTGTGAACTATGACACACAGCGTGCCGTCGATGCCATCAATTCGACAGAAAGGAAGGCTATAGCGGTAAGGGAAAAATAATGAGAAATTCTAACAATATGAAGAAACTTCAATACTTAATTGCTGCGCTGCCTTTGATAGCATGTCTCAGTGGCTTTATGGGCTGCACAGACGGCAAGGAGGCATCGCTGGCCGACGATGAGTTCTTGATTTCGGGTCAGCTGAAGGACGAAAAGGGCGACAGTGCCCTGCTCTTCCTTGTGCCGATGGAAGGACCGCACCCACGTCCGGTGGATTCGGTGTATGTGGGGGCAGATGGCGCCTTCGAGTTCCGTGGCAACGTGGAGCAGATGGCAGTGTTGCGTCTGGCTTGGCGACAACGTATGGGCACACAGGAACTGCTTGTGGTAACCGAGCCTGGTGTGACTTATGTGACGCTCGATAGCATCAGCTCAGCCCACGGTACACCACAGAACGATGCCCTGCAACAGTGGAAGGAGTTCCGCGAGGCATCGTCGCGCGAATTGTCGCGCATTGGCAGCATGCGACGTCAGCCAGGCTATGACAAGGCAGTGACCGAAGCGCTCACCGATTCGCTGCGCCAGGCCATCAACGACTACAACTACGACTTCCTTAGGGGCTTAGGCCGCCAGACTCTCAGTGTGTTCCTCATGAAGATGGTGGGCGGTGGCATGGATAGCGTCCGTCGTGCCGAGCTCAATGAGCTGCTGGTCGATACTGTGGACTATAGCCAGCCACAGCCAGGGTTCAGGAGATAAAGGCATTAAGAGAGGGGCAAGGTGAGTGAAAGGGTATTACCTGACACTTACCGGAATCTTCTGATTACCGAACACCTCGTCATAGGCACCATGCACATCGAACTCGACTTTCACATTTGTGAAGTCGGGCACATTGTAGCTATACACCGACGAATGATAATACTCCCAAGGGTTTTCCTGGGGCAGGAGGAAGGGCTTTGTGGCCCTTCCTTCGTCGTCAATGGAGGTCATGTAGAGCAGGCTATAGAGCCCATCCTCACGTCGAGAGGCAAAGACTACCCAACGGCTGTTTGAACTCCAGTTGTGGTACGATTCAGTGTGGTCGGAGTTGGCCTCAGTCAGGGCGTGACGCTCACCGGTAGCCAGATTGAGCATCCAGAGGTCGGCCTCTTTGTGGTCGATGGGGAAGTTGCCGAAGTCGGCTTGAGAGTAGAGTAGCCAACGACCATCGTAAGAGGGGCGGGGGAAGGTGATGGAGTGCCCCTCGGCTGCAGCGTTGATTACGGTGTCAATGCGTGAGCCATAGCTGCCGTCTTCTTCGTGGAAAGGTATGGAACAGAGGCTGTAGCGTACCGAGTCGGCATGCACAGGCACGTCGAAGGCAAACGATGAGCAGAAGTAGAGTGTCCGGCCATCAACGGAGAAAGCAGGGTAGGTTTCGTATACCTTCTTGGTGTGTTCGATGAGGGGGGAGCGCAAGATTTCGTGGGTGCGCACATCGAGCACTATGACGTCCGAAGCATCGTCGTACACCTCAATCAGTCGCTCTCTGCCAGTCCAGAAAAGCTGGTGAATCTTGTTGAGTGAATAGGCACAATAGTTGCCCGACGGATGCCAATAGGGATAGACGCACTTTGAGAGGGTAGAGTCGTGGTCGCTCTTCAGCCACTCGCGAGCCACGGGTTTGCCATTAGCGCGGGCGTTGGCAGCAGGGTCGCCCTCGGCCACCTCGCGCTGCACCAGTGTGGCACCATGTTTGCCACGCAACTGGAAGGTGAACTGCGCTGGGTTCGTCCTGTTAGCCGTGTGGCAGCACATGCACTGGCCAGGCACCGACTGCGATTCGATGATGGCCTCCTCGTCCCACGAATGCAGGTCGCGCTGGTAGTTTCCGATGTGGCTATACACCTCGTAGCCAGGGGCTAACTTGCGGTAGGTCAGTCCGTAGTCCTCAAGCGGATACTCGCTTACCTGCACCTCGAAGTCCTGGTACTGCATCCAATGACCATCGCGCTTGGCACTCACGGTGAAGGTCAGTGTGCCACCAACGTTCAGCGTAGTCAGCTCTTTCCACTGCTCCATGTCGAAGCGGGCGTATTGTCCGTTGGCTGTGATTTCGCCACCTTTGCTGCCACGCACCACCACGTCCACTCGGTCAAAGCCTGCCTCCTGACGCAGTTGGCCTTCTGCCATCACGTTGAAGTTGAGCGGAGCCAACCCGGCAGGGATGGTCACACCGATGTAGTCGGGGTAGATGTTGGGCAGCTGGTCAAGGCGTAGTGCTTCGTTGGGACGGTCCGTACAAGCCGACGTCAGCGCAATGAAGGCGCAGAAGGCGAGGCTTGGGAATATCTTGTTCATTCGTTTTAGCATAGGGGGAGGGATGTGTGAATTTGTATGTGCTGACTGTTGTGTGCCGATGGAAGTGCATCTATACGTCAGTGTGTTATTGCAGAGAAGTGGCGCTGGTCACTATGTCCGAAGGCGTGCCGTGCTCCTGCATGTATTCATAATAATCCTTGTAGCCATGAGGAAAAGGGTCTGTACCCTGCTGGGGAGGCTGAGGTAAGTTTGCCACGAAGCTGCGGGTGTCGCCTGTCAGCAGGAGCGAGGCCATGAAGTAGTCATAGGCCATGCGGTTATCCCTGTGGTGCAGCACCAGTTGGCCCAGCATCTTTGAGAGCTCGGGGTAGTAGTAGAGGAAGTCGTTCTCCAATCGAAGCGCACGTCGCGTCTGCCACTCCTGCGTAGAGTTGATCTTTGCCTCGTCATACAAGCAGCCAGCAGCCTGTTCGGCCCAGTCGCGGTAGAAAAGCGTGTGACGCAGCATGTCGATGTACTTCGAAGCCACGTCATACTTGCCATTCACGATGTTACACTCTGCCATGCGCTTAGTGAAGCGGGCACTTTTGCGGCAGTTGGGTATACTTTCTTGCGAATCGAAGGCATAGCGCATCGACTCGTTGACGAAGCCCAGGTGCCAGAAAGTCTCCATCGTGGTTACATTGCTTACGTTGTCGCGCACGTTGGGCATGATCAGGCCCTGAATCCCCGCCTGAGGGAACTCGAACATGCGGCTGGCCAGTTGCCCCGTCTTGGCAAGAGCCAGGTTGACAGCTCCGCAACTAAGGGGACTTTTCAAGGCACTGACATCCTGTTGCTTGTAGGCTTCTGCCTTAGTGATGATTCCATGCCAGTCACCCTTGCGTATCTGGTAGGTCTGCTCCAGAATGACATGAGTGTTAAGATCGTGAGGTGAGTCGGTCACGAAGGCCCGATATAGCGGCAGACTCATGACTGCCACAATCACGCTTGTCGCAATCCATTCTGCCACTGAATGTCGTGGATTCAGCAGATAATCCAGTCCTCGAGAAATCCATGTAGCGCACAGCCCAATGACGAGAGGGTACAGAAGCACGTCATATTGTGTGTGGGGGGCATTGCATGTAAAGAGAGTGAGACGATAGTAGCCGATGCCTGCCAGTACAGTGTCCCAAGGGTATTGGGCAAACCATAGTGTGCGACACAGATAAACCCAGCCGACAGAGGCACTCATCAGCAACAGGCTTGCCAAGAGCGCCTGTGTCCAATGTTTGTCGCGCCATGCATCGCACATGGCAAAAAACGGCAGAACCACAAATACGGGGCCTGCTATCCAATAGAGCGGGAAAATGGCAAGTAATTGCACCCCCCAGCCTCCACGTCTGCACAACAGGTAGGTGACCAATGTCATGATCAGGGCGATAGGGTAGGAGAGCATAGTGTTCTCGTCCAGCATGTGTGCCCACATCAGTAGCGTCCCTGCCAAGGCTATAGTTATGGCTGCCCAGCGCCACCCCTTCAGGTGGCACAGCAAAGCTTGGTAGAGCAGAGACATCAGCACAATTAATGTAGTGCCCATTATGGCGGCTCCTACGCTGGGGTAATAGTAGAACTGCACCAGACAGTCACCCACATATTCGGCCAGACCACCAGCCACGCAGACGCGATCCATGAAGTAATCGGAGGTGAAAAGGAAGAGCTGGTTCTGCTCGTGGAAGGAGAGAAGCTCCGGATGCCCCAGCCACCAGAAGAAGAAAGCCGCTACGCCTAAGCCCAGTGTCAGCGACCAGCGTATCATGTTGTCAGTATTCATCGTATCAGTGTGTGGAATTATCATAAATACTTTGTAGACTTTTGCGCTGCAAATTTAGTGCATTCTTTTTATATCTCCAAATATTAACAGGAAAAACTATGCCTATTGGACCTCAAAACGCAGCTCTTTGTTGAAATGAATGAAATATTGAAATAAAGAAACAAGGAAAAACAAAAAACGGATGTCGGGTACTGAGGTGTACTCTAAATAGAGCGTTTCGCACACATGTACGTGCCTTTATACCTTTGCAGTGATGCCCGAATTTTGATAGAACACGTCAGGCTCATGTCAGTTTTCGAAGGTTTTTAGCCCCATTTTACACCTTATTATTATAAAATATGGCTTCTGTAAGCAAAAATTAGCGCTGAAATTTTGATTTTTGCACAAAGAGTAGTATCTTTGCACAATAAATTTTGAATTCACACTAACTTAATAAATCTACCAACAACATGGCATTAATGGATCAACTCGTTGCTAAGGCAAAGGCCTCGAAGCAGCGCATCGTGCTCGCAGAGGGCACCGAACCTCGTACTATCCAGGCCGCTGACCGCATTCTTGGTGACGGCGTGGCCGACATCGTCCTGATCGGCGCAAAAGCTGAGATTGACGCTCTCGTAGCAGAGTATGGACTCAAGAACATCGACAAGGCTACCATCGTGGAGCCTTTGAACAACCCTAAGGCACAGCAGTATGCTGACCTCCTCTTCAAGCTGCGTGAGAAGAAGGGCATGACCCCAGAGAAGGCAGCAGAACTCGTAAAGGATCCTCTCTACCTCGGCACCCTCATCATCAAGAGCGGCGAGGCTGACGGTCAGGTGGCTGGTGCTCGCAACACTACGGGCGACGTGCTCCGTCCTGCCCTGCAGATCATCAAGACCGCTCCTGGCATCACTTGCGTATCAGGTGCTTTCATCATGATTATGGACAACGAGGCCGCCAAGGCTTATGGCAAGGATGGCATCATGGTATTTGCCGACTGCGCTGTTACTCCAAACCCAACCGCTGAGCAGCTCGGCCAGATTGCAGTTTGTGCTGCTGACACCGCTCACGACATCGCTGGCATCGAGACCCCAGTAGTGGGAATGCTCTCATTCTCGACCAAGGGCTCGGCCAAGCACGAGATGGTTGACAAGGTCGTAGCTGCTACTGCGGTAGCCAAGGAACTCCGTCCTGACCTCCAGATCGACGGCGAGCTGCAGGCCGATGCTGCCATCGTTCCAAGCGTTGGTGCGAGCAAAGCTAAGGGTAGCACTGTCGCTGGTCACTGCAACACCCTCGTATTCCCAACCCTCGAGGTAGGCAACATCTGCTACAAGCTCGTGCAGCGCCTCACCGGCGGCGTGGCTGTGGGTCCAATCCTCCAGGGCATCGCTGCTCCAGTCAACGACCTGAGCCGTGGCTGCTCGGTTGACGAGGTTTACCAGACCATCGTAGTAACCTGCAACCAGGCTATTGGTGCTAAGGAAAGAGCGGGAAAATAACCCCACCCCCTACCCCTCCTGTCAAGGGAGGGGTGTGAATACCTTTGTGGGTTCAAATGTCCTATGCCATTAATGGCAAGACAATAAGTAACTGTTCAAAACTAGTTATATAAATTTTGACAGAAGGACAAAAAGTATTTGAAATCTTGTGATAGTGCAAAAGCTTATGATCTTATGTCGAAATAAAATATAAGATATTTTTGACTGACTACTTAATACAATTAACTTTTAAAGGACGCTACACCTCCCGTCCACA
Source organism: Bacteroidales bacterium (assembly GCA_045629225.1). GTDB lineage: Bacteria > Bacteroidota > Bacteroidia > Bacteroidales > UBA3663 > Liminaster. The sequence goes on along the minus strand of JAZQQU010000009.1, from coordinate 4,214 downwards.
TTACATATCACTCCCCTCCTTAGTGAGGGGCCGGGGGTGGGTTCAATGAAAATCTTAGTTCTTAACTGCGGCTCATCGTCGCTCAAGTATAAAGTATTCGATGGCAAGGAGGTCATCGCACAGGGTGGTGTCGAGAAGATCGGCCTGCCAGATTCATTCCTCAAGCTTACTGCTCCTAATGGTGAGAAGGTTGTAGTAGAGCACAACATGCCAGAGCACACAGCTGCTGTGGAGTTCGTATTCGCTGAGCATCTGCTCAACGAGAAGTACGGCGTGCTGAAGTCGGCCGACGAGATTCAGGCCGTAGGCCACCGTGTGCTCCATGGTGCCATGAAGGTCACCAAGTCAAGCCTCGTGACCGACGAGCTCATTGAGATCGTCAAGGAGTGCTCGGTACTCGGCCCTCTCCACAACCCAGCCAACCTCAAGGGCATCATGGCAGTGAAGGCTCTCATGCCAAATGTTCCACAGGTTGCTGTGTTCGACACTGCTTTCCACCAGACCATGCCACCAAAGGCTTATATGTACGCTATTCCTAAGGAGATGTTCGAGAAGTGGGGCGTGCGTCGCTATGGCTTCCACGGCACTTCACACCGCTTTGTCAGCAAGCGTGCCATCGAGTATCTCGGTCTCGATCCTAACAACTCTAAGCTCATCGTTGCTCACGTAGGCAATGGCGCTTCGATGTCGGCTGTAGTCAATGGCAAGTGCGTTGATACCACTATGGGTCTTACTCCACTGGAGGGTCTCGTGATGGGTACTCGCTCGGGCGACATCGATGCTGCTGCCGTGACCTTCATGATGGAGAAGGAGGGTATGACACCTGCTCAGATGGACACTATGCTCAACAAGAAGTCTGGTATGCTCGGCATGTGCGGTTGTCCTGACATGCGCGATGCCCAGGCTCAGATGGAGGCAGGCAACGAGGATGCCAAGATTGCACTCGAGGTTTATGCTTATCGCATCAAGAAGTACATCGGTGCTTATGCAGCAGCCATGGGTGGCGTTGATGCCATTGCCTTCACCGGCGGTGTAGGCGAGAATCATGTCCTGGTGCGCAGCATGGTGCTCAGCGATATGGAGTTCCTCGGCATCAAGCTCGATGCTGAGAAGAACAAGGTTCGTGGCGACGAGGCCATTATCTCTGCAGCCGACTCGAAGGTTGTCGTAGCCGTAGTTCCTACCGATGAGGAGCTCATGATTGCTACCGACACTGAAGAGATTGTATCGAACTTGTAATCCTGAAGGCCAGAGGCCATCGTCTGTTAACACATCTATTCTATGAAAAAAGTCTTCGCCCTTGCCCTCGCAGCCAGCATGATGGCTGGAGCTTCACAAGCTCAGGAGGCATTCAAGCATCTTGGCATGAGCGTCGAGGTCGGCACCACCGGCCTTGGCGTTAACCTCAGTTATCCATTGGTCAAAGACCACTTGATCGTTACCCTTGGTTACAATCTGCCTACTTACACCATCAATACCGATTTCGACCTTAATGGCAGCATCATCAACAACCGCATTGCTTCGGCCAATGCTGCCATTGATTCATACAACAGTATCATCGAAAAAAATCCGGAGGTAGCTGCTGACAAGAGCATGTCAAAGATCGATCGTATTGAAAATGTAAGTACCATCAACACTGAGATTGAGGCCAAGATCAACTTCGTTAACTTCAAAGCCTTGCTTGAGTTCTATCCCACCACCAAGAGTGCTTTCCATTTTACAGCAGGCGTCTATGTGGGCGATGGAGAATGGATGAGTATTAATGCGCAAGCCGATCCTGCTGTTTGGTCAGTATATAAGAGGGCAGTGGATCAGAACAAACTGATTCCTACATTGTCGAAGGATGAACTGGCTCCTGGTGTTCCAGGCACTGATATCCGCCCAGTGGAAGGTTTGGACAAGGCTGCGGTCTTCAACCTCAATGGCGAGACATACTGCCTTGATCCAAATAGCGGTGGCCGTCTCGATACCAAGCTGACTATCCAGAAGGTGAAGCCATATCTGGGCGTCGGCTTCGGCAGTTCTGTCCCTACACGCAAACGCCTCGGTTGCCAGCTTGAGATTGGCGCATATTATCAGGGCAAGCCAACTCTGGAGAGCCCATCCAAGCTTGAGGCTTATAATGCAGAAGCCTTCAGCTCAAAGACTGTGGATGATATCATTAAGACAGTCGTTCACTTCGAGTGGTACCCTCAGCTGACTCTCCGTTTTACGGGACGTCTGTTCTGACGATGCGTGGAAATGCAATAATCATGTGGCACCCTGCAGCCTTCGGGTTGCAGGGTGCCGTGCATTTGAACATAATTCTCGGACATACTTTTTGATGCTTTATATATATGAGTCCACTATATAAAGTGGCTTTAAAAAATTAAACTTCATGGCATTGTCGGGATTATCGTCCCGTCTCAGCCGTTAACTCGGGTTGATGCGAAAAGTCGTTTGTAAGACTTGAGCATCGTTATAAGAGCTCTTATGAGCTTCTATAGCCCCATATACAGGGCATTTCGTATGTCCACAGTCGTTCTTTGAAATTTTATGCTATCTGGAGAGCTTTTTCCACATCGAAGAGGAAGAGTCGGCGCATGTTGATCCACGCGCAGCGGGCTATTGCCTGGAGCGTGTGCTTGATGAGACCTCTGTAGCGAGTCTTGTTGTCTCGGGTATGGAAGCAGTATTGGAAGATGCTTGCCTCGACGTTGTTTCGCTTCTTGCGTTCCTCCCACGGGATGGATTCCATCTGCCGCCGGACTTCGTTTCGCTTGACTGCTTCATCATCAAAGTAACGGTAGGTATTCTTTCCGTTCTTGTCCGTGACTGGTATCTTCCATTTGCCGTCCTTCACCTTGATGGCCTCCATGACCTCTGCCGTGTTCTTGTCGGTTACTTCCAGTGATCCATCCTCTCGCTTGTTCAGGTCGAATCGGGTTGACTTCCCCTGTATGCCATTGGCTACAAACTCAAAGCCGTTCTCTTCATCTGCTGCAAGCTCACGGTTATCGGAGCTCTGGTATGCGCCATCGGAATGCATCTTGTCCACCTTGTTGCCAGTCACCTCCTTGGTGGTCTCAATGGCTTTCTTTACAAAGCCGTTGTCTGCGGCATTAGCAGGCTTGACTTGCACATCTGTTATGAGGTTTGGCTTATCCTCTTCGTCACAGGTCTCTGTGATGTTGACCGCGAAGCCCTTGGTTTTCTTGCCATTCTTGCTACGGTAGGCTGCATCGGGATCGTTGGGATTCTGCACGCTGGTGGAAGATATCTTGGCTTTGTCGCGAAGAGTGACATTACCGTCCTTATCCACATCGTACTGCTCACCGAAGACTCTGCGCAAAAGCATCTTCTCTGTATCAGAGCATGTCTGAAGCAGATTGTAGATGACGATGCCGAGGTCAAGCAGACGCTTGCCTATGGTCTCACTATCCGTGCGATAGACAGTCTTTCCGGCATCCTCGCCAAGGAATTCCATGAGATGCTGGCGTATCATCTGATCCTTGATTCTCTCTACGTCCTCATCCGTGGCGCTCTTGACAAGAGTCTCGTGGATGATCTCGTAGCGCGAGTACCAGGCGATGTTGCTGCTGATGAGCTTGCTGTCCATGCGCACTACACGTCCTGACACCTTGTAGGTCTTGACCTGAGCGGCAGTGAGTTTCTTGAAACATTCCTCAAAGAGGTTTACGTGATCCTCACTTGTCCTCTCGTATTCGCAGATCTTGCCCCGGAACTGATAATAGGTAGCATCACAAGGACACTCGTCATCAAGATTGAAAAGGCCAAGGGCTTTGCGCCAAAGCAGGTTGTAGCGGCAATTCTCAAAAAGCTGCATATCTGAACAGCCGGCACCCTCCTTCAATATGTTCATGGCAACTAGCTGGCGGATGTGCTTGGTAGGTGCACCAAAATTCTTGTCTGTATAGAGAGGTCGGAATACTTCCTCATCTATATTGCATGTAATGTTACGGAAGAACTGGCTGTGCCATTCCAGCTCGTCATCATACTGCTTGCTCTCACGCTTACACATGAGGGTAGAGGGTGTTGAGAAGAGTCCCAACTGCTTGTTTACGGATGATTTCTTGAACATATCTGTGGTCTTGAACTACGATGCAAAGATACGAAAAAATCTCCAGATTACAAAATTTCAAAGAACGAAATAGTGTTAAACTATCGTAATATTAATCATGGGCGAATAGCCCGACTTTTTATAGTAGAATCAT
>JAZQQU010000008.1:0-37207 GCA_045629225.1 Bacteroidales bacterium | reverse complement strand
AACAACCGGAAGCTTGTCGAGCAGAATGAGAAGCTTGTGGCAGAAGTCAAGAATCTGACTGCACAGGTCGCCTGGCTCAAACGCAAGTTGTTTGGCCGGACGAGTGAAAAGAAAGAGCCTTACGATCCCTCCATGGATCTGTTTGCCGACTATTTCAAGGATCAGGAGCAGCAGATTGAGCCGGAGAAGGAGGAGGCAGAGAAGAAGATAGAGAAAGAGAGTAAGGAAGACAGGAAACAGGCAAAGAAGAACCGTCAGATGCTGGAGGGTCTTCCCGTGCTTGAGACGGAGACACTAGAGCCTGAGGGGATAGACCTCAGTAAATATCGCAGAATCGGGGAAGAGATCACCCAGGTGATCGAGCATAAGCCCGGCATGCTTTACATCAGGCAGATCATTCGTCCCAAGTATGCATTGATCAATGACGGAATCGAACTTCCGGAAGAGGGGGAAAAGATGGTGGCCATAGCCCCCATGCCACTGTTGCCTATATATAGAGGTATGGCAGGACCGAGCCTGCTGGCAGAGCTTCTTCTACAGAAATACGAATACCACCTGCCCTTCTTCCGACAGATACAGGAACTCAAGCATCTGGGAATGCGTCAGGTAGCTGAGAGTACGGTCGATGGCTGGTTTTCACAGACAGCCTGCCTGCTGAAGCCACTATATGAAGCGCTGAAGGGTGAGGTAATGAAATCCGACTACAACCAGGCAGATGAGACAACGACACCAGTCATTGACAGGGAGAAGCACAAGGCGGCAAAGGAGTATCTGTGGATGGTGCGTGCCGTGATGGAGAGACTGGTGGTCTTCTATTATGAAGATGGCTCACGGGCAGGAGCAGTAATCAGGGAATTGGCGAAAAACTTCAAAGGATATCTTCAATGTGACGGTTTTGCAGGCTATGAGACAGCCTTCAAGACCAATCCCGACGTGCTGCTAGTGCACTGCATGGCTCACATCCGGCGTTATTTAGAGCAGGCACTGAACGAGAACAAGGAACCGGCAGAGCATGCATTGAAAGAGATCCAGCTCCTTTATCGCATAGAACAACTTTGCGACCAGGATCCAGAGATGACTCCAGAAAAGCGGCAGCAGAAAAGGCAGGAACTGGCTAAGCCGATCATGCTATCCATGAAGGCATGGATGGAAAGCGAAGGAGTCAAGTATGGGGAAAAGACCGCTATGGGAAAGGCAATCACTTATGCCTATACAAGATGGGACAATATGATGCGGTACCTTGATGACGGCCGGATACACATCGACAATAATCTTGCAGAGAATGCAATCAGGCCAATCACCCTCGGTCGCAAGAACTATCTCTTCTGCGGCAATCATGCGGCGGCCGAGAATATGGCTGTCATCTGCTCACTGCTTGCAACCTGCAAGGCGCATGATGTCAACCCTCGGAACTACCTCAATGACATCATCGCAAAGATGCCTTATATGAAAGATGCCAAGCCTGAGATTCTGCTTGAGCTGCTGCCTCACAAATGGAAATTGCAACATCCAGACAGCATCATCAAAAAATAATTACTGCTACTACTAAAAAATTACAGCATCTATCTGCTCAAAATGGGCAAATAGATGCTGTAACTGTAGTATTTGGAGGCTACTTGTAGATGGCCGAATGCTTACAGACATTCATCTGTTCAAAATTATTTATATCAGATGTAGAAGATGATAGGGGATATAAAATAGCCAAAGTGGGAATTTTCTAGATATTGAATGTATGAGCTGATACTTATAGTCTAACCCGAATGATCGATACTAAGCGGGGGGGAGTACGTCCTAGGTCTTCACATCTAACTGGGCAGTCGACATTTTATGAAGAATGCTAGTCCATGCTGAACACAAGGCTGGACTAGCATTTTTGTTTTGTCGCATTATTTTCAGGGTGTCCATCAAAACGACTTTATGGTAGGGGATACAGAACAGGTCTAGCATGGGGATAGTTTTCAAGACATAGATTGTTGATATATAATTGCCCATCCCCCAATGGCAGGATACAGGAAAAGCTCGACAATGTTTTGAGATTGCGGATGGCGATGGTTGATTCCTTTATGGCGAAAAGGATGAATGATCTTGGTACTATCTGAGCTCGTATAATCCTTAAGATTCGCATTATAACAGCTTGCTGTTTCCTCCACTCTGTAGGAATTGCTCAACGTGCAATTCCTGCTGGGTGGGTATTAGGCTCCCCACTAAGAAAAAGTCCTCAGGTAAACCTGAGTACACTCATACAAAGTGGATAGCTCAATACTACTATTATTCTTTCAATCAGGCGACTATCTTAAGATTTTAATCTGCCTCTTGTTCGAAATTTTAAGGGCATTTCTAATACTTAATTAGGTCAACTGAGAAAGAAATGTCACAAAAAATGTCACACTATTCGTTTTTCCCTAGTTTAGCTCCTCTTTGGAGGGGGAGGGTTCCCCGTCAGAGGTGGTAGACGGTATTCGCAGTATGGGGGAGGAACGAGATGTCAAATTATGAAATGTGATAATCTGCCCATAAGGAACTGAGGAGAGGGAGATGTACCCCTCTTTAGCCAGTCCCTTGAGGAAGGTCTGAACAGTCTTGCGATCCCAGTCCCATTGGTCTGCTAATTGAGCACCGGACACAATCGCTTGACCAACTTCCAGGTAATAGAGTCGACCATTACGACAGACATTGCCAGATTGTGAAACTCGCTGTTCTACTAGATGTAGAAATGCTTTCAATCTGGATGTGTTATGAGCCGACTTACTGAGATATTTTAATAAGTCGATACTTGCGGACAAAAGTGGTCCATCATATAGATTTTTCATTGCCTTTTGTTATTTTACTCTTTTGATAATATCCTTGCTTGACATGAGTCAGGATCCCCTTCTCGCACCAGGCCTTAAGATATCGTTCAGCTGTTTTAATATTGATGTAAAGATCCTTAACATAACGGTTCCATTCTTGTTTGTCAAACTCATGTGGAATAGATTCGTATAGCAGTTGCTGCTTTTGTACTTTGAACAATATGGGGGTATAGGTAAGGATCTTCGGAAAACGATTGATGAGACTAATATCGTGTGTCAGCAGCAAACGAGTTATCGTGGTGGCAGATTTGAAATCCTCATCACTACAACAGATCTGGGTTGGCAGAGTTTCTTCATCTCGCAGGCGTAGTGCCGATAGGATCATTGCGATACGGAAGGTTATTAGCCCTTTACGTCGGACTGTTGCCAGGATGCCATTGCCAAAAGTCTCGAAATACTCTGTCTGTAGTTTCTCAAACATAAGGTTGAACTCATCATTCTGTTCTTCTGAAAAGTGGAAGCTGATAGGATGCTTTAACTTATTGAGCCGATCGTAGAGCTTAAGAAAATCTTTCCCTAGATCTAGAAAAACGTCATCTAAAGTGTCTCCGTCAAAGACATTGTTCCATTTGATTTCTGCATCCAGATGATAGAAGATGAAGCGGCTGAAAAGACCGTTTTCAATGTTAGGAATCAAGCTCAACACTTGCAATGGAGTTCCTGATAGGAGAAGAGACAAACGAGGCTCATTGACTTGGATGTACTCATTATTCTTGCGCCGGTTATAAGAGATCTGTTCATGATGGAAGGCCTTACGCAATCCATCGCTAAAATCTCCAAAATCCGAATGGAATGCCTGTGAAAGCGTATCTCCTTCAGACTCAAATATCAGCCCGCTTCCATTATTGTCATGAAGCTGTCTATATACCCCTGATGCACTATTATTGGCAGGAATTAGCAGAACTTTTAGGGCTGGGGCTTCTAGACTATCTCCTTCCTCTGTTATAGGTTTTTTACCAGAGGCATTCAGCTCACGCATATACTGTCTATACTTCCGCTCGTATTCTTCCATCATACGATTATGGATAGGCATAATCAAATTCTTGCATAAGGTCAGCCTGCCTTTGCCTCCAGACGCAAATGAGATGACAAAACCAAATAGATTGGCATAAGATATACGTCGTGCATAAACACCACAGATGTTGGGAAGGCAAGCAGAGAAACAGATCAGAGATCCTAATAATAGCAAATCGTAGTCAGAAGGTGAGTTCGCATAGCTACAGATTGTTTTCAATAGCTTGGGAAGTGTGTCTCTATCTATTTTGTCCGATATCGCTTCCGACGTTATGCGTTTTTGATTTGTTTCCTCGATTTCCTTAAAAACCTTAATAACCTCATCGGGTGGAGTTTCTTGCTCTACCTTATAATCTGTATCTATACGCTTTGCGGAATTTGAGGTTTCTGAGTTTTGTGCGGATTTGAGAAGGTGGAATCCTTCTTTAGAAGCATAAAACAACAGAGTTCGAATCGTGATACCATCACCTTTACTAGCAAGACACTTGTCATATTGTTTGTCTGTTTCGTCTTGTGTATAATTCGGATAACGATTACTAAGACGATGATAATATTGGCGACCCTCTTCTCCCATTTCATGAGCAAGAGCAAAACCCAATTTTAGCCATTTTTCATAATTGTTAGTCAGATCTTTTCCTGATCTCTCAATTTGCTTGATAAGAGTATCTATCTGAATCCTTGCTAAGGTCGCTCCTGGGTTCTTTGCACTAGCCCATTCCGATGGATAAAATGAAGTGGATGTATTTTGAGTCTCGTCATTGTTGATGTATGCATCTGGATCATAGGGGAGAAAACAAGCACGAGTTACATCTTTGCATGCAGGATCCGCTTTAATATGGTAGGTAGCTTCAATATAGTTTGAAACAGCGGAATACCAGTCTTCATGTGATACTATGTTGTCTGGCTGGATATCGATGACCCATTTCAGTCCATCTCCTGATGGACTTCGAAATGCAAGTCGAGTGACAAAATGTGGATCAGAAATCAATTTCTGCTTGAACGAATCAACTTCTGCAATATGATCAAAGTCAAGACACAATAGTCCTGAATGCATTATTAGATCTTTACCCTCACGCCTCTCAAATTCTCCAGAAAAGGTACAAAAATTAAAATGTGTCATTTTGTAGTCTTTGGCCTTATCTTTGTTTTTCTCCTGACGTAGTTGGCATGTTGATGCTTGAGCTGTTTGACTTGTGATATAGGCATAGGCATCAGCTAATGTCATTTTGCAATGCGGTATTTTGTTTAATACCGGAGCAATAAAGAACGAAAAACTTTTTGCCGCACTCATATAGTATGGATATTGGTGTTTTTGAATTGTTGTGCTTCTCTTGCAAGTTCTGCATAGGTCTTACGTACATCTGTAGCTAGCCACTTGTCAATTTCGGACTTCTGAAACATCAGGGTCTTGGATTTCTTATGTACTGGAATGTATCGTTGATTAACCCATTGGTAGATGGTCTGCCTTGCCGGATGTGTAGGTAGATACTCACGAAGCTGATCAATATTGAACCAAACTTCCTCAGCACTGCGATTAGAGAAATGGATACGGAGATCTTTTATGTCTTCCTGAAGAGTATCTATAACTCCTATCAGATAGGTCAATGCTTCTGGCATGGAGTCATGTGTAATATTCTCTTTGTTCATTATCTTTGATTGTTTGAGTGATGCAACATTATAGAATAGGTAAGTCGTAACCCGTAAAAGGTGAGTCGGTGACGTATGCTGGCAGCTTTTGCCCATTTGTTGAGAATTAAAGATAACCAGGAAACGTCAGGAAGACCTGAAAAAAGCAAGTCACAAGAGTGTTGTTGCTGATCACAAAACGACATTGCTTCCGACGTGATTGGAAAGGTAAACAATCCATATTCAGGGTGACGATAATGAATGTGTGTTTTCCCTCGGATTCTAATAATGTTCTCCCATCGAAGATTCTGGATTACTTCATAGCGAAGTCCAGTGTGGAGGCAGAACAACGCTGCACGTCGAACAACAGGCGAAAGACATGGAGCATCTGTTAGGCGCTTAATCTCTTCTATGGTCAGAAGCCCATCGTATTGTGGGCTAATGATAGCGCTGCCTGCTTTAGTCGATAATTGTTTAGTCATACCTTTATATATTAAAGGAGTAGTACAAAAGACCCTCTCAATTCTAAAGTCTTTACAAGGGTCACAAACGATTTTCGAATGCGGTGCAAAGATAGAGCATCTGATTGATGTGAAAAATAGAAGAAAGGTAGGTGATTATGCTCACTGAGAAATATGCCATTGTATTCTTGCTTGATTCTCAGCATATCACCTTGTCTTCCCTATCGTTTCTTGTCGCATTCCTACCATATCTCCAATAAAAGGATCGCTCAACCAAAGAGAAAGAGAGGTCCCGTATGTAAGTGCGAGACCTCTCTTGCGTATATAGAAGAAAGGGGAACTGAGATAAAAGAGAATTACATATCACCCATGTCAATCTGAATTGCACCACTTGCCCTAAGTTTTTTCTCATCTACAACCTTCGCATAGACTTGTGTGGTACGGACATTGGTATGGCCGAGCATCTTGCTGACGGTGAAGATGTCGGTTCCTTGGGCTAACTGAAGGGTGGCATAAGTATGTCGGAAACAATGAAAGGTGATTTTCTTTGTAATGCCGGCTGCCGTAACCCATCTTTTAAGTGGCTTAGAGATCCAGGATGGAGCTTGCAGTCCATCAAAGACCAGACGATCATCATCTGTGCGTTCACCACACAGGGCATATGCCTGATTTGAGATTGGCATGTATTCTACACCACCAGTTTTCTTTTGTCTAAAGTCTAATCTCCAGGTATCGCCAACCTTTACGACTTCTTTCCAAGTGAGTTTTTGTATATCGCAATGACGTAGGCCTGTTAACGCAGAAAAGAGAGCTGCTCGTTTCAAGACAGGAGTATCACATGGAGTATTTGCTAAGAGGTTAAGTTCTTCTATGGTCAGATGCTCACGTCGGCTTTCCTGTTCTGTGATTCCTTTGGTTTTTGCAGCAATGTCAATAGTAAGGTACTCGTCAATGAATGCTTGATGAACGCCGGCCTTGAAAATTGCGAAATAGGTAGATGCAGAATTACGAGAGAGAGTTCCTGTCTTGCTGCCACCTTGAGGAGCTGTGAGCATGAACTTCTTTACCTCCTCCATTAGTTTTGCATTGATGGATGACATGATGATAGATTTTCCCTTAGAGAAGATCGGTAGTAATTCTCCAACTCGTTTCCAGTTCATCTTTATAGACTCAGAATCATTTTTGTGTCGTTCGACACGGATGCGATTGAAATATTCAATAAAATCTGCTTTGTCTCGTTCTGCTTGTGCCATAGCCTTTGCGTCATCGGAGTTAATTAGTGGCTTCATATCGAACTCCTTCTGCATCTCTGCGGCAACTCGTGCTGCATAGATACAGGATTGAGTATCTGCTTCAGATCTGCATTGAATGACTCCATTCATATCTCGCTTTACCTTAAAGCTGGCCGTCCCATCATGACGGCCGCGAGTAGGACGATTGTGATCGAAGATAGGTGTATGGATTGTCCTGCCGAGCATGTGTATATGACGACTAGGTATCACTTCTCCTGGTTTGAAATATGGGTATGCTTCGATGTATAGGTACCATCCATCTTTTTGTGGCGTTTGGCGTAACTTAACATTTACAACTGTACTTTGTCTGTATCTCATGATGGTAGGGAATTAAGATTTGAAATATTTGTCAATTTCACTTTTGGGAACATACACGAACCGCCCTATCTGTCGCATCGGAATGTGATACTTTCTGATATTCGTGTAGATTGTGGTATCGCCCATGTGAAACTTCTCATTGATCTCGCCGATAGTGTAGCAGTCTTCGGGCTCCATACGATAGAGTATTGCTTTAGGCTTTAGAGGCTCTGCATTCTTTTGCTCTTTTCTTGTCGGGAATAGAGAAGCAAGATCATCTCGTTTCAGTCGAATCTTATTCTTGCTAATACGAATAACAGGAATTTGATTCGTTTCAATTTTGAGATACAATGCAGTTCTGGATACCTGAAAGATGGCTACGGCTTGTGCCACAGAGAGGTAGTTTTGTGCATCTGCAACTAGATTTGCAATTGCTTCTCTTTGTGCTTCTGCCTTCTTTTCTCGCTCTCTTCTATTAGCTGCAGCTTTTCGGCAAGCATCACAGCAATAGAAGGCACTTGAGGAGTAAACACTTCTTGGAACAAATAAGGTGCCGCATTCAGCACACTTACGAGGCTTTAGGATTGTTTGCTTCATTTTGTTTAGTGTTTGATAATAAGTTAGTTTAGTGCGAGTTTGTCCCGCAACCGTCTAAAATTTGTCCCGCTACAAATTTGTAACAAATAAAAAAGATTTAACTTAACTTGACCCATAACCAAACGGATTGGTTTAAAACAAGAAAAGTGTGTAAGCCAATGACTTACACACTTTTGATTATTTATTTTTACCGATTTTTATCGGGAATTACTTCACTTCCTCGAAGTCAACATCCTCAGCACCGCCATTCTGCTGATCTGCGCCTGGGTTAGGACCCTGCTGGCCTGCACCTGGCTGACCATACATGTTCTGAGCGGCTGCGCCCATCATCTGCTGGAGCTCGTTGGTGGCAGCGTCGATGCCGGCAATGTCCTTGGCATCCTTAGCGGTCTTGAGCTTGGCAACGATAGCCTCGATCTGTGACTTCTGCTCAGCAGGGATCTTGTCGCCGCTCTCCTTGAGCTGCTTCTCTACCTGGAAGATCATAGAGTCGGCTGCGTTGATCTTGTCAACCTTCTCACGCTCTGCCTTGTCGGCTGCCTCATTAGCTGCTGCCTCAGCCTTCATACGCTCGATCTCCTCCTTTGAGAGGCCAGATGAAGCGGTGATGGTGATGTGCTGCTCCTTGCCGGTGCCCTTGTCCTTAGCAGATACGTTGAGGATACCGTTGGCATCGATGTCGAAGGTTACCTCGATCTGAGGAACGCCACGTGGAGCCATAGGGATGCCATCGAGGTTGAACATACCGATGGTCTTGTTGTCCTTAGCGAACTGACGCTCGCCCTGGAGGACGTGAATCTGTACGGCTGGCTGGTTGTCAGCTGCGGTAGAGAATACCTCCGACTTCTTGGTTGGGATGGTGGTGTTAGCGTCGATGAGCTTGGTCATTACGCCACCGAGGGTCTCGATACCAAGTGAGAGCGGGGTAACGTCGAGCAAGAGGATGTCCTTGCCGCCACCTACTGCACTGTCGCCAGCGAGGATTGCACCCTGAACAGCTGCACCTACTGCAACTACCTCATCAGGATTTACGCCCTTTGAAGGAGCCTTGCCGAAGAACTGCTCAACCTCACGCTGTACGGCTGGAATACGGCTTGAACCACCTACGAGGATGACCTGATCGATCTGTGAAGCAGAGAGCTTAGCGTTAGAGAGTGCACGACGGCATGGCTCGATGCAAGCCTTGATCAGATCGTCACAGATCTGCTCGAACTTAGCACGGGTCAAGGTCTTAACCAAGTGCTTTGGTACACCACCTACTGCGGTGATGTAAGGAAGGTTGATCTCAGCGGTAGTAGAGGCAGAGAGCTCAATCTTAGCCTTCTCAGCAGCCTCCTTCAAGCGCTGGAGTGCCATTGGGTCAAGCTTGAGGTTTACGCCCTCCTCATTCTGGAACTCAGCTGCAAGCCAGTCGATGATCTTGTTGTCGAAGTCATCGCCACCGAGGTGAGTGTTACCATCGGTAGAAAGTACCTCGAATACGCCATCGGCTAGGTCGAGGATTGAAATATCGAAGGTACCGCCACCAAGGTCGAATACTGCGATCTTCTCCTCCTTGTCAAGGTTGCCGAGACCGTAGGCAAGAGCTGCTGCGGTTGGCTCGTTGACGATACGCTTTACCTCAAGACCTGCGATCTGGCCAGCCTCCTTGGTTGCCTGACGCTGAGCATCGTTGAAGTAAGCAGGAACGGTGATGACAGCTTCGGTAACGGTGGTTCCGAGGTAGTCCTCAGCGGTCTTCTTCATCTTCTGGAGGATCATAGCAGAGATCTCCTGTGGGGTGTACTGCTTGCCATCGATCTCAACGCGAGGCTGGTTGTTGTTGCCCACTACCTTGTAAGGCACACGAGTGATCTCCTGAGCGCTCTGCTGCATGTCGCAACCCATGAAACGCTTGATAGAGTAAACAGTACGAGTTGGGTTAGTAACTGCCTGACGCTTGGCAGGTTCGCCCACCTTGCGCTCGCCACCATCGACGAAACCTACGATTGATGGAGTCGTGTTACGACCCTCTGAATTTGCAATGACAGTTGGAGTGTTACCCTCCATAACGGCTACACACGAGTTGGTGGTGCCAAGGTCAATACCAATAATCTTTCCCATAGTTGTATGTTTTTGTTAATTTGTTACTGTTGGAATGTTCTGTTGATGTTTTGTTGTTTTACGGAACGGAAAATGCTCAACGCTGGAGCAATTTCGTGTTCGCTCAATAGTTTGCAAAAGGCGTGCCAAAGTTGATAATGACAAAAATGAGGGATGAAAATGCCAAAATGTCATACCTTTCTTGGTTATTTCGAAAAAAAGGCGTAACTTTGCGGCGTTAATACAGCTCATTTCTGAAAAAAACATTCAGGTTACAGCACAACAGAAAAACAATCACAAATGAAAATACGTGTAGGATTCGGCTATGACGTCCACCGCCTGGTGGAAGGCCGAGAGCTTTGGCTGGGTGGCATCAAGCTGGAGCATACCATGGGCCTGCTGGGCCACAGCGATGCCGATGTGCTGATTCATGCCTTGTGCGATGCCCTGCTGGGTGCTGCCAACATGCGTGACATCGGCTACCACTTCCCAGACACTTCGAACGACTTCAAGGGCATCGACTCAAAGATCCTGCTGAAGGACACGATGGAGCTGATTGCTACCAAAGGCTACCGATTGAGTAATGCCGACATCACCGTGGCAGCCGAACGCCCTAAGCTCAATCCTCACATCGAGGAGATGAAGGCATGTCTGGCCCAAGTGATGAAGTGCGAGGTGGATGACATCTCGATAAAAGCCACTACGACTGAGAAACTCGGCTTCACCGGCCGTCAGGAGGGCATAGCTGCCTACGCCACAGTGTTGATTAAAAAAGACTAATATATATAATAATGTACGCGCGTAAAATGTTACGACACACGCTTCCTTTTTTTCTCCTTGCATGCTCAGTGCTCTCGCTCCATGCAGAGTATCGCTATCGTCTGATGCTGGACGGTAAGCCAGATAGCCAGATGACCGAATTCTCAGCTCGTGCCATGGAACGCAGACTACGACAAGGCATAGAACTTGACTCTACCGACTTGCAGGTTTCACCCCTCTATCAGCAGCAGCTGATGGATGCTGGTCTTAAGATTATCTCACGCTCACGCTGGCTGAATTCTGTTGTTGTGATGAGTCCCGACGGAAAGGCCATCGACGAAGATCTCTGGCAAACCTTTCCATTCGTACTGAGCCATGAGGCAGTGACCACTACACAACATGCCAACAGAGCCCCAAAATTCCGACAAGAGGAGGAACTGCTGAAGGGAGGCATCAATCCTGGAGGTCTTGAGACTTGTTCGGCCCCAATGCTTGAGCTCAATGCCAAGTCATCGCTCTACGATGCTGGCTATCGTGGTCAAGGCAAGCTGATAGCTGTGCTGGACGGTGGATTCAAGAACATTGACAAATACAGCTGGCTGATGAACAAGGTGGTAGGCTATTATGACATGTATGCTCCACAGGATACAGTCTCGCTGTTCCGCAACGAAACACATGGAGCCTGCTGCTTCAGCATTATGGGCAGCAGCCAGTCACATGGTGTTTTCGGTTCAGCCCAAAATGCAGACTATTACCTGATTCGCACCGAAGCGAACGACTGCGAAGTGCCGCTGGAAGAGGACATGTGGATAGCAGGAGCTGAGATGGCCGACAGCATCGGAGCCGATCTGATCAGCTCTTCACTAGGGTACTACGAGTTCGACAATCCCTTCCAGAAGCACACTCACAGTCAGTTCACTACCGACGAAGTGTTCGTGAGCCAAGGTGCTAAAATAGCCTGCAGGAAGGGAATGCTGATATGCAATGCTGCTGGCAATGAGGCCGACAACAGCTGGAAACGCATCATCTTCCCAGCCGATGTTGAGGATGTACTGACCGTAGGAGGAACCAATCCAGATCGTACTCCTGCCTATTTCACCAGCCGAGGGTTCATGACTCCCTACGTCAAGCCCGATGTTTCGTGCCGAGCCACAAGTTGCTACACCGTGAATGCCAACAGTTCGAATGGAACAGCCTCGAATGATGGTGCAGGCACCAGTTTTGCCACCCCACTGATGTGTGGATTGGCAGCATCGCTGTGGAGCGCTGTACCAGAACTTCTTCCAGCAGACATCCGTCAAGTGATACGCGAATCAGCAAGCCAATATGCACAGCCCGACTCGATCCTTGGCTATGGCATGCCAGACTTCGGCGTCGCACTAGGACTAGCCAACGCACTGGCAGAGCAGCGTCGCTTGGTTATCGATGAAATTGTGCAGGATCAGGAGTCGCAAAACATCCGACCTCAGCGATACAACCTCTTCGGCCAACCTGTGGGTGACACAAGGCGCAACGGATGGATGATTGAGAATGGCAAGTTGAAGCTGAGAAGAGAATAGACGTTTGACGCCGACTTCCTTCAGATATCACGTCGACACAGACACCCTCGTCTTCGACTGTAGCCTTCCCGTGATCTGGGCGGCTTGGTGGGGACTTGCCCCCAAACAGAATTTGCCTGTGTTGGGCGAACACCAATAAAAAGAGCGGAAACCCAATTGGATCTCCACTCTTTTTTATTGTTGTTGCTTTTCCGACAGATCAATAAAGGTTACTAGCAACCTTATTAAAATCCCAGAACTTGAATGTCTTATTCTCTATCCATCGAGGGAATTCGGTGTAAGCGCTTTTGATATTAACACGCTCACGTGTCCATCGGGTGGAAGTCGGAACGCATATCTTGCCAGGAGCCTGTCCCTGAGAAGCATCAATCTTATAAGCCAAGCCGTCCTCATTAATAACAATAATCGGGATGTCAATAGGGTTGGTGGAAGTGAGGCCTGACACCGTAAATGAACGTGATGTCTTTGATACTCCTTCTGGGCTTCCGGCACCGGTATTAATCATCACATCAGTAGGCACATCAAAGAGTGCGTGCACTTCTTGGTCAGCAACGTACAGTGGCAAAGTACCACCAGCGGCATGCACAGTAATCTCAGCCCGGCCACCACTACGGTAATCCACATCAAAAACGACATCATTAAAATCGAAGTCACCGACCGAACCGAGGTCCTCGGCCATGATGCGCATACAAGACTCATCACCCTTGTCGCCATTAGCAGGAGAGAGCTTGATCACCCAGTCATTGTGCACTCCATCGCCATCATGACGCTCACCAGAATCCTTCCAAGTCTGATAGTCGAAACAGAGGTAATAGCCGTAACCACTGATATAATAGAGACGCCAATGATCCTCAATTTCATGCTGACCATAAGAGTCATGATAGGTTGGATTGTTAAAAGGCAAACCTGTGATAAGAGCATCAGGTCCCCACACGGCATTGTAATCTCTGATATGTTCACCATTGATGGAGAAATAATCCATCTGGTTACCGCCGACAACCTGATGATCAGTACCATTCATATCCTTCACGATATAGGTATCAAAGATTGAACCGACATTCTGGACGAAATAATCGCTGAAACCGAAGTCGACACCGCCTTTGTTTGGATTATTTTTAATGTAATCCAAAACATATCTTTCCTCATCATAAGTAACCGCAGGAGGTACGCTTCCCTGAAATTCTGCTGGCAACTTATCTATGCCATCCTGCACCTTGTAGTATCCAAAATAATCTGCAGTGGCACGTGTGGTAACATTACGCTCTGCTACCTCCTCACGAGTGGGCAAATCAGCAAATCCCCATTCGTGAGATTCATCCATATAGAGGGTTCCATAGTAACCAAACACTTCAGTAAATGACTGCGTGTACATCCCTTTCAACTCCTCGCGAGCTTTGTCTCCACGAGCCTCTGCAAAATCAAAATCAGTACATGAACTTATTACACTTGCAGAGAGAGCAAGCGACGCAGTAATAGCCAAATTGTACAAAACTGATTTGTTCATATTCTTAAATAGTTAAAGTTTTATAGTGCAAATATATACAAATAGTAGTAACGCGCCAAATTTTCAACTGAAAAAAGTGATTTATAGGTCTATTTTGCTCATATTGCACAATTTTGACAAGTCCATTAACGTTTTTTTAGCATTTTCCACACCGGAAAATCCTTCCAGCACATGAAGGCGAAGAAGATGAGGACGTGTGCTGTCTTGATGATAATAGTCCAGACTCCTGCTTCTGGCACCTGTGTCATGCCCACATAGAGAGCTGCGGCCAATGCCACATAGCTACCGATGGAGCGCAAGTCGTAAGGAATAGGATTCTTGTGCTGTCCTACAAAAAAAGACAACAGCATGCAGGTACCATAGCCACAGAATCCTGCCCATGCACAAGCCATAAAACCATAATTGGGCACAAAGAGCACATTGACCATGACCATGACTACACAACCGACAATAGAGAACAGCGCTCCCCACAATGTCTTGTCAATGAGTTTATACCAGAACGAGAGGTTGAAATAAATGCCCATCATGATCTCTGCCACCATAACGATAGGCACCACGCTGAGACCCACCCAATAATCCGAGTCGCGAATCAGCAATACCTTGAGCACATCAATCCAAGCCATGACTGCCAAGAAACCCAGGAGGGAAACGATGATGAAATACTTCATGCCGAGCGCATTGGTCTGCATTACATCGCGTTTATCCTTCGACTTGTTGAAGATGATGGGCTCGTAAGCAAAACGAAAAGCCTGCGTGAACATAGCCATGATCATGGCAATCTTGACACAAGCACCATAGATGCCCAGTTGTTGGTCACCTTCAAGACCGGGTACGAGGTGAAGATAGATGATCTTGTCAAGCGTCTGGTTCAGGATGCCTGCCACACCCAAGATGAGCACAGGATAGCTATAGCGGAACATACGGCTGAACAAAGCACCGTCCCACACATACCTAAAGGCACTGACAGAGCCATCAGAAGCATGGAACTGTCCACCAGGCATCCACTCCCTCACCAGAAGCAGTAAGGTCAGGGCTGAAGTAATCAGGTTGATCAGGAACACATAGCCTGCCAGATATTCCGAATCGTAGAACCAGGCTATCCATTCGGGATGCGACTGATAAACAAGCGGACAAACGAGGAAGACCAGCAGGTTGAGTGCAATGTTGACCAAGATGTTGACCATCTTAAGACACGCGAATTTTCGGGCCTTCTGCCGATAACGAAGGTATCCGAACGGGATACAGGCAAATGAGTCGATGGCCACAATCAGAGCCATGACAGCAATAAACTCCGGATGAGAGCCATAGCCCAAAGCCTCGGACAGCGGAGTGAGGAATGCGAGCACCAATGCCAGGAAACCCAACGACAGGCCTCCCACCGTGATGAGTGCCGTGCTATAGACGTGCATGGGATTCTCCTCCTGCTTGTTGGCAAAACGGAAGAAAGTGGTCTCCATGCCAAAAGTCAGGAAAACCAGAATCAAGGCGGTGTAGGCATACAGATTGGTCACTACACCATATTCGCCCGATGATGCTGGCATCACTGCCGTATAGAGCATCACGAGCAGATAATTCAGAAAACGGCCCACGATAGAGGGAAGTCCGTAGAGGGCAGTGTCCTTGAGAAGGGATTTTACTAAAGACATTTTAATTCAATTTCAAAAAAGTGTTCCCTGAAGTGAGTCGCCATTCATCAGCGTCTTGCCCAAGTGTTTATAGGCCAGAGGTGTGGCCTCTCGGCCACGAGGAGTTCGCTTGATGAAACCCTCCTTGATCAGGTAGGGCTCCAGCACATCCTCCACCGTACCAGCATCCTCACCCATGGCCGTAGCAATAGTGGTCAGGCCTACGGGTCCGCCATTGAACTTGTCGATAATGGTCGAAAGCAGCTTGTTGTCGATCTCATCCAGACCATATTTATCCACGCCCAAGGCTTCGAGAGCAAACTTGGCAATCTTGATGTCAATCTGGCTCTGACCCTTGACCATGGCGAAGTCACGCACACGACGCAACAGCGCATTGGCAATGCGAGGAGTGCCACGACTGCGGAGGGCTATCTCAATGGCGGCCTCCTCTTTGCATGGCATACCCAGAATGTTCGACGAACGGGCAACAATGCCTGCCAGCACCTCGGTATCATAGTACTCCAGATGCATATTGATGCCGAATCGTGCACGCAGAGGAGCCGTCAGCAAGCCTGAACGAGTAGTGGCTCCAATCAAGGTGAACGGATTCAAGTCAATCTGTATCGAGCGGGCAGCAGGTCCTTTGTCGATCATGATGTCAATGCGATAGTCCTCCATAGCAGAGTAGAGATACTCTTCCACCACGGGCGACAAGCGATGAATCTCGTCGATGAAGAGCACGTCGTTCTTATCGAGCGAAGTAAGCAACCCTGCCAAGTCTCCAGGTTTGTCGAGCACAGGGCCCGACGAAATCTTGAAACCTACGCCCAACTCATTGGCAATGATATTAGATAACGTAGTCTTGCCCAGACCAGGAGGGCCATGAAAGAGCGTATGATCAAGTGCCTCGCCTCGCATACGAGCTGCAGCCACAAAGATGCGAAGGTTCTCGATCACCTTGTCTTGCCCCTGAAAGTCATCGAACGAGAGCGGACGTAAGGCACGTTCGAACTCCTTCTCTGCAGAAGAGGGTCCGGAACTGGAGGCACCGCGAATATCGAAATCGTCAGTCATTGTCGTTGTCGTTATTGTTTTGTTGTTTGTTCGTTTGTTGTTCTTCCTTAAGGTTCGCAAGTGGGCTTCTTGCCGGTATCTCAGAACTTGTCAGCCAAAGCACTTATCGCACCAATCGTAATCAGATACCACACATAATAGCGAATGAATCGGCCAATGGCCATGAGTGTACCCACCTTCCAGAAGGGAGTCTTCGACAGGCCATAGCATATCACCAGAGCATTGCCTAGCGTTGGGAAGAAGCTCACAAGCGACAGCCAGACACCACGCCCGTGCAAAAAACGCTGCACGTAGTCGAGCTTCGATTTCTTGATGCGCACCCAGTGTTCAATCCAGTCCATCGATGCAAATCGCCCGATGAAATAGTTGGTCGTGGCCCCTAACCAGTTGCCTACGAACACCCAGATAAGCGATGGCCATGTGGGCCAACCCAGAGCGATGGCAGCACTGAGAGCCGCCTCGCTGCTCATTGGGATGGCACTGCCAGCAATGAAGCCACACAAAGCCAACCCAGGATAACCCCAAGCCAGAATATCGTCCATGAGATATAAGTAGTTTTTGAAACAAATCGCATAATTTAGGTTGCAAAAATAGCGATTTTTGTCGGGATATGCAAGCGTAGCAGCAAATAATTTTGGATAAACTTGCTTTTTTAGATGAAAAAATGTAACTTTGCCACGCGAAAATGACTGCCTGGGTAGTTCAACGGATAGAATAGAGGTTTCCTAAACCTTAGATCTGGGTTCGATTCCCAGCCCGGGTACAAAGATAATTTTTAAAATAAAATGTAAAATTAAAAATTGATAGTGATGTAGCACACAGAGTCCTTCTGCGTAATAGTGTCTACTACTCATTATTAATTATTAATTTCCCGTATGGATAAACTTCAGTTTTTTACCGAGAACCTCGCTTATCTGTGGAGCTACACAGGATTTGCCAACGTTGAGTGGGGCAACGTCATCATGACGCTGGTTGGCTGCCTCTTCATCTACCTTGCTATAGCCAAGCACTTCGAGCCAATGTTGCTTATCCCCATCGGTTTTGGCATTTTGGTAGGTAATATTCCTTTCCCCCTCGAAGCTGGTCTGCGTATTGGCATCTACGAAGAGGGTTCCGTGCTCAACATCCTCTATGGTGGCGTGAAGCAGGGCTGGTATCCTCCTCTCATCTTCCTCGGCATCGGCGCCATGACAGACTTCTCGGCACTTATCGCAAACCCTAAGATGGTGCTTGTGGGCGCTGCTGCCCAGTTTGGCATCTTCGGAGCCTACATGATTGCCCTTGCCCTTGGGTTCTCGCCTATGGAAGCTGGTGCCATTGGCATCATCGGAGGTGCAGATGGTCCTACAGCCATCTTCCTTTCGAGCAAGTTGGCTCCTCACCTCATGGGCGCCATCGCTGTAGCTGCCTACTCTTACATGGCGTTGATCCCTGTGTTCCAGCCACCTATCATGAAGCTGCTCACCACTGAGAAGGAGCGTCGCATCCGCATGAAGGCACCAGGAGCCGTAAGCCAGCGTCAGAAGATCATCTTCCCTGTCCTGGGTCTGCTGCTCACCACTTGGATCATCCCATCGGGTCTACCATTGCTAGGTATGCTCTTCTTTGGCAACCTACTGAAGGAATCTGGCGTCACCCGTCGTCTGGCCGACACGGCCAAAGGACCGCTCATCGACACTATCACCATCCTGCTCGGTTTCACCGTAGGTTGCTCTACACAGGCCTCGACCTTCCTGACCCCACAGTCCATCGGCATCTTCGCCCTTGGGGCAGTGTCGTTCCTCATTGCGACTGCTTCAGGTGTTCTGTTCGTCAAGTTCTTCAATCTGTTCCTGCCTGAGGGCAAGAAGATCAACCCACTCATCGGCAATGCAGGCGTTTCGGCCGTACCTGATGCAGCACGTATCTCGCAGGAGATTGGCCTGAAGTACGATTCTTCGAACTATCTGCTCATGCATGCTATGGGTCCGAACGTTGCTGGTGTCATTGGTTCGGCAGTTGCAGCTGGTGTGCTGCTGGCCTTCCTCGGTTAAGACTCAGCCAGATAATAAATCACAGATATATGTAATCCACCCTCGTTACAGCACATTGTAGCGAGGGTGGACTCATATTAGATTAATATTCCTTGGCTTTGGACTCGCTTTTAGTCTCAACCCAGATTTCGAGTGCTCGAAGAGTTTGTCAAGAACTCTGGCCGACTTTTCGAGCTGTCAGATTTCTTGCCAGAAACACTGACAGGCTCTTCGAGTCGTCGGATTTTCTACCAGAAACTCTGGCAAGGTTTTCGAGACGTCGGATTTCTCGCCTGAGATGCAGACAAACAATTCGAGCACTCGAAATCCTCATCCAAAACTCATGGAAGGATTTCGAGTGCCCGAAAAGATGAAATCAATAGTCTGTTTAGAGATTACCAGCCTCGGCCTGCTTAACCATGGCATCGGTAGCGAGGACGTAAACCTCTACACGACGGTTCTGCTTCTTGCCTGCAGCAGTGCTGTTGTCAGCAACAGGGAAGTTGTATGAGCAGCCCTCCTCAGCAATACGGCTTGCAGCCACACTGTTGGCACGGAGCACATTGCCTACTGCCTGAGCGCGCTCCAAAGAGAGCTTCTCGTTGACTGCAGCCGAGCCAGTATTGTCGGTGTGACCCTTGATCTGGATAGAGGTGTTGATCATGTCGCTAGCAGTCATCTGAGCTGCGAACTGCTTGAGAGCGGTCTGAGCACCAGAGCTGAGGGTAGACTTACCAGTGGCGAAGGTCATATCCGCATTGAAGGTTACCTTGATAGCAGTAAGACCCTGGCTGTCGGTTACAGTCTCTACGTTGGCTGCCTCAGCCAGCTGAGCCTCGAGCTCTGCCTTCTTCTTGTCCATGTGCTTGCCAATGAGAGCGCCCGTACCAGCACCTACACCAGCACCTACTGCCGAACCGATAGCAGCACCCTTGCCACCACCGAGGAGCGCACCAATGCCAGCGCCAAGGGCAGCACCTGCACCTGTGCCAATCAAAGTACCATTACCTGTGTAAGAGCCACATGAAGTGACCAGAAGGGTCAAGCCCGTAAGGGCTACCATAAATACTTTCTTCATAACTAAAAAATGAAATAAATAGATATAAAATGTTTTGCAGTTTCTTATTGAAAATGTCACGATTGACGTGCAAAGATACCGTTTTTCTGCCAAAAACTCAATTTTTTTAATAAAAAACAACGCTTTTATCTAAAAAAACACAGAAAAACGTACAACTTTGCATTTTTTTCACCATCTTTGCACAAAAAGAGAATGCTTTCGAGCCGCTTTTGTCACTCGAGAAGCAAATTTTGAAAGAGATGAATAGACAATTTCTCATGCTGTTACTTGCCACTGTGCTGACATTGTCAGCCTGTGGTGCACAAAAGAAAAAATATGGCATTTATGCCATTGCCTTCTACAATCAGGAAAACCTCTACGACACCATCGATGATCCCCTCATCGACGATGCCGACTTTCTGCCTGATGGGATGTACAAGTGGAACACCCAGAAGTATCTGGCCAAAATAGACCACATGTCAACCGTACTCTCAGAGATAGCCACCGACCAGAAACAGCTCGAAAAACACGGAGCTGCCATCATCGGACTGGCCGAGGTGGAGAATCGCCATGTGGTGGAGGAGCTTGTCTCCAGTCCCAAGCTGAGCAAGCGAGGTTACCGCATCCTGCACTACGATAGTCCCGATCGCCGAGGCATCGACTGCGCCATGCTCTACAACCCGCAGGTCTTCAAATTGCAGGACTCGCTCTACGTGCCCTACATCTTTCCTTCGCGACAGAACCCCAAAGACAATCTGGGTTTCACCATCGACCAGCGCAACAAGAAGATCAAGGCTCGCGCACTGTTTGGCGACACCTCGCACACAACACGAGGCTTTCTGGTGGGCATCGGCAAGCTGGCAGGCGAACAGATGGCCATCATCGTATGCCACTGGCCAAGCCGAGGCAGCGAGAGCTATTCGCGCGAACGTGCTGCCCGACAGGTCAAGGAACTGTCCCATGCCCTCAGCGAATGCTACCCTGGCATCAAGATCGTCATCATGGGTGACATGAACGACGACCCCGACAACAAATCAATCAAACAGGCCTTAGGCTGCATCTACAAACCAGAGGAGGTGAAGAGCCCCACCGACTTCTACAACCCTTGGCTCTACACCCTGCGCACCGAGGGACGTGGCACCCTGCTCTACAAAGGCGAATGGAACCTGTTCGACCAGATCATCTTCAGCGGATCAATGGTCGATCCGAAGACCCGACAGGGACAGGAAACGCCCTTCGGACAACTCGACCTCAGCAACGGACTGACCTACTTCGGCAACGAGATCTTTGTGCGCGATTATATGACACAGCGCAGCGGATCGAACAAGGGTGGCCCTCGTCGTACAACCTCAGGAGGCAAGTGGATCAACGGCTATTCGGACCACTACCCTACTTGCATCTATCTGGTGAAGAGGCAGTAAATGTGACCTGTAGCTTGTAATCTGTAATCCATAACCCATACAGTAATGCGTATCGACATCATCACCGTCCTGCCCGAATTGCTCGACGGACCATTGAACCAAAGCATCATCAAACGAGCCCAACAGAAGGGGCTGGCCGAAATACACATTCACAACCTGCGCGACTGGAGTACCGACCTGCGTCACCACCGTGTGGATGACTACGCCTTCGGTGGCACAGCAGGCATGGTGATGCAATGCGAGCCTATAGACCGCTGCATCAGCGAACTCACTGCACAACGGCATTACGATGAAGTGATCTTCGTAACACCTGATGGCGAGACCTTCAACCAGCACATGGCCAACACCTTGTCCATGAAGGAGAACATCATCATCCTATGCGGACACTACAAGGGCATTGACTACCGCATTCGCGAGAAACTCATCACCCGCGAAATCACCATTGGCGACTATGTATTGACAGGAGGTGAGCTACCTGCAGCCATCATTGCCGACGCCATCATTCGCGTCATCCCCGGTGCCATTGGCGACGAGCAGTCAGCACTCTCCGACTCGTTCCAGGACGATCTGCTGGCTCCACCGGTCTATACCCGGCCATCGACCTACACCTTCCAGGACGGCACTGTGGCCTCGGTGCCTGAGATCCTGCTCAGCGGACACGAGCGCAAGATCCACGAATGGGAACACGAGCAGGCTGTGGAACGAACCATGCGCCTGCGTCCTGACTTAATCAAGGAATAAGGATTGTGGCTGCACAAAAGCTTGCCCTGACATAGGGACCGGCCTTTGTGCAGCCACAATTGTCTCTCAGCGATTCGAGCAGAAAAATGTGCACGCGCAGAAGGACGCCAGGACCTCTGGCAGAGAAATGAGCAGCCACAATTCTTTACCAGACCCTCTGGCAGAGAATTGTGCAGCCACAGAAGGCCATCAGAATCTCTGGCAAAGAATTGTGTGCCCACAAAAGGAAGATCGGGTATTCTGTCTTCCTTTTGTAGGCACACATTATTCTTTTCGGCCCCTTAATAAGCCTGCTTGTCACCACACACAGCATTCCAGACTGTGTAGAGCATGATCTTGATGTCGAGCCAGAGACTCCAGTTCTCGATATACCAGATGTCCTTGCGGATGCGATCCTCCATCTGCCAGAGTTCCTTGGTCTCGCCACGCGCACCACGCACCTGAGCCCAGCCCGTGATGCCAGGCTTCACCCAATGACGCACCATGTACTTATCGATCAAGGCTGAATACTCTTCGGTGTGCGCCACCATGTGCGGACGGGGACCTACTATCGACATCTCGCCTTTGAACACATTGATAAACTGAGGCAGCTCATCAATCGATGACTTGCGCAGGAAGTTGCCAAACGGAGTCTTGCGAGGGTCATCCTTCGTGGCCTGCAGACGGTCAGAGTCGGCATTGACCTTCATCGAACGGAACTTATAGCAGAGGAATTCCTCTCCATTCAGTCCATTACGTTTCTGCTTGAAGAACACGGGTCCTGGCTGCAGTATCTTGGTCAGGATGGCTACTACAGGATAAATCAGCAGCCAGAAAGGGATGAGGAAGAGCGACGAGACGACAATGTCGAAGGTACGCTTGATGATTCTGTTAGTCAGCGAAGAGAGCGGATTGTCATGGAAATAAAGTACGGGGACAGAGCCTACAATCTCCATACGCATCTGTCGCTTCAGGTAATTACGCACCTGAGGCACAGAGAAGAACCGGACACAATGCCGATCACAAGCACGCACAATGGAGCGAATCTCATTAGCACGGACAGAGGGCAGGCTGCAGTAGAGCTGGTGAATATCAGGATGCTGGGTGAGGTAGTCCTCCAGATCTGCCACCTTGCCCAGACGGACTAACCCCTCAGGTGCATCAACGAGTTCTTCGTCACAGAAGCAACCCCAGACAGTATAGCCATAGAACGTATTACTGAACTCGCGGAAGAGTTCCAGAAGAGTGTCGTTGTAACCGACAAAGATGATGAAACGCGAATTGCGTCCATTACTGCGCAGGAAATGGATCAGCGTTCGACAGATATAGCGCCAGATCACCAACATGACATAGAGCGCCACAAACATCGCAGCAATGCGCCATGACATGAAGTAAGAGGAACGACCTATGGCCGAGACAAAAAGCAGAAACACTGCAATGGTCACACCCAAAGCAGTCAGGACATTCCCTGGGATGCTTCCCTTACGGTCACTACGGAGGAAGAAGGCTATAGGACGAACAGTGACTCCCAGGCAGTAGGCCATAGTCAGCGTCATCGCCATATAGCCAAATGCCGAAGCATAGAGGTTGCCACTATGAGCGACGAAACGTGAGGAATAGAAGATGTAGAAGACGAGATTAAGGATAACAATCTCGCTAAAATACATGCCTGCTTTCAGCAAAGTGGGCATCTGGTTCTGTTGTGCTGCTGTCATACTGAGACTTCACCCTTAATAGCTGGGTGGCACTGATAGTTGGTTAATGCAAAATCCGTAACCTTGAATTCGCAAATATCCTTCACCTCTGGATTGAGCTGCATGGTTGGCAACTCAAACGGAGTGCGCGACAACTGCAGCTTCACCTGCTCCAGGTGATTCAGATAGATATGAGCGTCGCCCAAGGTATGGACAAATGTTCCTGGCTTCAATCCCGTGACCTGGGCCACCATGAGCAGAA
Organism: Bacteroidales bacterium; assembly: GCA_045629225.1. GTDB lineage: Bacteria > Bacteroidota > Bacteroidia > Bacteroidales > UBA3663 > Liminaster. Next base: position 13,302 of record JAZQQU010000008.1, on the reverse strand, counting down.
GCAAGGCATAGGAAGCAATGTTGAATGGCACACCCAGGAAGATGTCGGCCGAACGCTGATAGAGCTGGAGCGAGAGTTTGCCATCAGCCACATAGAACTGAAAGAAGCAGTGACACGGAGGCAAACCCATCTGATCGATCTGCGCCACATTCCATGACGACACAATGATGCGGCGCGAATCCGGGTTCTTCCGGATTGTCTCAATGGCCTGCATCAGCTGATCGATGCTTCCCCCTTCGTAATCCTGCCAGGCACGCCACTGGTGACCATAGATAGGGCCAAGCTCACCGGTTTCATCATCACCCCATTGATCCCAGATATGGACGTTCTTGGCCTGCAATGTATGCTTGTTGGTGTCACCACTGATGAACCAAAGCAGTTCCTCAATGATGCCACGGGTGAACATCTTCTTCGTAGTCAGCAAGGGGAAGCCCTGACTCAGATCAAAACGCATCTGATGGCCGAAGATGCTGACCGTGCCTGTTCCAGTACGATCCTCCTTACGGATACCCTCGGCAAGGACTCGCTCTATAAGGTCCAAATACTGCTTCATCGATATATGTATTTTACAATGTTTGCGATTATATGCGTCTAAAAACAATTTTTCGTGTTTCTGTGCGCAAAGGTAATAAAAAAATACTTATCTTTGCACCGCGAAGTGCGAAAAAGCGAAAAAAAACGTTCTTTTCGACCATCAAACGCACTATTTTCTATCATACAAAGCAAATAAATGCAAAAAATACTATCACTCGTCTCTCTTTTTGTCTTCCTCAGCATCATGGCAGCTTGTCACGACGAAGCAAAAGTCCAGACCAACGACGACATTGACTTATCAACCATTCCCGAGATGACCACCACCGATGTTTCGATGCTGGTGTCTGATTCGGGAATGATACGCTACAAAGCAACAGCACCGATATGGTATCGATATAACCTCGATCCCAGCAAGAAATACTGGTACTTCCCTGACGGAGTTCAGCTGGATCAGCTGGATGACGACATGCGGTCGTGTGCACACATTCAGGCCGACACCGCCTACAACTACGAGACACAGAAACTCTGGCATCTGATCAGGAACGTCAACATTTCCAATATCAGGGCCGAGCGCTTCTTCACCCACGACCTTTATTGGGACCTTCGCAATAAGGAGGTCTATAGTGACTCGTTCATTCACATAGAGCGCAACCTGGATGTCATTGAAGGCTACGGCTTCCGCAGCAACGACTCGTTCACTGAGTATGAGATACGACAGACCACGGGCATCTTCGAAATGAAGGAGGAGAAACACCCCGACAAAGAGAACCCTGACGAAGATGACGAGGAAGGAAACGAGGAAGACGAGGCCAGTCAAGAGGAATAACAAGACACAATGGATTACACATTATTATTATATATAATGCTTACGCTGCTATGGAGCGCCTTCTTCTCCGGTATGGAGATGGCCTTCATATCAGCGAACAGGATGCGTCTGGAGCTCGACAAACAAGAGGGAGGATGGACGGCACGAATACTACAATACTTCTATAGCCACTCCGAACGCTTCATCAGCACCATGCTGGTGGGCAACAACATAGCACTCATCGTCTATGGTCTGCTGATGGCCGAACTGCTCGAGCCCGTATTCCGTGAATACATCACAAGCAATGACTTTGCCGTGGTACTGATGCAGACCATCTGTTCAACGCTCATCATCCTTTTCACTGCCGAGTATCTACCCAAGACACTGTTCAAGCTCAACCCCAACATGATGATGCGAGGCTTTGCCCTTCCGCTGTGGGTAATCTACTGGCTTTTGTGGCCCATCTCCTCGTTCAGTACAATGCTGAGTCATGGCATCCTGCGGCTTTGTGGCATGCCTATCATCAAAGAGAAACAAGGAGCTCTGACCCGCGTAGATTTGGACTTCTTCGTGCAGAAAGGCATCGAGAACAGCGAGAATGACAATGATGGTGAAAGCAACAGCGACAACGACGACGAGGATGACAACCTGCAGGAGCTGCAGTTGTTCAAGAATGCCCTTGACTTCAACAACGTCAAGGTGCGCGACTGCATGATTCCACGTTCGGAGCTAACTGTGGTCAGCATCAACACCCCATTTGCACAGCTGAACAAACTCTTTGTCGAAACGGGCTATTCCAAAATTCCGGTCTACAAAGAAGACATCGACAACCTGATAGGCTACATTCACTCAAGTGAGATGTTCCGTCGTCCACGCCAGTGGCAGCAGAAGATCATACCTATCCCCTTTGTCCCTGAAACCATGGCTGCCCCAAAGGTGCTACGCATGCTCATGGAGCAGAAAAAATCCATTGCTGCCGTGATCGATGAATTCGGAGGCACAGCAGGCGTCATCACCATGGAGGACCTCTTTGAGGAAATTATTGGAGACATCGAAGACGAACACGATCACCTGCAGCTCATCCAACGCCAGACAGGCGAACACGAATGGGAACTGAGCGGACGACTGGAAATAAGCAAACTCAACGAGGAGCTTGACTTGGGTCTGCCCGAAAGTGAGGAATACCTCACGCTAGCCGGCTTGATACTGCACCAGCTACAGACATTCCCAAAGGAGGGAGACACCATCATGCTAGAAGATGAGCACATCCGCATGGTCGTCCTGAAAGCCAGTGCCACCAAAATCGAACTAATCAAGCTCACAAATTTGCAAAGCGAAGAGTAATTTTTGTATTTTTTGTACACAAATTACATGTTTTTTACAAAGTTTTTCTGCATTTTCTTCGTAATGTAAAATAAAATATGTATATTCGCGGTCGATTTTGGCTCTTAATGCTTATCAAAGATTGAAAAATAATAATAAATAATACAAAAAAAGAAACAATGGCAACATTACAACGTATCCGTAACCACCAAGTAGCCCTTTTGGTTATCGTGGGTTTGGCTATGGCCGCATTCATCATCGGTGACCTGCTCACAAGCTCAAGCTCCATCATGCAGAGCTCACGTGACAAGGTAGTAGTCATCAATGGCAAGAAAGTAACTTACGAGGAATTCGAAATTGCTCGTCAGCGCAAGCAGGACTTCATCAAGGCCATGCAGGGTCAGGAGCTTGACAACAATGCTACCCAGCAGCTCACCCAGCAGGTTTACAACGAGATGATCACCAAGAACCTCCTCAACGAGCAGGTCAAGAAGCTGGGCTTTGCCGTGACCAAGGGCGAGACCAACGAGCTCATTCAGGGTCAGAACATTTCGCCTGTCCTCCAGCAGATGTTTGGTCAGCAGACTTCACAGATCGTATCTTATTTCGTCAACCTCATCACCAACGACGCTTTCGACCAGGTTCAGCAGCAGAATCCTTTCTTCTCGTACAACAACTGGATGGAGATTGAGGACCAGGTCAACATGAACCGTCTGGCCAGCAAGTACATCGCACTGATCAATGCAGCTGTCAAGCCTAATAAGCTCGAGGCCAAGGATAACTTTGAGGGCGACAACACCGAGTGCACCTTTGCTTACGTTCGCCAGGCAGCTAACACCGTAGCTGACTCTCTCGTCACCATCACCAAGGACGACGTGAAGAAGTACTTTGACAGCAGCAAGCGTAGCTTTAAGCTCAATGCCAATCGTCGCAACATCAGCTACATCAACGTAGCTCTCCGTCCAAGCGTTCTCGACTTTGCTGAAGCAGAGGAGGATATCAAGGCTGTACGCGATGAGTTCGCCACTACCGAAGATATTGAGGAGCTCGTCAATGGTGGCTCAGCCGTTCCTTACATCAACGCTTACGTTCCTGTTAGCGAACTTGACCCAGAGATCCGCGCATTTGCCGAGCAGAATCCTGTTGGTGCTGTTGCAGAGCCACATCGCGATGGCAACACCTTCACCATGGCTCGAATCATGGACAAGACCGTTGCTCCTGACTCTACCGAGGTCGCTATCGTATTTGTCAACACCAAGGAGGAGGCCGACAGCATCTATCAGGTACTCGCACAGGCTACCGATGCAGCTGAGGCTCTCGCTTCATATAGCAACCAGCAGAAGTATGTAGGTTGGATGGTTGACACTCAAGCCGTACAGTCATTTGGTAACGATCTGCGTAACGAGATTCGCAATGCTGCCAAGGGTCAGACCTTCCAGAAGGAAGTGAACGGTGCCAATGTGGTTTGCAAGGTTACTGGCAAGTCGGCTCCTGTAGCTCTCGCCAAGGTTGCAGTTTACACCAACGAGGTAATTCCTTCTTCACGCACACGTCGTGAAGAGTATGGCAAACTCAAGAGCTTCCTCAATGCCAACACTACAGTCAAGGCTATGCAGGATAGCGCTCGCAGTGCAGGTTACAACATGACCTCTACCACCATCTATGAGACTGCTTACAACATCGGTGGCGTTCAGGACGCTCGTCAAGCTGTTCGCTTCGCCTTCACTGGCGACAAGAATGCTATCAGCGAAATTTTCGAAACCACAGGTGACAACCTGCTCGTAGTAGCCATCACTGGTGACCTGGAGGAGGGTTACATGAACCTCAATGACTCGACCGTCTATCAGCAGATTTCTCGTTTCAACGTAGCTCCTATCAAGAAGGTTGAATATCTTGCTGGCAAGTTCAACGAGGTAGCAGACAAGACCCTGAACGGCTATGCAGCTGCATTCAATGCTAAGGTTGATACTGCACAATTCGTCAATTTCAACCTCAATAGTGTAGTAGGACTTGGTGCTGAGCCTAAGGTATTCGAAGCCGCACTGAAGGCTAACGAGGGCGAGGTTGTGACCGTAACTGGCAAGAACTCTGTTGTTGCTCTGCAGGTTCTCAACAAGAACAACAAGGGTCTTGAATATGATGAGGATTCACGCCTCCAGACCATCGCCCGTAGCCGTGACTACTCTCAGCTGAACCAGGCTCCTCTTGTTGTTCTTCAGAACAATGCTGAGATTGAGGACAACCGCATCAACTTCTATTAAACATAGAATATGGAATACCTATTAGGTAAGACACTCAATGAACTGCATGCCGTGGCCGAAAGCCTCGGCATGCCTCGTTTTACTGCTAAGCAGATGGCTCAGTGGATCTACGTAAAGCGTGTACGACAGATTGACGAGATGACCAATCTGTCGCTTTCCAATCGCGCCAAGCTCATCGAAGCTGGCTACGCCATAGGCTATGAAGATCCAGCCGATGCTGCTTTCTCCAAGGATGGCACTATACGCTACCTCTTTGCTACACCAGCAGGCAAACACATAGAGACCGTGTATATACCCGACCATGAGAGGGCAACGCTTTGTGTCTCATCGCAGATAGGATGTAAGATGAACTGTTACTTTTGCATGACGGGCAAGCAGGGGTTCAACGGACAGCTCACCACGCACCAGATCATGAATCAGATTTTCGCTATTCCAGAGAGTAGTTCGCTAACCAATCTGGTCTTCATGGGCATGGGAGAACCTCTTGATAACTGGGAAGAACTTCACAAAGCGCTTGAGATTATCACCTCACCCTGGGGCATGGCATGGAGTCCTAAGCGTGTCACAGTCTCGACTATCGGACAGATGCAACACCTGCCTGACTTTTTGAGCGAAAGCCTCTGCAATCTTGCTGTCTCGATTCACTCCCCCTTTGAAGAGGAGCGACTGCGACTGATGCCCGTGCAGAAAGCTTACCCTATCGCCTCTGTGCTGAATTTGCTTCGCACTTACGACTGGACACACCAACGTGACCTCACGTTCGAATACATTGTGTTCCGTGGCCTAAACGACAAAGAACGACATGCTCACGCCCTCCTGGACTTACTCAAGGGATTATCATGCAAAGTGAATTTAATTCGGTTTCACGCCATTCCTAACGTTGAGCTTCAAAGCTCAGACATGAAACAGATGGAGCGTTTCCGAGACATTCTGAATAAACATGGGCTCACCGCCACCATACGAGCTTCACGAGGTGAAGACATCTATGCGGCGTGTGGCATGCTCTCATCCACCAAACGATGAGTGAAATGTATTAAAAAAGGAAGTTTGAGGAAACAATAACGCAGAAAATATATTTTATTGTGCGAGCAAACACATTTTTTCAACAAAAAACTTGCTTTTAAACAAGGAAATGCGTATATTTGCCCCATTAAATACAATAATAGCAAGCCTATGAAGAAGATTTTTACTACTATACTCGCCACATTGCTAGGTGCAACCACTTTGATGGCACAGGAGGAGGATACCAGCTTCTCATTCTATCGTAATGGCGAATTGGTACCCAACGGAAGCACCATTACCATCTACGAATACGAGGTAGAGGTGGATTTGGGCATTTCGGCTATCATCGAGATGCAGTCTGGCCTGACTGTGAAGAACAACCTCGACAGCAAGGGTAGCCTCAGCATCGTAGCCAATGGCATTGACAACTACGAGAAGATTCAGGTATGTCCTGGTGGCAACTGCATCCCTTGGGGTACTGATGGCACTATCACATCTTCGCGCATCGACGTAGCTGCTGAGGAAGAAGTTGATCCACAGGTACACCTTGGTGGTAATTTCGAGACTCCATTCTCTTTCACTGGCAGTATCACTCTCACCGCATGTGACTACTATGATGATGAAGACGCTACCACCATCACAGTGGTGTTCGATACCAACGGTAGCAGCATTAAGGGTATCAAGAATGACAAGGTTAGCAAATGCGAAGTCTTCAACCTCTGTGGTAAGAAGATTGCTAACTCGACGATTGGCCTCAACAAGGGTGTGTATATTGTGAAACAAAATGGCACGTCGCGTAAAGTGGTCATCAAGTAAGCAAGCTACACAACAAACGTCATCAAGTTAGTAATCACTCACAACTGTCAATATAGATTAATAGGCATCCGTCAGACCTTCCCCTATCAGAAAAGAGTCTGAACCAAAGATGACGCAGCAAATAATAAAAATATAAATCCACCCTCGTTTCTGCATATTGAGAAGCGAGGGTGGATTATTATTTATGATTTGGTATTTAGTATTCCGTGACTTCTAACACGCTTTATGGATTAGGTATAGATTAAGAGGTCATAACATCTACCCCTTGGCGTAATGGAATTTTGTCGTGGAGAACGATGTGAGATTATCCTTCAAGCATCTCCTCATTCACATCGTCATCCTGCTCCACCTCCGGGTTCTCTTCTAGCATCGAGGCACCGCCTTTCAGCTTGACGACAATCTGTGACTCAATCTCCTCAGCCAGTTCAGGATTGTCTTTAAGCATCTGCTTGGTAGCATCCTTGCCCTGAGCGATCTTTACACCATTGTAGCTGTAGAAGGCACCAGACTTCTTGATAATCTCAAACTCCAGGCCCAGGCGAAGCAACTCTCCCGAACGACTGATACCCTCGCCAAACATTATATCAAACTCAGCTTTGCGGAATGGAGGAGCAACCTTGTTCTTCACCACCTTGCAGCGTACTTCGTTACCAATGATATCATCATTGGCCTTGATGCCAGTAACACGACGAATGTCAATTCGTACCGAAGCATAGAACTTCAGAGCATTGCCACCCGTAGTGGTCTCAGGGTTACCAAACATCACACCAATCTTCTCACGCAACTGATTGATGAATATGCAGACGGTCTTGGTCTGATTGATGACCGACGTGAGCTTACGCAGTGCCTGACTCATCAATCGAGCCTGCAAGCCCACCTTATTCTCCCCCATCTCACCCTCAATCTCTGCCTTTGGAGTCAAAGCTGCAACAGAGTCGATAACAATGATGTCGATGGCTGCTGAACGGATCAGGTTCTCTGCGATCTCAAGAGCTTGCTCACCATTGTCTGGCTGTGAAATCAGCAGATTGTCAGTATCTACACCCAACTTCTCGGCATAGAAACGATCGAAGGCATGCTCGGCATCGATAAAGGCGGCTATGCCACCTGCCTTCTGCGCCTCAGCAATGGCATGAATTGCCAATGTGGTCTTGCCCGAAGATTCTGGGCCATAGATCTCGATGATTCGTCCCTTAGGGAATCCTCCGACACCAAGGGCTGCATTGAGGCTCAACGAACCGGTTGAGATTACCTCTACCTCCTCGACCTTCTCATCGCCCATGCGCATGATGCTTCCCTTACCGAAGCTCTTATCGATCTTCTCCATGGCCATCTGCAACGCCTTTAACTTATCGTTTGCAGGGGCTGCAGTTTTTTGTACTTTTGCCATATTATTTCAAATAAAAATTACTGATTACAAATTAAAGATCACAGGGAAATCCTGAATAATCCCAGATTACATATCTATAATCACGGGGAAATCCAGAGTAATCCCAGGTTACAAATCTATGATCACAGAGCAATCCAGAATAATTCCAGATTACATATCTATGATTCAGAAGCAATTCGAATTGATCCCTTCTTCCAGATAAGATTACAGATTACACATTCAGATTCAAAGCTGATCTGCACAGATAAATGATTACTCCTTACTGTTGGAAGCCTTAATCTACAATCTGATATTCTTGTTACCCGCAAAATCTACGGAACTATTTGTTGGCACGGAACTTGTATTCCGGTTGAGTTTTTCCCTTCATGATAGACTGAAGCTTGCTCTTGATGAACTGCTTGCGAAGGGGAGAAATACGATCCACGAACATCTTGCCGTCGAGATGGTCATACTCATGCAGTACCATGCGGGCAGCAAAACCTTCGAATCGTTCCTCATGCTCCACAAGGTTCTCGTCCAGATAGTTGATTACAATCCAGTTTGGTCGCTTCACTGACTCGTAGATGCCGGGAATCGACAGACAGCCCTCATCCCTGGTATTCGTATCGTCACTCTCCTCCACAATCTCAGGGTTAATCATGCAACGACGCACGCCAGCACACTCAGGATAATCCTCGACTAAGCCATTACCGTCCACAACAAACATGCGGAGAGCCAAGCCGACCTGAGGTGCAGCCAAGCCTACGCCATTGGCCTTCTCCATGGTCAGAAACATATTCTCGGCCAACTTGGGCAGTTCTGGATAGTCCTCGGCCACCTCATCTGCCTCCTTGCGGAGTACAGGCTGACCATATAGATATATTGGTAAAATCATATATTTGAAATTATAGAATTAAAGAATGATAAAAAGCAGGCAGAAGCAAGTTTTTGTCACGATCAGGGCCATTGTTTTCTAAATTCTTTAATCTTTTCCATATTTATCATTTTATATCTGGGAAATGCATCGGACGGAAACCAGGCATTGTGCGATTCTCCAGATATCCTTGCAGGATGATAGTGGCAGCAATGGTATCGACCATGCCTTTATCCTCCCTCCTTCGCTGTTTGCCAACGCCACTCTGCAGTATGGCTTGATGAGCCAGAACTGAGGTAAAGCGTTCGTCAACCAGTTCGATAGGAAGGTCGGGCAGCAACTTGTGCAAGCGGTTCAGAAAGGGCTCAATGTAACGCCACGACTCACTCATCTCGCCATTCATCTGACGAGGAAGTCCCATCACGACACGCTCCACGCCTTCACGAGGAATATACTCCATCAGGAACTTCTCCAACTCATGTGTCGCCACTGTGCCTATGCCGTTGGCAATGAGCTGAAGAGGATCGGTGGCAGCCAAGCCTGTTCTCTTGCGGCCGAAGTCAATGCTTAATATCCTTCCCATAGTGTGTGGCAAATGTAAAATTTAAAATGTATAATGTAGATTTATTACTGACTGATGATAAAGACTAATGTATAATAGTCTTGAAGCAGCGGATTTTCGAAAAGGAACTACCCCCTCAACACAAACAATTACACATTTTAAATTTTACATTCTACATTTTCATTAGTGACTTGAGCTCTCAATCTGAGCATTCACCTCGCCAACAATCTGAGCAGCGAACTCCTCGATGGTGAGCTGGCCACCGTCGCCAGCGCCCTGCTTACGGATGCTGACCTTACCCTCGGCCATCTCCTTCTCGCCCACGATGAGCATGTAAGGCACCTTCTTCATCTCGTTGTCGCGGATCTTGCGGCCGATCTTCTCATTGCGGTCATCCACGTATGCACGAATCTCCTGCTTCTCAAGAGCCTCCTTCACCTGATAAGCGTAGTCATTGAACTTCTCAGAGATTGGCATGATAGCCACCTGGTCAGGAGCCAGCCACAATGGCAGCTTACCTGCAGTGTTCTCGAGCAGCACAGACACGGAGCGCTCCATCGAACCGAATGGTGCACGGTGGATCATCACAGGACGATGCTTCTGGTTGTCAGCTCCAGTGAACTCCAGCTGAAAGCGCTCAGGCAAGTTGTAGTCTACCTGAATGGTACCTAACTGCCAACGACGACCGATGGCATCCTTCACCATGAAGTCGAGCTTTGGCCCATAGAAGGCCGCCTCGCCGTACTCGATGTGAGCTGGCAGTCCCTTCTCCTCACAAGCCTCGATGATGGCTGACTCAGCCTTCTGCCAGTTCTCCTCCGAGCCAATGTACTTCTCGCGATTCACCTGGTCGCGCAGCGAGATCTGAGCCTCGAACTGCTTGAAGTCAAGCGCCTTGAAGATAATCATGATGATGTCGATGATCTTAAGGAACTCCTCCTTCACCTGGTCAGGACGACAGAAGAGGTGTGCATCATCCTGAGTGAAGCAGCGTACGCGAGTCAGGCCGTGGAGTTCACCAGTCTGCTCATAGCGATATACAGTACCAAACTCTGCGAGACGCAGTGGGAGGTCACGGTAAGAGCGTGGGCTGGTCTTATAGATCTCACAGTGGTGAGGGCAATTCATTGGCTTGAGCAGGTACAGCTCGTCTGGATCTGGGGTCGAGATAGGCTGGAACGAATCCTTGCCATACTTAGCCCAGTGGCCAGAGGTCACATACAGGTTCTTGTTGCCGATGTTAGGAGTGATTACCTGCAGGTAACCATAACGCTTCTGGATCTTGGTCAGATACTCCTGCAGGCGATTGCGCAGCGCAGTGCCCTTTGGTAGCCAGAGAGGCAGACCAGCGCCGACGTTCTGGGTGAAGGCAAAGAGTTCCATCTCCTTGCCAAGCTTACGGTGGTCACGCTTCTTGGCCTCCTCTATGAGCTGGATGTACTCGTCGAGCATCGACTGCTTAGGGAAGGTGATGCCGTACACGCGGTTCATCTGAGGGTTCTTATCATTGCCACGCCAGAATGCACCAGCCACTGACAGCACCTTGCATGCCTTGATTGGTGCAGTGTTAGCGAGGTGTGGGCCACGGCAGAGGTCAGTGAAGTTACCCTGGGTATATGTAGAAATCTTGCCGTCCTCGAGCTCAGAGATCAGCTCGCACTTGAAGGTCTGGCCCTTGGCAGCAAACTGCTCGAGCACCTCGGCCTTAGGAACGTCATTACGCACGATGGCCTGCTTTTGGCGAGCCAGTTCGAGCATCTTCTTCTCGATCTTTGGGAAGTCGGCCTCCTTGATGTTCTCACCATTGGCTGGCACTACGTCATAGTAGAAACCGTTCTCGATGGCAGGACCAATGCCGAACTGAATGCCAGGATAAAGCTCCTGAAGAGCCTCGGCCAGCAAGTGAGCCGATGAGTGCCAGAAGGCATGCTTGCCCTCCTCTGAATCCCACTTGAAGAACTCGATAGTCGAGTCAGCAGGAATCTCACGGGTCATGTCCCACATCTCACCGCCTACCTTAGCAACAAGCACATCCTGTGCGAAACGCTGGCTGATCGATTCAGCCACCTGCAGGGGAGTTACACCCTGCTCAAACTCCTTGACCGTCTGGTCAGGAAAAGTGATTTTGATCATTGAATTACAAATTTCAATATGTTTGTTAACTGATGTGTCAAGACTTCACACCAAGCGTTGCCTCTGGGCATCGGACATGGAGCAAAATCCTGCCTCTGCACCGTTCCCTTACGAGGGGACCATACACAAAGGCGTGGCAAAGATACAAATTTTTTCGATATCTTCGCCGCCTTTTACACATTATTTTATTATATAGGGGCGAAAAAGGTCTATAATGGCTCAATCTGTTCCTCTACCCGTCATTTTCAGAAAGAAAAATCCGTCAGATTATTCGTCTGACGGATTAAATCCTGCATTCAAAATAAAGCGAACTACTTTACCTTGTCAACAGATAGCCTTGCGGCGCAATTCTAGATTGCTTAAGACTTACTTGACTTTATCAACGATAGCCTTGAAAGCCTCTGGATGATTCATGCCGAGGTCAGCGAGGACCTTACGGTTGATGTCGATGCCGTTTGCATGGAGGAGACCCATGAGCTTAGAATAGCTCAGACCCTCGAGGCGAGCAGCAGCGTTGATACGCTGAATCCAAAGAGCGCGGAAGTTGCGCTTGTTGTTACGACGATCGCGGAATGCGTAAGTCAAACCTTTCTCCCAGGTATTCTTGGCAACGGTCCACACATTCTTGCGGGCACCGATGTAACCTCTGGTGAGGTGGAGAATCTTCTTGCGTCTTGCACGTGACGCTACGTGATTTACCGAACGTGGCATAGTACTGAAAGTTGTTTTAAACGCCGCGGGTTCTTAAGTTAAAAGTAAAAGTCAAAAGTTAATGAATAACCCCTAACCCACTTAAAGCTAAAGACCTCTTAATACAGCAGTTTGGTTAATAGATGTGGGAAAAAGATGATTACTTGAGGCAAAGGAGCTCACGAACCATTACCTTGTTTGAGTTGTCGAGCACCTCGAAACCAGTAAGGTTACGCTTCTGCTTCTTGGTCTTCTTAGTCAAGATGTGGCTCTTGTAAGCATGCTTTCTCTTGATCTTTCCTGATCCGGTGAGCGTAAAACGCTTCTTGGCACCGGAGTTAGTCTTAACTTTTGGCATTGTTGTTATTAAATTAAAAATGTATAAATTACTCACCCTTGAGACCAGCACCAGCAAGTGCGGCTGCAAGTGGGTTAGTTTCTGTTACATCGCGCTCTGGCTCTGGAGCAGCACCCTTGACCTCTACAGTCTGGCGCTTTTCCTCGCGGCGTTCTGGCTTTGGCTGAGCCTTCTTGGCTGCCTGCTGCTTTGGAGAGAGCATCAGGATCATGCGCTTACCTTCAAGCACTGGGAGGCTGTCAACCTTAGCAAGATCCTCAAGATCGTTGGCAAAACGGAGGAGAAGAACCTCACCCTGCTCCTTGAAGAGGATCGAACGGCCCTTGAAGAAGACGTATGCCTTAACCTTTGAGCCCTCCTGAAGGAACTCCTTGGCATGACGGAGCTTGAACTCATAGTCAGCCTCACCGGTCTGAGGACCGAATCGGATTTCCTTGATGACTACCTTAGCTGCATTGGCCTTAGCCTCCTTAGCCTTCTTCTTCTGCTGGTAGCAGAACTTCTGGTAGTCCATGACCTTGCAGACAGGTGGCACTGCAGTAGGGCTGATTTCTACGAGGTCGAGCTCAAGGTCC
>JAZQQU010000007.1:0-21109 GCA_045629225.1 Bacteroidales bacterium | reverse complement strand
TGCGGCGCTCTTCCTGACTTGCTAGTCGAGCCTCTGCGTTCTGTCTCCACTGTGAAGGTGTGGAGGACTGAAACTTGCGAAGTTTTTCTGCTGTAGTGTTCATAAGATACCTCCTTTCTATTTAAGTTCTGCCAGATAGTCAATGAAACTATCTGTGTCAATAATCTGATTGTTGAGCAGGAAGTTTCGCACCTGTTCCTGTCTAAGCAACTCCTGAAGTGTATGCTCGCGTTCCTGCATAGTACGCGTCAGCTTGATAGCTCCTCCTGTGATAATATAGCAACCGTCCTCAAGCTTGAGTGCATAAATACGCAACCATGAGCGATGGTGAGTCAGCGTCTTCGGATTAGCTTTCTCTTTATCGAGGGTCATTTCCGATGTCTGCATATTATTGAGCGGACGAAAAAGCTCATCGAGATTGGCATCTGGCGAAATGTCAAGAATCTTTCGCTGAAGCACATCGCTATCTTCTGCTGTAATGTCAATGGCAATATCCACATCGGAAATTTCGAAATAGCTTTGCAAGTCTGCCATATTCGCTTTGAAGAACTCGCGAAGCCACGTCACATCATCCCACTGGGAGAAAAGCACGTCGAGGATGTTGTCTTCATTGCCCTCATAGCGTACTGCCCACAGGCGACCATCTTCAGTGATGTCATCAAAGGATACGATATTCTTTGCCATTGTATTCTAAATTGTGCTTTGTAAAGCCGTCTATCTTTTTATTCGATCTGCGCTCATAAAGAGCACACCGCACCCGATATTCATAGCCAGCTGTTTGCCATCTATGTATAACATCTGCGTGGCAAAGATACATTATTAATAATATAAAAGCAAATTTCCACTCCAAATCTTTTCATTTTCTCCCTATCTTCCCTCTTTTCCACCTTGATTTGCCACCCCAATTTTTCATTTTTATCCCTCAATTCTGTCAACTCCACCCACCAATCTGCCCTCTAAAGTGTTAAATCAGACAATTTTATCCCCCACCTCTTCACTTTTCTATCATCATAATCATATAATAGTGATTATCAAGATTTTGCGCTTTCTTATGGTGCTCGTCACTTGAGAGTGTAGTAATTTCTGCCAGCATGAATGAGATTGCTGCAGGTGCTTTCCAAGGCTGCGATGCACTGAAGACCGTGCGACTCAACGCTGCTACAGTTGCCATTCCAGAACACAGTTCAAATTATGGCGATCCTATCAATTTGGAAAAAATGCCAGATATCACATTCCAGGTGCCCCTTTTCCTTGTCAATCAATACAAGTTGCATGAGTATTGGTATAATGGCAAGGATGTAGTAGGTCTGCCTATGGAGGATGTCAATCCATGGATCATCAACGACCGTCTGGTGCTCGATTCTCACTGCCGATTTGTAGGTACTCCTGACGTAGTGATGAACTATAAGGACAGCCAGGAGCGTGAAGTTTCGTTCAAAGTGCTGGGCGATGCCGAGCTCAACATCCACAATCTAACATTAAACAACTTCAGCCAAGCTAGCGGCTATTGGGATTGGGCTAACTTCTACCCTACCCAGCTGCTTAGCAACTGCAGCAACGTAAACATCAGTGGCGACATTGCTCTCTCATATCCTATGGTCAGCGGATTGTGGTACTTCATGTCACTGCCTTTCGATGCACCAGTAGCAGACATCATGACTGAAGTCGAAGGCGCACAGTTCGCCCTGCATACTTACGATGGTGCAGGACGTGCTGCCAACGGAGTGTCGTCCGAAGGCAGCAACTGGACCAAGCTTGAGAATGGTGACGTGATCCCTGCAGGTACCGGATTTATCATCCAGGTGGACCAGGACACTAAGGTATCTTTCACCTCTGCCAACACCGAAGCTAAGCAAAACATATTAGGCAACAAGGACATCACCCTTACCCTCACCGAGCATGCCTCTGCCATCAAGAGCAACAATGGCTGGAATATGGTGGGCAACCCATGGCAATGCTACTACAACAGCCATTACATCAACTTCACTGCTCCTATCACCGTGTGGGACTATGAGAACCGCACCTACATGGCCTATTCGCTGTCAGACGATGACTATGCCATCCGTCCTAATGAGGCTATCTTCGTGCAGTGCCCAGAGGGTAGTCTTAACACCATCGGATTCCCAATTGCTGGACGACAGCTTAATACCGAGATTCAGAGCATGAACCCAACAGCAGCCCCTGCACTGAATGCTACACGTCAGATCATCGACCTGCGCATCAGCAATGGTGAGATTTATGACCGCACACGCGTGGTGCTCAACGATGAGGCTACCCTTGGTTACGACACCCAGTGTGATGCCAGCAAGTTCATGAGCATGAACAATGACACACCTCAGCTCTATTCACGCGATGAAAATGGCACCTCTTATGCCATCAACGAGCGTCCAGAGTCTGACGGCAACGTGAAGCTTACCTACAAGGCTCCAAAGGCTGGTACCTATACCATCGAGATGGGTCGCTGTGATGCTGCAGAGGCATGGCTCTATGACGCAGTAGCCGAGAAGTGGATCGACCTGAAGGCTGAGGGTGCTTATACCTTCACTGCACAGGCTGGTAAGAATGCAGAACGCTTCACCCTCTCCCTTAAGGCTGTTCCTGCAGGCATTGACATGATCAAGAGCGATGCAGAGGATGCAGAGACTGAGGTGCTTTACACAATTGATGGCCGTCGCGCCACTGAGGCTCAGCAGGGTCTGTTCATCTCAAAGAAGGGCTCTATTATCGTAAAGTGATATTGCAAACCTATCTGACAACACATTATGAATAATATACGTTATTTGTCACGGTTCGCGATCGTGGCACTGCTGATGATTCTTGGCATCTGCAGTGCAGCAGTCGCACGCGCTGGCAACGACTTCACGCCCGACCTCCCACCTGAGCCTGGTGAGCCTACGCTACGTTCTATGCTGACACTGACTCCTGTGCCTGCCATCGGAGGTTCACTGTATGGTGGAGGCATCTATCTGCAGGGCGAAGAATGCCGACTGACGGCCTACGCTGCCCAGGACTATACGTTCGACCATTGGCTATTGCCCGATGGCTCAGAGGTAAACGAGTCCTCATTCGACTATACTAAGGGAGAGAAAGCGGAAGAAATCATTGCCTATTTCACCTTTACTCCTAATCCTCCCAGCGAGCCAGAAGAGAACCTGCGATACAACCTAGTGGTGCAGATTGAAGCCAATGGCTATGTGACCACAGGTGACATCAACAGTAACTATGTGAGCGGAGGCAAGCGTCTGCATGCTGGTGAGCAGTCAGATCTGTCATGCTACTGCCAGTCTGACTATACATTCATCAACTGGACAGATGAGAATGGCGATGAGGTTTCGACAGAGAGAAGTTTCACCTACACAATGCCTGAGCATAACAGCACACTGACGGCTCACATTGAGTACACTCCGGCTACTCCAGATGAACCAGATGGACCCATCCTGCGCCACTGGCTGCGTGTCACTACCGATCAGGGTGGCAGCTACTCAGGAACCGAACCAGGCAAGATACTCGAAGGTTCGCCTATCGACCTGACCGCATCTGGTGACAAGCAGAACAGGAATGGTGACTACACCTTTGTGTGCTGGGAGTTGAATGGAGAGTTTTATTCGAGCAGCAAAGAGGTACACACCGAGATGGGAGAAACCAACATGCATTTCCATGCACGTTATAAGTTTACCCCTGTCACTCCTGAAGAACCGTCAATGCCTATGCTCAATGAGTTCAGCTATTACCTGATGACAGTGAATGCTGTGCCTGGATCAGTAATCAAATATCCAATCTATTTGAATAATACCCAGATTGCAAAAGACATTCTCATCCGACTCACCTTCCCTGCTGGCATGTCGGTAGATGTCGAAAACTATGAACTGTCAGCGTTTGCCGTAGGCTACACCGTGTCCATCGTAAAGGCAGCGGATGTGATTTCTAAAATTGATAAGGATGCCAAGCTGTATGACATACATCTCACTGGAGGAACTGTGAAGCCTGGCACACATGAACTGTTGACATTCACAGTAACAGTTCCTGAGGATACGCCTACAGGTACCGGCCATCAGGTGAAGATTAACCAGATTTCAATGCAGATGGCCGATGGCACGACGATTACTGCACGCACACGCAATGGTGTAATTGCTGTATATAAGCGTGGAGATGCCAATGGTGATAACCGCCTTTCAATAGCCGATGTGGTAGCTATCATCAGTGCCAACAACGGAACACCTCCTGAGACTTACATCCCTGAAGCTTCTGACGTAGATGACAATGGAAGTGTAGATGGCGAAGATGTACAGCTGTTTATAAATGAATCGCTGCTTACAGCTCAGCCAGAGTATGAATAATGTTGGTCTCGCGACAAACATCTTTTTATATAATGAATAAGCACACTGATTTTGTTCTTCAGTGTGCTTATTTTTGTTTACGAGCTTAACCTCAATTCCCTTAAATTTCTTCATGTGATCGCTTTTGTTTGGGTATTTCAGAACAAGCCAAGGGCTATTAATAACTCTCCAAACTACCAAATTCATGACCTTATTTTTCAACTTTTCACGTCTCTCATTGCCAATTATCGTTCTTTTTCAGCCAAAAAACGACCAGATATACCCTTTTTGGGTGCCCAACGACAACAAGCACATAGGCAATAATGTGGAGAAGCTGAGATCATCTTCAACTACTATAAGCATGCTGGTCAAGGACGATCGAAAAGACAACAGAATACACCTCTGTGGACACACAAAACCCTGCCAGCATGTTTGGCGGGGTTTTGTGCGTCCACAATGGCTTGCCAGAGTTGCTGGCGAGTTTTTGTGCGGGCACAATGGCCTGCCAGAGTTGCTGGCAAGTTTTTGTGCAGACACAATGGCTTGCCAGAGGTGCTGGCGAGTTTTTGTGCGTCCACAATGGCTTGCCAAAGGTGCTGAGAGAGTTTTGTGCGTCCACAAAAACAAAAGTATCAACATTTGGTAAAAACAGAATGATTCATGCTATTTTCGCCCCAAAAACTTGCATCGTAAGTAAAAAACACCTACCTTTGCAGCGAAAAATAAGCATCATCATGGCACTATCCAACATCGAGAAGCACTACAACAAACACCCAGAGGATCTGCGATTGCTGCGCAGGCATGGTATCGTGGAGTTCGAAACCACGATGCATCACTTGCATCGGTTCCTGAAGCCTGACGACTTCATACTGGACGTAGGTGCGGGCACAGGTCGTTACACTTCGGCACTGATGGCTGAGGGATACAGGGTGAAAGCAGTGGAGCTGGTGAAGCGCAACATCGAAGTGTTCCTGAAGCGGGAACCTACAGCAGATGTGGTGCAGGGCGATGCGCGAAGCATGCCTTTCCTGCCCGATGGCATGGCCGACGTGACGCTGCTGTTAGGGCCGCTCTACCATCTGTTTGGCGACGAGCAGAAGTTGCGCGCCCTCAGCGAAGCCAAGCGTGTGACCAAGCCTGGAGGCCTGATCATGGTGGCATACCTGATGAACGAATACAGCATCCTCTCCTATTGCTTCGACGAAGACAGGATAGAGGGCCTGATGGAACGCGGCGTGGTGGATCAGGACTTCCACATCCGAGCGCAGGAGGGCGAACTGTATGACTACATCCGACTGGAGGACATTGACCGCCTGAACAAGATGGCAGGCCTGGAACGCGTGACCATCTTCTCGCCCGATGGTGCTGCCGACTACATGCGCACCCGTCTGAATCAGATGAGCGAGCAGACTTTCGCCCGTTTCATCGAGTACCAGAAGTGCATTTCGGAGCGCGCGGAACTCATTGGCGCAGGCAGTCATACGGTGGATGTTGTGAGGTGCTGACGCGCATATTATCACATAAAAATACCTAAACCATACATTATTGGGTCAAAAAGAGCATAAAATAAAGGAATATTGCAAAAAATATTGCAATTTGTTATCGTATCTCAGAAAAAAGTATTATTTTTGCAGACATTTTTTACAATTAGTGACACGATAAAGGATTATGGCCGACAACGACATCAGGAAACTGCCTCAGGAATGTAGCACCATCGCGGAGGTAAGAAACGAAATTGACAACATCGACTCTCAGATCATCAAGCTTCTCTCAACCCGATTCGATTATGTGCGCGAGGTGGTGAAATACAAAGAGAAGACCGCCACAGGCATCGAAGCCTCTGACCGACGTGCAGCTGTCATCAACAGCCGACGCCAATGGGCCCAAAAGGCAGGCCTTGACCCTGACGTCGTCGGTAACATCTATGACACGCTGATCGACTACTTCATCGACGAGGAAAAGAAACTCATGACAAGTACTATTTGACTATGTACAAAGTACCATTGGCTTCGCGCGGCCGAAAGGCTTAGACCCGGATGGCCAATAGTCAAATAGTAAATAGTTAAATGGTAAATAGACCGGATGGCCAATAGTCAAACAGTAAATAGTAAAATCGTAAATAAAATCATGTTCAGAAAAGAAATCAAAGTGCTGGATTGCACTGTCCGCGATGGCGGACTGATGAACAAGTGGCAGTTCAGCAAGCAGTTTGTCAAGGACGTTTACACAGCTTGCGTAAACGCAGGTGTGGATTATATGGAGATCGGCTACATCAGTAGCGAGGATCAGTTCCCTCGCACGGAGTACGGACCCTGGAAGTTCTGCGCCGAGGATGAGCTGCGTGAGATAGTTGGTGACAACAACACCTCGACCAAGCTGTCGGTTATGGCTGACATTGGCCGCATCAAGTTCGACGACATCCGTCCTAAGGATGAGAGCGTGGTGGACCTATTCCGCGTGGCATGCTACGACTACCAGATCGACAAGGCCATCGAGCTGGCACATCATGTGATGGACAAGGGCTACGAAGCCACCATCAACCTGATGGCTGTGTCGAAGGTCAACGACCGGGCTCTGGATCAGGTGCTGGCCGATGTGGCAGAGAGCCGCGTGGGCACCTTCTATCTGGTCGATAGCTTCGGCAGCCTCTATTCGGAGGACATCCACAGCCTCATGGACAAGTACATCACAGCACTGCCTGGCAAGACCATCGGTTTCCATGGCCACAACAACACGCAGCTGGCCTTTGCCAACACCATCGAGTGCATCCGCTCGGGTGCCAACATGCTCGATGCCACCATGCTCGGCATCGGCCGCGGTGCAGGCAACTGCCCAATGGAGCTGCTCCTCTCGTTCCTGAAGAATCCAAAGTACAAGCTGGAGCCAGTCATCAAGTGCATCCAGGACCAGATCCACCCACTGCAGAAGCAGATCAACTGGGGTTACTTCATCCCCTACATGATCACCGGTTCGCAGAACGATCACCCACGCTCAGCCATGGCCTGGATGGCCAGCGATCAGCGCGACAACTACCTGGCCTACTATGAGTCGGTGGTAAAGAATAAGGAAATCTGATCTGGTGAACACATCATCTTTTGAGCCGAAAAACTGTGGTTTGCGGTTCAGATAAACAAAAATGTCGAAAATAAGATAGAAAATTTTGTTTATCTCGTTTTTTTGTGGTATATTTGCGGCATCTTTCGACGCGTTCGGAAGACTTAAGACCCATCAAGAGGGTTCAAAGTATACACGAAAAACAAAAAGAGAAGATTATGCATCACCTTATCAGCTTTATCCTGCGCATTGCATACGCTGGCGCATTCGGATTCATCCTCCTCTGGCATACCGAGGACATCATCAAGTACATCCCACAGCTTCTGGGCGGTCTGCTTATGCTCGAGTGCATCGCTCAGTTGCTCGAACTCTTCGTGCTCAAGACCAAGACGCGAGTGCATGGAGGCTTCTTCATTGTGCCGGGTGTCATCATGGCATACAGCCTCTTCCTGATCTTCTTCTGCCAGATGCCCATCGACCTGAACAACTTCCTCACCCAGTTCAGCACGTTGATCAAGCTGAAGATTGAGCTGAAGCTTGGCGGTGCCTGCTTCATAGCCTTCCTGATCTCGGAGATTGTCATCTCAGCACGTTTCTTCAAGCCGCTGTATCGTCCGAAGCAGTTCGCAGAGGAACGTGCCAAGAAACTCGAAGACGAGAAGGCTCTTGAGGCCGAACGTGCCCGTCAGGCAGAGGCAGAACGCAAACGCATTGAGGCTGAGAGAGAAAAGCTCGAAGCCGAGGCATTGCGCAAGGACTCAGAAGCCACACAAAACACTAATAGCGAATGCATTAGCGCAAAAACCGAAGAGCAATAGAGTCTAAAACAATTCGTTGGACAGAACTTACATAATAATCCGCCCTAGTTACAGCGCATCGTAACAAGGGCGGATTATTATTATGTATTTCGAAGCTTCGACAAAGGAGGTCACACAATCTCTTCGTTTCACGTGAAACACGTTATTGCTTCCCAGCAAAGTATTCAATGAGCTTGGCAGCTCGTGCAGGACCTACGACGGTTTGCAACTCATCGAGTGAGGCTTCGCGCATACGCTTAAGGCTCTTGAAAGTCTTGAGCAACTCCTGCTTGGACTTGGGTCCTATGCCGGGGATTTCGTCCAGCTCGGAATGCGTCTGGCTCTTGCTGCGCTTCTGGCGGTGGAAGGTGATGGCAAAGCGATGCACCTCGTCCTGAATGCGCTCGAGCAGGTGGAAGAGGTTACTGCCCTGCTTCACGTCCACGGCTGCAGGCGGGTCGCCAAAGAGCATCTGGCGGGTGCGGTGGTGACCATCCTTGACCAAGCCGCCCACGGGGATGTCGAGGCGTTGACGGATGTCGGCAAGGTGATGCTCGGAGATTTCGCCACGCAGATGCTGCTGGAGATATTGTCCTAAGAGGTCGGCCAGGGCCTGTTTGATGACCCCCATTTGACCCACACCGCCGTCGGCCAGGATAAGGTCGGGCACATCCAAGGCTTCGTCGATGACGCGACGATAACGACGCATCACTACCTCATGCATCGAGGCGTAGTCATCAGGTCCCGCAACTGTCTGGATATTGAACTTGCGGTACTCCTTCTTTTCGGGTTTGCCGTTCTTGAACACTACACAACTGGCTACGGCATCGGAGCCAGAGATGTTGGAGTTGTCGAAGGACTCGATGTGACGAGGCAGCTTGGGCAGACCTAGTTGTTTCTGGATCTCGGTGAGCAGACGTGTGGTGCGTTGCTCGGGGTTGAGTTTCTCCTGCTGCTTCAGCTGGTCGATGCGATACTGGCGACAGTTCTTCTCTGCAAGCTCCAAGAGCTTGCGCTTGTCGCCACGCTGAGGGATAAAGGAGACGCAACCTTCGGGCAAGAGTGAGGGCTCGAAGGGGACGATGAGCTCCTGCAGAGTGTTGTTTTGTTGTTTTGCTGTTTTGCTGGCTTGTTGCAGGGTGTCGCAATTCAGAGGATCTATGCAGGTTGGGCCGTCTTCGTCTGGCTCACAGTTCTCGTCCTCGAAGCGCTCGCGCAGCTCCATGATGCCGAGGGCAAGGATATCCTCCTTTGGCTCGTCGATCTGCTTGCGATACTCGATGGTGTAGCTGCTGATAATGGCGCCTTGCACAATGTGGAAATAGGAGACGATGGCAGAGGTTTCCTCTTCGTCGTAGGCAAAGACATCGACGTCACTAATGCTCGATGGCACGATGTTGGAGCGTGTGCGGTAGCCTTCGATGAGCAGGATGCGCTGCTTGATACGCTCGGCTGCCTCGAAGTCCCACAGTTCGGCTTTCTCCTGCATCTGCTGCTTAAGGTGGGCAAAAAGTTCGGCTGTGTGTCCGCGCAGTATCTGCTTGATTTCGGCAATGCCCTCGTCGTAGGTTTCACGTGAAACCTTGCCAACGCAAGGGCCCAGACACTTCTGGATATGATATTTCAGGCAGACCTTGTAGCCGCGATCAATCATCTGCTGCTGCAGATTGAGATTGCAAGGTCGGATATGGTAGAGCTGCTCGAAGAGGTCAATAAGGGTCTTGGCCACCATAACATTGGTGTAAGGGCCAAAATAACTGCTGCCGTCCTTAACGAGATTGCGTGTGAGATAGACACGCGGGAAAGCTTCATTGCGCACACAGATCCAAGGATAGGTCTTACCGTCTTTGAGCAACACGTTATATTTGGGCTGATGTGCTTTGATCATGCGATTCTCCAGGTTGAGCGCATCGTTTTCTGTATTGACCACAATATACTTGAGGTCGTAGATCTGGCGCACCAGATTGGCAGTACGACGTGACTCATGCTCCTTGGTGAAATAGCTCTGCACCCTTCGCTTCAGATTCTTGGCCTTACCCACATAGATAATTGTGCCCTCGGCGTCCAGATATCGATAGACGCCGGGGCAGTCAGGCATCAGGTTGACGATACCCATGAGATAGTCATAGCGGGGATTATCCTTTGCCTGAACCATGGTCCTTACTCTCCCTCGTAAACTACAGGGCAATAGACTTCGCAGTCGGCAGGGAAGCGATCGCGTCCCTTAAGATCGACAAGCTCAATAATGCAGTTTACATAGACTTTCTTTACGCCGAGTTTTTTGCAAAGATCGTAGGCTGCCTTCATGGTGCCACCTGTAGCCATCAGATCATCGTGGATGAGCACGATATCGTCGGGGGTAAGAGCATCACGATGGATCTCGATCTTGTCAACACCGTATTCAAGTGCATATTCCTGTGAGATGGTGTCAGCAGGCAGCTTACCGGGTTTGCGTACAGTGACGAATCCTGCGCCTATGTTGTTGGCCACGATGGGACCAAGTATAAAGCCACGACTCTCGATGCCGAGCACTTTGGTGATGCCAAGGCCGGTGTAGTAACCTGTGAGACCATTGGCAAGCTCACGCAAGCAAACAGGGTTCTTCAAAACTGTGGTAATGTCACGGAACTGGATGCCGGGCTTGGGAAAGTCTGGGATCGTGCGGAGGTTGTCTTTGATGAGTTGGATGTTCATGAGGTATGTTTTGATGTTGTTATGATATTTTGTTTTGTGGTTGTTTTGTTAATGTGTTGCTATGTTAAAATGTTGAAGTGTAGTTTTGTTAGTTGATGTGAATTGGTTATAGTCAAATTATTGTACGGGACTAATTTGATTTCACGTGAAACAAATTAACAAAAAAACAAAAACAACAAAACAACACAGACGCCCTACCTGCCCATGAGAACAAGAAGGATGTTGACATCAGCAGGGCTTACACCAGGAATACGGCTGGCTTGGCAGATGGTTTCTGGGCGAATGCGAGTAAGCTTCTGCCGTGCCTCGATCGTGAGCTGATGAAGATTATTGTAGTCGATGCTCTTGGGCAGTCGCACAGCTTCGAGACGCTTGAGCTTGTCGGCTGCAAGCTTCTCGCGTTCTATGTAGCCGGCATACTTAATCTGCACTTCGGCCGCTTCGACAATTTCGTCATGAAGCGAGACGAGGTCCTGTCGGGATACAAGGCTACCTTCAGCAAGTGGTTCGGACTTGATATTGGAGAGCATCTCTGCAAGTTCAGGAATATACTCAGCAAGCAACAGCAAGTTCAGCTCTGGTCGATTGACAAGGGCTATAAGTTTGCAACCCTCTTTGAGTTCGGAGCTGCCCAAGGAGCGCAACGTCTCGTTGAAAGAAAGTTTCACGTGGAACGTTTCACAGAACGAAATAATTTTCTGGATCAACTGCTGCTTGATTGACATCAAGGCAAAACGTCGGTTATCAGCAAGACCAACAGCATGGGCACGGGGGGTGAGACGCATGTCAGCATCGTCCTGACGCAAAAGAATGCGGTACTCAGCACGCGAAGTAAACATACGATAAGGCTCGTCCACACCCTTGGTGACAAGATCATCAATCAACACGCCAATATAGGCTTCGTCGCGTCCCAACGTGAAGGGCTCTCTTCCGAGCACCTGCAAGGCAGCATTCGCACCCGCTATCAAGCCCTGCCCAGCTGCCTCCTCGTAACCCGTGGTGCCATTGACCTGTCCGGCAAAATAAAGACCCTGCACAAGTTTGGTCTCGAGCGTGTGCAGCAATAGGGTTGGATCGAAGAAGTCGTATTCGATAGCATAGCCAGGGCGATAAGCTTTCACATTGCGTAAAGCAGGAATCTGACGAAGTGCTTCGAGCTGAATGTCGATAGGGAGTGAACTGCTAAAACCATTGAGATAATACTCCTGCGTGTCGGTTCCCTCAGGTTCGAGGAAGAGGAGATGATGATCTTTATCAGCAAAGGTTACGATCTTTGTCTCAATGCTCGGACAGTAGCGAGGACCGATGGATTGTATCTGGCCATTATACAGGGGCGAGTCTGGGAGACCTCGGCGGAGAATGTCATGAACAGCCTCATTGGTGGCAATTGTCCAACAAGGCATGGAACCTATGGTCGTCGCTTCCTGTCGGGCACAGCGTGAATTGTCGGCTGGTCGGTGAGTAGCGACGGGAGGAAGATAAGAGAATCGGTGGAAGTCTGCATCACCATCCTGTCGCTCAGCTAACGTGAAGTCGATGGTTCGGCCATCTAGACGAACAGGTGTTCCTGTCTTCATGCGCCCTGTCTCAAAACCGATGCTCTTGAGTTGTTCGGTGAGACCGTAGCTGGCAGGTTCAGCTACACGACCTCCTTCAATCTTGGTACGGCCTATGTGCATAAGCCCGTTGAGGAAAGTGCCAGCGGTGAGAACAACAGCCTTAGCCTTGAAGGTGACGTCCATCTGAGTGCGTACGCCAGACACCCTTCGCAGCCCCTCCCCTACCCTATCGACTTGGTCAGCTTCGTCGAAAAGGAACTCTGTGACGGTATCCTGCCAGATGCTAAGGTTAGGAGTGTTCTCGAGCACTCGACGCCACTCCCAGATGAACTTGCCACGATCAGCCTGTGCTCGCGGACTCCACATGGCAGGGCCTTTAGAGCGGTTGAGCATACGGAACTGAATGGAGCAGGCATCGATCACTTCGCCCATCTTGCCGCCCAGGGCGTCGATCTCGCGAACGATCTGTCCCTTGGCAATGCCACCTACAGCAGGATTGCAAGACATCTGCCCAATCTTATTCATATCCATGGTAATCAAGCAGGTACGCACTCCTAAGCGAGCCGCAGCATGCGCTGCCTCGCAACCGGCGTGACCACCTCCGATCACCAGAACATCATAATCAAATTGCATAAGCTTAATGTAAAATGTAAAAGAATAAAATGTAAAATTATTAGCAAGGCTAAGAGAAATAAAGCGTCCCCACAAGTAGCAACTTGGTGACAATTCTGGATTTTACATTTATAATTCTACATTTATCAAGCCAAGTGCCTCATTTTCATGCTGCTCCATTATCTCACGCTCGCCTGGTCCCTTGTCATTGATGCCACACAGATGCAGGATGCCATGAATGATGACGCGATGCAACTCGCGCTCATAAGGCTGATCGAACTGTTCGGCATTGGTGCGCACGGTGTCGAGCGAGATGAAGAGGTCACCAGCAATCTTATCACCCTCGGTGTAGTCGAAGGTAATAATGTCGGTGTAGTAGTCGTGCTGCAAATACTGGCGATTGACCTCAAGAATCTTCTCATCATCGCAGAAGATGTAGGAAACCTCCCCTACCCTCTTGCCATGGAGTTGTGCCACTTGCTTGACCCAGGCACGAACGTCGGTCTTGTTGATGGCAGGCATCTTGGCACTGCCTTCAGTAAAAAAAGATATTGCCATATAAATAGAATAATGTGATTGCAGAGGCAAGAATGCGCTTCGGATAAAGAAGAATACGCACTGCAAAGTTAAGTATAAATTTTAAAAGGAGGTAAAAACTAGACTGGAAAATGGGTGTTTTGAGGCCAAAAACATATTTTTTAACATGTTTTCGACACTTTTCCTCACAAAAATTATGTATTACAAAATAAAAATACTATATTTGCACAGCGAAAAATGAATCACCATGCCCGCTCGCACACATAGAGCGCCTTACCGATGCCTCGCAAAAAACACGGGCGGACACACTAACTGAAAATAATATCAAACAAAACATAAAGAAAAACATTATGTCACAAAACGTAGGACATATCTCACAGGTCATTGGTCCTGTTGTGGACGTTGCGTTCTCAGCAGAAAACGGATTGCCTGCCATCAACGAAGCCCTTACGGTACAGCGTCCAGACGGACGAGCCTTGATCATCGAGGTGCAGCAGCACATCGGTGAGAACTCTGTTCGCTGCGTAGCCATGGACTCTACCGATGGTCTGCGCCGCGGCCTGGAGGTAAAGGCAACTGGTGCACCTATCACCATGCCTGTTGGCGACCAGGTAAAGGGTCGTCTGTTGAATGTAGTCGGTGAAACCGTCGATGGCATGAAGACCCTCTCGAAGGAGGGCTCCTTCCCTATCCACCGCGAGCCACCAAAGTTCGAGGAGCTGAAGACCTCACAGGAGGTTCTCTTCACCGGTATCAAGGTTATCGACTTGCTGGAGCCATACCTCAAGGGTGGTAAGATTGGTCTGTTCGGTGGCGCCGGTGTAGGCAAGACCGTATTGATCATGGAGCTGATCAACAACATCGCCAAGAAGCATAATGGCTTCTCAGTATTTACTGGCGTAGGCGAGCGTACACGTGAAGGTAATGACCTGCTCCGTGAGATGATTGAGTCAGGCGTAATCCGCTACGGCGAGAAGTTCAAAGAGGGCCTCGAAGAAGGTAAGTGGGACCTCAACTCCATCGACTACGAAGAGGTAGCCAAGTCACAGGCCACCCTCGTGTATGGTCAGATGTCAGAGCCACCAGGAGCCCGTGCTTCGGTAGCATTGTCTGGTCTGACCGTGGCTGAGTCGTTCCGCGACTCTGACGCCATCGGCACCTCAAAGGATATCCTGCTCTTTATCGACAACATCTTCCGTTTCACTCAGGCAGGTTCGGAGGTATCTGCACTCCTTGGCCGTATGCCATCAGCTGTAGGTTACCAGCCAACCCTTTCGACCGACATGGGTAAGATGCAGGAGCGAATCACTTCGACAGTGAAGGGTTCCATCACTTCGGTTCAGGCCGTCTATGTGCCTGCTGACGACTTGACCGACCCTGCTCCAGCTACCACCTTCTCACACCTCGACGCTACGACCGTTCTTTCGCGTAAGATCACTGAGCTCGGTATCTACCCAGCCGTGGATCCTCTCGACTCTACATCACGAATCCTTGATCCAAACATCATCGGCGAGGAGCACTACAACTGCGCACAGCGCGTGAAGCAGATTCTGCAGCGCAACAAGGAGCTTCAGGACATCATCGCCATCCTCGGTATGGACGAGCTCTCGGACGAGGACAAGCAGACAGTAAACCGCGCTCGTCGCGTTCAGCGTTTCCTCTCTCAGCCATTTACCGTGGCAGAGCAGTTCACTGGTGTGAAGGGCGTAATGGTCAACATCGAGGACACCATCAAGGGCTTCAACATGATTATGGACGGTGAGGTGGACTACCTGCCAGAGCAGGCATTCCTCAACGTCGGCACCATCGAGGAGGCCATTGAGAAGGGTAAGAAGCTGATGGAGGCAGCCAAGGGATAATTTATTTGACAATTTGACTATTTACTATTTGACCATTACCCAGCGGCCACGCGAAGCCAATAGTAAAATAGTAAATGGTAAAATAGTAAATAAGCAATGAAATTGATAATATATTCTCCCGAAAAGACAATCTTCGACGGTGAGGTGAACCTGTGCGAGGTGCCTGGCACTAAAGGACGATTCACCATACTGAAGGATCATGACTCCATCATCACCACCCTGCAGCCAGGCAATATCCGCTATGTAGTTGGCTCTGACGAGACTCTGCAGCCTGTGACTGGCGGTTATGTCGAGGTTCACAGCAATGTAATTTCAGCCTGCGTTCAGTTATGATGTCATGGCTGATACCGCTCATCCTGGTCTTCGGCCTCTACGAAGCTGTAGTCTGCTGGGCCTACGTGTGGGTGAAAAAGCATGCACCTGAGCAGATGCTCTGGATTCAGATGGGATCAAAGGTCCTGAAGATGCTTCTGGCTATCATCGGCCTGGCATTGGTACACGTGCTCACCGACATCTCGCTCAAGCAGTTCGCCATCGCCCTGATAGCGGTCTATATGGTGACCATGGTCATCGAAGTAATATTCTTCTTAAAGAATAAAATGTAATTATGAACAATAAAAACAAGGTCTGGACACTATTCTTCAGTCTCGTGCTTGCCATCGGGCTGCTCCTCCCCTCTTCGCTTCTGGCGCAAGAACATGAGGTTCACGCTACGGAGTCAAGCCAGGAAGAGGGTAAGATTGACATGACCTCGCTCATTCTGGGACACATCAGCGACTCGTATGAGTGGCACTTCACTGGCGAAGGCGAATCGGCTGTAGCCATCCCTCTGCCTATCATTGTGCGCTCCAATGTCACAGGCCAGTGGCACTTGTTCAGCTTCAGCCGCCTTGAAGAGGCTGAGGAGGAGCACACCACCTACCAGGGTTTCCGTCTGGCAGAGAAGGGTGAAGCCAACGAGGGCAAGGTCGTGGAACTCAACCCACAGACTGGCGAATGGGAACGTCCGTTGGACATGTCGCTCACCAAGAACGCTGTCGGCCTGATCCTCAACTGCATCATACTCTGCTGCATAGTCCTCTACTGCGCCAAGTGGTACAAAGGACGCAAGGCCGATGATCAGGCACCGAAGGGTTTCGTCGGACTGATTGAGATGTTGGTACAGATGGTCTATAATGACATCATCAAGGCCAACATTCCCCAACACGTGCAGCGTTACAGCGGCTATCTGCTATGCGCCTTCTTCTTTATCTTCCTCAACAACCTGATAGGCTTGATCCCTGGTTCTGCTAACATCACAGGCAACATTGCTGTGACCTGTGTCCTGGCTTGCTTCACCTTCTGCATGGTCAATGCCTTCGGTAACAAGGAGTATTGGAAGGAGATTTTCTGGGCCGATGGCATGCCTACGTGGCTGAAGCCTATCATGGCTGTCATCGAGTTCTTCGGCATCTTCACCAAGCCTATCGCGCTGATGATCCGTCTCTTTGCCAACATCATGGCTGGACATGCTGCCCTGCTGGCACTGATTGGCGTCATTTTCATCACCAAGGCCATTGGTCCTGCCATCAACGGCATCATGACACCTCTCTCGGTGTTCTTTGCCATCTTCCTCGACTGTCTGGAGCTCCTCGTAGCCTTCATTCAGGCGTATGTATTCACGATGTTGTCGGCCGTCTTCATCGGACTCTCAGTGCCCAAACATCATCATGAGTAAAACCAACGATTATAATTAAACAAAACAATATTAACATTAAAAAATTTACAACTATGCTTTTGGAAATTCTTTCAACTTCAGGTGCAGCCGCTATCGGCGCAGGTATCGTAGCTATCGGTGCAGGCCTTGGCCTCGGTAAGATCGGTTCTTCTGCTATGGACGCTATGGCTCGTCAGCCAGAGGCTATCAGCAAGATTCAGACTCCAATGATCATTATCGGCGCTCTCGTCGAGGGTGTTAGCCTCATCGGTGTCGTTGCTTGTCTTCTCGGCGTTCTCGCCTAAGTATAAACATACGGATTACAAGTTGCCGTAACTGCAAGCAAATAGACTGGCATGTAATTAGCAATTTGTAATTTGTTAATCCAAGTGTATTTATGTCATTGTTAACGCCTGAATTTGGACTCTTGTTCTGGATGCTTGTGGCATTCGGCGTAGTCTTCTTTGTACTGGCTAAGTTCGGTTTCCCTATCATCACTCAGATGGTGGACGAGCGCAAGCAGTACATCGACGAAAGCATCGCCAAAGCCAAGGAAGCCAACGAAAAGCTGGCAGGCATCCAGGCTGAGACCGCAGCAATGCTGAAGCAGGCTCAGGAGCAGCAGTCAAAGATCTTGGCTGAAGCTGTTGAGATGCGCAATCAGATTGTCGAAAAGGCTAAAACAGAAGCCACCACAGCCGGCCAGAAGATTCTGGAAGAGGCCAAGCATCAGATCGCTGTAGAGAAGGAAGATGCCATCCGCGACATCCGTCGTCAAGTGGGACTCCTCTCAGTGGAGATTGCAGAGAAGGTGCTTCGTCAGAGCCTGAAGACCGACAAGGAGCAGATGGCAATGATCGATCGTATGCTGGATGAGCTCGAGAAATAATTTAAAAGGTAAAATGTAAAATTTTGGAATTATTACCTTTTTTGGACGATTATTTCCTTCACAGAAATTGAGACCCGAAAACTGACAATTTTTTAATTTTACATTTTTAATTTTTACATTTATTATATGGATATTGGAGTCATTGCCAAACGATACGCCAAGGCCCTGCTGCAGTATGCTGTGGAAGAGAAGTGCGAGGACACTGTCTATAAGGAGGTTCTCACTCTCATCCAAAGTTATAGCGAGGTGCCACAGGTAGCTGCAGTGCTGGGCAACCCACTCCTACCCCAGCAGCAGAAGGAGAAGGTGCTCTGCTCAGCGGTTTCGACCACTGAACCCAGTGCTGTGTTCCGAAAATTTGCTGCACTGGTTGTAGCTCACCGCAGAGAGTCGTTCATGCTCTTCATCGCCCATAACTATGTCACCCTGTATCGCGACCTGAAGCACATCAGCATCGGCAAGCTCATCACTGCCGTGCCTGTGAGCGAGAAGGTAGCCAAACGTCTGGAGGAGATGGTCGAGCGCAATTCGCAGAATTCGGTCGATGTGATCCTTGAGACCTCGGTCGATCCAGACATCCTGGGCGGTTTCATCTTCCAGATCGATGATCAGCGCCTTGACGCCTCGGTGCGTCAGCAGTTTGATACGATCAAGAAGCAGTTTATTGAAAAGAACAAACGTATTATCTAAGTTTCTGCTTAGGTTAAAGGTTAAAAGTTAAAGGTTAAAAGTTCCCCGATTAGGAACCTTTGACTATAAGACTCCACCATTACTATTCCTTATTATATTGATGGTCAGCAGAAACTTTTAACTATTAACTTTGTAAAAATATGAGTAACATTAAAGCCAGCGAAGTCAGCGAGGTGCTGTTGCAGCAGCTGCATGGCATCGACAACTCAACACATTTCGATGAAGTCGGAACCGTGTTGACCGTCGGTGATGGTGTGGCCCGTATCTACGGTCTGCGCAATGCCGAGATGAACGAGTTGCTGGAATTCGAGAATGGTGTCATGGCCATCGTCATGAACCTGGAGGAAGACAATGTGGGTGCCGTGCTCCTCGGTGGTGCTGAGAAGATCAAGGAGGGTATGGTTGTGAAGCGTACCAAGCGCATTGCCTCTATTCAGGTGAATGAGAACATGTTCGGCCGTGTCATCAACCCACTGGGCGAGCCACTCGACGGTATGGGACAGATCGAAGGCGAGAAGTTCGAGATGCCTCTCGAGCGTAAGGCCCCAGGCGTTGTGTTCCGTCAGCCAGTAAAGCGCCCTCTCCAGACGGGTCTGAAGGCTGTTGATGCTATGATTCCTATCGGTCGTGGCCAGCGTGAGCTCATCATCGGTGACCGTCAGACAGGTAAGACCGCTATCGCTATCGATACAATCATCAATCAGAAGGAGAACTATGAGAATGGCGATCCTGTCTATTGTATCTACGTTGCCATCGGTCAGAAGGGTTCTACCGTAGCTTCTCTCGTACAGACTTTGCGCGAGAAGGGTGCTATGCCATATACCGTAGTCGTTGCAGCTACAGCTGCTGATTCGGCTGCCCTTCAGTACTTTGCACCATTCGCAGGTGCTGCTATCGGTGAGTATATCCGCGATACCGGACGTCACGCTCTCGTCGTTTACGATGACCTCTCTAAGCAGGCTGTTGCCTATCGTGAGGTTTCGTTGATCCTCCGTCGTCCTTCAGGTCGTGAGGCTTATCCTGGTGATGTCTTCTATCTCCACTCACGTCTCCTCGAACGTGCTGCTAAGGTTATTGAGCAGCAGGAGGTTGCTGAGCAGATGAATGACCTTCCAGAGTCTCTCAAGGGCCATGTCAAGGCAGGTGGTTCACTCACCGCACTCCCAATCATTGAGACCCAGGCAGGTGACGTTTCTGCGTACATTCCTACCAACGTAATCTCTATTACCGACGGTCAGATCTTCCTTGAGACCGACCTCTTCAATCAGGGCTTCCGTCCAGCTATCAACGTAGGTATCTCGGTATCTCGTGTAGGTGGTTCTGCACAGGTTAAGTCAATGAAGAAGGTGGCTGGTACCCTCAAGATCGACCAGGCTCAGTACCGTGAGCTCGAGGCCTTCTCGAAGTTCTCAAGCGATATGGATGCCGTTACCGCCATGGCCATCGACCGTGGTCGTAAGCACAACAAGCTCCTCATCCAGCCACAGTACTCTCCTATGCCTGTCGGTGAGATGATCGCTATCCTCTATTGTGGTACCAAGGGCCTCATGGCCAAGATCGCTGTAGATCAGGTTCCTGAGTTCCAGGAGAAGTTCCTCCAGGTGCTCCGTGCCGCTCATACTGAGGATGTTATCAAGCCACTGGCTGCTGGTAAGATCGACGATACTATCACAGGAATCATCACCGAGCTCGCAGCAGGTGTCTGCAACGAACTCGCGTAAAGCTAAAGAACAATGGCTTCATTAAAGGAAATCAAAGGTCGCATCGGTTCGGTTGAAGGAACCCTCAAGATTACTTCAGCTATGAAACTCGTGGCTTCTGCCAAGCTTCACAAGGCGCAGATGGCCATCGAGAGCATGCTCCCTTACGACCGCCAACTGCATAAGATCATGGTCTCGCTGCTCAGCGGTGATGCCAAAGTCTCTACGCCTCTCTGTCAGCCACATGACAAGGTGAAGCGTGTGGCTGTGGTCACAATCGCCAGCAACTCAAGCCTTTGCGGTGGCTATAACAGCAACTCGCTGCGCCACACCGCCGCACTGCTCCATGAGTATGCCGAGCAGGGATTGACCGATGATGCCATCGACTGCTACGTGATTGGTCGTAAGCTCGATCAGAGCCTCGGCAAGATGAAGGGTTTCCGTCACATCAAAGACTATGTCGAGAAGGGCGATAACCCAACCTTCGCTACCGCCAAGCAGCTTGCAGAGCGCCTGATGAAGGACTACACCGAGGGTCGCATCGACCGTGTGGAGCTGCAGTACATGCACTTCAAGAACACGGCCAGCCAGATTCCTACCCGCGAGGTCTTCTTGCCAGTGCAGCTCCAAAGTGCTGGCGATGATGGCAAGGCTTCGGCTGGCTACATCATCGAGCCTACTTCAGAAGAGGTTCTGAACCAGCTCA
>JAZQQU010000006.1:0-54903 GCA_045629225.1 Bacteroidales bacterium | reverse complement strand
TTTGAGGAGTTTGAGGGGTTCGAAGGATTCGAGTGGGTTGAGGGAGTTGAAGGCTGTTCTGCAAACAGGGTATTCTGTGCTGCTTGCTCAGCTGCCAAACGCTCACTCTCGGTCCGCTCATCAGCAAGACGTTCAGCCTCTGCCTGCTCGGCTGCCAGACGAGCTTGTGCTGCCTGCTCAGCTGCAAGTCGCTCCTGTTCGGCCTGTTCAGCCTGTTCGGCAGCCAGTCGCTCCTGCTCGGCCTGCTCAGCAGCCAGACGGGCTGCCTCAGCTTCGGCCTCGCGCTTCTCCTTGCGTTCACGTGCTTTCTCGCGCAGTCGGGAATAGCTGGTGGCCAGCCAGGGGGCAAGACCGAAGAGGGTGCGCGAACGCTCGATGGTGCTGGTGAACACAAACACAGAGAGCACCAGACCACTGGCTATCAAAGCAAGCACCAGGCCGACCTTGCCTAAGTGAGCACACAGGAGCTCGGCCAGGTCGTAGCCATGATAGCCGCCCAGATAGATGAACTGCGACTGCATGCCGGCATTGAAGAAGTAATCGACAATGATGCTGATGGTGCTGAAGAAGAGCGAGAACCAGATGGCCCACAACGAGGTGCGAACAAACACTCCCAGGAATGGGCGGATGGAGCGGCGCTGCCACAGGCTGTAGCCGATGCGGAACAGCAACACCACGAAGAGAAGGGCCGAGAGTCCGATCCAGCGATTGACGCAATACTCAGCGGCATAGGCTCCCAGAGTTCCCATCCAGTTGTTGATGCCATTGCCAGTGGTGACCATCTGACCATTGGCCAGATGCTCGAGGATGGCCTGATCGTCCTTGCCCGTCACGACAAACGACAGGAAGGCCACGCCAAAGAAGGCTGCCAGCAACAGGAACACCATGCCGGTGATGAAACGGGTACGCTCGCTGTTGAGGATATGCTTCAGACGATTGGAGCGATGCTTCGATGTACTCTTATCTTTCTTCTTAATATCTTTCATTTTTTCCAGAACATTGGAGTAAACAATACAATCACAGTAAAAATCTCAAGTCGTCCGACCAGCATGAGGAACGACAGATACCACTTGGCCACCTCAGGCAGCGAAGCCCATGTGAAAGCTGGACCCACCTGCCCCAGTGCAGGACCGGTATTGCCCAAAGCCGACACGGCCGAACCCAAAGCTGTGACAAAGTCAAGCCCCAGGAGCTGCAGCAGGAAGATGGAAGCAACCAGCAGCAACATATAGATGCTCAGCATGGCCAAAACCTTGAAGGTCACATCGTGCGAGAGGGTGTGACCATTGAGCCTGACAGCACTCACCGAACGAGGCTGCAACGCCTGAATGATCTCCTGCTTGGCGTTCTTGATGAGCACCACGAAGCGCACCACCTTGAGTCCGCCTGCCGTGCTCGACGAACAGCCACCCATGGCCATCATGAGCAATGTGGGCAACCAGAACATGGCACCCCAGGCATAGTAGTCGAAGTATTCGCCCTGATATCCGGCCGACGAGATGATGGTCAGCACATGGAACAGCGAAGTGCGGAAGGTGCACTCCAGTGAGCCATCGCCCAACGTAGATATCAGCTCAGGATCGAGCAGCTGCTGCGAACGCGTCACCCAATTGAGCAACATGAAGAGCGCTGTGAAGCCCAAGACCAGATAGGTGAACCAGCGGAGCTCCTCGTTGCGCCACGTCTGCTTCAGATAGCCACGGCCCATGAAGTAGAACAGGTTATAGTTGACCGACGTGATGAACAGGAACACGATGCAGATGTACTCGATGCCAGGCGAATGGTAATGACCAAGCGAATCCTGCCAGGTGCTGAAACCACCTGACGCCATAGTCGAGAACGAGTGACAGACTGCCTCGAACCAAGGCATGCCTGCCAACCAGTAGCAGAGGACATTGCAGAGCGTGAGCCCGAGGTAGATGA
The DNA here is from genome assembly GCA_045629225.1 of Bacteroidales bacterium. Classification (GTDB taxonomy): domain Bacteria; phylum Bacteroidota; class Bacteroidia; order Bacteroidales; family UBA3663; genus Liminaster. Next base: position 52,980 of record JAZQQU010000006.1, on the reverse strand, counting down.
CCCAGAGGCGCAAGGCCGTCTGCTGGATCTTGGGCCTGAGCTTATCAACCGAAAGGCCATTGGTCTCAGCGCCGAACACCTGCGTGGCACCCGTGCCGATGAGAGGCAGCAAGGCCAGACTGAACACCACAATGCCCAAGCCGCCCATCCACTGTGTAAGGTGTCGCCAGAACAACAGGCCATGAGGCTGCTGCTCGACGTTATCGATGACAGTACAGCCCGTGGTGGTGAAGCCCGACATAGCCTCGAGGAAAGCGCCTCCCAGCGTGGTACAGGCGCCTGTGAGCAGATAGGGCACCATGCCCAGCACACAGAAGATCACCCAGGTGAGCGACACGACGAAGAAACCCTCGCGCGTGGTGATCTGCCGCTTGTGTCTGCGGTTACGGGTCAGCAGCAGATAACCTATCACAGCTGCCACCACGGTCACGGAGAGCAGCGCAGTCCAATCCCCCTCTCCCACCGTGAAGTGGTAGTAGAGTGCCACGCCAGTGGAGGCAGCCAGAAAGCTGGCCTCGAGCAGCAGGAGCACACCAAAGAGGTATTTGATCAGGGTCCAGTTCAAGGCTCTGCGTTGTTTTGTTGTTATTGTTGTTTTGTTCTTTGGGTTGGGGCAAAGCGCTGACAATCCTTAGACATGATGAACCGCTTACTTCACGAACAGTTTCTCAACAGCCTCGATCTTGTCGTTCATGCAGACCACAGCCACATGGTCGCCAGCCTGGATGTGTGTCTGTCCGGTCACAGTCATACCACGACCATTGCGCACCATGCCACCCAGCGTTATGCCCTTGGGCAGACGAAGCTCCATGACTGGCTTCTCGGTGATCTGGCTTCCGGGCTGAGCCACCAGATCGGCCACCTCGGCATCGACCAGACTGAAGCACTTGGCATTGGTCTTGTCAGCATCGAGCAGCAGCTGATAGATGGAACTGGCGGTGAGCAGCTTCTTGTTGACGGTGGAGCCGATATTCAGGTTGTTGGCCATCGAGATGTACTCCACATCCTCGACCTCAGCCACGGTCTTGCCCACGCCCATCTTCTTGGCCGAGAGACAAGCCAGGATGTTGGCACCCGACTCGTCACCCAGAGCCACCAGCGCATCGCTGTGAGTCAGGCCGAGCGAGCTCATGGCCTCCTGATCGCCCGTGTAGCCCTGTATGACGCGAGCCTTGGGAACCTCCTCCATGATGCGCTCTGCGCGATGGCGATCGGGCTCGATGAAGACTACCTCATAGTCCTTAGGCAGGTAGAAGCAGGTCTGTATGCCAATGCGCGAACCTCCCATGATCACCACGCGACGGATGTGACGCTCGGCCTTGCCACAGATGTGACGCAGGACACTCGTCTTGTCGGGCACCGTAATGAAATAGACCAGATCACCAGCCATGATCACGTCCATGGCACTCGGGATGAAGAGGTCGTCGCCTCGCTTGATGGCTGCGATATGGAAGTTGTCGTGCTGGCGTCGGCCAATCTCGATGAGCGACTGTCCGACCAGCGGGGCACTCTCATAGACCTTGACGCCCAACAGCAGCAGGCGGCCTTCGCACAACTCGAAGCTCATGCGCGACCATGGACGCTGGATGGCAGCTGCCACGGCTTGACCCGCCAGCATCTCAGGATAGACCATGCGGCTCACACCGATGCGCTTGTAGAAGGCATCGCTCTCGGGCTTCTGCATCTCGTAGCTGTCGATTCGGGCCATGGTCTTGCGAGCACCCAAGCTGGCAGCCAGGATGCAGGCATGTATGTTGAGACTCTCCTCGGGGGTAACAGCAATGAAGAGATCGCACTTCGACACACCAGCGTCGCGCAAGGCATTGATGCTGGTTGGGCTTCCGACCAGCGTCATCAGGTTCATGTATGTCAGGGGTGCAATCTTGTCAGGGTCGGCATCCATCAGCACCACATCCATGTTCTCCTTGGCCAGGAGTTTGGCCAGATGGGTACCTACCTGAGCTGCACCAGCTACGATTATCTTCATATCACAATAGTTTTAGAATAGCTTCTGCATCAATGCCACACAGTGCGTGCAACTCCTTCACGCCACCATGTGTCACAAAGGCATCGGGCACACCCAGACGAATGATCTGACCATGATAGCCCTGCACATTGGCCTCCTCGAGCACGGCCGAGCCAAAGCCTCCGTTCACGATGCCGTCCTCCACGGTGAGGATGCGGCTGAAGCGACGGAACACATCGGAGAGCAGCTCGGTGTCGAGCGGCTTGCAGAACACCATGTCATAATGGGCCACGTCCTTGCCACTCTGCCCGATGGCCTTGGCTGCCTCGGTTCCGATGGGTCCGAACGAGAGGATGGCGGTATCGCCATGACCCTCACGCAGACAATATCCCTTGCCGACCGGCACCTCGGTGAGCGGACAATGCCACAAGGGCTGACCGTCGGCATCGTTGCCTCCGATGCTGCCTGTGCCACGAGGATAGCGGATGACCCAGGGGCCGGAAGTGGGAGGGGTTGAGGAGTTTGAGGGGTTTGAAGAAGAGTTCAAGCGGTTTGAGGGGTGGGCCGCTGTAAACATCAGGCGACGGAGCCAGTGCTCGTTGATAGGCGAACAGACGGTCATGCCAGGGATGGCACGGAAATAGGCCACGTCGAAGACACCATGATGCGTCGGTCCGTCAGCACCCACAATGCCAGCTCTGTCCAGACAGAACACCACATGCAAGCCTGTCAGCGAGACATCGTTGATCACCTGATCCATGGCGCGCTGCATGAAGGCTGAATAGATGTTGCAGAAAGGCAGACGGCCCTCCTTGGCCAGTCCGCCACTGAAGGTCACGGCATGCTCCTCGGCAATGCCTACGTCGAAGGCCCGGTCGGGGAAACGCTCCATCATGTAGGTCATGGAGCAACCCGACGGCATGGCAGGAGTGATGCCCACGATGCGCTCGTCCTGCTCGGCCAGCTCCACCAACGTCCGGCCAAACACATCCTGGAACTTGGGTGCCTTGCCCTCGGTGTTCTCTTTGATGCGTTCGCCCGTCTCGGGATTGAACTTGCCAGGTGCATGCCAGATGGTAGCAGACTCCTCGGCAGGAGCGAAGCCCTTGCCCTTGATGGTACAGACATGCAGCATCTTAGGACCCTCCATGTCCTTGATCTTGCGCAGGGTGTGTACCAGCTCTACCACATTATGGCCATCGACAGGGCCGAAGTAACGGATGTCAAGACCCTCGAAGATGTTCTGACGATGGCTCACCAGCGACTTCACGGCATTGTTGAAGCGAATCATGGTCCTGCGGAACTTGTCGCCCACCAGTTTGTGACGCTTCAGGGCATTGTAGGCCTTGTAACGCAACAGGTTATAGCGCTGGCTGGTGGTGATGCGTGTCAGGTAGTGGTAGAGGCCACCCACATTGGGGTCGATGGCCATCTGGTTGTCGTTGAGCAGGATCAGCAGGTCGTTGGGATTGGACGAAGCATTGTTCAAGCCCTCAAAGGCCATGCCACCACTGATCGAGGCATCGCCAATCACAGCCACCACCTTGCGGTTGTTGCCCTGCAGCTTGTTGGCCACAGCCATGCCCAAGGCAGCGCTGATGCTGTTGCTGGCATGACCCGCGCTGAAGGTGTCGTATTCGCTCTCGCCCGGCGTAGGGAAGCCACTGAGTCCGCCACGCTGACGAAGGGTGTGGAAACGCTCGCGACGTCCGGTCAGCACCTTGTGCGGATAGGCCTGATGACCCACATCCCAGACAAGTCGGTCCTCGGGCGTATTATATACATAATGTAAGGCCACTGTCAGCTCCACAGCTCCCAGACTCGAAGCGAAGTGTCCGGGGTGCACGCTCACCTGTTCGATGATGAAGCGACGTATGGCCTCACAGACCTCAGGCAGACTGCTTTCGGGCAGTTTGCGCAGGTCTGAGGGATAAACGATCTGATTCAGTATGTCGGTCAGTTTCTGTTCCATTGATTAAGATAGAGGATGCTCTCGTTTCCCATGTTGAAGAGCAGGTCCAAGATGCTAAGGTTGGGCATGAATGGTTGCGTTGAACCCACGCGAGCCACCTGATAGTAAGGGGTCTGGTCGATAGTCAGACCCTCAGTGATGTCCTGATCGACACCACCCATCCACTGGTCGCTGTAACGCACACGGGGTTCGAAGCCAATCAGCTCGCAGACCTTCTGTCGCAAGGCCTCGTTGAAGCCGAAAAGAGTGCCGTCGTGCCCATGTTCCATCACCTCGCGCAGTTCGTCGATGTAGTACTCGTAGAAGGGCGAATTGCCATAGTAGGTGGCCAGCGAGTAGAGATGCTGGTGCATCCAGTTGCCATGGTCGCTCAGCTTCACCTCACGGATGGGCATCTTCAGCTTGTTGCCCTTCTGCACGCTGTAGCTCAAGGTCTGCGGTCCCTGGTTGGTGCCTATCACACAGCGGTTGCGGATGCTCTGCTTCACGTAGTGCTCCTGTGCCTCGATCACCACATCGGGTGATTGAAACAGAGCTGCATAATAGGCTATCGGAGCAAAATAGGCCGTTGGCAGGATGATTGGTTCAGCATTCATAATTCAAAGTTCGCAATTCATCATTCAGAGTTCAGAATCATGAATTCATAATGCAAAAATACATTACAAGCCTTTCACCTGTTTGAACCAGCGGTCGGAGCGCCATTCGCCCGTCTCCTGATTGATTGAGAACCACACAAAGAGTGGAGTACCCACGATGTGATCCTCGGGCACGAAGCCCCAGAAACGAGAATCGAGTGAGTTATCGCGGTTATCGCCCATCATCCAGAAGTAATCCATCTGGAAGGTGTACTCCTCAGCTGGCTCGCCATTGAGCTCATACTTATCCTTGTCCACGCGTACCAGCTGGTTGCCCTGGCCCTTGCCGGTCTTGAGGTTCTGCTCATACGAACGGATGCAGCGGCCATAGAGGGTTACGTTCTCGTCGGTCAGCTTGATCTTGGCACCACGCTTGGGGATCCAGAGTGGACCGAAGTTGCTCGAGGTCCAGTCGCTCAGCTCGTTCTGTGGATAGACCATACCAGGCTGCTCGCCCCACTCCAGCGGCATCTCATGCACCCACTGTGCCTTGCCGCTCTTCTCAAGTTTTTCGACCATCTCGCGGGTCATGTTCACCTGATAGAGCGGTGGCAGCATCTTGGTCACACTGTCGGGCTCGATGCCCAAGTAGCTATAGACTGAGGGGTCCTTGATCGCAAAGACGTCAGAGTTGAGCGTCGATCCGTTGCCCTTGGTATAGATGCCCAGTTCCTTACGCCAGAAGAGGTCGGTGATAGGGCCCTTGCCGAGCACCAGATAGAAGTGCTGCAGATACTGAGGATCCTTGAGAGCCTTGCCATCGATCATCACCTGTCGGTCGATGATCTGCAGGGTCTCGCCCGGCATGCCTATGAGTCGCTTCACGTAGTTCTCTCGTCGATCCACGGGACGATAAACTACGTCGCCAAAGGTCTTCTTGTCGTTCCAGACACGCTCGCGGCCATACGACTGGCAGAGCGAGTAGTAGTCAGGATTCTCGCACTTGGTGCAGACGGTATCGCCATTCGGGTAGTTGAACACCACGATGTCATAGCGTTCCATCTCGGTCAGGCCTGGCATACGGCGATAGTTGACCTGTGGTTTCTCGAGATACGACTTGCCCAGGTTCGAACTACCGATGGTGATCGAATGCTGGAACAGGGGCAACGAAAGCGGCGTCATGGGCACGCGTGGTCCATAGTGATACTTCGACACCAGAAGGTAGTCGCCTGCCATCATGGTCTTCTCAAGCGAGGTAGTAGGAATCTGGAAGTTCTGGAAGAAGAAGTTCTGCAATACCCACACGGCACACAGAGCAAACACAATGGCATCGACCCACGACATGATGTTACGGAGCAAGCCGTTCTTGATGTTCTTCCACCAGTCCCAGTTGATGAAGTGCCACCAGTAGAGGTCCACCACATAGAGGATGGCGAGGAAAGGTATCCATGAGGCCATCCAAATACCGAACAGGATGATCAGCACCACCCAGATAGCGAGTCTGATCTTATCGCCAGTCGTCATCTTGCGGCCGAAACCGCGCTTTTCTTCATTCGTCTCAGTCATTATTGTTTTGGTTTAGGTTATATTCAGAATTTCATCAGATCCGTCATCGTATACACACCCTTCTTGCCATCACCCATCCACTCGGCAGCCACTACGGCGCCCAAGGCAAAACCTCGGCGACTCTTGGCCGAATGTGTCATGGTGATGGTATCGACCTCGCTGTCATACACCACGGTGTGGATGCCAGGCACCTCGCCACGGCGCTTGGCCACCACTTCCAGTTCCTCAGGCTTGTGGGCAGCGAACTGTGTACCGACCTCTGCATTGCGGGCCACGTCGACGCTCTCGTCCTCGTGCTGCCAGATGCAGGCAGTCTCCTTCCAAGCCTGCTTGCGCTCCAGATTGTCGGTGATGGCGTTGGCTATGGTGATGGCTGTACCCGAAGGAGAGTCGAGCTTGTGAATGTGGTGCACCTCCTCCATGGCCACGTCGTACTGTGGGTACTGGTTCATGATGCGGGCCACATACTTCTGCATGGCCACAAACACATTCACGCCAATCGAGAAGTTCGAAGCCCAGAACAGCGAGCCATTGGCCTCTGCCACCTCCTGTTTCACCTCGTCGAGCTGGTCGTACCAACCTGTCGAACCCACCACCACTGGCACTCCGGCCTTGAGGCACTTGGTCATGTTGCCACGGGTGGTCTTGGGCGTTGTGAACTCAATGGCCACGTCAGCCGAACGGAAGGCTTCGCTCTCGAAGTCCTCCAAGTTCTGCACATCGATGGTGCACACCACCTCATGTCCTCGGCTTAAAGCTATCTCTTCGATGATATGACCCATCTTGCCATATCCAATCAATGCTATTTTCATAGATTCAATATTTAATATACAATTTGGCGCAAAGATACTCATTTTTTCCGACATTTCCCACATTCCTGCACAAAAATCTAACTTTTTCACTGCATTTTTTATTTTTTTCGCACGTACATCTTCCGATTTGTGAAATTTTCACTCCGTTCCATTATTCCACAGTTGGCCAAGATGATAAAACTCCGACAAAAAAATCGCACGAAACCACACAGCAGATGGTCGGTTTTCATACGATTTCTGGTTGTCACGCCGACGTTGCATTTTACCGCATGAATGGCCATCGAGCAAGGGAACACGAATTGAAATGTACCATCCTATGAGAAAAATAATTACCTTTGGCGCACATTTGAACAACTACTTATACCACGAGCTATGGAGGAACTCATGTACTACGTTTGGCAGCAACGCCTGTTCAACAGCATTGTGACCATCGACGGACGACCCATTGACATCATACATCCTGGTCTGCGCAACCGCGAGGTTGGACCAGACTTCTTCAATGCCAAGGTGCGCTACGATGGCGTCACCTGGGCTGGCAATGTAGAGATGCATGTCAAGGCTTCAGACTGGTATCGTCACCACCACAATGACAACCGCATCTATGACTCGGTGATCCTCCACGTGGTGCTGCAGGCCGATGCCCAGATACACCTGCACGATGGCACAGAACTGCGCACGGTGGTGATGCACATCCCCAATGATGTAATGAGGCGTTACGAAGCACTGTACGGAGACGACTCTCCTACAAAGGAGGAATCAGGAATGGGTAGTGCTGAATCAAGTAAAGCATCAGATCAGGGTCTGAAGCCTCTCCTGCCAGGCAATTATCATTCCCCATTCCTGACTCCTAATACTTCATTCAATCTGTACTGCCGGCCTCGCGTCACCGAACTTCCCCCTATCGTGCTCCACGACTGGATCAATGCCCTGGCCGTGCAGCGCATGCTGGGCAAGATGCAGCGAGTGCAGCAGTTGGTGGAAGGCGACATGAAGACGTGGGAGGAGGGCTTCTATACCATCATGCTCCGCAGCTTGGGTTCGGGCACGAACAGTGATGGCATGGAACGTCTGGCCCGTTCGCTGCCCTACTCTTGCCTGTTGCACCATCGCGACAATCTCTTCCAGCTGCGAGCCATGCTGTTGGGTCAGGCCAGCCTCATTGACTTCACCACCGCCGAAGGACGGCAACTGGAAAAGGAATATCAATTCCTACGCAACAAATTCAATCTTATCCCTTTACCCGCCTCCACCTGGAAGATGAGCCGACAGCGGCCTCAGGCCTCGCCTCAGCATCGTCTGGAGTCGTTTGCCATGCTGCTCTGGACACACCAGAACCTGCTCAACGAAGTGCTTGAGGCCAAAGATCTGGAACAACTCGAGCACCTGCTCTCCATTAAGGGCATTGGCAGGCAGACAGTGCGCATCATCGTCATCAATGCCGTGGTGCCCACGCTCCTCTCCTACTACAAATGGCAGGGAAATGACCAGCGAGCCGAAGAGGCACTCTCCCTGCTCGAAGCCATCCCTGCCGAATCGAACCGCTTCATCACCCAATGGGTCGAAGCTGGCATACCGGTGCGCTCAGCCCTTGACACACAAGCCTTGCTACACCTCTCGCAGAACTATTGCCAACCCCACAAGTGCCTCAACTGCCGCCTGGGGTGCTGGCTGATCAAACACGCTACTTTGTCTCCACCTCCATGTCGAGAGCAATGAGTTTGTAGCCCTTGCCGTGGATGTTGATGATCTCGATTGAAGGATCTTCCTTCAAGTGCTTGCGCAGCTTGGTGATATACACGTCCATCGAACGTGCATTGAAGTAGTTGTCGTCGATCCAGATGGTCTTTAGGGCAAAATTGCGCTCCAGTATCTCGTTGGCATGAGCACAGAGCAGCCCCAGGAGGTCGCTCTCCTTGGTGGTGAGCTTTGTTACCTTCTCCACACCATTATTGTCGAACGAAAGCTGCTGCTTCTGCACGTCGAAGGTGAAGCGGCCCAGATGATAGGCCACCACGTCCTTGCCCTTCTTGCCCTTCACTCGGCGCAGGATGGCTTCGATGCGGAACAGGAGCTCCTCCATCGAGAAAGGCTTGATGATGTAGTCATCGCCACCAATCTTGAAACCCTCCAGGATATCCTCCTTCAAGCCTTTGGCCGTGAGGAAGATGATAGGGATATCTGCATTGATAGCACGGATCTCCGAGGCCATCGTGAAGCCGTCCTTCTTGGGCATCATCACGTCGAGGATGCAGAAGTCGTAACGCCCCTTCAGGTAAGCCTTGTAACCAGCATCGCCATCGCCATAGAGGTCACACAGGTAACCCTTGGCCTGGATATACTCACGCAGGAGCATGCCGAGGTTCTCATCGTCCTCGCAAAGCAGGATGCGCAACTTTTCGATTTGTGGATTGATTGGTGCCATAGTCGTAATGTATTTTGTGTGATTAATGATTTCTTATTATTTGGAGATTAATATGTTTTTTGGAATACTAGGTTTTTGGGACAATACCATCCACCGGATGCAACAAAGAAGAGCATAGTCTCTCTTGAACACAGAACAAACCGCTTCCGACTAAATGCTTTTCTGACGTCTCAAGCACCATCCTCTGATTGAGGACACACAGAGGGGGAGGGAGATGTTGTTTTCATGCACATCAGTCATTTAATCCGATTGTCCCGAAATGACCGTCTCACCCTTCCATCAAAGGCAGCGTGATCACGAATGTCGTGCCCTGTCCGAACACCGACTCTGCTTTGATCTGTCCGCCATGGTCATGCACTATCTTCCAAACGTATGCCAGGCCCAGGCCGAAGCCCTTGACGTTGTGCAGGTTGCCTGTAGGCACTCGATAGAACTTCTCGAAGATGCGTTTCAGGTCCTCGCGCTTGATGCCGATGCCGTTGTCCTCGACGCGTATCTCCAGCTCCTTGCTACCCAGGTTACGGGTACTGAGGGTCAGGTGCAGAGGCACATCTTCGCGCGAATACTTGTAGGCGTTGTCCATCAGGTTGAAAACCACGTTTCCGAAGTGCATCTCATCAACCATACAGATGTCGTCCTCGGCATCCAGATGGGTCTCGATGCAACCGCCTGCCTTCTCCACCTTCAGTCGGAAGGTCTGACACGCGCTGTCGATGATGGCATTCACGGGAATGTCCTGCAGCTTCAGGTTGGTCTTCTGACGCTCAAACATCGACATCTGCAGCACCTTCTCCACCTGGAAGCGCAGGCGCTTGGTCTCGTCGGCTATCACGCCAGTGATGTGCTTCACCATGTCAGGCGACTTGGCCACAGCCGGATCGTTGAGCATCTGCGAGGCCAACGAGATGGAACTGATCGGCGTCTTGAACTCGTGCGTCATGTTGTTGATGAAGTCGTTCTTGATCTCGGACAGTTTCTTCTGGCGGAACACCACCGCAATGACGAAGAGGAAGAGAAACAGCATTACACCCGTGAACACAAACGAGGGGATCATGAAGTGCACGCCCGAGCTCACCAGGAACTTTCTACGACCAGGGAAGTAGATGGTCATGTAGCTCACCTTGGTGGGAGCCATACCGCCCGGAGTCACCGTGTTCTTTGGAAAGAGCAGTTGCTTGTAGTTGCCCACCTTGTCGGCGGTAGCCTGATTGTAACCCACTGTGCGATAAACGCAGACTCCATCGGGGTCGGTGATGCAGAACTGATAGTCGAGCGTGTAGCCAGCATTCGACATCTCCTCGTTGAAGTAGTTCCTCAGCTCGTCAATGTCCAGACGCTCCATGATGGGCTTGTTGTTGGTCTGACTGATGATGCGGAATATCACATCGTCCAACAGGTTCCTCCTATAAATATATTGCCACATCAGCAACTCCTGGTTGGCACGCTGCACGCTTCGGATCGTGTTGTTGCCATGCTTGGGCGAAAGGCTGAACTGACCCGTCTTCTGGTCAGGCGCACCCATGTTGACGCCGAACAACGTGTCAGCCGGATGGCTCAGCTTCTCGATCATGCTGCGCTGGTCGTCGGTGTAGAATTCCTGCAGATAGTCGAGCGTCTCCCTCTGCTCCAACGCACGCTGGGTGTTGAAGAGGGCACGTTTCACAGCCTCATCAAACTGTTCCTCGCGCGTGCTCACTATCTCGTTCAGATAAGTGAACTGCATGACCAAGAAGCCAGCAAAAGCTATCAGCAGCAAGATGCCTATCAACCAAATGGACTGTTTCTTCATACTCGTATTTGTTAAATCACGGTGCAAAATTAACTTAATTCTTTAACAATCCCAAGTATTTTCTCCACTTTTTGCTTGTTTTTTTACCAAATTAACATAAAATACGCCGAATTGTTAACTCGGAACACTCTTTTTTATGTTTTATGACATTCAAATATACGAACGACTGACTAGCAATCTCAATACCACACTAACACTGAACCTTCGTGATGCTTCATTGCACCAGCTTCGTCAGCATTCCGACATGCTGCACTAAAAAAACAACTTCGTGCCTCTCACATCTCCTTCAACTGGAGCTTGTGAAAGCAGTAGCGTCAACACAAAGTTGACACATTGCAGCGAATATCAATCGTCGTACTGCAGAGGGGCAAAAGCTGCATGTTTTGCCCCTCTGTGCGTCCACAAAGTTGACACATCGCACGAAGTGTCAACAGTCGTCATCTCGAGAGGGGCAAAAGTTGCAGATTTTGCCCCTCTGTGCGTCCGCAAATTTGACACATCGTACGAAGTGTCAAATTCCATCATCCCGAGAGGGGCAAAAGTTGCAGGTTTTGCCCCTCTGTGCATCCACAAAGTTGACACATCGTACGAAGTGTCAAATTCCGTCATTCCGAGAGGGGCAAAAGTTGCAGGTTTTGCCCCTCTGTGCATCCACAGAGAAACTTTTTTCATGTTTTGTGAACTGAATAAGTTATTTATGGCACACATGGATAGCAAAACAGAAAAATACTGCATTTTTGCGCCCATTTACGGACAAAAAGAAGAAAAAATGATACCATTATAATTAAATAATGTGTAAATTTGCGCACATATAAGATGGTCATGGCCTGCCATTAGATTGTCAGGAACCTCACACGCAAGCCTATCAACAGATGGATGGCTCCTAGGTAATAATTTTACATTGTAACGATATGAATTCAGAGTTCAAGAACATTTTCGACTATAAGCACATGGGCATGCTGCTATTGATGGCATGCGCTGCTTCAAGTGTAGCCTTGGCCGACAACAGCCAGAGCGAAGAATCCTCTTACCGCACCGTGGCAGCTGTGAAGACCAACCTGCTGAGCGATGCTTTCTGGACGCCCAGCCTGAGCCTTGAGTTGCCACTCAACAACCGCTGGACGCTGGACCTCACAGGAGAGTACAATAACTGGGACGGATGGGACGACCAGAAGTGGCGTCACTGGACGGTGCAGCCCGAAATTCGCTACTGGCTCAAGGAGTCGTTCAACCACTGGTTCGTGGGCCTGCATGGCCTTGGTGGAGAGTACAACGTGGGCAATCTGAAGCATGAGCTGCCCTTCCTGTCGGAACACTTGAAGGACCTGGACAAGTATCGCTATCAGGGTCGCTTCTGGGGTGCAGGCTTGGGCATCGGCTACGCATGGCAGTGGTCAAAGCACTGGGGCATGTCGGCTGAACTGGGCTTCGGATACCTGAATATGAAAGACGACCAGTTTGCCTGCGAAGGCTGCCAGAAGAAGACGGCCGCCGACCTGAAGCACGACTACGTGGGCCCTACCAAGGCTGCCCTGAACCTGGTGTACCGATTCACACAAGACAAGCCTGTGCCTATGTATGAGGAGGTGCAAGTGGAGATACCTGAGCGTCCTGCGCTGACACCCAGCTTCGTGTACGTGCGTCCAGTGTCAGAGGTGGTCAAGGACCGTTCGCTCGAAGGACAGGCCTTCATCGAGTTCGAAGTGAATAAAACCGACATCCAGCCCGACCGCGCCAATAACCAGGTGGAACTGGGCAAGATCATAGCCTCGATCGATTCGGTGCGCAACAACCCAGACACCAAGATTAGCCAGCTGAGCATCAAAGGCTACGCCTCGCCCGATGGTCCATACGACAAGAACGAAGTGCTGGCCAAGGGCCGTACTGAGGCTTTGAGCCGCTACGTGAACAAACTCTACAAGTTCGACCGCGGCACTATCAAGACCAGCCACGAGGCTGAGGACTGGGAGGGATTCCGACGTCTGGTGGATGCCTCGACCCTGCCTCACCGCCAGCAGCTGCTCGACATCATTGACAACACCAAGCTGACCCGTGACCAGCGAGAGGCTCAGATCAAGAAGCTCTATCCTGACGACTACGACATGATGCGAGGCGACATCCTGATGCGCTTGCGTCACTCGGACTATGTAATCAAGTACGTGATACGCAGCTACACCTCGCCCGAAGAGATCCGTGAGGTACTGCTGACCCGTCCCAGCAACTTGAGCCTGGCAGAGTTCTACACCGCTGCTGAAGGCTACACCGAGGGTACCGAGGAGTTTAATCAGGTTTTCCTCACTGCCGTACAGTTCTACCCCAGCGACGAAGCTGCCAACCTCAATGCCGCCAACTCTTATATGGCCGAGGGTAACCTGACTCAGGCACGTCGCCACCTGGAGCGAGCAGGCCAGTCGAAGGAGGCCATCTACGCCCGTGGCCTGTATAATGCACTGATGGGCGAGTACGAGGAGTCCCTGCGTCTGCTGCGCCAAGCAAATGTGTTGGGTGTGTTTGAAGCAGCCAAGGCCTCAGAACAGGTGCAGCGCCAGTATGACTGGGAACGCACCTGGGGCGAGGGTTCAAACAAATAGACAATCGGCAAGTTTCAAGAGATAATTGGGATTTGAGGCATAAATCCTGACAAGCATAGCAAGTGTTACAAGCATAGCAAGCGTCACAAGCATAGCAAGCGTAATAAACGCAACTATCGCAACAAATGTAACAATAGCAACAAATACCTCTAATATCCCCGAAATGTAGAATATCCACCATCAACAAAAAAACGGTATAAAACAATAAAATAATATGAAACTGAATAATCTGATCATGCCAGCTGTAATGACAGCCATGGCACTGGGATATACTGCCTGCAGCAGCGACAACGACAGCGTGGAGACCAACAAGCCTGTGATGGAACAGACTCAAGAGGGTCAGTGGCTGAAGCTGCGTCTGCATCTGAACGGCAATGGTGCCACACGAGGCAAGGACAACGGCTTCCTGCCCGGCACGGAACAGGAACGTGCCATCAAGCAGCTGACTCTGACCTTCTATGACGCCGAGGGCAAATACCTGTCGTGCAACACGCTGACCGAAGAGGAGATTGGTGCCGGACTGATCGTGGTTTCGACCAAGTCCACCACACAGCCTGCCCGTCTGCTGGCTTGGGCCAACATCGAGGGAGCTGCCACTATGATGTCGGGCATGAGCCTGAACGAGGCCATCTCCAAGACCACCACTCAGGGCGTGACCGGTCTGGATGGCGCTTTTGTGATGACCAGTTCGTCGTATGTAAAGGAGGGAAAGGTGGTATACGGTTCGAGCATCAGCGACGAGAACACAGCCTTCACACAGGATGACGTGATCGAGGCTTCGGCCATCGATGTGTTCCTGGATCGTATGGCTGCCAAGGTGATGATCAACAAGGAGAACCAGATAGACGTGGAACTGCCTACATACAACAGCGAGGGCGTAACCTTCGAGCTGAAGGGCATGGCACTGAATGGTACCAACAAGACCAGCTACTACGTAAAGAACCTCAGCGACTATGGCTTCACCCTCAACGAGTGGTCTATGCCATGGAATGCCGCCGATCTGAGCCGCAGCTATTGGGCCACCGATCCTAACTACATGGAGGAGGGCTCGAACCTCTCGGCCTACAGCTACCGCACCTACAACGAGATAGCTCAGAACCATGCTCAGTATGAGTACTGCACAGAAAATACCTCGGGCAACGAGGAGTTCAACATCCAGAATGCTACCCACGTGCTGCTGGTGGGCCAGTACACGCTCAACGGTGTGCGCAAGGGAGCCAACCTCTACCTTTACAATGGTAAGCTGATGACCGCTTTGAGCTACAAGAGCCTGGTGCACAACAAATATCCCTACTACGTTCTGAATGAAGGTGGCCACTACACGGCTCTGGACAACAGCCATTATGTCATAACCCGCAATGGCGAAATGGGCACCAATGCTGCCAATGTGAAGATCACGCTCGGCGTGGAGGACGACGTGACAGTCTATAAGGTTGTGGAGGGTGCCTACCAGCCTCTCACCGTGGCCGAAGCCAATGCCGAACTGGCCGAAGAACCCGACGGCATCAAGTACGGCCAGGGCAAGTGTTACTATGCAGCCCCCATCCAGCATCTCGGACTGGAGGGCCAGGTAGGTCAGTACGGCGTAGTACGCAACCATCTGTACCAGATTACCATTGCCTCGATCAAGAGCTTCGGCTCAGGCATCTGGGACCCAGGCACCGACCCTGACGAGCCAGGCTCTGAACCCGACGTTCCAGGCGTGGACCCAGGTGACGATCCTGACGATCCAACCGTGGATCCCGACGACCCAGGATCCGACCCTGACGTGCCTAACCCAGGCGAACCTATCGTGCCTGAGCCTCAAGACCCCGAGACCAACTACTATGTGGGCATGAAGGTGGAAGTGCTGGACTGGCACGTTGTGGAGCAGGACGTGGATCTGTAATTTAGTTGAGAGTTGAGAGTTTAGAGTTGAGAGTTTAGAGTTGAGAGATTAGTGTCCAGAGATTTAGAGATGCTAGATGAGAGCTTGTTGCTCGCAAACGCTGGCAATGAGCCATGAACCCAAAAGAATCTTTTGAATGAAAGAGATAATATATAAGTCCCTATTGACTGGCGCTTCGCTGCTCATGCTGAGCAGTTGCGGCACGGTGTTCGAGGACGGCGAGATCTGTCCGCCTGAGATTCCACCTGTGGTCGAGCCCCAGCATGTCTATAGAGTGCGCTTCGACGACAGTCATAACATGAACTTTGCTGATGCTTTCTCTTCGGAGGTGAATTCGGTGAGACTCTTTGTGATAGATAGTCAGACCAAGGAGATATTATTTGACGTGGAGGAGCTCGATGTGGACAAACTGCATACCCCGGGGTACACTATGGAGCTGCCACAGCCTTCGGACTCGCCAGCTATACCTGTGCCTGACTACACCGATCGCCCCATCGATCTGGTGGCATGGTGCGGACTGGACATGTTGGACGTGAACGCAACGCCTTCGTTTGCTTTGACCCAAAATATCTTGGGCACAGGACAAATATTCAATCGCGAAGACCTGGGCGTGAGTCTGTATGGCGACCTTGCCAACCCCGTGAACCGTCACCTCGATGAACTCCATCACGGTATGCTGCTGTCACAGACTGTATTGAGCAGCAAGGATACTACGCTGGTGGTGCCTCTGACCCGCAACACCAACAACGTGCGCATTGTGCTGCAACGTACCGATGGTTCTGACCTCTCGGCCGATGACTTCAGCTTCGAACTCACAGCTGGCAACGGACAGATGGACTGGGACAACAGTCTGCTGAACCAGCAGGATGTCACCTACACCGAGTATGTGAAAACCAACAACAACAGCACCACGGGCGGACAGGTCGTGGTGGGCGAACTGAGCACAGCACGCCTGGTGAAGGGCAACAGCGTACGCCTGCGTGCCAAGCACCTGGGTAAGACGCTGCTCGACATCCCTCTCATCACCTATTCCCTGCTCGTAAAGGGCCATTACAACCAGGAGATGAGCGATCAGGAGTTCCTGGATCGTCAGAACGACTGGAGCTTCATCTTCTTCCTCAACGACCAGAACCAGTGGGAACAGAGCAACCTCTATGTCAACGATTGGCATGTGGTGGTGGATGAGAAGGAGTTGTAGTGTCTGGAGTGTTTTCTCCCCTTTTACTACTGGAAATTGGCTAGTTTCGCGCTTGCGAGAAACTTAAAATTATATTATTTGAAAGATGTCAACATCAAGACAAACCAAAATATCATCAGGCAGTGGCATAGCTTGGAGCCTCGGCCTGCTACTCTTGGCCAATGCGAGTTGTCAGGAGGAGGCTTTGAGCCCAGACGTACTGTCCCAGGAGCAGACACGTAGTGTGATGTTCAACATCCCGCTTCTGGCCGAGGGTGTGGAGAGCACCGACTTGCAGGTCCTGCTCTACAATGCCACGGGCGAACAGTTTCTGACCAAGGTGGAACTGACCGGAGTGGAGAGCCAGGCCGACGGCAGCCAGCTGTTGCATGGAATGATACCTGCGGACTGCCAGGCCATCGATAACGACAGGCTGGTGGGACACCTCGTAGTGCTGGGCAACTGCCCTGCAACTACCGGACAGGTAGAGGAGCTGCAGACACTCACCTTCCAGGCAAACTGCACCGACATCCCACTCTATGGTGCTCATGACGTGCAACTGCGAATGGACAAACGTCTGGAGGTGCTTTGCCCCACCACTCAGCTGCTGCCCAGCGGCGCCTGGGTAACCGTACGCCTGGCTGACGAGCTTGCCCAAGCGGGTATTGCCCTGCAGCAAGTCACCGTGAAGCAGGTAAACCAGACCGGATACTGCGTGCCACTTTCGGCTACTCAGCTCATCACCTCAGCCGACATGGCTACAGCCCTCATCTTCCGTCCTGACTCACGCACCCAAGGCGACGTGATGCTCTCTCCCCGTGCCGACGGCTCGATGCAGGCTCTGCTGCCTGAGTGCAAGACACCGGGCGATGAACCGATAGAGATGGAACTGCGATTCACTCGCGATGGCGAGACCTACACCGGACTCTTCGGACAGAAGCTCTACTTCAAGAACTATGCCGACAACCAGCCGTTCGACCTGGTGCGCGGCCACCACTACATCTTCAACATCCGCAGCCTCCAGACCGATGGCGAGCTGGAGGTGGTCGTGGAGGACTGGAACGAGCAGACTGCCGACGATGTGATCTTCAACTAAGCCCCACGACCTTCAATTGTTGAAACGAAAGGATGAAAGCAATGAAACAATTCCTCAATACTACAACCTGGAGCCTGTCGCTCATGCTCGGAGCCAGCGTGCTGATGACCGCTTGTGCCGACCAGGACTGGAGCGAACTGATGCCCGGCTCAGAGGTGACTGAAAGCATACCTACCGAGGTGACGCTGCAACTCACCACTTCGCCCCTGTTACAACAGACACGTGCAGCCATCTCGTCACAGGCAGATTCCAGAATCTATAATCTCTGGCTCTATGTGTTCGATGCTGAGGGCTGTAATGGTCGTCTGTTCCGATTCCAGAACCCACAGGACAAAGTGAGCTTCACCGTGTCATCGGGTCAGCATCGCCTCTATGCCCTGGCCAATGTGGACGAGGCTGACGAGCTGGTGACATTCAGCCACGACCTGCAGTCAATCACCGATGTGCAGACGCTGCGCCAGGCTGTGGCTACACTCCAGACGATGACCGTGTTCCGCAACAACGGTCACCTGGTGATGTCGGGCATCTACAACGACGACACTGACGCCTCAGGCCTGTGCGACATCCGACCCATTGGTCACGTCACCTTGCCCGAGCCTCTGCGCATGAAGCGCATCGACGCTCGTGTCACCTTCAACATCAGTCTCGACCCTAGCGACCCTGAGGTAGGCAACAAAAAGTTCACCGCCCTGTCATGGCAGGTGTGCGACGCCCCGCTGGGCGGTAGCCTCTTCGCAGGCAACGAGAGCCAGGAAGTCAACTACTTCACCATGAGCCAGCCTCTGCCCTTCGAGCAAAGCGTGAAGGTGGGCGGCGTGGAGAGCAGTTCGTTCACCTTCTATGCCCTCGAGAACAACAAGCGAGGTACCGGTGCTTCCGCGTGGAGCGACCGTGAGATGAAGGTCAAGGACCCGGCTACGGGCATCAACACCCCGGCCTTTGCCCATGCGCCACAGCATGCCACCTACGTGAAGCTGCGCGGCCAGTATTCGTATGACTACACGGACGAGGCAACAGGCCATCCCGCTCACCAGAATGCCTACGTGGAGTACACCATCCACCTGGGTTATCTGGGCAATGACGCACTGAACAACTACGAGTGCCAGCGCAACACGAGCTACACCTACAACGTGCTGGTGCGAGGCGTGGAAGACATCATCCTGAAGGTCGAGACCGAAAACGACCCTGAGGATGACCAACCAGGCTCAAGCGACATCGGTAACGGTGGCGAGGGCGACGTGGTGGTGGCCAGCTACTTCTTCGACTTCGACGCACACTACGACCGCTCGATCCTGCAGTTCGACCAGAAGACCATTCTGAGCAACCCCGACCTCCAAGGCTTCTTCGTGAGCACTCCGTTCAACGAAGGCTTCTACTATGTCGATGAGGATGGACTTGAGAACCCCTACCCCAATGCCAAGCCTGCCAGCGAGGCCATCGACTACGACTGGATCAAGTTCCGCAGATGCGACATGAAGTCGGACTCGATCTACAACAGCACTTCGTTCTCGTACTACGATCCAGACAATGTGATCGACATCAAGCAGCTGATCCGTGCGCTGCGCACCGGTCGAGACCACAAGGGTTTTGCTGTCTATGATCGCAATGGCAAGGCTTTCTACACCCTCTTCGTGGACGAAAACTACTACACCCATGACCCACGCACCGGTGAGCATGGCGACACCGACTTCTGGAAGCAGTTTGTCAATCAGCAGCCGCGCGAGATGTACATCTTCTGCCACTGCGACAAGACGCTCGACAACCAGAGTTCGGTGACACGTGGCAACATACAGATCCGCCAGCGTTCCATCCGTACCCCATACGACGTGAATGCTCCAGCTGCCCTGCAGACTGCCTGGGGCGTGGAGACACGCAATGAGACCGGCCAGATCCGTGGCGAAATCGTCAACCCATGGGATACCCAGGGCCTGACACCCGACAATGCGGTGAAGAATCAGCTGTTGCAGCTCAACCTCATCGGAATGGAGTGGAACACCTTCCTCTCGACCGACATCGGAGCCGGCGACTACCAGAACCAGTTGAACGACAACTCACAGTACTCCACCTTCCTCTATGCCTGCATCCAGCGCAACCGCGACGAGAATGGCAATGGCATCATCGACCGCGAGGAGATCAAATGGGTACCTGCTGCCACCAACCACTACACAGAGATGTGGATTGGAGCTAACTCGCTTCCCAACGACGTGCGCCTCTACCCCATGGGCAGCCGTGACTACCGTCGTTACCTGAGTTCGACGGGCGACGAGTTCCTGGCTGAAGAGGGCGAATCGCTCGCTCCCTACGGAACCCTCTATTACACGGGCATCAGCGGTCTGGCTCGTCCCTCGCGCTACGACTACCGCTGCATCCGTCTACTGGGCTTCGATAACTACGAAACGGACGAAGTGATGCCACAGCCTCTGGCCAGGGTCGATGCAGCCAACCAGCGCATCTCGCTGAGCTGGATGGACAGCATGAGCCTGCGCAGCACCGACTTCAACATCGAAGACAAGGGCGAGACCGCCACTCAGGACTCGTACCTCAACTATCCATACGGAGCCTTCGAATATCGTGACGCAGAGGCCGACGGAACCATTCCCGAGGGCTGGCGACTGCCCAACGACCGCGAGATGGCACTGATGATCGAATATGTGCCCGATGGCTGGGGCAACCCTGCCTCGACTACCTATTATAAGACCAGCACCTCGGCTGCACCTCACCTCACGGGCAAGGCCGGCAGCCTGCACTATGGTGTGTGCCAACCACAAGAGGATGGCAGCCTCACGCGACACATGGAGTTGCCCGATGCCAACCCATCAGCCATGATGCGTCTGGTGAGGGATGTGAAACCTGAGTAACAATTGACTGTCGAGCACTTGCGAAGCTTCTGTTAAGGAACTCACTTATGTTAGCTCTCTTGCTTTTGGTCTTGCACCTATTCACCCTACCCACGGTCCCTGAGGCACTCGAAGCCCCAGCGGACCGTGCGCTGTATCTGGCCGAACACTATTGGGACAACACACCGCTGTCCGACACGCTGGTGAACGCATATCCCGACGAGTTCGAAGCCTTCCTGGTGGACTATCTGACCATAGTGCCCTTGCTCGATGACGACCAGCAGACGGCGGCTCTGAAGCCTCTGTTTGCCGTAGCCACCCCCCTGCTGCGCCGTTATCTGACCGAAGCCGGGTCACCCGTGGCCAATGCCGAGCTTTACCAGCACGCGCTGCGAGGGCTCGTCGGAGGGATGAGGCACGTAGAGGCACACATGCGCTACAAACCCCATTGTCCTGCCTGTGCCGAAACAATGGAAGAGCTCGACCATTCGGACATCATACGTCGCTGCATCGAGGAACAGCAGCTGACCCTGCGTGTCCACAGCACGTCCGACGAGCCCAGAATCCTGCTCTTCGCCCCCTCTGGCCAATGCCTTTCGGACAACATCAGTGTGCAGGAATTGGAGACAATTTTGCAGGAAATCGAGCCATGAAATTGCCACCCCAAAGTATCAAACCCCCGAAACACACCGACGCTCGCACTCCTTTTAAATAAATAATAAGGGGTGCGAGTTCCATTTATTAGAAATAATCATTATCTTCGCGACGCGTATGATAATGCCTTGTGCCCTCGTGAGACAAAAACAAGGCTAAGATATCAGCATATTTACAAACAATTCTTTATATTCATCAAAACTAACAGTTATTCTTAATGGCAAATGTAATTAAGCTCAAGAAAGGCTTAAACATCAACCTTGAAGGTGCGCCAGAAGCAAAGTTTGCAAGCGTGAAGGAGGCCCAGAAGGTCACCCTCGTGCCTGATGACTTCGTGATGTGCACCCCAAAGATTGTTGCAAAGGCCGGTGATGCTGTCAAGGCCGGTGACATCCTGTTCAGCGACAAGCAGTATCCAGAGATTAAGTTCGTGAGCCCAGTGAGCGGCACCCTCGAGGAGGTCGTTCGCGGCGATCGACGCAAAGTGCTTGGCATCGTCATTGCAAACGATGGTAAGGGTACCAGTGCAGAACTGCCAGTGGTTGATCCAGCAAAGGCTTCGGCCGACGAGATCAAGGCAGCCATGCTTCAGGGTGGCGTATGGCCATACCTGACACAGCGCCCATACGGCGTGCTGGCCAACCCAGCCATCCAGCCACGTGACATCTTCGTCACCGCATTCGACTCTGCTCCATTGGCACCAGATTTCGCTATGATCCTCAAGGGTCAGGAGAAGGAGTTCGCTACCGGTCTGGCAGCACTCAAGAAGCTCACAGCTGGCAAGCTCTACGTTGGTGCCAAGGCTGGCAGCAACCTGCAGGCTCCAGGCGCTGAGGTTGTGGAGTTCGACGGTCCTCACCCAGCAGGCAACGTGGGCGTGCAGATCAACCACATCAAGCCTATCAACAAGGGCGAGGTGGTCTGGACTCTCCAGGCTCAGGATGTCATCATCATCGGCCGCGTGCTGAGTGGCAAGGCTGACTATAGCCGCATCATCACCATCGCAGGTTCTGAGATCGTAGCCCCAGCTTACGCTAAGGTGCAGGCTGGTCAGGCTCTCGCTGAGATCCTCGACGGCAAGGTGAAGCACACCGACTACAAGCAGCGTGTAATCAATGGCAACGTACTCACTGGCGAGGCTACCGGCATCGAAGGTTCTCTCAACTTCAAGGGCCAGACCGTGACAGTCATCCCAGAGGGCGACACCACCGACGAGATGTTCGGTTGGATCACCCCAGGCCTCAACCGCTATTCGACCAGCACCACAGGCCTCTCGGCCCTCTTCGGCCTGATCAAGAGCAAGACCTGGAAGCTCGACGCCCGTCTGAAGGGCGGTCCTCGTGCCATGATCGAGAGCGGCAAGTGGGAGGAGGTATTCCCTATGGATATCTACCCAGAGCAGCTCTACAAGGCTGTCCTCTCATTCAACATCGATCAGATGGAGGCTCTCGGCATCTACGAGGTGCTCCCTGAGGACCTCGCTCTCTGTGAGTTTGTCTGCTCATCGAAGACCCCTGTTCAGCAGGTATTCGCCGATGGCCTTGTGAAGCTCCGCAAAGAAATGGAGTAATTGACCATTTGACTATGTACCATTTGACTATCAGCTGCTGACCGACTCTTCGATGCAAGATTTCTTGCTGACCGACTCTTCGATGCGAAGCCAATAGTCAAATAGTAAATGGTAAAATAGTAAATAGATCTATGAAACTGAACGATTATATCAACGAAAAGATTGACCCCCTTTTCCAAAAGGGTGGCAAATATGAGAAGCTGTGGTCGGTTTACGACTCCTTCCATACTTTCCTCTTCGTTCCTCGCCACACCGCTGCCCGCAAGGGCGTACAGGTGCATGACTCGGTCGATTCAAAGCGCGTGATCATCATGGTGATCCTCGCCCTGATTCCTGCCATGCTCTTCGGTTGCTGGAACGTAGGTTATCAGCACGACCTCGCCCTCGGCATCGACGACGGCTGGTTCATGCAGTTCCTCTATGGCTTTGGCGCCTTCCTGCCTAAGGTAGTAGTGAGCTATGTTGTCGGCCTCGGCATCGAGATGACCGTAGCTTGCATGAAGCGCGAAGAGGTTGCCGAGGGCTTCCTTGCCTCGGGCCTCCTCATCCCAATGATCGTGCCTGTTGAGACTCCACTCTGGATGATTGCCGTGGCTACCGCTTTCTCAGTAATCTTCGCTAAGGAGATCTTCGGCGGTACTGGCATGAACATCTTCAACCCAGCACTCATCACCCGTGCATTCCTGTTCTTTGCATATCCAAAGGCAATGTCTGGTGACGAGGTATTTGTACGCACCGGCAACTGGCTCACTGGCGCTCCTATCGAGGGCACTGCTGTAGTGGACGGTTTCTCAGGCGCTACACCTCTTGCAGCTGTGGCTGATCACTCATTCAACCCTGAGACTTTCTCTACCTTCGACGCATTCCTCGGTCTCATCCCAGGTTCTATCGCTGAGACTTCTACCCTCGCCATCCTCCTCGGTGCAGCACTCCTGCTCATCACCAAGGTTGCCTCATGGCGCATCATGGGTGGCGTATTCGTAGGTGGTGCTCTCGTTTCTGCCCTCGTTGCAGCTTTTGCCGAGAACGCTCCTACCGTCATGCAGCAGCTCTGCCTCGGTGGTTTCGCCTTCGGTGCTGTGTTCATGGCTACCGACCCTGTTACCGGCTGCCGCACCAACTGCGGTAAGATCTGGTACGGTCTCTTCATCGGTGCTATGGCTATCGTGATCCGTATGTTCAACACCGGCTATCCTGAGGGTATGATGATGGCAATCCTGCTTGGCAATGCCGTTGCTCCACTCATCGACTACTGCGTAGTTGAGAGCAACATCAGCAAGCGTGCTAAGCGTGTGAAGGCTTAATTGAGATTTGTAATTTTAATCGTAAATCGTAAATTGTTAAATCGTAAATAAGATTATGAATCGCAATAGTAACATTTATACCGTGCTTTATGCTGTAGTCCTCTGCGGACTCGTAGCAGTGCTGCTCTCAGCAGCTGCCCTGGGTCTGAAGGATCAGCAGAAGGCCAATACCGATAACGAGAAGAAGCAGCAGATCCTCATGGCTGTAGCCGAGCCTCTCAAGGCTGCCGGCATCTGCGAGGAGGTCACCTTCGACAATGCTGCCGACATCTGGGAGAAGCTCGACATGCAGAACAACATGTGCTGCATGACCGTGGCAGGTGAGCTCGATCAGGACACCGACCCATTCGAGGTGAACCCCAAGAGCCTCTTTGCTGCAGGCAAGGTTAAGCCTGAGGCCAAGATGCCATTCTACGTAGCCAACATCCAGGACAAGCCATATTATATAATGTGTATGTATGGTGCAGGTCTTTGGGACGCTATCTGGGGCTATATCTCAGTCGAGTCAGACGCTTCGACCATTGCTGGTGCCTCATTCGACCACGCTGGCGAGACCGCTGGCCTCGGTGCCAAGATCAAGGACGATCCTAACTTTGCCAAGGCATTCATCGGCAAGAGCATCTTCAAGAGCGGCGAGTTCGCTCCTGTAGTAGTGTCGAAGAAGAATGTTGACAACAAGGTAGATGCCATCACTGGTGCCACCAAGACCTCTGACTGTGTCAGCGTGATGATTGCCGAGTCGCTCAAGGGCTATGAGGCTACCCTCAAGCAGCTTGCAGCAGATGCTCCTGCAGCCGGTTGCTGCCAGAAGGCCGAAGGCGAGTGCTGTGGTCACTGCCAGGAGGGCGCTGAGTGTGCCGAGAAGGAAGAAGGCGAGTGCTGTGGCAAGTGCCAGGAGGGCGAAGAGTGCCCCAACAAGGCTGAGTAACTCCAATCGTAAATCGTAAATTTGTAAATCGTAAATCCCTACGTTATGGCAAATGAAAAGAAACCCGGTGTTTTCACCGGTCCTCTCTGGACAAACAACCCTGTCGTCGTACAGGTGCTTGGTATCTGCTCGGCTCTTGCCGTCACTACCCAGATGAAGCCAGCCCTCGTGATGGGTATCGCCCTTACCTGCGTGCTTGCTTTCGCCAATGTGATCATTTCCCTGCTCCGCAACACCATTCCTAACCGCATCCGCATCATCGTGCAGCTGGTGGTTGTAGCAGCGCTCGTAATTATTGTCAACCAGATTCTCAAGGCATACGTCTATGACGTCAGCAAGGCTCTCTCGGTTTACGTTGGTCTGATCATCACCAACTGTATCCTCATGGGCCGTCTTGAGGCATTCGCCCTCGGCAACAAGCCTTGGCCTGCCCTCCTCGACGGTCTCGGAAACGGCCTCGGCTACGCTGGCATCCTGCTCGTAGTGGCTACCCTGCGCGAGTTCTTCGGCAGCGGCACCCTCTTCGGCTTCGACGTCATCGCACGCTTCGTCAACGAGAGTGGCTTCGACGGCTATCAGAACTGCGGCTTCTTCGTGATGCCTTCTGCAGCGCTGATCATCCTCGGCTGCATCATCTGGTACCTCCGTGCTAAGAACCCTGAGCTTCAGGACAAGTAAGTGTTAATTTGTTCTTTTGTTCTTTTGTTTTTTTGTTTGTAAATCAGCTGGCTGATTCATCACAACGACCAGAGTCGGCAAGCAGGTTCGACAAAACAACATAACAACAAAACAACACAACAACAAAGAAACATGGATTTATTGAATCTTTTCATCAAGTCGATCTTTATCGACAATATGATCTTTGCACTGTTCCTGGGTATGTGTTCTTACCTCGCAGTGTCAAAGACTGTCAAGACCTCAGTTGGTCTGGGTGCAGCCGTAACCTTCGTGTTGCTCATCACCCTGCCTGTCAACTACCTGCTTGACACCTACGTGCTTCAGCCCAATGCCCTCATCGAGGGTGTGGACCTCAGCTACTTGAGCTTCATCATCTTCATCGCAGTCATCGCCGCCATCGTTCAGATCGTCGAGATGGTTGTCGAGAAGTTCTTCCCTGCCCTCTACGGTTCGCTCGGCATCTTCCTTCCTCTGATTGCTGTGAACTGCGCCATCCTCGGTGGTTCGCTCTTCATGCAGCAGAAGGAGTTCGAGAGCTTTGCAGAGCCAGTAGTCTACGCACTTGGTTCGGGTCTCGGCTGGCTCTTTGCCATCGCCTGCCTCGCTGCCATCCGTGAGAAGCTCGCATATTCTAACATTCCCGCTCCACTCAAGGGCCTCGGCATCACCTTCATCGTGACCGGCCTCATGGCTATCGCCTTCCTGAGCTTCAGCGGCATTCAACTCGGTTAATGAAAGGAGACTAAGATTATGGAAATGACCTATATTTATGCAATCGTAGTTTTCTTGATTGTAATTCTGGCTCTCGTAGCCCTGCTCCTTGGCATCAAGGCATGGCTCGTTCCTGCTGGCAACATCACTGTCGATGTCAACGGCAAGAAGCAGATCGAGGCTGGCATCGGCACCACTGCCCTCGCTGCCCTGCAGCAGGGTGGCATCTTCCTGTCATCAGCTTGTGGTGGCGGTGGCAAGTGCGGCCAGTGTAAGTGTATCATCGAAGAAGGCGCTGGCGACATCCTTCCTACTGAGGTTGGCTTCTTCAACCGTAAGCAGATCAAGGCTAAGTATCGTCTGGCTTGCCAGTCTAAGATCAAGGAGAACGCTAAGGTGATCGTTCCTGATGACGTATTCGGCGTTAAGGAGTGGGAGTGCACCGTGATTGGCAACAAGAACGTGGCTACCTTCATCAAGGAGTACAAGGTGGCTCTGCCTGCTGGCGAGCACATGAACTTCGAGCCTGGTTCTTACGCTCAGATCCGCATTCCTAAGTTCGAGATCGACTATAAGGACTATGACCGTGAGCTCATTGGCGATACCTATCTGCCAGCTTGGGAGAAGTTCCACCTCTTCGACCTCCACTGCTCTAACCCTGAGCCTACCATCCGTGCTTACTCTATGGCTAACTATCCTGACGAGGGCGATATCATCACTTTGAACGTACGTATCGCTACTCCTCCATTCCTGCCACGCGAGCAGCAGAAGCCAGATGCCAACAACTTCATGCCTGTCAACCCAGGTATCGCCTCTTCTTACATCTTCAACCTCCGTCCAGGCGACAAGGTGATCATGTCTGGTCCTTACGGTGAGTTCCGTCCACAGTACGGCACCGGCCGTGAGATGATCTGGGTAGGTGGTGGTGCCGGTATGGCTCCTCTCCGCGCACAGATCATGCACATGCTCAAGGGCAATGGCATCAAGCCAGAGGATCGTCAGCGTCCAATGCACTACTTCTATGGTGCACGTGCGCTTGAGGAGATTCCATTCCTCGACGACTTCCTGCAGTTGGAGAAGGACTTCCCTAACTTCCACTTCCACCTCGCTCTTGACCGTCCTGATCCAAAGGCCGATGCAGCTGGCATCGCCTACACTCCAGGCTTCGTAGCTCCAGTGATGGGCGACACCTACCTCAAGGCTCACGAGGCACCAGAGGACTGCGAATACTACCTCTGCGGACCTCCGATGATGGCCAAGACCGTGCTTGACCTCCTCCACAGCCTCGGCGTTGAGGATGACATGATCCGCTTCGACAACTTCGGTGGCTAATCCGCGCCCCTGTTGATTCGAACATCATAACGACAATTATCAAAGAAAGGATGACACGCCCCTTGTGTCATCCTTTCATTTTGTCTTTTCGTGATGTCGGATTTCTTGCCAAAGGTGCTGGTAAGAAATCTGGCATGCACAAAAGCTTGACAGAGTTGCTGACAGGTAATCTTGTGCGCACAAAAGCTTGCCAGAGTTGCTGGCAGAAAATCTTGCGCGCACAAAAGCTTGTCAGAGCTGCTGGCAGAAAATCTTGTGCGCACAAAAGCTTGCCAGCGGTTCTAGCAAGAAAACTTGTGGGCACAATACGGAATAAAGGTATTTTCTCCCATTTTACGTAAATAACACGTCCAACTAGCGTAAAGAGCAATCGTTACTTACCGCACGCACAGTCACGCACTCCACTCGTATGCATGCAGAAAAGAACCTTCCTCATATAAATAGACTTCTCTCAGCTGGTCTTCTGCCGTTCTCTGTTTTTCGAGTGTCATATTTCATTTAACTGTGGCATCTTTCATGTGTGTTATAAATTACCCTCGGCATAGGGATGGGCACAGGAGCTTTTATGCGGCCTGAGGGCCGCTGGTAAAGCTCCCGCCCCCATCCTATGCCGAGGGTCTGGGGTGTTCTTTGGGGAACATAAGGACTTATTCTGAGGGAGCGCAGACGGGCCGGACAGAGTGCCCGGGGTCACGACCGTTGTCGTACATGTAGCGATCGCTCGAATCGAAGAAGAGGCAACACGCGCGGCCCGAGTCGTACGTGCTGAGCGATGACGACCAGTAGTAGCCGTCGGATCCCGCATAGTCGAGGCTCGAGGCGTAGCGATAGCCCGCCGTGGGCAAGAAGATTGAATTACCATTCGTTCCCGTTACAGTATAACCCTGCTTCGAAGAATCCCATGACCATGTACAGTTATCCTTGAGCCACGTCAGTTCATCGGAGGTTGGCATGCGCCAATCGCCCTTCCAATTCACATGGGCGGCATCGTCCTTGGGCTCAAGCACAGTCTTGCCATCACCTACAAAGGTGTCGCCTTCGTACCAGATGCCTTCGGTCAGTCCATCGGCAAAGGTATATTTAGTGATATTTTGCCAGCTGGACTTACCTTTCTGCATGAACTTGTAATCATCCCAATAAAACGAGCGACCATCTGAGGTGTCTTCTGTGTATCCCTCGGTCTCGCCCCAAGCAAAGTAGAGTCCGTAGTCCTCGGGACTTTCGGCTCCTATGTTGCAAGTTGCCCAATAGACGGGGCGACCCTTTGAGTCCTTCAGGCCAAGATCAACGTAATCATGGCCGTTGGAGTACATGCCATTGGCATCGGGCTTAGCTAATGCTTCGCCTAACTGTGTCTGGATTGCCGACAGTTGGCTGTCAATTGCAGACAACCGGCCGTCGAGTGCCGATAACCTGCTGTCGATTAGCTGGAGCACGGCATTGAGATCCTTGGCCGTCACCACCTCGCTGCCGGGGGTATTGGCCAGAACACGATTGACGACGGTGGTGGCATCGGCCACCGACACATCGCCACTCAAGTTGGCATCGCACACATCGTAGGTATCGATGCTGCTCTGCGCCATCACTGCGCTGCTTGCTGCCAGAAATAAGGCAGCCAAGAGAAAGGTCTTCTTCATTGTTTATTATATTATGTATGTTAATTCTTCACCTCAAATTTTTACACCCAAAGCCATCTCAAATTCCTTGAGAACCGCAATACGCTTTGACCTAATCTTTGAAAAATTCAGAGTCTTGATCATCTCTCGTGTTGCGTAGCCTTTGCTGTAGGTTCTTCGTGCCTTGGAATACAAGTCACAGAGTTTTGCATTACCATCTGCGCCTTTTAGTGTATTAGGAATTTGTTTCAGTTTGAGATAAGTACAGATACCCTCTATGTCGTCCAGAATCCAGTCTTCGATGGAACGGCAAACGCCAATGCGGATGAAGTTCTCCACACCCATCCTTTTGACACTCTTACGGATAGAATCCCAGTTGACCATCAACGGGTTTCGTACATCAAACACATCCGTATCATAACTACAACATACGGTTTGTATGTCGATGTTCCTATTCTTGGCATCTGGCAGTATCTCATTTTTGAGTTTAGCCATACTCAATTTGTGCGAAAGAAAGTTGAGAGCTTCTCGGCATCGTTCTCTATGTCGAGCATAAAGTCGAACATAAACTCACCAAATGTCAGTTCCATATCGCCAGCATAACGATAGAGGACCTTCATCTTTGAAGGATTGACCTGTGCAAAGTGAGCTATACCGTCAGCCTTTGGAAGTCCGAAGTACATCTGCTGTGGCTGGAGGTAACGCATCAGGTAGGGTGAATGACTGGTGATGAGAATCTTTGTATCCGAAGCATAGTTCTGCATGGCAAGCAGAAGATTCTCCATCAGACGAGGATGAACTGAATTTTCAGGCTCTTCGAGCATAATCATCGGGATGCTTTTCTTTTGAGCTGCTACACAGAGCGTAAAGAGGAAGATGATGCGTTTGCTACCGCTCGACAACTGGCGAATGCTCGTAGGTTGAGCATTGAACCTCTCCTTTACACGAATGTCATAGATCTTACTTTGTCCATCGGCAAGCGTTATTACTTCTGGCGAAAATTCTTCAATTCCTGGCAGCAGCTGCAAAAGTCCATCCGTTAGGATTGCATAGTTATCCTCGTCCGTAGTCTTCAGTTTATAGAGATAAGCACTCAATGTCTCACCGTCGAGCATACGGATCCCTCTTTCTCCATCTACAGAGAAATAGGATTCAGGATTATCCAAAGTCTCAAGATTCGGAATGGACATTCCGCAGATCTGTGATGCAAGGTTATTCAGATACATATCCGAACGCAAGGCAATAGCTGACAGTGACAACTGAGAAGAAGTGACTTCAAAAGCCTTCGTGCATCTGCCAGTTGGAGAAGGAATAATCTGACATTCTTTGCCAGAAGCTCTGTTCACCATTTGCTTGAAACGTTGATCTGTGGGGCGTTTTACCTTCAACCATTCTGAAATAATATGACCATCATTGTCTTCTGTTGCCCATTTGAAGGTATACCCATACAGGAATTCCAACTTCTGATCATTCTCTATCACCGAACCGCTGACCTCAAATCGGAAGTCTTTCCTCAACATGTTGATGTTAAGTGGCATGAACCGACTCCGCATCATCTGCAACTTATCTTGTTCCGATGCAGAAAGGAATGTCAGGCCAAAGCCAATCGCCTGCAGCACATTGCTCTTGCCATAGCCATTAGGAGCAATGAGAGCATTCAAGTTGCCAACGTCCAGCCTCAAACTGCTTATGTTTGAAATTCCTTCTATGGAAAAACTTCTTACTGTCATATTTGTATAAAATATTGCGTGAGATTACTTGTTTCGAGTTGCAAATATAAGTATTTTATATATCCCACGCAAATATTTCTGCATTTTAGATTATTTTTTTGATATTTTTATAATAGATACTTTCTAATCTGAACATATAACGATCAATTTTATTGACGATGTTTCCTTCTGTTGTTCTCTGTTTTTCGAGTGTCATATTTCATTTAACTGTGCCATCTTTCATGTGTGTTATAAATTACCCTCGACAGAGGATGGGCGCAGGAGCTTTTGTGCGGCCTGAGGGCCGCTGGTAAAACTCCCGCCCCCATCCTATGCCGAGGGTCTGGGATTGTTCTTGGGGGGACATAAGGACTTATTCTGAGGGAGCGCAGACGGGCCGGACAGGTTGCCCGCCGCATCGGTTGCCGCTGCTCCAGTCAACGTCGATCGAATAGAAGTAGAGTCCATACGCGCCCGCCTCAGAGTAGAGCGACGACGACCAGCAGTAGCCGTAGGAGCCCGCATTGCGGAGGTACGAACTGTAGCGATAACCAGCAGCAGGGAGGAAGATCGAATTACCATTCGTACCCTTAACGGTATAGCCTTTCTCTGAAGAATCCCATGACCATGTACAGTTATCCTTGAGCCACCACAGTTCACCATAGGTTGGCATGCGCCAGTCGCCCTTCCAATTCACGTGGGCTGCATCATCTTCTGGATCAAGCACAGTCTTGCCATCGCCTACAAAAGTGTCGCCTTCGTACCAGATGCTAAATGTCTGTCCATCGTCACAGGTATATTTTGTGATATTTTCCCAGCTAGACTCACCCTCCTGCATGAACTTATAGTGCGCCCAATTGAACTTGCGGCCATCAGAGGTATCTTCTGTGTAACCTTTGGTCTCGCCCCAGGCAAAGTAGAGTCCGTAGTCCTCGGGGGTCTCTGCACCTATGTTGCAAGTTGCCCAATAGACAGTCCGACCTTGCTCATCCTTTAGGCCGAGATCAACGTAATCATGTCCATTGGAAATGACGCCGTTCTCATCAGGGATGAATGGATTAGAGATGCCACTCTCCTTCATCACATAGTCCAGTTTCTGGTCAAGCAGGTCAATCTTTCCAAGCAGATGGTAGATATTGCTAAGCACAGCATTGAGATCCTTAGCCGTCACCACCTCGCTGCCGGGTGTATTGGCCAGAACACGATTAACGACTGTGGTGGCATCGGCCACCGACACATCGCCACTCAAGTTGGCATCGCACACATCGTAGGTATCGATGCTGCTCTGCGCCATCACAACGGATGCGCTACTTGCAGCCAGGAGCAAGGCAGCTGAGAAGAAATTACGTTTCATATTCGGATTGGTTTTTGAATTATCACGCGGCAAAGATAATGATTATTTTGATATGTTGTACTTTCTGGACGTGATATTCGCAAAAAACCTTGGTTTTTGAGCTTGTTTTTGGGCCAAAAAGGCGCGAAACAAGGGTTACAGAGGCAGAGAAAGCCGTTTTTTGGCACAAAGATTTGGCATTTTGACAAAAAATGACTACATTTGTGCCGAATTA
This sequence comes from Bacteroidales bacterium, assembly GCA_045629225.1. Classification (GTDB taxonomy): domain Bacteria; phylum Bacteroidota; class Bacteroidia; order Bacteroidales; family UBA3663; genus Liminaster. The sequence continues at coordinate 20,219 of JAZQQU010000006.1, read as the reverse complement.
TGTACCTTTGAGTGTTCAACACTTACTTTTTCACTATGGCAGAAACACAGCAGAACCTCGATGAGAAGATGGCCGAAGCACAGGCCATCGCAGACTATGGCGATGACAAGATACAGCACCTGGAATGGACGGAGCACATCCGTCGTCGTCCTGGTATGTACATTGGCAAGCAGGGCGATGGCTCGAAGGACGATGACGGCATCTACATACTCCTCAAGGAGGTGATCGACAACTCCATCGACGAATACGCCATGGGCTTCGGCAAGCGCATTGAGGTGAAGCTCACCGAGGAGGGCCGCGTGAGCGTGCGCGACTTCGGCCGTGGCATCCCCTTGGGCAAGCTCGATGCCTGCGTGAGCGAGATCAACACGGGCGGCAAGTACGACACCTCGGTGTTCAAGAAGTCCGTAGGCCTGAACGGTGTGGGCCTCAAGGCGGTCAACGCGCTGTCGAGCTACTTCTTTGTGCGAGCCTGCCGCAATGGCGAGATGAAGGAGATCACCTACCAGGCTGCCAAGAAGATCGAGGAGTCGGACATTCTGCCTACCGACGAACCGAACGGCACCTACGTGGAGTTCGTGCCAGACAAGACGATCTTCGAGAACTACAAGTACCGCACCGAGTTCGTCGAGACCATGCTCCACAACTACTCCTACCTCAACATCGGCCTCACGCTCATGCTCAATGGCCGACGCTATGTATCGAAGAACGGACTGGCCGACCTGCTCAACGCCCGCATGGACGCACAGCCACTCTACGAGCCCATCCACCTGCTGGGCGACGACATTGAGGTCGTGATCACCCACGGCAACTCCTACGGTGAGCAGTACTACTCGTTTGTCAATGGTCAGTACACCTCGCTGGGCGGCACCCACCTGGCAGCCTTCAAGGAGTCGTCGGCCAGAGTAATCAAGGAATTCTTCTCGCAGAAGAACTTCGAGTTCTCCGACATCCGCAACGGCATGGTAGCCGCCATCGCCCTCAAGGTGCAGGAACCCGTGTTCGAGGCACAGACCAAGACCAAGCTCGGTTCGACCCGCATGAGCCCCAACCCCGACGACGTGACCGTGCAGAAGTTTGTGGGCGACTTCCTGAAGCGCGAACTCGACAACTTCCTGCACCGCGAGTCGGACATTGCCGACGTGATGCTGCAGAAGATACAGTCCAACGAGAAGGAGCGCAAGGAGCTGGCCGGCCTCTCGAAGGTGGCCAAGGAGCGCGCCAAGAAGGTCAACCTGCACAACCGCAAGCTGCGCGACTGCCACGTGCACTTCAACGACGACTTCAAGGGCAAGCGTCAGGAGGAGGACCATCGCGAGGACTCGTGCATCTTCATCACCGAGGGCGATTCGGCTTCAGGTTCGATCACCAAGAGCCGCAATGTGGAGACGCAGGCCGTCTTCTCGCTGCGAGGCAAACCGCTCAACTGCTTCGGCATGACCAAGAAGGTCTGCTACGAGAACGAGGAATTCAACCTGCTGCAGGCAGCCCTCAACATTGAGGACGGACTCGAAGGCCTGCGCTACAACAAGGTGATCATTGCCACCGATGCCGATGTGGACGGCATGCACATCCGCCTGTTGCTGATGACCTATTTCCTGCAGTTCTTCCCCGAGCTGGTGCGCACGGGCCACGTCTATATACTGCAGACGCCGCTCTTCCGTGTGCGCAACAAGAAGGTGACACGCTACTGCTACACCGACGAGGAACGACTCGCAGCCATCGAAGAATGCGGCTCGACGGCCGAGATCACCCGCTTCAAAGGTCTGGGTGAGATTTCGCCCGACGAGTTCAAGCACTTCATCGGCAAGGACATGCGCCTCGACATGGTGCACCTGCGCAAGGAGGATGCCGTGCATGAGATGCTCGAATACTACATGGGCAAGAACACGATGGAACGCCAGGAGTTCATCATCAACAACCTTGTAATCGAATTAGACGAAGCATGAAACTGATATTTCCAGGATCGTTCGATCCATTCACCAAGGGCCACGAGTCGGTGGTGCGTCGCGGACTCGAGATGTGCGACGAGATGATCATAGCCGTGGGCTACAACGCTCAGAAGCGTCCGCAAGGCATGTTCAGCGCTGAGGACCGCGTCAACATGATCGCGCAGTTCTACGCCCACGAACCTAAGATCAAGGTCATGGCCTATCACACCCTGACCACCGACATTGCCCGCGAACTGGGCTGCACACACATTCTGCGCGGCGTGCGCACGGTCATCGACTTCGAATACGAACGCCAGCTGGCCGACGTGAACCGTCACCTCACGGGCATCGAGACCATCCTGCTCTTCAACGAGCCCAACATGGCACACATCACTTCGACCACCGTGCGCGAGCTCCTCTGCTTCGGCAAGGATGTCTCGGACTTCATGCCTGAGGGCTTCCCGCAGCTCAAGAAGACGGAATGATGGGTGCTGAGACATTGCACCGAGACTTGTGGCTATCGAGCATCGAGGCATCGAATGATCGAAAAATCGAACAATCGAGCAATCGAACAATCGTCTGATCGTCTAACCGTTTATATGCTATATTCCCCCAATGAACCTCCTCAAATCATATCTGCTGGCCGGCCTGCTGATGCTGGTGTGTGGCACCCTGCGTGCCGACATCTACGATGACACCAAGGCCTTCGGACGCACGCTCATGGCGCTCGATGCCCTCTATGTTGACACCGTCAACACCGAGCAGCTCACCGAGACTGCCATCAAGGCTGTGCTCAAGGAGCTCGACCCCCACTCTACCTTCCTTAACAGCGACGAGGTCAAGGCTATGAACGAGAATTTGGGCGGCAACTTCGAGGGCATCGGCATACGCTATCAGATGGAGAACGACACGCTGCTGGTGATCAACACCGTGCAGGGCGGCCCGTCGGAGAAGGTTGGCATCATGGCAGGCGACCGCATCATCATGGTGGGCGACTCGACCATAGCTGGCCAGAAGTTCGGCACTCGCGACATCCAGCGCCGCCTGCGTGGTCCCAAGGGTTCGCACGTCTTTCTGGGCGTGATGCGTCCGGGCGAGAAGATGCTGCTGTGGTTCAACGTGGAGCGCGACAAGATTCCTGTCTATAGCATCGACGCCTCCTACATGGCCACACCCGAGGTGGGCTACATCAAGGTGAGCCGCTTTGCACAAACCACCGCCGACGAGGTGGACGAAGCCATGAAGCGACTCACGGCCGAGGGCATGAAGCACGTGATCATCGACCTGCAGGGCAACGGGGGCGGCTACCTCAACGCAGCTGCCGAAATGGCCGAGCTCTTCTTGCCTGCCGGACAGACGGTGGTCTATACCGAAGGACGCACAGAGGTCCGTCGCAACTACGTCACACGGTCTTCGCGTCATGTGTTCGAGGGCCGTGTCGTTGTGATGATGGACGAACAGAGTGCCTCTGCTGCCGAGATCTTTGCCGGCTGTCTGCAGGATCTGGACCGTGGCTTGGTGGTAGGCCGACGCAGTTTTGGCAAGGGCCTGGTGCAGCGTCCCATCGACCTGCCCAATGGCAGCATGATACGCCTCACCATCGCTCACTATTACACCCCTTCGGGCCGCTGCATCCAGAAGCCCTACACCAAGGGCGACAAGAAGACGTACGATCAGGATCTCCTGCACCGGCTTGAGTCTGGCGAACTGCTGTCGGCTGACAGCATACACTTTGCCGACTCGCTGCGCTACTACACCGCGGGTGGACGCATAGTCTATGGTGGTGGTGGCATCATGCCCGACCTCTTTGTGCCGCTCGACACTACACAGATGACACGTGCCCATCGTGCCGTCATCGCCAAGGGTTCGCTCAACCGCTTTGTGATCAACCACTTCAAGCAAGACCAGCAGGAGCTTAAGAAGCAGTACCCTACGCTCGACGATTTCATGGCTTCGGACTACGAAGTGACCGACCAGATGGTCACCGAGCTCATCGAACAGGCTCGTAAGGACAGCGTACAGAGCGACAGCCTCGAGACGCTGATGACCAACGACACCCTCCGCCTCCAGATCAAAGCCTACCTGGCCAACGACCTGTATGAGCAGGGAGCCTACTCGCGCGTCATGAACCAGATAGTCAAGAGCTACAGCCAGGCCCTCGACCTCATTGCCGACGAGAAGCGCTACCTGCAGCTGCTGGCACCGGCCAACTAAACGCGATCAGAATCGGAAATCGAGTAATCGAGTAATCGAGCAATCGAACCATCGAATCATCGATCAATCGAATAATCGAGCCATCGAATCATCGAATAATCGAGCCATCGCACAATCGCATAACTGCATAACCCCAATAACCATCCATCCCCCATGTCCTTCCTCGAACTCCACTTCGACCTCCAGGAGATAGCCTCCTCCTTCATCGTCATCTTTGCGATGATCGACATCTTAGGTTCCATCCCTATCGTGCTCGACCTGCAGCGCAAGGCTGGTCCTGTCAAGGCAGGCCAGGCAGCCTTCATGTCGCTGGCGCTACTGCTGGCCTTCCTGTTGAGTGGCGAAATGATTCTGGCACTCTTCAACGTCGAGATTCACTCGTTCGCAGCCGCTGGCGCCATCATCATCTTCCTCATGGCGGTCGAGATGACGCTGGGCGTAGAGATCTTCCACTACGATGACAGTCCTGAAGGCTCGTCCACCATCGTGCCCGTGGTCTTTCCGCTCATTGCGGGTGCTGGCACCTTCACCGCTCTGCTTTCGCTTCGTGCCGAGTACAATCTGCTCAACATCGTCATAGCACTATGCCTCAACATCTGCGTGGTCTATGCCGTGCTCAAGAACGTGCACATCCTGGAGCGAATCTTCGGCAAAGGCACCATCTACGTGCTCCGCAAGTTCTTCGGCATCATCCTCCTGGCCATTGCCGTGAAGCTCTTCACCAGCAACATCGCTGCTCTGGTGAGCATCAACTAATCCAAGTCTCGAAACCACACATCTTATATTATATGAAACACCTGAAAAGACTCATCACCTCTCTCCTCTCGGCTGTGGTACTGATAGCTGTACTCACCAGTGCCGAAGAGAAGACGCCCATCACCGTCTTCATGATCGGTGACTCAACCATGGCCAACAAACCCTTGGCTGGCAATAACCAGGAACGTGGCTGGGGCCAGATGCTCAGCGGATTCTTCACCGACGACATCCGCGTCGATAACCATGCACTCAATGGCCGCAGCACCAAGTCGTTCATCGACGAGGGCGAATGGCAGAAGGTGGTGGAGCAGATCACCCCTGGCGACTACGTCATCATCCAGTTCGGCCACAACGACGAGAAAATCAACTCCGAGGAGCGTTACACCCGCCCAGGCGACACGTTCGACGACAACCTGCGCCTCTTCGTCAACGAGACCCGCGAGCATGGTGGCATACCCGTACTGATGGATGCCATTGCCCGTCGTTCGTTCTTCGAGAACAAGAATGCTGCTGAGGAGGATGACCTCTTCGGCAAGGGCATCACCCTGAAGGAAGAGGGCAACAAGCTGGTCGAGACCCATATCATCACCCGCGAGGACGGCACCGTGGACGACTACCTCTCTGCCCCTCGCCATGTGGCCTATGAGCTCGACGTCCCCTTCGTGGGCATGAACCAGATCAGCAAGAAGCTCATCGAATCCTACGGAAACGAGGCTTCGAAGCAGCTCTTCTGCTGGTTGCCTGCCGACACATACGCTGCCTGCCCCAAGGGTCGTGAGGATAATACACATCTCCGCATACGTGGTGCTCGCGAGCTCTGCAGTCTGGCTGTCGATGCCTTGGGCGAAGCAGTACCTGCCCTCAAGCCCTTTATCCGCCACTACGACCTGGTGGTAGCCCAGGACGGCTCAGGCGACTTCTTCACCGTGCAGGAGGCCATCAATGCTGTGCCCGACTTCAACAGCCAGGAGCTCACCATACTCATTCAGCCCGGCGTCTATCACGAGAAGGTAGTGGTGCCTGAGAGCAAGTCGCACATCACGATGATTGCCAAGACTCAGGGCGAGAGCATCATCTCTTACGACGACTACGCCTCGCAGAAGTCGGAACTCACCGGTCGCAACAAAGGCACCTCAGGCTCGGCCACCATCTATATCTTCGCCCCTTGGTTCGAGGCTCAGGGCATGACCTTCGAAAACACAGCTTCGCGCCAGTCATGGATCATGGAGCACAAGGGTGTGGGTCAGGCTGTTGCTGCGCTGGTATGTGGCGACAAGGCTGTGTTCCGTCGCTGCTGTTTCCTGGGCCATCAGGACACACTCTATGCCTACGGACTCAAGTCTGACCCTAAGACCGAGGAGGAACAGCAGGAGAGCCGTCTGATGCGCCACTTTTCACAGCTGCAGAGCCGTCAGTACTATGAGGACTGCTATATCGAGGGAACGGTCGATTACATCTTCGGCTGGGCCATTGCCGTCTTCAACCGCTGCGAGCTCCACTGCCTGGGCGATGGCTACGTCACAGCAGCAGCCACGCCAGAGGGTCAGTCGTATGGCTACGTGTTCCACAACTGTCGCATCACAGCTGAGCCTGGCGTCAAGACCTATCTGGGTCGTCCCTGGCGCAACTATGCCAAGACCGTATTCATCAACTGCGACCTCGATGCCTCCGTACAGGCCGAAGGCTGGAAGTCGTGGATGAACAAGGACACGGGTCACGACGGATCGGGCACCGCCTTCTACGCTGAGTACAAGAGCAAGGGCAAGGGTGCTGCCGGTGCGGACAAGCGAGTGTCATGGAGCCATCAGCTCAGTGAGCTCGAAGCCCTCCCCTACGCCATCCCTTACATCCTCAAGGGCGCAGACGGCTGGAATCCAGAGATCAAGTAAAACGTTCATGAAGGAGAGAAAAAAGAGTATCTATATCCGACAGCTGAAGGTATCGTCCTCTTTTACCCCTCCAGCCCTCTATTTCTCACCTTCTTACTACAAATTGACACACTAAAAATCCAACACAATAACACATTCACAACATGAAAAAACTCTCAATCATTCTCGCAGCAGGTGCCCTCGCATGGGGCGTAAGCAGCTGCCAGCAGGAAGCTGGTCCCGAGTCTTATTCAGTGCGCATGGTCAAGTCAGAAATCACCCGTATGCCTGAGGCATCGATGATCGACTACAACACCACACTGAAGTGGAACTACACACATGGTCTTGAGCTCGAAGCCATGATGATGACTGCCGAACAGTACCCAGCCATCGAGGGCCTCGTGTGGGACTATGCCACCCAGTACCTCGACACCATCATCAATGCCGACGGTTCGATCAACAAGTACAAGAAGACCAACTACACGCTCGACCATGTGAAGCCCGGCAAGATGGTGCTCCGTGCCTACGACAAGCTGAAGCAGCCACGACTGAAGACTGCCATGGACACCCTCTATGCCCAGCTCCAGACCCATCCACGCACCAGCGATGGCGGCTTCTGGCACAAGAAGGCCTACCCTCACCAGATGTGGCTTGACGGCATCTACATGGAGGCTCCTTTCTATGCCGAGTACGCCACCAAGTTCCTCGAAAGCGCTGAGCAGCAGGCAGCCTACGACGATGTTGTACATCAGTTCATGACCATTGCCCGCCACACTTACGACCCTGCCAACGGACTCTATCGCCATGCCTTCGACGAGAGCCGCGAGATGCCTTGGAGCCAGCCCTCACCTACTGGTCAGGCTCCACACGTATGGGGTCGCGCCCTCGGCTGGTACACCATGGCTATGGTCGATGTGCTCGAATGGCTCCCAGCCGACTACACTGGCCGCGACAGCATCCTGTCGGTTCTCAACCCCGTGTGCGAGAACCTGATGCCACTCCAGCAGGACGACAAGACCTGGCAGCAGGTGCTCGACCAGACCGGTCGCGAGGGCAACTACAACGAGACCTCATGCACAGCCATGTTTGCCTATACCTTCCTCAAGGGCGCAAAGCTCGGCTTCTTGCCAAAGGAGTACTGGGCACGTGGCTATGAAATCGTACAGAGCCTCAACCAGAACTACATCCGCGAAGACCAGGACGGCACCATCAGCCTGACCCGCGTGTGTGGCGTAGCTGGTCTGGGTGGCAATCCATACCGCGATGGCTCGTTCGAGTACTACATCAACGAGATCATCCGCGACAACGATCCTAAGGGCGTGGGTCCATACGTCATGGCAAGCCTGCTGGTCGAGAAGTATGGTGCTGAGTTGAAATAAAAAGACTGAAGTTTCGTAAGGCACAACCTTGCGAAACTTCGATAAACTAACCCACAAATTTATCAATCATTATGCTCGATTTCCTTTTTGCTCGTCATCGCAAGGACTACATACGCCTTGCCTGGCAATTCAAGGCCAGTCCTAATCGTATCTACCGACTGGCTCATGGTTCAAAGCCGAAGACTGAAAAGGAAAAGAAAATCCTTCACGAAATGCTGGCTATCGGCATTATACATCGTCGATCGGACCATAAGTTCTGATATTCACCACCCACCCTCGCTACAACAGGCTGTAACGAGGGTGGCTATCTTTTAAATCAAGTATGGCAAGCTGCACTTATGCTTTGGCCTGAGGCGAATCAGGATCGATCATCATGAGTTCGACCTTGTTGCCGTCTGGATCATGAATCCATGCCTGCCAGGTCTTGACGGACGAGGTCTTGGGCTCCTGGTCAATCTCAACACCGATGGAACGCAGACGCTCCACATCGGCATGCAAGTCGTCAGTCTCAAGACAGAGGTGCTGGAAGCCGCGCGAGTTCCAGCCCTTGTTAGGATTCTCGCCCTCGCCATTAGGGATGAGCTCCAGATATACGCCATCGGCCATACGCACGTAGTGGAGCCATGGCTTGCCCTCGTCATCGTTCTGAATTCCCACAAGCTTCATGCCGAGCTTGTTGCAATAGAAGTCGAGCGAAGCCTCAATGTCCTTGCATACGAAGCAAGTATGACCGATGCCCACGTAGCCCTCGCGACCGAACTCGTAAGGAGCCTCGTTGCTCTGCATCTGTGTCGAAGCTGGAGTGTATTCCTGCAGCTCGATGCCATTGCCATCTGGATCATGGAGCCAGCGGTTCAGGCAGTTGCTTGCCTCGAGCTCAGGTTCTGGCGAATCGATATAGCCCTTGTCATAGATCTCCTGCAAGGTCTTGCGGATGTTGCCTACTGTGACACAAAGGTGGTTGTAGCCGGTCTTCTTGAAGTCGTAGGCATAGTCCTTGTCGTTCTGTCCACCATAGAAAAGCTCAAGGAAGTGACCTTGGCAGATCTTCAGATACACAATCCAAGGGTCACCATTCTCATGATGGAGTTCGAAGACCTTCTTCCAGCCGAAAACTGTGTCAAAATACTCTACTGTCTTGTCCATATTCAATGGATTCAAGGCAACGTGGGCAATGTCCTTAATCATTTTGTATTATCTTTAGGTAATTAATTGGTGTTTCGCAAATATAAAACAGTTAAGAGTTAATCGTTTAGAGTTGAGAGCATTTTTAATGCCTGCGCTTGTTCGAGGGATTGCTGTTGCCATGCAGGTTACGGCCAAAGCGATACTCATGGAGCAAAGGAAGCTGCCAATGGTAACGCACAGCAAAGAGGCGTATGGCGATGACCGAGGTAGCACATCCTATCTGGCAAACGATGAGCGGAGCTCCAAGCAGGATGGCATTGGTGTAGAACAGACCGCCTACCATGCAGGCCAAAGCATAGATGTCGCGACGGAAGATGAGCGGAACCTCATTGATCAGGATGTCGCGTATCACACCACCGGCAGCACCCGTACACATGCCCATGATGTTGCAGGCCCAGAAGGGGAAACCTGCGTCGAGCGTCTTCTGGAAACCCACGATGGTGAAGAGCCCCAGACCGATGGTATCGAAGAGGAAGATGGTGTTGGAGATGCGCTCGATGAACCTGTGCAGAAACAGGAAAGCCAGTACAGCCAGCAAGACGATGACCAGATAGATCCACTGTGTCATCCAGAAAGGACTGAGCCCCAGCATCACATCGCGCAACGTGCCTCCACCCACAGCCGTAGCCATGCCTACGATGAAGGCACCAAACAGGTCGAACTGCTTGGCCGAAGCCAGACGAAGACCTGAGATGGCAAAGGCAAAGGTGCCTGTATAATCGACGAAATCGACGAACGAAATGTCCATTAGTAAAAAAGAGCCACACAGGAAGAAAATCCTGCATGACCCCGTTATAAGTTAATAAAATGTTCTTTCTAAAAAAAGTGGAGTGTAGAACTTATCTTACGACCTCCATTGCGATGTAGCACATTGCGAGAGTATAAGCGGCAATGGCTGCGAGCTGAAAATGCTTGTTCTTAAAAATAGTTTCCATAATTCTAATACCTTAAAAATAAAACACTAAAAAATAACGCAGCAATTAATATAAAGATGCAATCCGCAGGAATCCTTTCGGCCGGCTGATCAATACCATCTGCCTTGCCAGGGGTTTTCCTTTTGTTTTGCGCTGCAAAGGTACAGCGTTTTTTGACACAATGCAAACAAAATGGTCAAAATCGCTTGCTCGAGGGTTCGAAGTGAGTTGTTTTAAGGTATTTTGCTATTTTCAGCATGCAAAAAATATGTTCTACAGCAGGTTTTTGCGGGGTCAAGCGTAAACCTGGAACATCATCTGGCGCAAAACGGCATCGGCCGTATCTTCGCCCACGAGCACAGCTGCCATCTCACGACCGAGGGCAAAACCAGCACCTGCGCCGCAACCTGTGATGAACTGGCCAGAGCGAACACACGTCTCCTTGACCGGAGTAGCACCCAGCAGGTCCTTTTCGAAGCCTGGATAGCAGGTGGCACGCTGGCCGTCGAGCAAACCCATCAGACCATAGACCATCGGAGCAGCACACACAGCTGCCAGCCACTTGCCTTGAGCAGCATACTGACGGATCACCTCGGCCACCTCCTGCGAGTCGCGCAGGTTTATGGAGCCGGGCATACCACCAGGCAGGAAGAGCATCTCTCCATCGGCGAAGTCGGTCTGGGCAATGAGCTGATCGGCCACCACCTTCACGCCATTGCTGGCAGGCACAACGGTGTCATCGTTGATACTTACGGTAACTACCTCAACACGTGCACGCTTGAGGATATCGATGGGCAGAGTAGCCTCGGCTATCTCGAAGCCTGGGGCCAACATAACATATACTTTCATGTTGTTATTTGAGTTTATTTAGGTTTCAAGGGAAACAAGGGGTTCTGGGGTTCAAGGGTTTCAGGGGTTGCAGGGGTTTCAGAGTTTCAGGGTTTCAGGGGTTTCAGGATAAACAAGGGTTTCTGGGGTTTCAAGGGCCTCAAGATCCTGGGTTCATCATCAGGAACACCCAATTCTACATTTTGAAATGTTATACATTCTTTTATCCCATCACCGCCTTACCTGGCCATCACCACATATTATATATTTATATGTAGTGATTTCGGGCAAAGCCATCGGGCCACGAGCATGGAGCTTCTGGGTGGAGATACCAATTTCGGCACCGAAGCCGAACTGAGCGCCATCGGTCCACGAGGTGGGCAGGTTCTGATAGACACAGGCTGCATCGATGACGCGCACAAAGCGCTGACAGGCCGCAGAGTCTTCGCTCACAATGCTCTCGGAGTGGTGGCTGGTGTTGGCTGTGACGTAGGCGATGGCCTCGTCAAGCGAGGAGACGGTGCGCAGAGCCATCTTGTAAGCCTGGAACTCCATGCCGAAATGCTCGGGTGCAGCGTGTTGCAACAGATGGGCCGGATAGTGGCCATCGAGGGCTGCGTATGCCCGTTCGTCAGCATAGATGGTGACCTGTTTGGTGACATCGGCTGACGATGCCAGGGGCGCACAGATCTGGGGCAGCTCGGGCAACTTGGCCTCATGCAGCACCACACAATCGAGTGCATTGCACACACTCACACGACGGCACTTGCCGTTGTGCACTATAGCTGCGGCCTTCTGGGTGTCGGCCTGAGCATCGACGTAGGTGTGGCAGATGCCTGCTCCGGTCTCGATGACTGGCACACGGGCTGTGTCGCGCACAAAGTCGATGAGACGTCGGCTGCCACGAGGTATGACCAGATCGACCTTACCCACGGCTGCCAGCATCTCGGCTGTAGCCTCATGGTCGTTGGGCAACAGGGTGCAAAGTGCCTCGGGCAGTCCTGCCTCGCGCAACACCTGATGGATAATCTCCACCTCGCACTGGTTGGTGTCGGCAGCCTCCTTGCCACCCTTGAGGATCACGGCACTACCAGCCTTGAAACAGAGGCTGAAGACGTCGATAGTCACATTGGGACGTGCCTCGTAGATCACTCCAATCACGCCGAAGGGCACCGTGACCTTGCGGATCACCATATCGTTAGGGCGTGTGGTTTCGCTCAGCGTGATGTTGAGGGGCGAAGGCAGAGAAGCCACGTTACGCGTATCGCCGGCGATGCCACAAATGCGGCCCTCATCAAGCATCAGACGGTCGTAGCGTGAGTCGGACGGATCCATACGGCTCAGATCCTGTGCATTGGCTGCCACAATGTCTGCGGTGTGCGCCACAAGAGCGTCGGCCAGGGACTGTAGCACCTCATTGGTCTTCTCTTCGGTCAAGTCGAGCAGGGCATAACTGGCCTTGCGTGCGGCATCAAGCTGTGATTCAATCATGTGTCAAAGTAGTTTTCTGTGGATTGTTGTCGGAGTCTTCTTCGCCATTATCGGCGGTTTGATCAGCAGCCTGGGTAGTGGCAGCAGCCAACACTTCGGCATACTGGAAGCAGTTGTGCTCCTCGTCATATTCATAGCCAGCGGCATTGAGCATCACCATGACGGAGGCTGGATCGATGTCTTCCGAGTCGCAGAGTTCGTCGAACGAGTCGTACGCGTCGCGTAGTTTCATATTGAGCATGCTGAAGAGCATGTCGGGATCTTTGGGTAGATACACTTTTGTATGATAGCAAATTACAGATTATATATACCGATTGTAAGTGGCTTCGGTAGCGATGGTGGTCTGCGGGCCGTGGCCAGGATAGACCTTCACATCCTGCGGCAAAGTCAGCAGCTTCTGCACGATGCTCTGCACAAGCAGCGGACCATTGCCACCCATGGCAGGGCCAAAGTCCGAACGTCCCACGCTGCAATAGAACAGCACATCGCCACTAAACAACACCTTCGACCCGGCGAAGTAGTAGCAGAGGCCATGATGGCTGTGACCGGGGCAGTCGATCACCTCAACATGTTCCTGACCAAGGGTGAGCACATCGCCCTCATGCAGGTCACGACTGATGGGCTGCCAATGGGGTTCGCTTTCGAGGCCAAAGGCTCGCACCTGGACGCCCACCGATGGCATGTGGTCCTGATCCTCCCTACTGCCCCAGACCTCACAGGCACATGCTTGTGCTGCGAAGGCACTTCCCATGCAATGGTCGGCATGATTGTGCGTCAGCAACACAGCCTTGAGCGTGAGAGTATTGTCGGACAGATAACGGGCCACGCGCTGCCATTCCCACTCGGTGGCAAAACCGGGATCTATGACAAAGGCTTCGCGCGATGCTTCGTCCCACGCCACATAGCAGTTCTCCTGAAAGGCGTTGCATTGAAAGACGTCAACTTTTATCATGATGTTCTTTTTTAATTCAATGTTTCTCGCAAGCTTCAACTTGATTTGGAAGTTAAAGAAGTTAAGGTATTTAAGTTTCTGGAGTTCGAAAACAAGTAGTTATCAGGAGTTAACGGGGAGTTAGCTTCGCTGGAGTTAACGGACATTACCTCTTTGCCATATTTCGGACATTTTAGCAGCCGATACTATCGTCCGTTCTCCGAGCTTGCTCGCGTGGAGCATCGCGTAACAACTCCCGATAACTCCTGTTAACTCCCGATAACTCCATGAAATAACTCCCGATAACTCCATGAAATAACTCCTGTTAACTTCACTTCCGAAACTTGAGTTAAGGTAGATAAGGACAATACCTAAATCGCCAAGTAATGTCTTTAACTTCCCAAAGCGACGAAGGAGCTAAATTCTTTATCTTCTTTAACTCCCCTAAAGTAAGCAAGTTAGCTACTTGCGAAAGTTGAAATGTTATTTTTTAGCTTCCTTTCGTATCGGAGTGTAGAGCACGTTCTTTGTCAGGAAGAACTCCTCGTCGAAGTATTCGGACACGGGCACGACCTGCGTTCCCTGGCACTGGCACGGACGGAGTTCCTCATCTAGATCGCCACCCTTCAGCGTGATCAGTCCATGACGTGTGCAGCGGCGCACCAGCTTCACCAGATCGGGCAGCACCATCACCGCACGCGACACGGAGTAGTCGAACTCCTCCTTCACCTCTTCGATGCCTGCGTGACGAAACTCCACGTTGGTCAGACCTATGGCTGTGGCCACCTCCTGTGCCACACGCACCTTCTTGCCGATGCGATCCACCAGCAGGAAATGACACTCCGGATAGCGAATGGCCAAAGGAATGCCTGGGAAGCCACCACCACACCCCACATCAACGATGCGAGTGCCGGCAGGCCATCCACCCTTCAGACGGGTCTCAACGTAGCGCGACACAGCCAGCGAATGCTGCACATGGTGCTCGTAGAGGCTGTCGATGTCCTTGCGGCTGATCACGTTGATCTTGGCATTCCAGTCCTCATAAAGGGGCTTGAGTGCCTCATACTGACGTATCTGCTGCTCGGTAAGTTCGGGGAAGTATTTCAGAAAATCCATTACTCTAATCTCTCTAAGCTCAAAACTATCAACTCAAAATTCTAATCTCTCAGCTCTAAGCTTTTAACTTTAAGCTCTCAGCTCACTCATACCTTTCGGCCATGACAGCCAACGGCGAATCGGCCAGCATGAGTGGCTTCAGTTCTAGCCACGACAGCACAACGTTGACCTCGCCCATCGTGTAGGCAGCCATATCGTAGGGGGCATAGCTCCAACGGATCCCTTCCACGCTCACGCTGAAGTCCTCAGTGGGCATGACGTTGGCAGGGTCGAAGAAGCTGTATTTCTCAGCCAGTTCCTCGCAGGTCTGGAAACCGTTGTCCTTCAGCAGTCTGGCCAGCATCAGTTCGCTCACCTTGGGCAGATTGGCAGGAGCAAAAATCTGGCTGAGCTCCACCCTGCGCTGTGAAGCGAGGTCATAGACCAGCTGTGTCACCGCCTGGTTGCCATGGGCTCCACCCGTGTAGCTGTAGATGCTCAACTGATAGCACACGATGCCGTCGGCATTGTGCAGCACACGGCCTTCGACCTTCTCATCGTAGTTCATCCATGTGGTGGCATCTTCAGGATTGTCCTGATAGTTGTCGATGGCCTCCTTGCCATCCAGCAGGTACTGCATGACATACTGGCGCATATAGGCCCGCGCCATGCCCTCCAGGGTACCCTGAGCCTCGCTGGCCAAAGCGCCTTCGCAGGGAATGGCTGCCAGCAACTGCTGCAGACCCGCAGCCGACGATTGACCATCAACGGGTTTCTCTATGTCGATGCTGATGTGGCAGGCAGGCTTCTCGTAGTTGAAATATAGGGGTGTGGTCGATTCGAGTGTAAACGGCTCAAAACGTATGGGATCGGGCACAGAGACAGACGTAGCCGATGAGCCTCCGCCGCACGACACAAGCGTCCACAACAGCGCCGTAGTGCAAAGAATTGCTATAAAAAAGCGTTTCATCCTTTAATAATCTATAAAAACGCGGCAAAGATATGTATTTTTTGCCAAATTCTTACTATCTTTGCACCGAAAAATTGAAAAATAAATGAAGAAATTCCTTTTTTTGCTCCTTTTGACCTGTATCGGCCTTGCTTTTGCCCCCTGCACATCCGCTCAGACCGATGACGAGGAGCTGAACCGACGCTATACGGACTACATCACGCAGAGTTTCGACTACCTCGATCAGGACAGCCTGCCTCAGGCCGAAGAGTCGCTCCGCATGGCTCTGCGTCTGCTGCCCGCCAACCCCAGTAACGGCATGCTGCTGGCCAACATGGGCTCCATTCAGCGCCGGCTGGGCAAGCTGCAGGAGGCCGAGCAATCGTACACCGTGGGACTCGGATTCATGCCGCAGGACGTCACGCTGCTCACCAACCGCGCCTCGCTCTATGCCGAAATGGAGGCCTACGACAAAGCCATCGACGACTACACAAGCATCATCCGTCAGCAGCCCGAGAACGAAGATGCACTCTACGAGCGAGCCCTCTGCCTGCTGATGAACCACGACACCTTGGGGGCGCGTCTGGACCTGGAGCAGATCGACACGTTCAATCCGCAGAGCGCCAAGTCGCGCCTCGGCATGGCATACGTCTATAAAGCACAGCAGATGTATCGCGAGGCTGCCGAACTCTACGACGTGCTCATCAAGCGCAATCCGAACAACGCCCGTCTGCTGCGCGACCGTGCCGAAGTGCACTATCTCAACGGACGAATGGCGGCCGCTCTCGACGACGTCAACCACAGCATCCGGCTCGACCCGCGAGACCCCTACAGCTACATCCTGCGGGCTCAGATCCGCTATGCCAAGCAGGACCGCGAATATGCACGACGTGACCTCAATCAGGCCTTAGAACTAGGTCTTTCGATGGCAGAAGCAGACATTTTGATACAAAAGTTTGACAAAAAACAATAATTTTCGGCATTTTTTGACCATCGTATTAAAAAAAAATATATCTTTGCCGCGAATTTTAAATTAAAATGGTGTAAACCGAACTAACGACAAGACGATAGCCCATGCGCCCATTCGCCACATATATCGAGTATCTGCTCATGACCCAGCACTACTGTTACGTGCCGAGCCGTGGTGCGTATATGTTGGCCGAAGAGCACGCCTCAACCATGTTCGATGCAGAGGCTCCAGCCGACAAGGCACAGCTCAAGGCGCCACATCGTGTGGTTCGTTTCAGCACGCTGCACCATCATGACGACGGCCTGCTGTGCAACCTGCTGATGGAGGCTGAGGGCATGACCTACGACGAGGCTTGCCGCTACATCGAGCGCCAGGCTCCCCTCCTCTCCGACCATTTTGCCGAGCAGGCTGCCGTGCATATCGACATCGAACACTTCGGCTTCGACGACCTCACCCTCGAGTCATGGATGGCCATCGAGCGCAAAAAGGCTCTGGCCGCTGCTGCCCTCACGGGCGATGTCACCCAGGTGGCTCCACAGCCTCAGGGACGTCCCGCTGCTGCACCTGCCGACACCATTGCCATCCCCAAATACTGGCTGCGCCGTGTGGCCGCTATTCTGCTCGTCATACTCTGCTACTTTGCCAACTTCCTTGGCCTCACAGATCGGGTGGCCCAAGAGCAGATGGCTTCGGTGCTCGACGTCACGATGTTCCAGCGCTCCACCCCCACCAGCAGTTGGGACGAGATGGACGAGGAGGCACTCGATGCCGAGCTTGAGGGCTTCGATGCCGAGGCTGTCACCTTGTCCGAAGCATCCGATTCACCAGAAACATCTGTTCTGGCCGAAGCATCAGCACCATCGGCTCACGACGTCACAGTCAACGCCACGGCAATCCCCGACGCCAAGATGTGGAACGAAAGCCTGCCTATGCGCAACATGGACAGCCAGCTGGCCATGGCTCAGTCGCCCACAGGTCGTCTCTATTACATCATCATAGCCAGCTGTAGCACAGAGAGCGACGCCCAGCGTGCACTTGGCAACCTGCACAAGGCAGGCTACGAGAACGTAGGCGTACTGGAGCGCGACGGCCGCTTCCGCCTCTACGTCAACTTCTTTGCACAGAAGAACGAGGCCGATGCCTACATCTCGAAGTTGCGCCAGATCGAGCGATTCCACGATGCGTGGATGTTGCCCGTGCGCGACGGATCCCTTTCGCATATTATAAAAAATACATATAATGACAACCAATTATCAATGGAATTGTCGCACCTTAACCAACGAACAGAAAGAGATCAAGGATGAACTAATAGCTGAACTCAACCTCAATCCGATCGTCGCTCAACTGCTCGTACAGCGTGGCGTGACGACCGAGGAGGAAGCCCGTCGCTTCTTCCGCCCGCAACTCTCTACGGGGTTGCACGATCCGTTCCTGATGAAGGACATGGACAAGGCCGTAGCTCGACTGAACGAGGCCATCGGACGCAAGGAACGCATCCTCATCTACGGTGACTACGACGTGGACGGAACCTCTTCCGTGGCGCTCGTGTACCGTTTCTTGCGCAGCTTTTATTCCTCGCTCGATTACTATATCCCTGATCGTTACGACGACGGATATGGTATCTCTGAGAAGGGTGTGGATTACGCCTACGATACCGGCGTAAAACTGATTATTGCCCTCGATTGCGGCATCAAAGCAATCAACATGGTATGCTATGCCAAGCAGAAAGGCATCGACTTCATCATCTGTGACCACCACAAGCCCGATGACGAGTTGCCCGAAGCTGTGGCTGTGCTCGACCCTAAACGTCCTGACGACGAGTACCCCTACCCCCACCTCTCGGCATGCGGTGTGGGCCTTAAGTTCATGCAGGCCTTTGCCCGCGACAATGGCATGAACGAGCTTGGCCTCATCTATCCGCTGCTCGACCTCTGCGCCATGTCCATCGCCACCGACATCGTGCCCATCACGGGCGAGAACCGCGTGCTCTCGTTCTGCGGTCTGCGTCGCCTCAACGAGAATGCCAACAACGGCATCAAGGCCATCATCGAACAATGCGGCCTCAAGGAGAAGAAGGAGCTCACCAACTCGGACATCGTCTTCAAGATCGGCCCACGCATCAACGCCTCGGGCCGCATGATGTGTGGCAAGGAGGCTGTGGATCTGCTCGTTGCCCGCGACATGGCTACGGCACGCACCTCGGCCGACAAGATTGCCGAATACAACGAGACGCGTAAGGAGCTCGACAAGCGCGTCACCGAGGAGGCCATCCAGATGGTCGATCAGATGGATCTGCAGGACAAGAAGTCGGTGCTCGTCTATAACCCCTCGTGGCACAAGGGCGTGATCGGCATCGTGGCAAGCCGCCTCACCGAGCATTACTACCGTCCGGCCATCGTGCTCACCTCGGCCTGCGGTTTTGCGTCGGGTTCGGCACGCTCCATCCAGGGCTTCGACGTCTATTCGGCCATCAACTCATGCCGCGATCTGGTCGAGAACTTCGGTGGCCACACCTTTGCTGCGGGCCTGACACTCAAGGAGGATCGCATCCCTGAGCTGAAGCAGCGCATCGAGCAGTGGGTCGAGGAGCACATCACCGAGGCTCAGCAGCATCAGCATCTCGACATCGACATGGAGGTACGCTTCAACGAGGTGACCCCTCGCCTCTTCAAAGCGCTCAAGACGCTCGCCCCCTTCGGTCCCGGCAACCAGAAGCCGCTCTTCGTGGCTCGTCGCATCAAGGATCAGGGCTCTTCGCGTCTGGTCGGACGTGAGCAGGAGCACATCCGCATGGAGATGGTCGATCCGATTACGGGCTTCACACACAACGGCATCGCCTTCAACCAGGCCCACCACCTCGACATCGTCAAGAGCGGTAAACCCTTCGACGTGGTCTTCACCGTGGAGGAGAACACCTTCTCTCAGAACAACATACAGCTCCTCGTCAAGGACATCAAGGAGAGCGAGACCAACAACATCTCGGCCGTGCTCTCCCTGCTCATCAAGAACACCAAGGACGATGCTGACGTCATCGGCGAGAACCTGACTTCGATACACTAAGTTCCTCCGACAAGGGGTTTTAGTTTTTTATGGATTTTAGGGCCATGACCACCGACCAAACAACGTCCATTCAGCAGATACTCAAACAATATTGGGGCTATGATGATTTCCGACCACTACAGTCGGAGATCATCATGTCTGTTTTAAATGGTCACGACACCCTCGGCCTGCTGCCCACCGGCGGCGGCAAGAGCATCACGTTCCAAGTGCCGGCGCTGGCGCTGGGTGGATTGACCATCGTGGTCACGCCTCTCATCTCGCTGATGAAGGACCAGTGTGATCACCTCGTGGCGCGAGGCATCAAGGCGGCAGCCGTATTCATGGGCATGACACATCAGGAGGTGCTCGAGACCTACGAGCGCGTCATCTCCGACGACTACCGCTTCCTCTACATCTCGCCCGAACGTCTTGAGACACAGCTCTTCCAGGCCAAGTTGCAGTACATGGACGTGCGTCTGCTCGTGGTCGATGAAGCCCATTGCATCTCGCAGTGGGGCTATGACTTCCGCCCACCCTACCTCAAGATCTCGAACCTCCGCAAGCTGCTCCACGACATACGCGAGCGCAACAAGAACCCCTGGCAGTCACCCTATGCCCTAACCTCAACGCTCAACACTCAACACTCAACCTCAACCCCTCAACCCC
>JAZQQU010000005.1:0-13473 GCA_045629225.1 Bacteroidales bacterium | reverse complement strand
GAATCTGCAGAGGGGCAAATTATGCACCTTTTCCCCCTACGTGCCCGCCGGAAACCAACACATCGTACAAAGTGTTGATCCCCGGCGGACTTTGCTTCATCACTACTCACAATGTGATGAAGTCTGTAAACAACAGAGGGGCAGAATATGCAGCTTTTGCCCCTACGTGCACGCCGGGAATCAACACATCGTACAAAGTGTTGATTCCCGACACGCTTTGCTTCATCACCAGTCACAATGTGATGAAGTCTGCAAACAACAGAGGGGCAAAATATGCAGCTTTTGCCCCTCTGCAGATTCTGAACAGGATTATCGTGAAATCAATAAACACTCACAAACAATTTGTGACTGTTGCTTGATTACCCTTCATCAGCAACACAGGAGGCAGAGGGATTGCCTTCAAACTGGTAGGTCTTGACTGGCTGTGTCACCAGGATGATATCATCATCTAATGCCACTGAAAGCTTTGCAATAGTCGCTATCGTCAGATTATGCGTACCACTCAGCCAGCGACTGACCTCCGTTTCGGTTTTCCCCAGTTTCTTGGCTAAATCTTTCTGCGACATAGCCTTCTTCTCCAACAATTCATAGACACGATTAGCAATCCGAACAGCAATATCCACTTGTCTTGAGACCTCAGGAGGAGTCGTCTCCCTAATCGCCTGCATAATAGGATTGATCTTAGCCATAATATTAGTCATCAAGTCTTCGCCCGCGAGGCATCACTTTTTGGAGTAAACATGGTCATACGTTTTTCAAGGGCAGGAAAAAAGCATTTCACTTATTGTGAGGTGCTTTCTTTGTATTTTTGTAACTTTCCCCTGATTAGTCTTCTCCTGACATTCGGAATTCAATTTCATAATTCTTAACAAAATCTATTTCCTCATCAGAGAGTCCGTAAAGGGGACCTATAAAATCATCGATTTTATCAATAATAGATTTTGAACGACCAATCTTATATTCTTTAAATGTTTCTACATTGTATCCAGATGTACTAGACGTTACTCTAACATTTGCATTGGTTTCAATACTTGCAAGATACTCCTCATAAAGCGATTCTATTTTTGCAATTTGAGAGTCATTTAATTCAGGTATGGTAAAGTGTTGAATCTCGTAAGACTTCCAATCTAGATTATTTGAATAAATCTGGTAGAACCAAAAAGATAAATTGCTACTCAAAATAGCACCTATACAGTTTGCTATTCTTTTATCGTAATAAATAGGTTTTTCCTTGTTTGAACCAGTTGGATAGTTTGTTACTACTTTATAGTAACGACCACCAGTTGTCCTATAGTAGATAGGGCTCCCATTAGACTTCTCACATAAAGAAAGATACTTGTGAGATTTTAGTTTATCCAAAATACTTAATTCAACAGGCGAACTAATTTTGGGGATTCTTCCATAAAGAAGATGCTTACTAACTTCTGCAAATTCGAGATTTTGAATAAGATTTAGTAGATCAAAATTTCGTCCTTTTCTATACATCTTAGTTGAATATAGATTCTCGATTGGTGTTTTGGTTTTTGTAAACAGAATAATAGATGTGTTTACTGTCGCGTTAATGAAAATCGGTTGAGGTCGAACAGAGTAAGAAGATATTCTAACTGTTTTACAATTTGCGAATAACAGATTATGAACACCAGTTAACGAGTCGCTAGAGGTAATACTGATTGGAACAATAAAGATAAGTACGCCATCTGTATTTACAAAATTATATCCTTGTTCTATAAATAAGGTATAAGTATCCAACGAACCTTTCTGCTTGTTTTTTATTGTTTTAGCTGTCTCGTAAATTGACTTAAAAAACTTTTTGTCATTATCACTTAAACTTGCTCCGTAAGGAGGATTACCAATCACTACATCAAACCCCTCCTTCACTCCGAACATCCATTCAGGATCAAAGAATGGCGCGGAAGAATTCTGGTCAAACATCTTCCATGCTGCAATCTGATTGACTCCTGAGCTGCCAATTAGACCCAAGTTCTCCATTACTTGGTCCATTCTGCGCTGGGTATCAAGGATAGCTTCGCGAAGTGTTTCCTTGTCTTTGTTGCGCTTGGATAGGAAGATGCGGTGATTGAGTTCTTGCAGCTGCTCCTCATAATTACGAACTTCATCACAAGAAGAGAATAGATCTTTTGATCGGTCAAGTGGAATCAACGTATTTGCCGTCACGAACTTGGCTTCAAGGTTAGGCAACGGACGAATACCGAAGTTCGTCTTGGCATCTGCCGTTGGCTTCTGGTCAACGACTAGTGAGATGAAGAAACGTAATTTGCTTATCTGTGTGGCGATAGGCTGAATATCTACGCCATAGATGCAATGCTCGATGAGGTATAGTTTACGGGCATAGTCGGGGTCATTGATGCTCTGGTCGAATGCACGATAGATGTCTTTCAACCGTTCTTCATGATTCGCGCTGATCTTTGCCATTTCCTTTTCATCTCCCATGGCGCGTTTCATTTCTCGCTTGGCTTCTTCACTGGCAATATCAAGCATCATCTCATTCCACATCTCATTGTCAGGGTCTATCTGACGTAGTATGTGAACCATCTGCTGTAGCATGCCCATGGGGAAAGCACCCGAACCACAGGCTGGGTCGAGCACACGACAGTTATAAATGGCCTTCATGATAGCAGAGCGCTGAGCTTTGGTGAGGTCAACATCTTCGACTGAATAGCTTACAAGGTCACGATACTTCTGCTCCATATCTTCGCCACAGATGCGCTTGAGGTGTGCCACAAGACTCTCATCTACCATGTACTGCACAATCTCGCGAGGGGTATAGAACGAGCCTGTCTGCTTACGTGCTGAGGTCTGCGTTTCTGGGTTGAATGAAGCTAAAAGGTTCTCAAATACCTTGCCAAGAAGCTCGGGATCAAGCGATACTTCCTGGTCGAGTGGGGTATTCTCCTCGATGGTAAAAGAATACTTCTTGAGAATGTCAATCAAACCACGTGCAGAGACCGCCTTCTTCTTGCTATCGCCATACCACTGTGAGAGGTCGATACGAGCACCTACCTCTTCGCCAAAGAAAAGATAATCGGGCAAATAGAGCTGATTGAGGCTCTCCTTGCGTTCAGAGAAACCATCGTAATACATCAGGCGTGGCTTGTCGTCCAAGCAATCGAAAAGGCCACCATTCAGGAAAGGCACGCTGGTGTTGGCCAGTTTTACGAACTTCTTGGCGCCATCCTCCAAGAAGTCTCCTTCATAACGCATCAGATTGTTCACGTTATAGTCGCCATTCAAACGGCCTGTAACAGGCTTGCGGAATCGACGATTATTTGGAGTCTCTTTGCCTTCAGCCACAATTGGGCAATTGAGCATCGCGAAGAAAAGGTTCTGGAGGATCAGTCGATAGTATTTGCTCTGCTCTGCATCGTAAAGTAATGTCTTTCGAGCATGAGGGTCAAACTCATCAATCAGGTTTTCACGAATATACTTTTCGTCAAAGAACTCTTCTGGTATCAACTTCTTCTCTTTGAGGAACCAGACGAATATAAGTCGTGTGATTAGGCGGATGCAAGACTCATGATTGAACTTGGCATCATCCTCGTTAGTGCGCAAATCATTCGGGAAGGAGGCTACCTGAACTGCCCATGCATACCAATCACTCAGCTCCGAGTAGAACTTCTTCGTGAGCAGTTCGTTCGAGAATACCTCAAGCCAATGCTTGTAAAGTTCATTGAAGGTAGGGTAAGCCTTATCGCCCAGAGCCTCTAAGATATCGATATGACCACGATGAGGCTGTGCACAGTTGATATTGCGCAAGAGGCTTACCTTGCCAAGCTTCTCTCCGTCCTTCTGCCGCCACTCCTGATTATAATTCGTTCGCTCACAAGAGGCAATGGAGAGAAGTGTTCCCTGACGAATGAGCAGGATGACAGGATTGGCACTGGCGATGCGATTGAAGGCACGTGTCAGCTGAGATGCAATGGTTCGGGTCATCGAAGCACCCGGGATGGCCTCGCAGGCAAAGACGAACATACCATCGTATTTGTCACCACGCTGAACCATGGCAGCAACACTATCCAAGTCATCGTCATCTGGTTGACTGGAGAGGGACCTGTCGTTGATGATTCCCACAAAGTAGGTGGCACAGATGCTCCTCAGTGCTTCTGCAAGATAATTGGGAATGGGAGCGTCATAAAGCTGCTCAAAAGGGATAGGCTCTGCTGTCTCGCTGTTAATATGGATATTGAGTTTTTCGAGCAAAGCAAGCGATGCATCGAAGAGTGATCCGCTGGTGAATCTTGCAAGTGTGTTTCTCATATTCGTCAAGCATTTTCGGTTTTACTTACATATTCCCACACAATGAGGTCGAAGTTCTCCAGCTGGAACTTCTCCTCGAGTAGCTGCTGTTTCTTGTCGGCAGTCACATTGAGCGTCTTGCGCTTCAACATGTCCTTGATGTTGCTGACAGCCACAGCAGGAGCCTTGGTGCGCATCCATGACTTCAATACACCAGAGAGTTTAGTGATTCGCTCCTCGTCATTCTCGCTGATCCACTGAGGCACATAACGTTCCTGTTTCTTGTTCTGACGCAGGAACTCCAGCACATCGGCCTTATTGATCTCTGCAAACTGAGGTGCAGCATCGACTGGCTGACACATGATGTACAGTTCTGTATATTGATGCGCCTTCTTGCCCTCAGGTTTCTTGGGGTAACCCACCAGCGCCACAAGGCTCTCTGGCATGTTTGGATAAGTAGCACTGGCGTTACGGAATCCTGAGAACACGCCATTGGGCATGCGACGATAGAAGTCCTGCTGTTGGTCGAAGTACTCAACCAGATCCTGACGATAGGTCTCGAACGAGAAATCCTTGAGCGAAAGGGTCTGTGGTGACTCAATGTCAGAGATGCTGTTCTTGGTCAGCTCCTCAAGCAATCGGTTGGCATTCTTGTCGTAGAGTGGATTATCCTCCACCATCTGCTTGTATTTGTCATCGACTTCCTGAGTCTCGACTCCCACCAGGTTCATGATGGTCATGCGGTTCTGGATGCGTGTTTCGAGCTGGAGATAATCCTCAAATGACTTGGCAGGCCAGAAGTTGACACCCGAGATGACCTTGTTGGGCGAACCGATGCGGTCAATACGTCCGAAGCGCTGGATCAGGCGCACCGGATTCCAATGAATATCGTAATTGATCTGCATGTCGGCATCCTGGAGGTTCTGACCCTCAGAGAGACAGTCGGTAGCAATCAAGATGTCTATGCCATCGTCGAGCAGACGTGCTGTAGAGGGTCGATACTGACGAACGAGGTCCTGCCATGTGGCATAATCAACCTTCCAGCGACGTTTCTCGTCATCATAATAACGTGCAGGGTCGAGCTTAGCCTCTTCATAAAGGCTATCCCATTCCATTTCATTATAGAGCTTGCTGAAGGGAGCAAAACTCTGGAGAATCTCCGTGAAATTCCTTCGCGAATGATGACCAGAGGAATAGTTATCCTGACCAGAGGCCGAAGCTATGCGAGTGAATCCTCGTGCGGTCAGTTCATCATAAAGATACTTGGCAGTATCGGCAAAGGCAGTGAAAACTACCACCTTCTTATTCTGAGTCTGTTGTTTCTCGCGGAAGATTTCACATAGTTTATCGAGTTTGACATCTGCCTCAATGTCCGAGCGATATTTCTTCTCGAAGTCCTGTAAGCCTCCATAAATCTTGCGAAGCTGATTGACATCATGGCGCAATCCTTTCTCAAAACCACCCAGATTCTTGATGTCAGAAACTTTAATCTGACGACGACGCACCAGCATCTCGTCATAATCTACGTCATCGACCTCTTCACCATGACGAATGATGTCATCAATGCCAGATTCCTTGAAGGCTACTACTTTGGCCAATGTCTCCTGATGAACATCATAGACCTTCTTGACTGTGGTCATGCAGGAATACCAGGAGCTCTCCAGACGCTTCATAAAGAGTACACACATCATCTTGACCAAGAAGCGCTCGCGGTTGATGTCATCATCCCAGTCAGAAGAAGCCTCTTTGCGTGCTTTCTTACGATCTTCGTGCAGATAGATACTGGGCTGATAAGCGGTCAGAGCTAACGATTCGAAAGCTTTATAGATCTCCTCCGTAGTATGGAACTCCCCGAAGTGATCAACTCCCTGATAGATATTGCGAGGTGGATTCTTTTCAGGGAATCCAAGATTCTCGCCCAAAGTCTTCTCAATGAGTTTGCGTGTACGAGCCACAATGAGCTTGTCGGTCAGGTTGAAGAATCGCTGAGGTAACATGGTGATGAAGCTGCCAATGGTTCGCTTCTCATCTTTACACCAGTTGGTATACTTGGTTTGTGCATCTTTGAAAGTGTTTTCAAGCGACTCAACGCCAAACTCCTCGTCGTCGAAATGCTGATCATTGCCACGAGCTATGAGCCCGAACTGGCCTTTGACATCCCTCAATCCGGTGTTGATAGGTGTTGCTGAGAGCATCAGTACCTTCACATCACGATTCTCCTGCCCCTCTGCATTCTTGATGAGTGACTCCATTAGTTCAATGTAGCGACCAGACTTCTCATTGCGCAAATTATGACTCTCGTCAATGACTATCAGGATTTTCTTGCGCGACTGTAGGTAATTGAGTTTGTAGAGGTCGTATGCCTTCTGTAGACGGTCGTTTTGCAGATCCGTATGGAAACGGACCTGATACTCGAACTCATCCTTTTCGAAGCGTGACTGTGCACCTTTGAGGTATTGTACCCAGTTCTGCTCCAGCTTTTTGGGGCAGAGCAGCACGGTGGTGTAGTTTTGTGTTTGAAAATACTTGATGACTGCCAGTGCTGAGAAGGTCTTTCCCAAGCCCACGGCATCAGCCAGGATGGCGCCATTGTACTTGCGAAGCATCTTGATCAGGGAAATGACACCCTTCTGCTGATAGTTGAACAGTGTCTTCCAAATCACACTCGTCTGCAAGAGGCTCATATCCTTCTGGTGTTCAATGCCACCTTCCAAGTCAAGGTCTGAATTGAACAATTCATAGAGTATCTTGTAGTAAATCTCTTCAGGGCTGTAGGTTCTGAAGTACTCGCGGATTTTGCGGATGAAGTATTCCTTGACTGGTATCTTGGGCGAACGTTTGTTCTCACTATCCTCTGGCACCTCCTTGCGAGCCGCTGCCCAAATGCTATCGTACCATTCGGCCAACTCTTTGAATTCCACTTCGCCTCGACCGATGCGTTTGGCTATGTTGAGCTCCACATTTGGAACCTTCTTCAATCCAATACCTGCTGGGGTGAGATTAGAAGAACCCGTGACATAGTAGCTCTGGTTATGAGGATTGTTGTTATGGAAAAGGTAAGCCTTGGCATGGCAAAAATCAGGTATCTCAGCGCGCATCTCCACCGTATCCCTCTCCAAGAAGGCAATGGCTTTGCGGGCATAATCGTCAATCTTGCCAAGGCTTTCGATGTCCATATCATCGTTGAGCAAGTTGACGATGAGGTCTTTCTTGTAATCATCACCTACCATTTCGGAAGAAATAATGCGGAATTTATCTTCAGATGGCACCTCGTCATGTAGTTGACTCAGTGCATGGATGGTGAAGTAGCCAGTCACGATGTCCAGACTACCTTTCTGTTGGGATTTTTTACCTGAGAATTCGTTGAGGAAGTCCCATACCGTCACGATGTTCAGGCCATCGTCATAACGATCCACTTTGTTATCTATCAGCATAAAATAGAAAAAAAAATTAGATAGTTCGTGCAACATGTGCGGAACTATCTAATCAATCTGGTATCTGTGGCATGATAAGGTAACGGCAACCTACGGGCACGAAGAAGGGTGTGAACCCATCTTACGGTATCCCGAGGCAGTAGGAGTCGGATTTTTACTGAACCTCTTCTAACAATAAGACGAAGATCACACCCCGTTAAGGGTGAGAACTTCGGCAATCTATATTGTTAGAAGTTTGGCTCTCTCCGACGCATATTGCTATACGCTTCAAGCCAACCATCATTGGCGTGGTATTATTCAGAATTGTTGGTTTCCGACTCCTACTTTTCTGGGATACCACAATGATAGCCGATGTTGCTATGTTGTGCTATGTCTGTCACTCTCTGACCCGCTCATGCTTTGCAAGTCGATCCGACTAACTCATCATGAAGGTGGTCGCAGTGGCGTGAAGTTGTGTCTGTGTTTTCTTTGTTGTTATGTTATTGTGTTGGTTATATGTTATTGTGTTGTTTTGTTATTGTGTTTGTTTTACGCTCATAGTTCTATGCCCTGATGAGCATGTGCAAAGCTTG
Source organism: Bacteroidales bacterium (assembly GCA_045629225.1). Taxonomy (GTDB): domain Bacteria; phylum Bacteroidota; class Bacteroidia; order Bacteroidales; family UBA3663; genus Liminaster. The sequence goes on along the minus strand of JAZQQU010000005.1, from coordinate 5,213 downwards.
TAAATTGCGTGCGCAAATATAGTAACTTTTCCTCACCCATGCAAATAAAAGATGTGAAAACTGACAATCTCTGTGATTTTTGCTTAGGGTTAACGAAGTTTTGACACCCGTTGGGCAGATAATCGGGCAAGAAATAGTTCAAACCAGAAGTGAAGAGCTGTATGAAAGGGGAATCTGCAAAATAACTAGAAATAAGTGCGAATCGCGAGATTACAAATTGGCCTTGCCATAGTGTACGGGCAAGCATTTTTGAACTAAATAAATCCAAATGTTTTGCAATACCACTTTTTTTGCGTACATTTGCAGCAGAAATTTATTCAAGTTTAGCTACGCAAACGAAAACCTTTATAACCTACACAATAAATGAGACATTCTGCACTTGCCCTCTTGGGCATTCTCTTGCTTGCCTCGTGCGGCAAGCAGACGAACAACACCGAGGCACAGCCTGCTGAATCTGAAATGACGGAGGCTCGCTATGTGGACACGCTGGCATTGTACCACCCCGATTACCTACCGACCATCCCTCTCGACACCATCGCCCCCGAAATCAGTGCTCCTGATACCACAGGCCACATCATCAGCCTCTCGGATTATGCCGGCAAGTATGTAGTCGTGGATTTTTGGGCCTCCTGGTGTGGCGACTGCCGTAGGGAGGCTCCGATCTTCGCCGATGTCTATGCAGAATGGAATGGGCGAAAGATTCAGGATGCCGACATCCAGTTCCTCAGCTATTCCTTCGACCGCGATGAGGAGCGTTGGAAGAGCTATCTGCGCGAAGCCGCCTATCCATGGCCGCAGATCAGCACCCTACAATCCAACTGGCACGACATCCCCGTGACCCAAGCTTACCGCCTGCATTGGATCCCTGCCTTCCTGCTCATCTCGCCCGAAGGCAAGGTCGTAGCTAAAGCCATCACGGCCGAAAGCATTCGTCAGGCATTGAAGGATCACCAAAAGAAATAGTACCGCGCTCAATACACCTGTACCGCGATTTCCGCCCCACGGTCGAAGGCCTGTTTGATCTGTTCGCCATCATGACGCACGCGACAGAGGCTGATGTCGGTACCTTCGACGTCAATCACCTCGCCTGTGCCAATCTGCTGACGAGCTATGCGACCTGCTATGTGCTTCACGATGAAGACATCGACATGCGAGCCAGTGAAGATGCGATGATCCGTACCCAAGTCGATATAGAACTCCTTGAGCTTCTGTTTCTTGCCCTTCATGAAGCCTTTCTCGAGCATGTGACCACGGAGCGGGAAGGCACGGCGCATGCTGGATGCGGCATCAACCCACAGGTTGTTCTGAGCATATTCGCGACAGGCTGCAATGCTGTTGAAGATGCTGAGCCAGGTATAGCCTGTCACCTGCTTGTTGTACATTACGCGATTGTTGCTTGGGTCGGTCAAGGTGATGTAGGCCACAATGCGTGCCTCCTTGTCCATGACGTTGCGATTGAGTTTCTCGGTGAAGTTACAGAAGATGATCTTGGCCGAGAACACCAGACAATAGCCGCTCTGCAGGTCCTGAGGCGCGATGTCACCGGTCTTGACCTCGAAGCGGTTCACGTCGCGCAGACTGCCCATCAGCGCCTCCTTGGCACCCTCGACCATCGACTCGTCCTCAAGGCTGATCTCACTGTTGAGCAGGCCGGTGATGATGTTCGAGGTCTTCTGGCCACGAGTCATAGGTTGATAGGTGATGTCGCCGATATAGACGGTAACCTTGGGGTTTTCGTACACTAGTGCCTGCTCCTGAGCTGAAGGCATGGCCACCGTTGTGGTGTCAAGCGCGGCTTCCTGGGCCATGAGGGGAAGGAAGAGAAGGGCGATGAGGAAGGAGAGTAAGTGTTTATACATATTTATTATTATTCTATAGGGTTATTCAATCTTCTTCGGTCGTGACGTCACCACCATCTCCACGCCTTTGGCCAGGCTCTTGGTGATGTAAGAGTCGCCTTTGGTTATCTTGCACGCACACAGGTCTTCGCCCATCACCTCCACTACGCGGAGTTCGGCCTTGTACTTGCCGCCCGTGGTGACGTAGAGGCGCATTTCGGGCACGAGGCCCTGAAGCGATCCCATATCGACGTAGCATTGCTTCTCTTTGACCTTTCCGTTGGCCTGCTCCACGCCTTTCTCCAATATCTGGCCTGTCACGGGAAGGGATTCGAAGACGAAGGTCTGGATGCTGCGGGACAAATCACGAGCTGCCCAGGTCTTGAGCGAAGCGGAGTTATCGACAGAGGCAAATGTCAGAGACGAACCGGTAAGGACCTTGGTGGCCACCTCGCGCCCCGTCTTGTTATCGACTATGTAGGCTCGGGCTCTCACCACTACGGCGCCGTTGTCTCCAGTCATGACTTCGGACTGTGTGATGTGACCTCTGAGTGTGTAGTCGGCAGCTTCGGCCACACCGCTATCCACCCAGGGTATGTTCACTGCACCTGAGACGATGGCTTCGTTCATCTGTGGCAACATCGACTTGTCGGGCAGATACAGTCCGTCGGCATCGCTCACTACCGAAAGCACAGAGAGGGCAGCACTTACTGCGCTGGGTTTGTAGGCGAACTCTTCGACCGCCATTGTGATGTGCTTGGGCACGTTCTGCTGCGCCATGGCCGTGACGAGGGCCGAAGCGGAGAGAAGGAGAGTGCAAAGTATGGTTCTCATAGGTTATTACTGACTACAGGTTTGCGTTAAGAGTTCTGAGAAAACTTATATTCGACAAAAGCCTCGATGGCCTCGTATGAGGCAAGACCCAGGTCATCGTACCGTTGGGCAGTCTCTCGATTGCGGTCTTCGGCACGTTGCCAGAACAGACGCTCGTCGCCTCCCAGGAAGGGTGCCGCCTCCATCTGCGACTGATGCTTCAGGATGGCATTGCGCTTCTCGCGCAACTCCTCGGGGCTGAAAGGCACTGCCATCTCAATATCCTCAATGTCCCACTCTGCCCAGGCACCACGATACATCCACACCCGACAGTCTTCGAGCCACGATGCAGCTGCTTGCTGCTCAAGGTCGATGGCAGCGAAAACGATGTCGGTGCAGACACGGTGCGTGCCATGAGGATCGGCCAGGTCGGCAGCTACGTAGATCTGATGAGGACGGACTTCGGCCAGAATCTGACGTACTATCTCGACATCCTGCAAGGTGGGTGGATTCTTTTCGATACGGCCTGTCTCGTAGAAGGGCAGGTCGAGGAAATGAACATGATCCTTGGCCACGCCGTTGTAGGTACTTGCCAATCGGGCTTCACCACGACGTATCAGACCTTTGATGGTCAGCACATCAGGGGAATCTATCTGTTCGGAAGTCTTCGTCTGGAAGGCCTGCTTGACATCATTGTAGATGCGACTGATCTGCTCGTCCTTGCGATCACAGAACAGACGATTGAAGCCATTGATGAAGTGCATGAAGCGCGTAACCTCCTCGTCGCACACAGCTATATCGCCCGAAGTCTGGTAGCAGACGTGCACATCGTGCCCCTGCTGAACCAGGCGACGCAACGTGCCTCCCATCGAGATGACATCATCGTCGGGATGGGGTGAGAAGATGACCACGCGCTTTGGATAGGGCAAAGCTCGCTCCGGACGCTGGCTGTCGTCAGCATTGGGTTTACCTCCCGGCCAACCAGTAATGGTGTGCTGCAAGGCATTGAATATGCGCAGATTGAGCATCTCTGAGCGTCCTTCCTGTCCAAGGAGGCTTTTCAGATTGTGTGTCTCATAATCCTTAGTGGTCAGCTTGAGTACGGGTTTGCCTAATTGCTGGCTTAACCAGATCACAGCACGTTTGGTGAGCTGTTCCGTCCACTCAAAGGGTTGATCGTAAAGCCATGGTTGACGCTGATCATCAGGCAACGAAGCCTGACTGGGTAATTGCTGTGTGAGTGAAAGGTGTAGTTGCATGATACGAATTGCTTTATTGTGCATATACGGGTTCGAGCAGGTCTTCATTCGGCCAATGTGGCAGGAAGAAGAGAGGCAAGATCCTGCCTCCTACCCCACTCCAGTCAATGCGACGTACGTAATTGAAGTCAGGTCCACCGAAATCGAACGATCGGCCGTAGAGCAGGATGGCACTACGTGAATGATCAATCTTCCATAGACCACCGCCATGACAATCGTCCTGACCTATGTCAAGCAGATCACGATGAAGATAGACATGGCCAAACTTAAGCACGCCTTCGTCGGTTATGATGAATTTCTGATACATGGATTAAGAATAATTAGGGGCGGGTAGTGCAGAGAGCTGCAAGCTCAGCTACTTCCTCGTCCGAGACACCACGGTCATAGAGTCGGAAATCGGCAATCTTGGTATTGGCCAGGTACTTGTCGCCATTGAAAGGAGCACGGCCCATCCAGTTGAAAGAAGGTGCTGCTGCAAAATTGGTCTTGTGCTCAGGGAATCCCTCCTCGTTGGCAATGAGCTGGCCGTTAATGAAGAGTTCTCCCTTGCCTGACACCTGACGGAAGATGACACTTGTCCAGCAGCCTACTTCGGCCACAGTACCCTTCTGGACACCAGTTTCCTGACTCCAGCCACCAATCGAAGTCTCACAGCGCTGTTCGTTGAGACGATAGGCATGATAAGGCCCCTCCTTCTCGGCATTTGCTTCGAGGGATGAGAAACACCAAAGGAAGTAACCATAGCCTTCGATCACCTCTGTGCTGTCGACACAATAACTTGTAGCAATAGTGAAGTCGGTTAATCCCTGAAGTACACGTCCAGCTGCCAAAGTCATATCCAGATAGTCGTCAGACGCACCCAACACCAGATTACCTTCTGTGACCGTGGCTCCACCCATCAGACGTGCATCGGCATGATTGGGTCCAAGATCTTTGACAAGACCATCTTGTGCATCCTCAAAATCATAGTGAAGAACAATGCCCGAAGACAAATCAAGGTTATCGGCAGACTGATCAGCAGTCTTAGACTTATCAGAGCAGGAGAGAACGGTCAAAGCCGAAGCGACCGTCAAGAGAAGATGAAGCTTTTTCATAGTGCAGTGTGAGTATCTAAATGAAAAAGAGCACCAGACTATAGCGATCTGGTGCTCAATGTAAGGTGGCGGCTTTCTACTCTCCCGCTTTCGCAGTACCATCGACGTTACAAGGTTTAACTTCTCTGTTCGGAATGGTAAGAGGTGGAGCCCTTGTGCTATAACCGCCTAACTATAGAAGCCAGAGGCTTCAATGGTTTGTCCGATGC
>JAZQQU010000004.1:0-8134 GCA_045629225.1 Bacteroidales bacterium | reverse complement strand
AATATAATGGTAACGCACATCACCTCACTCCATCACCCCGGCCTTGACGTCTTCAGCACCCTCACCGAGGCGCAGCTTCGCAACCGTCTGGAGCCCGAGAAGGGGATCTTCATAGCCGAGAGTCCCAAGGTGATCCATGTGGCGCTCGATGCTGGCTATGAGCCTCTGGCCCTGCTCTGCGAGGAGCGACACATCGAGGGCGATGCCCGCACCATCATCGAGCGCAGTGGCGACATCCCTGTCTATACTGGCTCGCGCGATCTGCTGGCTCAGCTCACGGGCTACACCCTCACCCGAGGCGTGCTCTGTGCCATGCGTCGTCCCCTGCCTCGTCCAGTGGCCGAGGTGGTGGCCGAGGCTCGCAGAATCGTGGTGATCGATGGTGTGGTCGATACCACCAACATCGGAGCCATCTTCCGCTCGGCAGCCGCGTTGGGCATCGATGCAGTGCTGCTCACGCCCGACTCCTGCGACCCGCTCAATCGTCGTGCTGTGCGTGTCTCTATGGGTTCGGTCTTCCTGGTGCCCTGGACGTGGATCGACCTCCCCTTACCCTCGCTCCACGACTTAGGCTTCCTGACAGCAGCCATGGCTTTGACTGATGACAGCATCTCCATCGACGATCCCCTGCTCCGCACCATTCCCCGCCTGGCCATCATCATGGGCACCGAGGGCGATGGTTTGCCTGCCCAGCACATCGCCGAGGCCGACCATGTGGTGCGCATCCCCATGTCTCACCACGTCGATTCGCTCAATGTAGCTGCCGCTGCCTCTGTGGCATTCTGGGAGCTGGGAGCGCGATAAAAATACCAGACAGTCCGACTTGGCTCCAGGTCGGACTGTTGTGCGTCCACAGAGTCAACACTTCGTGCGATGTGTTGTTTTCCAGACTGCTTGACAGTCCGACTTGGCTCCAGGTCGGACTGTTGTGCGTCCACAGAGTCAACACTACGTGCGTTGTGTTGTTTTCCAGACTGCTTGACAGTCCGACTTGACTCCAGGTCGGACTGTTGTGCGTCCACAGAGTCAACACTTCGTACGTTGTGTTGATTTCCGGTGCGCCTGACAGTCCGACTTGGCTTCATGACGGACTATCGTGCGTCCACATCGCCTCATCATGTTGTGCGAATGCGGCACTGGAGTTGCTATCCCTATTTCGCAATACTCCTGCTTACTGACCTATTTTGGACAAAGGTTGCATAAAGTAGGGTGAAAAAGATTGTAATCTGTAGATAAAAACGTACCTTTGCGCCCAAAGGGCGCTGCGTTCGGACGAACGCTGGCTCTGAATACACACAAACACTTGGCAGATACGAGAATGAAACACAAACCTATCAGCAACAGCCTCAGGGCGTGCGCTTTCGTGGCCCTTGCCACTCTGGGCAGCACCGCATCGGCACAGAGCCTGGTGACGGGCTCGGAGCTGAATGCCACCGTGCAGACCCTCAGCCGCCTGCTGCAGGAGAGCCGCGAGGGGGCACAGCAGCTGGAATCGAGGGTGGCTCGCGTCGAGCAGAAACTGGGCATCGAGGTCATCACGCCTGATGAGAACGGTGTGATGGCAGGTTCGCATAAGTATGTCGATCTGGGCATCAGGCTTTCGGATGGAACCCCTGTGTATTGGGCTACCGAGAACATGGGCACGTTCAATACCACAGCCACAAGGTTCGGGCGGTGGTATGCCTGGGGAGCTTTGGATGGCTACACTGGTGGCCACATGTTCGACTGGAGCAACTATCCTTTCATGCAGGAGGGCAAAGAAGACCTCCAGTACATCACCAAATACACGGTCGATGACCAGGAGAATCAAGCCATCTGGTATGATGCCCAGCGTCATTTCATTGGTGATGGCCTGACCGAGCTGCTGCCTGATGACGATGTAGTCCGCCAGAAGTGGGGCGGCTCATGGCGCATGCCAACCCTTGAGGAGATGCAGCTGCTCATCGATCAGTGCGACTGGACGTGGGTCTCCATCGGATCCTCAGCGTATGGCTACCGTGTCACCAACCGCAGCGATTCAAGCAAACGTATTCTCCTCGTGGCTGGAGGCTATTGGGGCGGTGATGAGCATCAGATGGCAACAGGGTCAGAAAGTGTTGGCTACTACTGGACTTCTACGCTCAGCAGTGAAACCTATATGGCTTGGAGCCTCTTCTTCCAGAAGGGCGAAAGGTATATGGATGTCATGGATCGTGCGTCAGGACTCTTCATCCTCCCTGTGTGTACACCTTGCAAGTAAGTCGCTGTCAGTTTCACTGAGACGACTGCTGGCTGAGATTTGAAAAAGAAAACAATAACAAAACGATATCAACTATGAAGAAGCAATTATTCCTTACCGTCGCTGCTCTGCTGGGACTGTGTGGCACAGTGATGGCGCAGAGCGAGTTGCATACCTATTCGGTCTATGACGTGAACCACAAGGATGGCGTCAGTGTGGCCGATGCTGCCCAGGTGGTGAGCCGAGCCATCGAGACCATACAGGAGGATCCTCAGGTGGTGACTGCCGAAGAGCTGAATGCCACTGTGCAGCAGTTCAACCAACTGTTGCAGCAGAACAACGCGCTGCTCAACTCGCTCTCCTCACGCGTCTCCATCATCGAACAATCCATAAAGTCTGCCCCCGAAGGAGATATTGAAGATCCTTTCAATGGCCATGCCTATGTGGATCTGGGCCTGAAGGACGATTATGGTCGCACCATCTATTGGGCCACTTGCAATTTAGGTGCAAATGAGCCTCATGATTATGGCTATTATTATGCATGGGGTGAGACCGAACCACAAAAGAATAATGCTTATATAGAGGCTTCATATAGTTATAATGAAGATCCTGTTGTCCTCTCTCTGGATCATGATGCAGCACATGTGAACTGGCAAGGGCAGTGGCGTATGCCGACTAAATATGAATGTGATAAGTTGATCAATGAATGTATTTGGACAGACACTACGATCAATGGCATTGAAGGTTATAAAGTGTCAAATAGGAGTGATGAATCGAAATGGATCTTCCTTCCTATTGCTGGTTATCGTTTCAATTCGGAACTCTATTATGTCCAATACTGTGACTACAGGACGTCATCGCGCGAATCTCAGAAGAATGCTTACTCGCTCCACATCCTCCAATATGGCCAGAACCATACCATGGGCAAAATACGGTTTAACGGGCAACCTATCCGCCCCGTCTGCGTTCTCTCTGAATAGCCCTATGTCCCGTAATTGAAAGTTATAAAATCCGATTCCCTCAAAAACAAGTCTTGCGGAAACGCAAAAGCACAACCAGTATACAGCATGTGCTTTTGAGTTTCCGCAAGACTGCGTTATTTGTGAGTATTGCAAGTGCAAAAGGGCGTCGTGTCAAATGCAAAACTGCGAAGATCGTATTTGCTGGAGCTTTTGACACGCGCCCCTCTTCAGAATCAGAGGATGGTGCACCCTGCGCAAGGCTTGAGCTGCTTGAAGAAGTCGTTGCCCTTGTCATCGACGAGGATGAAGGCAGGGAAGTCCTCAACGTCGATCTTCCAGACAGCCTCCATGCCGAGCTCTGGGAACTCTACGCACCCAATGCTCTTGATCGAGGTCTGTGAGAGAACTGCAGCCACACCACCGATGGTGCCGAGGTAGAATCCGCCGTGCTTCTTGCAGGCATCGGTCACGCACTGTGCACGGTTGCCCTTGGCAATCATCACGAGGCTGCCGCCATTGGCCTGGAACTCATCGACGTATGGATCCATGCGTCCTGCGGTGGTTGGGCCCATTGAGCCACAAGGATAGCCCTCTGGGGTCTTGGCAGGACCTGCGTAGAGCACAGGATAATCCTTGAAGTACTGTGGCATGCCCTCGCCAGCGTCCAGACGAGCCTTGAGCTTGGCATGAGCAATGTCGCGAGCCACGATGATGGTGCCCTTGAGGTTGACGCGGGTCGAAACAGGATACTTCGAGAGCTCCTTGCGCACAGCGTCGATGCCCTGGTTGAGGTCGATCTCGATGCCCTTGCCGCCCTCGCCTGGCTGACGGAGCTCCTCAGGGATGAGCTCTGATGGGCAGGCGTCCATCTTCTCGATCCAGATGCCCTGTTCGTTGATCTTGGCCTTGATGTTGCGGTCGGCCGAGCAGCTCACGCCCATGCCTACAGGGAGCGAAGCACCGTGGCGTGGCAGACGGATCACGCGGACGTCGTGTGCCACATACTTGCCACCGAACTGAGCGCCGAGGCCGCTCTTATAGACCTCCTTGAGGAGCTTCTCCTCGAGGTCGAGGTCGCGGAAGGCACGGCCAGTCTCGTCGCCAGTGGTAGGCAGCGAGTCGTAGTACTTGATGGAACCGAGCTTCACGGTCAGGAGGTTCTTCTCAGCCGAGGTGCCACCGATGACCACGCAGATGTGGTAGGGAGGACAGGCTGCGGTGCCGAAGTGCTTGATCTCCTCCACGAGCCAAGGCAGCAGGGTGCTCTCGTTCTGGATCAGGGCCTTGGTCATAGGGTAGAAGTAGGTCTTGTTGGCCGAACCACCGCCCTTGGCCACGCAGATGAACTTGTACTCAGCGCCCTCGCAAGCCTCGATGTCGATCTGGGCAGGGAGGTTGCACTTGGTGTTCACCTCGTCGTACATGTTGAGTGGTGCGTTCTGCGAGTAGCGCAGGTTGTCCTGGGTGTAGGTGTTATAGACGCCGCGCGAGAGAGCCTCCTCGTCCTCGAAGCCGGTCCAGACCTGCTGGCCCTTCTCGGCGTGGATGATGGCGGTGCCGGTGTCCTGGCAGAAAGGCAGGATACCCTTGGCAGCGGTCTCGGCATTGCGCAGGAACTGCAGGGCTACGTACTTGTCGTTCTCAGTGGCCTCAGGGTCGCGCAGAATCTTGGCTACCTGCAGGTTGTGCTCGCGACGGAGCATGAACTCCACGTCGTGGAAACACTGCTGTGCCAACTTGGTCAGAGCCTCAGGCGAGACCTTGAGGATCTTGTGGCCCTCGAACTCGCTGACCGAGACGCCCTCCTTGGTCAGCAGGTAGTATTCGGTAGTATCCTCGCCAAGCTGGAACATGGGAGCATACTTGAATTCAACTGGATTTGCCATGTGATTTGTTTTTTGAGTATTAATATTTGTTGGTTACTGATCATAGAAAATCTGTGCAAATATACATATTATATTTTAATAGTAGCCAATTTCGGGCAGTTTTATTTCGAAGGCAGATGCTTTTTGCCCCCTTTGGCGAAAAAATGGCATGTTAGCTTATGCTTTTTTTGCCGAAAATTTGCATATCTCATGTTTTATGCCTACCTTTGCGGCGACTAAGATGGTCATTTCTCAAAAAACACATTTATTCATAACCATTAAAAACATATTACAATGGAAAGAACTTTGGTACTCCTGAAGCCAGTCACCCTGCAGCGTGGCCTGGCAGGTGAGGTCTTGAAGCGCTTCGAGCAGAAGGGCTTGAAGATTGCTGGCTTGAAGATGATGCAGCTCAACGACGAGATCCTGAACGAACACTATGCACACCTGGTGGAACGTCCCTTCTTCCCTGGCCTGAAGAAGTCGATGACCCGCACTCCTGTCGTGGCTCTCTGCCTGGAGGGCGTGGGCGCTGTCGATGTGGTTCGTCAGATGGCTGGCGCTACCAATGGTCGTAAGGCACTGCCTGGTACCATCCGTGGCGACTTCTCGATGAGCGGTCAGCAGAACATCGTGCATGCCAGCGACTCGCTCGAGAGCGCAGCTGTCGAGGTGAAGCGCTTCTTCAAGGACGAGGAGATCTTCGACTACGCCGGCATCGCCTGCACCGACTATGGCTATGCTGACGATGAGGTGTGAGACTCCTGAGTAGCCTGAAGCATAAAACAGAATTTAAATTAAAGAGGACGTGCAAAAGTCCATGATCAGACTTTTGCACGTCCTCATTTTGTTATTTAAATGGTACACCTCAAAGTGCCTTTATTAGCACTGGTTCGCACTTGCGTAACTATTTCTATTTCCCCTTGATGCTCCAGACCGCCAAGCCACCGCACACGAGCAGCACACCAGCCACGGCCAGCATGCCTACCTGTGTGCCGACCATGCCGAGCAGCGAACCGCCCACGACGGCAGCCACGATCTGAGGCAGGCAGATGGTGCAGTTGAAGAGTCCCAGGTAGGTGCCCATCTTAGGATTGCCCTGCAGCGCATTGGTGAAGAAGATGAATGGGAAGGCCAGCATGGCAGCCCAGCCACAGCCCACGAGCAGGTAGGCTACCCACAGCAGGTAAGCATCGTGGATCCAGAGCATCGAGATGAAGCCCAGGCCACCCAGGACGAGGCTGAGGGTGTAGCACATCTTGTCAGAATGCAGCGCTTTGGAAACGAATGGGATGCAGGCAGCCCAGATGACGCTACCGATGGCCTGGATGGCATAGCACACGCCATTCCAGTTGCCTGCCTCCTGATAACCGGCCGAATGGGTGTCGGTAGTGCCCCAGCACATCTCGGCAATGGCACCAGCCGAATAGGACCACATATACATGAAGCCTGCCCAGCAGAAGAACTGCACCAGACCGATGGAGAGGAAGGTGTAAGCGATGGATGGCTTCTTGACGTGAGTCGAGGTGGCGACGCTGCCTGTGGCTGGCTCTTCGTCCTGAAGCTCAGGCATGGCCTCGAGCTGTTCAGGCGAATACTCCTTGACATTCATCGTGGTGTAGATCACGCAGAGGATGAGGATGGCTGCACCCACGTAGAACGAGTAGATGACCGAGTTGGGAATCACGCCCTCGGGTGCCACATTCTGCACGCCCAGGAAGGTGAAGATGTAGGGGAACAGATAGCCAACGACCGAGCCCAGATTGCAGAGGAACGACTGGATGGAGTAGGCCTGGGTCTTCTGCTTCTCGTTGACCATGTCGCCCACCATCATCTTGAAGGGCTGCATGGCCACGTTGATAGAGGTGTCGAGGAACATCAATGAGAACAGACCGAAGATCATGGAGCCTGTCAGTCCCCAGCAGACCACCTGCGTGGTGAGGCCGAAGCTGCCAGCATTGGGCAACAGTGCCATGACGAGCACGGCAACGAGCGCACCGATGAAGAGGTAGGGGATGCGACGTCCGAAGCGACACCAGGTCTTGTCGGACAGCATGCCGATGATGGGTTGCACGATCATGCCCATGAGTGGAGGCAGGATCCAGAAGAACGACAGCTGGTGTGGGTCAGCACCCAGCGTGGCGAAGATGCGCGAGATATTGGCCGACTGCAGTGCATAGGCAATCTGCACGCCAAAGAAACCGAAGCTGATGTTGATCAGCTGCGAGAGTTTCAGGTCGGGAAGGAGTTTAGCCATTTGACTATTTGACAATTTACTATTTAACTATTATCTGTTGGCGGCAGTAACCAGCGCTGCCACCTTCTCGTTGAATGCTGTCTGTGCCATCAGCTCCTCGATTGAGAGGTGCATGCGGTAGCGCCAGTAGTGGCGTGGGTTGGCAGGGATATTGATGCGCTCGGCGTTGGCATCGGGCAGACGCAGGTCGGCATCGATGGCGAGCCAGTCCTGCAGAGGCAGGATGCAGAGGAGCGATGGCGAGTCGAGGTGTGCACGTACGATCTGCTCGCAGATCTCGGTCGAAGCTGAGGCTGGAGCCTCGCCCTCGTGGTGCAGCTCGTTGTTCCAGAAGTGCTGGGTGAGCTCGCGGTCGAGCTCCCACCACTGGCGGAGGGTCTCAGTGTCGTGTGTGCCTGTGGTGCAGACGCTGCGTTCTGGATAACGCTCCACGTGGCCGAACTCGTCCTGGGGATCCTTTGGCATACGCTGGATTTCGAGCGAGAGGATCTGGAGCTGGTTCATCACCCAAGGTACACAATCAGGTACCATGCCGAGGTCCTCACCGCACACGATCATCTGAGTTGCGTCGATCAGCTTTGGCAGCTTGGTCATTGCCTGATCGTACCAGAACTGGTTGTGACGGCGGTAGAAATATTCGTTGTAGAGGCGGTTGAAAGCCTCCTTCTCCCAGCTCTGCAGACGTGTAAAGGTATAGTCGAGCTGCGCCGAGATACGTGGGTGGTAGGTGCCCGGACACTTGTGATCCTCGACGAAGAGGACGTTGGAAATCAATGAGTAAAGTGCCTCCTTCATGTCGAGATTGCGCTGCTTCTTCTTGCCGCTGAAGAAG
>JAZQQU010000003.1:0-12818 GCA_045629225.1 Bacteroidales bacterium | reverse complement strand
GGTGTAAACGATCGGACTGCCAAGTTGATGGCAGCACCTATGGCCGTACCTTGCAGGCTCACCATACGCGGGTCGATGCTCGACAGGAACATCTTGGCCGACACAAAGTCATTAGTGATAGGCAACTGGGTGTAAGCCTCTCCGGCAAAAACAATGAGGCCGACCTGATCGTTGTCCATCTGATCAAGCAGACGGCTCAGCATACGCTTGGCACGCTCCAGACGGTTAGGTGCGATGTCCTCAGCCAGCATAGAATTACTGATATCAAGGCAAACCATGACCTCGATACCCTCTTTCTTGACGGTCTGTAGCTTGCTACCGAACTGTGGACGAGCCACAGCCAGGATCAAGCTGGTAAGTGCCAGCATCTGCAAAGCGAACTTCAGGCGCAGCTTACCGTCACTGACGCCTGGCATCAATGGACGGAGCAACGCTATATTACCGAACTTCTTGAGCGCCTTATTGCTGGACATTCGGCTGGCAATAAACAATGCCACCAGCACTACTACCAGCAGTAGCAGCCAAAGGAGTTGGGGATTTGCAAAACGAAAGTTTTCCATATTATGGCAAATTTCTCAATACTGTATTACGGAGCAATACATGAATCAATAAAAGTGCAAGTGCGAGCAAGGCAAAAGGCAGATACTCCTCCTCCTTGTGCGAAAACTCGCGTACTGACATCTTGGTCTTTTCCATCTGGTCAATCTCGTCAAAGATGTTGGCCAGCGAAGACTTGTCGGTGGCGCGGAAATAACGTCCTCCGGTGAGTTGAGCCATGGCTCGGAGCGTGTCTTCGTCAATGTCAGCAGTTGCCTTCTGCTTGATGGGACGACCAAACGGATCGTAGCCCACCGTGACATCGAACTCACCCTTCGAACCCACGCCAATGGTATAGAGGCGTACACCCATCACCTTGGCGACCTGAGCTGCATCCTTAGGCGAGACGTCGCCTGAGTTGTTCGAACCGTCGGTCAACAGGATGATGACCTTGGACTTGGCAGTACCCGAACGAATGCGGTTGACAGCAGTAACCAGACCATCGCCAATGGCTGTGGAACCACCGTCTATGAGGTCGAAATCCACGGAATTGATCATATTGCCCACTACAGCATGATCGCTGGTCATTGGGCACATGGTGAATGACTCTTTGCCAAAAAGCACCAGACCGATGTTGTCATTCGGACGGCCGGCCACAAACTGCGAAGCTACATCTTTTGAGGCTTCCAGACGATTGGGACGAAAGTCTTCCATCTGCATGGAGTTCGAAACGTCGAGGCTCATCACGATGTCAATGCCTTCGGTGTTGGACTGACTCCAGCTGTCACTGCTCTGCGGGCGGGCCAGTACCACGATAGCGAGGGCAAAGGCTCCGCACAAGAGGGCGAAGTTGACGTGACGCAAATACTCTTTCCAGCTACGTGGCAACTGCGCGAAGGGACTGGTGGTCGAAACCTGCAAGGAGGCCTGTGCCACCGACTGCTTCCACACATACCATGCAATGGCTGGGACGAGCAATAGCAAGAGGAACAAATATCCAGGGTTAGCGAACTGCATAACTATTCTTTAACTGATTCATTATTTTGAGACTCCTCGATCTCGACCTTCTTGGTCTGCTCGACGAACATACGCGAATTCATGAACGACAGCTGGTTCTCGTCAGGCAATGGCTTGTACTTGGCAAACTTGACCAGATCAGCCAGCTGCAGGATCTGACGCAGGTTATTGAGCGAGGCTTTCTGCGATTCTGACAACTCATAGAGCTCTTCAAGAATCTCGTCGGTAGTCTTCTCCAAAGCCTGTACGTCGAAGCGACGCTCGATGTAGAAACGCAGAATGTCGGTCAGCTCAGTATGGAACTGCTTGTCACGACCATTCTGCCACAGTTTTTTGGCATCCAGTTCGTCAAGGGCCTGCATGGCTTGGATGTGGGTAGGAACCGGTTTCTCTTTAGGTACGAAGACAGGAGCATCCTTCTTGTGCTGCAGCCAGTAGCGCCATCCGAACCAACCTGCTGCCAGAAATATCAGCACAATGAGTGGGATGATGAACCACCAAATGTAGTCCATCAGCACGAACTCTGGGTCCTGCACATCCTTCAGATCGCAGAACTTAGATGGATCGACCTCCACCTCCTCGAATGGGACAAAGACCTTCAGCGCAAGGCTGTTGGTGCGGAGCGTATCACCCTGTGAAGTGACGAACTCGAAAGGTGGGATGTAGAGCGTGGCAGAGTCAAAGGCATAGACAGTGAGATCCTGCTGTAGTGTCAGCATGCCATTGGTATGCTGTACGGTATCAACGTGAGGAGCCTCGAAGTCGTCAAGCTCAAGAAGATAGCGTGCAGAGTCGTCAAATGCCTCGATGCCACCCTGCTGAAGCACCTGCTGTGGGAAGAGGATAGGCTGATCCTCAGGTACAATGGCTTGCAGATGAAACGTCATCGGACTGCCAAAGATCACGTAGGTGCTATCCATCTGCACGCTGACCACAGGTTGCTGGGCATACGACTGAGCGCTCCACAGCAATCCGCATAGGCACAGGGACAAAAAGGTGAATATCTGCTTGATTGAATTTCTCATAACTATAACGTCTCCACTCGTGGGAGAGTTTACACATTAACTGCGGCGTTTGAACAATGACAAAAGGGCTGGCACGAAATCCTCGTCGGTGCGTATTGAGATGCTATCGACACGCGAACGGAGGAAAGACTCCTGCATCTGACGCTGAGTATTCGTCCACCAGTCGGCATAGGCCTGACGCACACTTCGGCTGCTGGTATCGACCCATCGTTCCTGCCCTGTCTCGGCATCGCGCACTTTCAGCAAGCCTACGTCAGGAAGTTCCGTCTCGCGTGGGTCATAGACCTGAATGGCCACGATATCGTGCTTCGAATTGGCAATCTGCAGAGACTGCATATAGGGCTTATTGTCGAAGAAGTCGCTGATGATAAACGTAGTGCAACGTTTCTTCTGCGCGTTCGAGACATACTGGATGGCACTATTGATGTCAGTCCCTCGCTGTACGGGCTGAAATTGCAGCATCTCAGAGATGATGGCCAACACGTGCTTCTTGCCCTTCTGAGGTGGAATGTAACGCTCAATACGGTCGCTGAAGAAGATCACACCGATCTTATCATTGTTCTGTATACCCGACATAGCCAGGGTAGCAGCGATCTGGGTGATCTGCTCCTGCTTAGTCTGTGTAGTGGTTCCGAACTCTCGGCTACCACTCACATCGATCATGAGCATGATGGTCAGTTCGCGCTCCTCCTCGAAGATCTTGATGTGCGGCTTGTTCTGGCGCGCAGTCACGTTCCAGTCAATGTCACGTACATCGTCACCATACTGGTACTCACGCACCTCGGCAAACGACATACCATGACCTCTGAACGCCGTCTTGTACGAACCTGCAAAGACATTGGCGCTCAAACCACGCGACTTGATCTCGATCTGTCGGACTTTCTTGATGAGTTCTGTTGTTTCCAACTTAACTTTTTACTTTTATCTTTGAACTTTTTAAGGCACTTCGACCTTGTTGAGAATCTCGGCAATCACCTCCTCTGCAGTGAGGTTATTGGCCTCAGCCTCGTACGAGAGGCCGATGCGGTGACGCATCACGTCGGCACAGATGGCACGGATGTCCTCAGGAATAACATAGCCACGACGCTTCAGGAAGGCGTAAGCGCGTGCTGCGAGTGCCAGGTTGATAGAGGCACGAGGTGAAGCTCCGTAAGCAATCATGTCCTTCATGTTCTCCATGCCGTACATCTCTGGATAACGTGTTGCGAAGACGATGTCGATGATATACTTCTGAATCTTCTCGTCGATATAGACCTGCTTTACGACCTGACGTGCATCGAGAATCTCATCGACACTCATCACTGGCTTGATGTCGGTCTTGAAGCCCATAAGGTGGTTGGCCACGATGCGCATCTCCTCCTCCTTCTTTGGATAGTCGATCTTCACCTTGAGCATGAAACGGTCGCACTGAGCCTCTGGCAATGGGTAAGTACCCTCCTGCTCAATTGGGTTCTGTGTAGCCATAACGAGGAAGGGACGATCGAGCTTGAAGGTCTCGCTGCCAATGGTCACCTGACGTTCCTGCATGGCCTCGAGCAATGCTGACTGCACCTTGGCTGGAGCACGATTGATCTCATCTGCCAAAACGAAGTTGGCGAAGACAGGACCCTTCTTTACAGTAAACTGCTCGCTCTTCTGCGAATAGACCATGGTACCGATCACGTCGGCAGGCAACAAATCAGGAGTGAACTGAATGCGACTATATTTGGCGTCGATGAGCTGCGAGAGGGTCTTGATGGCAAGGGTCTTGGCCAAGCCAGGAACACCTTCCAACAGAATGTGACCATCGGCCAGCAAGCCGATGAGCAGCGACTCGACAAGATGCTTTTGACCTACAATGACCTGATCCATGCCTTGGGTCAGGATGCCTACGAATGAACTCTTTGACTCAATGAGTTCGTTCAATTCTCGAATGTCAACCATTTTACTTGATATATGTTTTTGTTTATTATTATTGACAATATAGAGCGACACTCGGTTTCGACCGGAAAAGTCGCTTCAAATCGGGTGCAAAGGTAGCAATTTTCTGCGAATTATGCAAGAGGATGAAGTACAAAAAACTTAAACAGAAAAACATTTTCAGTTAAAAATGTTAAAGTTTAACGAACATTATATGTTCAACTGCACAAACAAGGCCATCCAAAGCACATAAGAGAACGTTTTAGATGCCACAAATGCTCACTACGACATCCTGAATAATAAGTTTCACCCTCGCTACAACACGCTGTAACGAGGGTGTACATTTTTTGATTTATGCTTTATGACTAATGATTAGCCGGGTCTCTTTTAAAACCTCATTTGTCAATGATTAATCATCTGATATTATCCTGACCAGATCAATGGATATCCTCAAGGTCAAATGGTGTGGCTTGATAGACGTAATAGTTCAGCCAATTGGTGAAAAGCAGATTGGCCGTACTGCGCCAGCGCACCAGAGGTCCATTGTTAGGATTGCCATCGCGATAGTAGTTGACAGGCATGTCGATGGGCAACCCTTTGGCCAAGTCGCGCTTGTACTCCTTGTCGAGCGTGTCGGGAGCATACTCCGAATGGCCAGTTACGAAGAGCTCACGGCCATCGCGAGCCATAACCATATAGACTCCACTCTCACGGCTCTCTGCCAATATCTGGAGCTCAGGATGCTTCAGAATGTCCTCGCGACGCACCTCTGAATGACGACTATGGGGCACATAGAACTCATCATCGAAACCTCGGAAGATCGGACAGGAAGGGTCGGCCTTACCATGCTTGAAGATACCGAACATCTTGTGCGAAAGCGGGTACTTGGGCACTCCATAGAAATGGTAGAGACCCGCTTGCGATGCCCAACAGATGTACATGGTGCTGGTGACATGTGTGCGTGCCCAATCGAAGATCTCCTGCAACTCATTCCAATAGGTTACCTCCTCATAGTCGAGTTGTTCGAGAGGTGCACCTGTGATGATCATACCATCGAACTTATGTGACCTGAGTTCGGTGAATGGAGTATAGAAACGCTCCATGTGCTCACTCGAAGTATTCTTGCTGATGTGCGTCGAAATCATCATGAAGGTGATTTCAATCTGTAATGAAGTGTTCGAGAGCAATCGGATCAAGTCATTCTCGGTCTGCTCTTTGATTGGCATCAAGTTCAGGATACAAAGTTTCAGCGGACGTATGCGCTGGGTATCGCCCTTTTCATAGTCCATCACGAAAATGTTTTCCTTCTTCAATGCTTCGATGGCTGGAAGGTTCTTAGGAAGTCTTAATGGCATTCTAATTCAAGCGTTAGGTTGAGTGTTGGAATAGGGGACCCGAATGTGGTTAATTCATCACCACCAGGAACTTGCTGTTGCTCCAGAAAGCAGCTGCATCAGTAACGACAAGAACCTGCTTCTGGTCGGCCTGTACGCGAAGCTCGTATGAGCCAGCAGGGTGAGAAGAGAGAATCTTAGCATTCTTGCTTCCCAAAGGCAATGTTTCGAACTCACGAATATCGATCTCTGTAAAGTTCTGAGTTGAGAAGCCCTGAGTGGTGAGACGTTTCTTGGTGAATACACCACCCTCGATCAGGCCAAGATCCTTGAGGTTCTTCTTGTCAGCCACAATATAGTAACCGGTGTTGAGCATCTTGTCCTGAACCGAGATAACGTTCTCCTGCTCCTCGTTCCTCTGCTGAGTCTCAACGAGTACGGTTTGAGTCTGCTCGAGGTTGGTGCTAAGTTCGTTGATCTGCTGTCCCATCTGAACGACCTGATTCTTGTAGCCCTGAATAGAGGTTTCATACTCCTTAACCTCTGTCTGCAGACGATCAATGGTCTTCTTGAGTTCCTTGTTCTGACCCAGCTGAGCGCTGTACTTCTTCTGCAATTCGTCAAGGGCCTTCTCCTTCTCATCGATGGTCTGCTGTACCAACTGGAGCTTCTGCATCAGACGCTCACGCTGGGCCAACAGGTCCTGATCCTCTCCATTGCTCACGCTTATCTGCCCGTTGATCTTGTCGAGCTGATCGGTCACTGACTTGAGCGTAGTGTTGAGGTCATATATCTCATTACCCTGCTGCAAAGCCACCAGCATGAGGCTATCATTCGTGTTGGTCACCTGCTGATACTGCTCCTGGCTTACTCGATTGCAACTTGCCAGCATGGTGCAAGCCAGCACCAATGCGCCAAAGATAATCTTTTTCATTGTCGTATAGTTTTTGTTGTTGTGTTCTTTTATTCCTTTATTGTTATGTTGATTTGTTGTTTTGTTATTGGAATGCTATACTTTCGGGAGCTATTCATGAGCATGAACCTGTCATCTGAGATATTCATCCCTTCAACCCATTCATTAACTCTCTGTATAAAATTCAACTCCTTTTCAAATACAGCTTGACAAAAGCAATTATGTACTATGTCCTAAGTATTATACATGCATAAAAAACATGCAATAATCATTATGCATTAAACATGATGTATTATCACTCACTCATCCTCTTCTGCCTCCTGCTTGTACTTGTTTTTGTGTACCTTCTTCTCCTTTGGAGCCTCGGGTAATCCGCCCAATAGGAGCACAATCTCACCTTTCGGTTCATTGGCAGTAAAATGAGTCACCAGTTCGCGCAAGGTTCCTCGTTGTGTATCGGCAAATCGCTTGGAGATTTCGCGACATACAGCTGCCTGACGATCTTCGCCACACACTTTGGCCAACTGTTCCAGTGTCTTGACCAGACGATAGGGGCTCTCGTAGATGATGCTTGTGCGCGGGTCGTTGGCCAATACCTGCATGCGTGTCTCACGACCTTTTTTCTGTGGCAGGAAGCCCTCGAAGCAGAACTTATCATTGGGCAACGCACTCTGCACCAAGGCAGGTACGAAGGCAGTAGCACCAGGCAGACACTCCACTTCCACACCCAGACGTGCACACTCACGCACCAGCATGAATCCAGGGTCACTGATTCCCGGAGTTCCTGCATCGCTCACCAACGCCACGGTCATGCCAGCAGCAATCTTCTCGGCCATCGAAGCCGAAGTCTCATGCTCGTTGAACTTATGATGGCTCTGCATAGGCACATGGATATCGTAGTGCTGCATGAGCACAGCCGAAGTTCGTGTGTCCTCAGCCAGTATCAGGTCAACTTCTTTGAGCACACGGACAGCTCGGAAGGTCATATCCTCCAGATTGCCCACAGGGGTGGGTACAACGAACAGTTTTGCCATATCTATTATCTGAAAATGCGTTGCAAAGTTACTCCTTTTTTTATTATATAGTACAAAACGGAGCGTGAATTTGGAATAATATTCTGCAATAGCCGAACTTTTGCATTATGGAATGAGCGAAAGCAGCACTTTTTCCATACCACGACGCACGTCCGACGGCTTGCCAGCATAGTTATTGACCATGATGCAGATTTCATAATGCTTGCTGTTGGTGCCTGTGATGTAGCCTGCATACGTCACTGCAGTCTTCAATGTTCCCGACTTCAGACGACCACGTCCCGACAATCGGGTATCACGCAGAAAACGCCGAAGGGTGCCCTCCTGCCCTACTACAGGCAGACTATTGACAAAGTCAGTATCACCTTTCATTTCCTGCAGCAACTGCACCATAAAACTGGCAGTCACACGATCACTGGGTGCCAGTCCACAACCATCATATAAGCGAAGGCACTCCGTATCCAATCCCTGAAGCTTCCAGTAGTTGATGATGGTCGTCAGCGCACTGTCCAGACTGCACGAAGGGTGTAACAACCGAGCCAGCGTCTCGGCCTGATGGTTCAGACTCTCATGGTTGGTGTCATACACCACATCGCGAAGCAGTCGGCCCGCATCGACAAGCGAATCACAGAGGGGCGGCATATAGTCCGTGTCGATGTCCTCGATAAGCCAATCGGGGTTGTAGCATTCCAAACCGGGAAGAGCCACATGCACAGTGTCAACGATGGCAGCACTGTCAGGCAACACATAATCGCCTCCAAGCATTCGCAGCGCAGTGGCTGTGGTCACCAGTTTCATGACCGATGCGGGTGCCATCAGTCGGTCTGCATCATAACTATAGATGCTCTTGCCATCGCGAGTCACTTCAAGTGTCACCGTGGAATGCTTCATGACAGGCGTCTGAAGCCAATCGTAAAAAGCCTGCGGCAAGGAATGCGTTTGTGCATTGACGGCAAGTGTTGAGGCTTGCAGCAATGCACAAATCAATAGAATGAATCGTAAGTATAGATGAAGGAATCGGATCATTAGAGATGATAGCGTTTGAGTGAGATATTACGCAGGAAGACAGGCGACTGAATACTGTCGGGCGACAATACAGTCATGTTGAGCATATACGATCCGAACCCTCGCAACGAATCGGGCATAGCTACCAGCTCATAAGAACCCAGGCTATCGATCAGGATGGAGGCAGTACCCACAGGCAGCGACTCAATACGATCGCGATCGACCTTCTTCATCGACTCATAATCATCTTCGCGTGCACGGAATGCAATCGAGGCAATGAGTATCTGGCCACGGAATAGTGCATCGACGTCAAAGCTCCACTTCAAAGTATCTCCAGCGCGATAGTTTTCATCCGATTCGACATTCCATATTCTGTAATCCGACAACTTCCGACTATCAAGCACCAGATAGTCTGCCTGTGTCCACAGTTCCACTGAATCACCAGGCTGGCTGATTGCAAACTCGCGAGCCTCAATCATGCGCTGTTTCCAGAGTTCATGCTCCTCCTCCAATTGCTCCTCCACATGCGAATAGACACGCACAAAGAGTTTAAGATGCTTGGCATACCACATCAGGGAGCTGTCATACTGTTCGCGTGTCACACCATGTTTTACCAGTACGGACGCCATGACTGCTCGCTGGTAATCTTCGTTGGCATGGTTATGGGCACTCTGCACATCAAGCAGGCCTTCGGAACGATGCACATCGACCAACAGATCGATCATCTCGTCTTCGGACAACACCGTTGCCGGACGGTCAATGCACGAGACACTGGCCATCAGACAGAGAACGACTGCTATAATATAGGATCTGTAGCGATGCAAAGCTTATTTGTTTTTATTGAATAACTGCTCTAGTTTGGCAAACTCCTTGTGGAAGAAGAGAATCAGCGCCACCACGCCAACCGAGACACACGAATCAGCAAAGTTGAAGACGGGTTTGAAGAACATGAAAGGCTCATCGCTGCACGGAGCCCACGAAGGCCACCTGAAGCTCAGTCCCAGCCACTCCATGGGCTGATGAGCAGCCGGGAATGAATCTGGCCAGTCGAACCGGATAAGTGGGAAATAGAACATATCCACTACCCTGCCTCTGAACCACTCGCCCTGGGGCATCAGGCCTGCCGACTCGTTGGCCCACTGTGCCACGTGTCCGTAGCTGTCGGTGAACCAGCGCCCATAGAACACGCAGTCTATGATGTTGCCCACAGCTCCAGCCAGCACAAGCGTGACTACCACCACGAATCCTGTGCTCACAGCACGGCGGACAATAGCCTTGGCCAGCACCCAGCCGAACAGTAAAGAGCAGACGATGCGGAAGCTGGTGAGCAGCAGTTTATTCACAAACTCCATGCCATAGGCCATACCATTGTTCTCAATGAACGAAAGGTAGAACCATGGCGTCACCTCAACCGACTCGTGCAGGAAGAAATGCGTCTTAATGTAGATCTTGATGATCTGATCGATGACTATGAGCAGCACGAAGAGACTCATAGCCAGCGTTCCTTGTTGCTTGGCTGTCACTTTTATAACTCTTAACTCTAAGCCTAAACTCTTAGCTCTTAACTCTAAACTCTCAACTCAAAAGGCGCTCAACGTCTCTTTACCTTTGCCTCCATGCTCAGTGTGGCATGTGGCACAGCACGCAGGCGCTCCTTAGGGATGAGGGTGTGGGTAACACGGCAGATGCCATAGGTCTTGTTCTCAATGCGCACCAAAGCACCACGCAGGCCCTTGATGAACTTCTCCAGACGCGAAGCCTTCAGACCGAGCTCTTCACGGTTGAGGGTCTCAGCGCCATCCTCCATGTTCTTGAAGACGGGGGCAGTGTCGCGGTCGCCATTGTCACCATTACGCATACGCTGGCGAATTTCGTTATACTCGCTCAGGGCAGCCTCAAGCTTCTGCTCAACCAGAACCTTGAATTCAGCAAGCTCCTCGTCCGAATAGCGGAGCTTTACGCTCTCATCATTATTTTCCATAGTCTTTGTTTTGTGAGTATAGTTCTTTAGATAATAATATGTGCGGTAAGAAGAGAAGAAAACAGAAAGTTTGTAAAGCAGAAGAAGTGAAGCAAGCCACCTCTTCTGCTCAAGATTGACATGAAGGTTTACTTGGTGATCGAAGCCTTCAGTACGTAGTCGTCCATATCAAGTTCGGCAGCGCCTTCGCCTACCACACCTACTTCGATGCTGGTGGCCAATACCTGACCTGCGATATAGTCCTTATATTGTGCAATGACGACATCGGTCTGCTCGTTTGGCTCAATTACGACCTTGATGCGGTCTGTAACCTCGAAGCCAGCGGTCTTGCGATGGTTCTGTATGCGCTTAATCAGCTCGCGGGCGATGCCCTCCTGACGCAGCTCCTCGGTCACGGTGATGTCGAGTGCCACAGTCACACGGCCTTCGCTAGCAACGTTCCAACCTGGCATATCCTCAGAGATGATTTCTACGTCCGAAGTGAGGATCTCCACATCGGTACCATCAAGCACGAAGACTACCTTGCCCTCCTTCTCAAGCGAAGCGATCTGATCCTGTGGCAACTCTGCCAAGGCAGCAGCCACGGCCTTCATGAGCTTGCCATAACGCTTGCCGAGCTCACGGAAGTTTGGCTTCACCTTCTTGACCAGAACATGATCATCGCCACCGGCAATCTTCAGTTCCTTGATGTTGGTCTCGCTCAGAATGAGGTCCTTCACGGCCAGGATGTCCTGCTCCTGCTCTGCATCTACCGCTGGGAACATGATGGTCTGCAGTGGCTGACGTACGTTGAGCTTCGAGGTCTTGCGGATCGAGAGGATCAGCGAGGTCACGGTCTGTGCCAGCTGCATCTTGCGCTCCAAGGCTGCATCGGTAGTACCTGCTACTGGGAAGTCTGCCAAATGTACCGAAACATTCTTGTCGCGACCCGAGACAGCGTTCAGGTCACAGAACAACTTATCGGCATAGAAAGGAGCAATCGGAGCCATCAGCTTGGCTACGGTCTCCAGACAGGTGTAGAGGGTCTGGTAAGCTGCCAGCTTGTCCTCATTGAGATCACCGGCCCAGAAACGCTTGCGGTTCAGACGCACATACCAGTTCGAGAGGTTGTCGCACACAAAGGTCTCAATCAGACGGCCAGCCTGTGTAGGCTCGAAGTTCTCGTAGTTCTTCTCCACCTCCTGAATGAGGGTCGAGAGCGAAGACAGGATCCAGCGGTCAATCTCAGGACGGTTCTCCAATGCCACCTCAGCCTCAGCACCGGTGAAGCCATCGATGTTGGCATAGAGGGCAAAGAGCTTGTAGGTATTGAACAGAGTGCCGAAGAACTTGCGGCTCACCTCGGTCACTCCTTCAGGGTCGAACTTGAGGTTATCCCAAGGCGAAGCGTTAGTGATCATGTACCAGCGCAATGGGTCGGAGCCGTACTTCTCGATGGCGCCGAATGGGTCGATGGCATTGCCCAGACGCTTCGACATCTTCTGACCGTCCTTAGCGAGGACGAGACCGTTCGAAACAACTGCCTTGTAAGCCACTGAGTCGAAGATCATTGTGCCCAAAGCATGCAGGGTGAAGAACCAGCCACGGGTCTGATCCACACCCTCAGCAATGAAGTTAGCAGGATAGATGGTGCGGTTGTCAAATGCCTCCTTGTTCTCGAAAGGATAGTGGATCTGGGCGTATGGCATAGCACCTGAGTCGAACCATACGTCAATCAGATCGAGCTCACGGGTCAGCACAGCACCACTCTCGCTCACGAGCTTGATGTCATCCACGTATGGACGGTGCAGGTCGATCTTGTCGTAGTTCTCCTGAGTCATGAGACCAGGCACGAAGCCCTTCTCCTTGTATGGGTTCTTCTCCATCACACCAGCAGCCACAGCCTTCTCGATCTCGTTGTAGAGCTCCTCTACCGAACCGATGCAAAGCTCCTCGCGGGTGTCGCGATTGCGCCAGATTGGCAGTGGGGTGCCCCAGTAGCGCGAACGTGACAAGTTCCAGTCGTTAAGGTTCTCAAGCCACTTGCCGAAGCGGCCCGTACCTGTTGACTCTGGCTTCCAGTTGATGGTCTTGTTG
>JAZQQU010000002.1:0-2769 GCA_045629225.1 Bacteroidales bacterium | reverse complement strand
CGTAACCGTATCGGCTGGCTGTGTGAGGGTCTCTTTCTGAAGCACCATACCCTGCTGATCCCTGGGTTGAGTAGGATTCTGTACTGACAGGTCGCGCTGAGCCTGCTGAGCTTGTTGCTGCAGTTGCTCGATGGCATTACGCTGACGGTCTGTAGCCTGCCAGAAGCCTCCGTCGGCAGCCTTAAGCATAGACGAGGTCATCGTCTCAAGTGCGGCTGGATTCTGGTCCTTCATGAACTCATCGATGCCCAATGCATATTTGTCATCGACATAGACCGCAAAGAACTCGTCCCACATCTCCTGACTGATGGTTCCCTGACGGGTTACACTCCAACCATAACTGTTCTCGACCACCTCGGTGAAAGCTGTGACGGCAGAAGCGCCACCTTTCATCTTCTCGCGGATGTAGGCAGGATTGAAGACCGTGGTACGGCTCTCAACGCCGATGGCCTCACCCAGTTCCTGCATACGGTTGTTATTTCTGTTGCGATAGTCAGCCAGATAAGCCTCTGGCTGATGACCTGTGACATGCTCTACTGCCAGATTCATGCCACCCATGAACTCATATACATGATCGAGCGAGAGCGCGCCCCAGGTGTTGGACTGACGAGGTTGCACCACAGCATCAGTACGTGTGATAGCGGCAGCGAATGCGGCTTTCGAGAATCGTTCCCAGCCGTCCTCTGTGCCATAGAATGCACCCATATTGTTGAGATAGACCTCAGCGATGTCGGCGCTGGTCTGCCAGCCGTCCTGGCTCTGCACCATGCCTTGAATGCCTGTGCCATAGTTGCCATCTACACCACCGAAGACTCGATAGGCAGACATCTCACGAGCTTCTTTTGGAGAGAGTCCTTGCTCGGTCAGATAACGTTCTGACTCAAGGACACCAGCTGCCACCTGATTCTCGAAAGCGTCATTTTTGGCTTCGGCAGCCATGGTGACAGCTCGGTTGATGAGATAAAGACGTGAAGCTGCAAGATCGCGTAACTGACCTGAGGTCTGTACGACAACGTCAATGCGAGGACGTCCTAATTCAGCACTCGGAATGAGGCGAAGATCGGTGACACGTCCAAAGGCATCGCGTACTGGCTCAACACCCAACAGATAGAGGATCTGTGCAATGGATGCACCTTCTGTCTCGATGAACTCTGAACTCCATAAGGTGAAGCTGACCTTGCGTGGGATGCTGTCGTTATGATTGCGACGATACAGGGCGATGGTCTGGTCGGCCAGTTGTTTGCCTTTCTCCCAGGCGGTTTCAGAAGGTGTGGCTTCTGCATTGACGCCATAGAGATTACGACCAGTTGGCAGGGTGCGAGGATTGCTGACCACATCGCCACCGGTAGATGGACGAGTGTACCCGCCATTGAGGGCATTGAGCAGCGACTGCATCTCATCTTCTGGAGCCTGAAGAAGACCGAGGCGATAGCCCGCGACATTCTCGATGGTGCGGACCACTTCCATGATTGCCGATGCGAGTTCTATCTCTTCACGAGTATATTGCTTGCGTGAGGCGGCCATGGCTTGCATCATCGATGAGATGCCATCCGAGGCCTGCCGGATATCGGAAGCAGATTGAGTCAATCCCATAGCCTGAGCCATCTTGCGTAAGGCAGCAGGTGGTGCTCCCATGGATTTGGCCAACTTCAACGCCTCGCGTGGATCCATGTTCTTACCCATCTCCTTCATGCGGGCCATGGACGCGCTGTCTGGCTTCTGGCCATCTGCGTGGGACGTATCCTGAGCCGCGGTATCGGCAGCGGGTGCCGTGGGCATTGCCATCATCGCCATCATGCTCATCATGTCAGTCGGGCGGCTACGCTCTTCGTCGATCTCACGAGCCTGTGCCAACTGTTCAGCCGTGATATGTGCTACTTTGCAAATCAACGCCTCATTGGCCATAGCTGGATTTTTGAGCAACTGCGAAACCAACGTACGTGCCGGTTCGAGATACTGATGGGTGAAAAGCGCCTTATGCTTGCTGACATCCATGTGCGAACGGCCAAGCTGCTTATCTAGCGACAACAGGCTGTAGGCAATTGGATCGGTAGCCATGGCCAGGACCGTGCTCTCGATGCGCTCGGGTACGTAGGGTTCGCCCAAGGTATAGAGCTGGCCGGTCATCTTGGCATTGACCAACTCTTCGGCAAACTCCTCGACTCGCTGCAGCTCGTCTTCGCTCCATGGCAGAGTAAGAACTGAGTCAAGTTTCAGGTCACGATGGATACCCATCTGCACAGCGATTTTTTTTACTGCCATACCATCTTCATGCCGCATGGCTTCGGTCAGCTGACGATAGGTATTGCGCAGTTCAGTCTCCATGAACGGAGCGGTCAGATGGCTCTGGATGCCTGCATAGGTTCTGCGCTTGGCAATGAGCGCCTCTCCGACATTGCCGATGGTATATATATAATAATGTGGAAGCGGACCGATCAGTTTATCTGGCCAGTCTTCACTTGAAAGTGCTACCTGTTTGCGAGGCGTGTATTCCAATCCACCATGTGTTCCGAAGTGGATCAATGCATCGGCCTTGAAATCTTCACGGATCCAACGATAGGCTTCCTGGAAGGCCAAAGGAGGCTCATTGCCTGTGCCGTGAACGATGGCAAAGGTGTCTGTACCCTCTCCTGCCATAGGTTGCTGCACAAGAGCCACGTTGCCAAAGTCGCGCTGCGACAGGTGGAGCTCTTGGTACGAGGCAGGCAGGTTCTCTACGCGATAGCCTTCAGCCTTCAGTCGCTTCATCAGGTTATAGAGCGAAGGCAG
>JAZQQU010000001.1:0-91390 GCA_045629225.1 Bacteroidales bacterium | reverse complement strand
TAGCCTTGGCAGCGCTGTAGTTCTGGGCACAGATCTGTGCAACAGCTGCGTTGTTGCTCTTCACGTCGCCAAAGCTCTGGATGGCCTGAGCGTACTGACCCTTGTTGGTGAGGAGGGTACCCATGGCCTCGCCGTACTCAGCGCACTGGCCTGCCTTGCCAAGGAAGGTCTGAGCAGCCTGCCAATCAGCAGCGTTCATGGCTACGAGGCCGAGGTTCATGTTGGCCTGAGCATTGTTGGCATCCTTGCTGATGATGTTCTTCCAGATCTGCTCTGCCTCAGCAATCTTGCCCTGAACATAGTAGAGACCTGCGAGGTCGTTGGCAGCACGGGTGTCAGAAGCGAACTTGCTCTGAGCGTACTTGTAGATAGACTCCTTGTCGGCAGCTGGCTTGCTGGCGAGGTAGAGAAGCTCCTCGAGGGTGAGGGTCTCCTTGTCGCTCTTCCAGAGGTCGGCAATCTCCTCGTCGGTGTGGCCGATGTTGCGCACGGTAGCAGTTACCTTAGAGTAACGGAGCTGTGGCAGGATCTCGTCAGCGAGCTCCTTGTAGGCTGCTGAGAGGTTGCGGATCTCCTGCTCACGCTGAGCTGGGTCGCTGATGCGGCTGAGCACGTTGAGCACGAGCTGCTTGTCCTGGATAGAAGAAGCCTCGACGAGAGCCTTGAAGCCATCCCAATCCTCAGCAATCTGCTCTGGGGTGATCTGGCCTTCCATCTTAGCCTTCTTGAGGAACTTGTTGAGGTAGGCAGCAGAAGACTTCTCACGACCGGCAGCGAGCTTCTCATTGAGCTCGTACTTGCCCTCAGGCGAAGCGGTGCTGACCATGTCGAGGCCCTCGAACTGACGACGCTCCTGATCCTTGGTAGCTACGATAGCGTCCTGCAGGTCTTTCACCTCCTGCTTCTTGTCGCTCTCGGTGGCACGCAGGTTGGTGCTCTGGTACTGATAGATCATGGTGGCGATGTACTTGTCGAAGGTGTCCTTCACGAAGTTGTCAGCAGCATAAGCTGGGGTGTTGCTGGCAGCGCTGGCGAGGCTCTCAGTGGCGATGACGCCATCGGCTACGTAAACACTTGGGAGGACAATCTGCTTGCCCTTGAGGTCGGCAAGGAAGTCAAGACGGAGCTTTGACGCAGCCATCGCGTCCTGATAGAGGAAAGAGGCGCGGAAGGTGGCAGTGCCGCCATACTTGTAGTTTACCTCCTGGTCGTTGCCGCTGATCTTCTCACCCTGGAAGGTGACTGGAGTACCCTTGGTCTCGCCAGTAGCATACTCAAGCACTGGGGTGATGGTGAGGGTAGCCTTCTTGTTAAAATACTTCTCAGGATAGGTCACGGTGATGGTAGCATTCACCTGACCACCCTGCTCAACGAGAGGATTTGGATTGCAGACGAAGTTGTCAGCAGTCAGTGGATCGAGTTTGCCGCATGACGATACCACAGCGAGCATCACAGCAGCGCAAACGGTCAGAAAGATTTTCTTGATCATGTTTGTAAAAATGTATAAAGTGATTTGTGTTTAGTATGTGGGCGCAAAGATAATCATTTTTTTCGAAACTCGTATGCTCTAGGGTCGAAAAAATTGCCAATAGCTGTATTTTTCGCTAGTTTTGCCTTCTCAACGTATCTTATTTCGGGGGTGGAAGGTCAGAATCTCCTCACGGAGCATCTGTTTGTCAACCTTGGTGTAGATCTCGGTGGTGGTGATCTGCTCGTGCCCCAGCATCATCTGGATGGCCCGCAGGTTGGCTCCACCTTCGAGCAGATGGGTGGCAAAAGTGTGGCGAAAGGTGTGGGGCGAGACCTCCTTGCGGATGCCTGCCTCCTGGCAATAGCGCTTCACGATGTTGAACACCATGATGCGCGACAGGCTGCGCCCCCAGCGGTTGAGGAAGACGTAGTCCTCGTAGCCCCGCTTCACGTCGATCTCATGCAGGAAGGCGTGATAGAGGTCGATCTCATGCAGGGCCTTCCCGGAGATAGGCACGATGCGCTCCTTGCGTCCTTTGCCTAACACCTGAATGAACCCCTCTTCGCGAAAGATGTGCGACCAGCGCAGATCGGTGAGCTCGGAAACACGCAGGCCACAGCTGTAGAGTGTCTCGAGGATGGCGCGGTTGCGCTGGCCATCGCACGTGGAGGGGTCGGGAGCCGAGACCACACTGTTCACCTCCTCGATGGTCAGCACCGTGGGCAACTTGGCGGGCAGCTTGGGCGACTCGAGCAGATCGGTGGGATCGCGCTCGATGATGCCCTCAAGCCTGAGGAACTTGTAGTATGAGCGAATGCCTACCAGTATGCGCTTCTGCGACGTGGGCGAGATGCCCAGATCGTGCAGACTCCAGATGAAGGCCTCGACCTCGGGAGCCTCCAGCTCCTCGAGTTCCCGACCTGCCTCCTGTGCATATTTCTGCAATTTGGTGATATCACTCAGGTAGGCCTGGACTGAATTTTCGGTAAAGTTGCGTTCAAATTTTAAATAAGTATAATATTTTGTAAGATTATTGTTGCTCATGTCAAAAAAAATACGTACTTTTGCGGCGCAAATATAGTGCAATTTGAACAAAAAAACAAATAAAACATGAAAATTCTAATCATCAATGGCCCAAACCTCAACCTTTTGGGGCGCAGGGAACCGGGAATCTATGGTGCACAGACCTTCGAGGACTACCTCACAACGCTGCGTGCCAGCTACCCCGACGTTGAGATCCATTATTTTCAGAGCAATCACGAGGGCGACATCGTCGATGCCATCCATCGCGCAGGCTTCGGCTCTGAGGCCAACCTGAGCGACGAGGAACATCGCGCAGCCTCGGCCATAGGACAGATGGACGGCATTGTGCTCAATGCCGGAGCCTACACTCACACCAGCGTGGCCATACACGATGCCATCAAGGCTGTGAAGACGCCTGTCATCGAGGTACACATCAGCAACGTGCATCAGCGTGAGGAGTTCCGCCATCACTCGTTCATCAGTCCTGCTGCCAGTGGCATCATCATCGGCTTTGGCATCCAAGGCTACAGGCTGGCAATCGAGTCTTTCCTGTAATAGTTATAGTGTTTCAAGTTTCGGGAGTTCGAAAACTAGTAGTTATCAGGAGTTAACGGGGAGTTATCGGGAGTTAACGGACGATAGTATCGGCTGCTAAAATGTCCGAAATATGGCAAAGAGGTAATGTCCATTCTCCGAGCTTGCTCGCGTGGAGCATCGCGTAACGACTCCAGCGAAGCTAACTCCTCGTTAACTCCCGATAACTCCATGAGTAACTCCTGTTAACTTCACTTCCGAAACTTGAATATAGTGTTATTTTTAAGGTATTGTATTATGATTGAAAAGAAAACCAAGATCGTCTGCACGATCAGTGACATCAATTGCGATGTCGAGTTTATCCGCGACCTTTATGAGCGCGGTCTGAATGTAGTACGCATGAACACCGCACACGCCAGCGACGAGGGCATCCGCCAGCTCATAGCCAACGTGCGAACGGTGAGCGAGAACATCCCTATCCTGATTGACACCAAGGGTCCGGAGATCCGCACCACACAGTTCCCTGAAGACTACACGGTCAAGGCACTCATCTTCGAGCCAGGCGAACAGGTGCGCATGGTAGGCCGTCCGGATGGCCGCACCACACACGAGGAGATTGCCATGAACTACGCCGACTTCTGTCAGGACGTGCCCGTGGGCGCCACGGTGCTGATTGACGACGGCGAGATTGCCTTCAAGGTAATTGACCGTCAGGGAGACGCCCTCATTGCCGAGGCCCAGAACCACGGAGAACTGGGCCAGCGCAAGAGCGTGAACGTGCCAGGCGTGAGCATCAAGCTACCTTCGCTCACCGAGAAGGATCGCCACAACATCGACCTGGCCATTGCTGAGGACATCGACTTCATTGCCCACTCGTTTGTGCGCTCCAAGCAGGATGTGCTCGACATACAGCAGATACTCGATGCTCAGCATTCGAAGATCAAGATCATTGCCAAGATAGAGAACCAGGAGGGCGTGGATAACATCGACGAGATTCTGGATGTGGCCTATGGCGTGATGGTGGCCCGTGGTGATCTGGGCATCGAAGTGGCTCAGGAGAAGATTCCTGGCATCCAGCGCATGCTGATCCGCAAGTGCATGCAGCGCCACAAGCCGGTGATCGTGGCTACGCAGATGCTGCACACCATGATCAAGAACCCAAGACCTACGCGTGCCGAGATTTCGGACATTGCCAATGCCGTCTTTGCCCACACCGATGCTGTGATGCTGAGCGGAGAGACCGCCTATGGAGCCTACCCTCGCGAGGCTGTGCAGACCATGGCTCAGGTGTGTCAGGAGGCCGAATACGAGCTGGAGAGCCAGCCCTATGTAGTGCCACGCAACCTCAATGGCATCTCGGACAATGCCAACATCTACCTCTGCAAGCATGCTGCCATTGCCACAGAGAGCCTGGGTGTGAAGTCGATCATCACATCGAACAACACGGGCGTCACCAGCCGCACCCTCTGCAGCTTCCGCCCACAGGTGCCTGTCTATGCGCTCTGCAATGACATGCACACCGTACGCAGCCTCAACCTGAGCTTCGGCGTACAGCCCTACTACGTGGAGTTCTCCGATGCTTCGATGAGCAACCACATGTTCCAGCAGCTCGGCATCCGTCAGCTTCTGGCCAAGGAGATCATCAACGATGATGAGCTGGTAGCCTGCCTGCTCGGAGCCACCAGCAAGGGGGCCTATTCGCTGGCCATCAACACAGTGAGCAGACTGAAATAAGGGGACGGAAGTTCGAAAAATCGAAGGTTCAAAAAAAATCGAAAGGTTTGAAAGTTTGAAAAGGGTCCACAAATGCAAAAAGAACTTCGCTACGAAGAGATAGCCGATGCGCTGGACGACTACGTCCGCGCCCACATCGACCCCGAGCCTGAGCTGCTGCACCGGGTGCAGCGGCTCACGCACTTGCGCCTCACCTATCCGCGCATGTGTTCGGGCCACGTGCAGGGTCGTTTGCTCAAGATGCTTTGCCAAATGGTGGGTGCACATCGCATCCTGGAGCTCGGCACCTTCAGCGGCTATTCTGCCCTCTCCATGGCCGAAGCCTTAACGCCCGACCCAGCCACCGGACAATGCGAGCTGCACACCATCGAGGTGTTCGACGAGCTGGAAGACTTCTTGCAAGAGGTGATGCACGAAGCTGGGACTCTGGGCGAACGCATCCACTTGCATTTTGGCGATGCATTGTCGCTGATACCTGCCATTAGCGAGGAATCAAGAATGAGACATGGAGATGCAGGCATGTGGGACGTCGTCTTCATCGATGCAGACAAGCGCATCTATGATAAATACTACGAACTGGTCCTCCCATACATTCGTCCTGGCGGGCTCATCCTGGCCGACAACACACTATGGGATGGCAAGGTGCTCGACCCTTCGCCCAAAGCGTCCGACACCCAGACGCTCGGCCTTCAGCGCTTCAACGATCTGGTAGCCCATGACCCGCGCGTCGAGAAGGTCATCCTGCCCATGCGCGATGGCCTCACCATCATTCGCATAAAATGACAAATTGGTATAATATTTAAAAGGATAATATGGAAAATACACGATTAGACAAGGTTAACCGCCTGCTCGAAAAGGAGCTGGCCGAGATACTGCGACAGGAGACTGCCAAAACCCATGGCCTGCTGGTGAGCGTCAGCGCCGTGCGCACTGCACCTGACCTCTCGTTTGCCCGCGTCTTCGTCAGCGTCTTCCCTTCGGCACGTGGCAAGGAGGTAGTCGACAACCTCAACCGCCAGGTGGGTGGCATCCGTGGTGCCCTCGGCAACAAGGTGCGCTATCAGCTGCGCGTCATTCCTGAGCTACGCTTCGACATCGACGACTCGCTCGACTATCTGGAGCGCATCGACGAACTGCTCAAAAAGTAATCTGCAAACAGTAATCCATCGCACAATGCGCCTCGCATTGCAGATCGCCCTTCGTTACCTCTTCTCCCCGAAGAGCCATTCGGCCATCAACCTCATCACGCTGGTGGCCGCTTGTGGTGTGGGCATCATCACAGCAGCGATGATCTGCTGCCTGTCGGTCTATAATGGTTTCGAGCAACTGGTGGGCGACCTCACTTCGCGTTTCGACCCCGACCTGCGCATCGAGGCTTCGCAGGGCAAGACGTTCAGCGATCAGCCTCAGCTGCGTCAGCTCATCCTCTCCCATCCCGATGTGGAGCAGGTCAATGCCACGCTCGAGGAGACCGTGCTCCTCAGCTACAGCGGTCGTCAGCTGCCTGCTGTGATGAAGGGTGTGGATCAGGGCTTTGCCAGTGTCACGCAGATTGATAGCATACTGCTTGGCACCGATGGCTTCCTGCTCAAGGACGAAGTGACCGACTATTGCATCCCTGGAGCTGGATTGGCCTCCATCCTGGGCATCGGACGCGGATTCGTGCGTCCACTCACCATCTATTGCCCACGTCGTGAGGGCAAGATCAGCCTCACCAACCCCGAAGAGGCCTTTGCCGAACAACCACTCTATTGCAGCAATGTCTTCATGGTGCAGCAGGCCGACTACGACGACCAGTATTTCCTATGTGCCCTGCCCATCGCCCGCCAGCTGTTGGGCGACAGCCTTCTCACCTCGGCCTACGAGGTGAAACTTCGCGCAGGTGCCAACACGAAAAAAGTCGAGCAACAACTGCTCGACCACTTGAGTTCTAAGTCTTCCTCCTTATTTATTATTAAGAACCGCCACGAGCAGCAGGCCGATGCCTACCGCATCATGCAGATCGAGAAGTGGATCACCTTCCTGCTCATCATCTTCATCCTGCTGATTGCGTCGTTCAACGCCATCGGTGCACTCTCCATGCTCATTATTGACAAGGAGCAGCAGATTCGCACCCTACAGAACCTCGGTGCTTCGAGCAGCCTCAACCGTCAGATCTTCACCTACGTTGGCTGGCTCTTCACTGGTGGAGGCGCCTTGTGCGGAGCTCTCTTGGGTGCCGTGCTTTGCCTCCTGCAGCAACATTTTGGCTTCATCTCGCTCGGGTCGGGCGACACCACACGTTACGTTGTCTCGGCCTACCCTGTCGTCCTGCAATGGGGCGACATCCTGCTCACCCTCGCTGCCGTCACTCTCATCGGCTGGCTCGCCACATTCTATACGGTCAGGAGCCAGAAGCTATAACTGGATTTCAGTTGTTTTTTTTGGGATTTTAGGGCTTTGGGGCATAGAAGGATTTAGGACAATACCTGCACATATCTGAAAAACTATGATAAGCAAAACTAACGTCTTAAGACCCCAATATCCTAATATTCCCTGACAAAATAATATCCCAGTATTCCCATAAATGTCCCAGACTCCTTAGAAAACAATATCCAAGAACCAGGACACCATTTACTTCAATCCAATATACCCCACACCAAACGACTTACGCTTGATGAGGGCCTTGATGCGATACCACACATCGACCAGAGGCAGGTAAAGGTCCATAAACAGTGGCCAGGTGATGAAGGTACGCACATGCAGCAGCTTGGCCAATGCAGCTTCGGAATAGACCAAGAGAATGGCGCGAATCAGGAGCAAGAAGAGTGCAGTCCCACTCACAATCCAACCCAGCACCTGTGGCTGAACACCTCCAGCCGACGCAGCAGACTGCATCGCTTCGGCCGAAAGGACATTGGCAGAGAGCAGATCTGGAATCAAAGCCAGACAGAGGCCCAAAGCCAGCAAAACCAGGCCAGGCAATACGGTGAAGTAGCGAGTCACATCGTCCAAGCCCTTGAGCAAGGCAGGAGCCCAGGCATAGAGACGTGAGGTGAAGCCTCGGTTCAGTCGGTCCATGCTCCAACCCAGGAACAAGGGCGACGTCTGGTCGGTCAGCAAGCTCTCCGGACGACACTCCACCGCCACATTCTGGCCACGAGCCACATCCGAGACGAAGAGATCGTCCTCGCCCGGCTGAATGTTGAGGTGACGCTGATAGCCCTGACTGCGGTTGGCATAGAATGTCGACTTGCGGAACGCCATGTTCTGACCCATGCCCGAGAAAGGCGTACAGGCCAAAGTGATGCCAAAGAGCCCCGTCATGCGATGGAAAAGGTCATACTGTGCAAAGCGTGATAGGAAACTGCTTCGGCGCTCGTAGGCCACAGGACCCAGCACCACCTCCACTCCAGGATTACCGAAGTGCTGCACCATGTTCTGAAGCCACTTGTCCGACGTAGGCAGACACTGAGCCTGAGTCATCACGATGAGGTCGTAATGTGCAGCCTTAGTGCCCAACAGCACAGCCAGCTTGCGGTGGCTCATGGTGCGGACCTTCTCGTCGATGCGACTATGGTAGAGGTGCTCATAGCGCTGGTCCATCATGGTAAGCACGTCCTGCGTCTCGTCGCGCGAAGTATCGTCCAGCACGATGACCTCATAGGCAGGGTAGTCCTGTGAGAGGAGCACGGGCAGATTGCGCACCAGAGCCTCGCCTTGATTGTGAGCATACACCAGGATGCTGATGCCAGGCTTAGCTCCACCGGCCATACCCAATTCCTGGCCCACTTCGGCTCGAGCCATCTTCTGCTGGCTACGGGCATGACGCAGAGGTCGCTGCCACACCACCAGCTGCAGCACCAGCTGCACCAGCCATGCTATGAGGAAAGTGGCGGCCAGAAGCATGCACCACCACGGACATTCAGACAATATATTCATTGCAGTACCTTAAAAAATCGGGCGCAAAGATACTTATTTTTTTCTTTTTTTCCAAATATTTCTGGAGTTTTCATTTACACAAGTCGAAATATTTCGGCACAAAGATTGCGAAACAAGCCCGCATGCACCCTCTTCGCACGCCACAAACGTCCTGATTTATGGTTCAATGCCCAGATATTCCTTGAACCACTCAGGCTTGTCGTTCATGATCAGAGCCTCAGGGAATTCCGTCTCTGCCACCAGAGGCAGTACATGTTCATAGTTGGCAATGTCGTTGGTGATGTGGGCATCGCTGCCCAGTATGACGGGCACCTCATACTGCTTGCACAGACGCAGTATCTCCAGATTGTTAGGGCGGGCCTTGTCCACCTTGCCACGCACAGGCTTGAACGTAGCATTGTTGATTTCGAGCAGCGTGTGACATTCCTTGGCTGCCAGCACGATGGGCTCAAAGTCCAGCTCTGCACTACCATCGCCCGGATGACTGATGATGTGGGTCCAAGGATTGCGGATGGCGGCGACTACACCTGCCGTATTCTCCTCGCGAGTGCCCCCCTGCCAGCACAGCGAGTGAATGCCGGCAATACGCAGGTCCAGCATCCGAAGCAGAGGCTCCTCCATATCGATTGTCCCCTTGGTATCCAGGATGTTGAGCTCAGCGCCCATCAGCAGGCGCATCGAGCCCCACTGACGAGGCACCACATGCATGTTGCGGAAATAGAGTTCATCGCACGTGCCAGGAATGGATCGTGCATGTTCGGTGATGCCATAGATGCGGAGTCCACGGTCCATGGCTGTCCTCACCATCTCTTGCAGGGTACTGAAAGCATGGCCAGAGGCAATGGTGTGGGTGTGTACGTCAACGAGTGTTTGCATAGTTTGTAATTGGGAGCAAAAATAATCAAGTTCAATAAGCCTCACCTCAAGGGGAGTTTATAGTAATAGTGCAAAAGTACTTTATTTTTCTCAATTCTGCAAGTAAACTACGGAAAAAGTACAAAAAATCCGCAGTATAATGGTTAATGTGCGTATTTTGGCAGATATGATATAATTTCTGACAGGTCGAAACAGGTGGATATCACCCATAGGAACCACCAAGTTTTAGCAAGTTTTTTATTCGCTTGGGCACCATAAAAATGATGTTTTTGCACTTTTCGCCCTACTTACCAACTCTTTTACCCGACTTATCAAAACAAAATCATCGGCCACAATTGGGAAGTGCTACTGTGGGCACACCGATTTCTCACGTTGCTCGAAGTGTTAAGTCTGTGGATGCTCAAAGGAGCAAAATATGCAGCTTTTGCCCCTACGAGCGCGCACAATGGGGCAAATGAGTTAACGAACGGGCTTTTGTGCGGGCACAGAGGCTTGCCAGAGGTTCTGGCGAAGAATTGTGCGGGCACAGAGGCTTGTCAGGAGTTCTGGCGAAGAATTGTGCGGGCACAGAGGCTCGCCAGAGGTTGTGACGAAGGATTGTGCATGCACATCGCACAAGTGTTAAATCCGTGAAGGCACTGGGAAATGTTCTCAAATTCTGCTAAAAATGCCCCCAACATCGAGTGACCGGTGTTGGGGGCGGGCAACTAATAAAAGAAATGTTTATGCGGGTGAAAAAAGATCAGTAAGTTCTGGCTCTTGCGCAGGATCAGTTCCCAGAATTATGAATGCCAGGATTATCATTATACTCAGTTGGCCAAGTTGTAAACCAACTGCTTGGAACATTCACGTTTTCCTTCATCCACATGACGGTCTGATCAGTGGCAATGATGTATGGATACTCGCCTGAAGCTGGGAACGAGAACGAAGAACTACCATCAGGATAGTTACCAACATATCCGTTTTTCTGATCATCATCCCAACCAGTTGTACCTGCTTGCGTTGGCCAAGTAGTCACAGTAATGTTATTCGATGCAGGATCCCAACCATCAATCTCACAGTCGAATGCTGCCTTATACTTATCCCCATGCTTCGTTGGATCACATCCAGCTCCTTCCGGACCACTTCCGTCGTTACAGCCATCATATTTACCACTACCGAGAGTAGTGTTTCCAATCTTAATCTGGAACGGAATAGTACCACAAAGGTGCTTGAGGGAAGCCTTGGTGATTGTTTTCGCACTTGCGACATTTGACTCTTCTATGGTATAACTGCCGCTATTGTCCAAGTACTTACCCAGATAATTCTTATATCTATACTGCGTTACATCGACAACAATATCGTTGAAGTCGAAGTCGTAAGTTGAACCAAGATCTTCGATCATGTAGCGCTTGGCTGCAACGACTTCCTGAATCGTAGGAAGCGTACCCTGGCCTAAGCAGAGGAAGACGATATCATTAACATCCCAGTCAGACATGGCTGTGTTTGAATCCTCGCAACCGATAATCATATACTCATTGCTGCCGATATTATTTGGTTTGTCGCATGGCAACGCCACCATCATGTGCTCATCGGAACGTTGGCATGAACCTGCGACACCATAGCCGCTCTCTCCGCCATTGTCTGGATCTTCTTGAGTAATCTTCAGATAGAGATAAAAATCACCAGAGATCTTTGAATGGTCAATTACGATTGGCTTGGCCTTAACTTCAGAACGCTCAACAGTATGACCTGCCTCGTTCGTGAGCTCTCCTTCGAGATCAATCCACTTGGTAGCATTGTATTTTACACTAGCGATTACACGATCTTCTGCATAATACTTAAATGAACACTTGTCGTAATGCTTGGTACCATTACTCTCCTCCCACTCATTGATATTGTTCGATACGACAAACTGAATGCCTTTTTGCTTTACCCAGTTTATCTGTTCTCCAGTGAGCGTAATAGTGTAACTTTTACGTGAACCATTATCATGATTATCGAATGTATAATAGCTAGTATTTTCTGCCGTAATATATTCGTAACCATAACCAGTTGGATTACCATCATCGCAATACCCCAGTGTCCAAGCATCCACGCCATTTTTATTCTCAAATTTACCCTTCAGATATCGCCAAGCAGGCATATTAATAGTAATTTCGATGTCACTTGTACCGTCATAGTCTTCGAAGTATTTATTATCGAACTTTACTACTTCGAATTTATTCCATTCATCACCTTGATACTCCGTAATATCTGAGTTCCTAACGTCGATCTCTACACCTTGGCTAAAATCAGCCTTATAGCGAATACCCTTCGACTTCGACCAAATCGTATAATCCGTGTTGGTGCCTTTATCTACAAGATGGAGATCCCAACACATACCTGCATGTCCCTGATAGATTGGAATAATTGCGAAGTTATGAGTTGGCTTACCCAGAACGAAAGGCTGACCTTTTGAGACATTGAGTGGGTCTTGTACACCTTCTGGAAGATTGCTATCCAACCAATTGAGAGTACCTGATTCAACGTTATAGTAGCCATCGGACATTGCGCTACCGCTTAGCCCCATTGGAGTTTGATCACTTGCCAAAATATATGCATCGTTTACTGCTGGAGTAGCATCGGTTTTACCTGTATAACCAGGATTTGGATAATATGCTCTCGTCAACCCCGCATAAGAAGGGCCGCCCGTCAATCCCATTCGAGTGAGGTTGTAGGTAGAGAAATCCCAGGTTGGAATCTCTGAGATATTACCAAAGTTTTTCTCAAAATTAGTGCGATACTCATACTGTTCGGGGTTGAATCCGAAGTCGGCTTCCTGGCAGCTTGCCAGGATGGCTGCAGAGGTGATTCCTAATGCAGCGTAAAGGTAATGGCGGTATTTCATACGATAAATTTTGTAAGTTAATTGTCGGACAAAAAGACTCAGCAGGAAAGCTGAAGTGAACATTAGAAAAAGTTGTGGCAAAGATAGGTACATTATATAAATGGAAGTTTACAAATCATCAAAATGAAACATCAGAGGGGTATTTTTGATAAATTGTAAAAGATGTGCCACACTGGATTTGCGCTTTCGAACAATATTTCACGAGGTTAGTACGCAGTATTGAAAAAAATACGTATATTTGCACCAACATTTACCTACGTCGGTGTCAAATGCCGAAACACAAGTGTCAGATCCCGAAACACAAATAGACTCAACGCTAAATACAAATGAATCTTGCAGAATATCTACTGATCTTCATTGAGGGTTTTCTTTTAGCTTTCTACATTGCAATGTCTTTGCGACTGAAGCGCGACCATCAAGGGGCTTCAGGAGCCAAGGCTCGTGCAATCTTCCTGATGGCAGCTGTCCAGATGGCTCAGAAGGCAATACTGGCCCTTTACCTGTTTGCCCTCACTATACACATGCAGTTGGCTCCAGCACAGAACGAATATGCAGTCAGGCTCTTCACTCCCGCTTCACACGGACTGATCGTCCTGCTTGGGGCTCCCTTCCTCTGCCTGACTGCCTATTACATCGTACGGGCACAGAAGGCCAACATCCGCACCGCCCTGGCTTATCAGCTGATCATCGTGCTGGCGTTGACCCTCTACATACTGACAGGATGGAGCTGGATGGCAGGAGGTATGCAGACATTTCTCTTGCTCTTCATCGCCTACATCAACATATACGTCATAGTACATCTGCGCAAATACGAAAAGCGGCTTAACCAGTTGTATTCGAACACGTCAAATCGTGGTGTGTACTGGATATTCAGCTTCCTGCTCATCAATGCTCTGCAGGGTGTGCTGTGGGGTGTACTGTGCATGTATCTTGAAGTGACGATGGCGCGAATCGTCTTCTATGTCGAATCGATTGTGATGGACGAGATCTATGTCTATATGCTCGAAATGCAGAACTATGACGTAGAAGAAATGACAGCTTCAGCAGAAGAGGGAGTTCGGGCAGAAGTCGTCACGGAGAAGGCTGAAGAAAAGAATGCATTGGAACTGGCGCTGAAACAGCTCGACCTGGAGATACCACGCTATTGTAAGGAAGAGGGCCACTTTACCGACCCCGAGCTCTCGGTCATCGACCTGACAGAAGCAGTGAACTCTAACCGCACCTACGTGGCCAAATGGTTCAGCTTGCGGGGTGAGAACTTCAACACATACATCAACGAATTGCGCGTGGAGTATGCCGAACAGCGACTCCGCACCACCAGCCTCTCGCCCAACGACATCTGTGCGATGGCAGGATTCAGCACCACACACACTTTTGCTCGAGTGTTCAAAGCTAAATATGGGTGTACGCCTGCTCAATACCGAGCCAAGCTGAATCACGACGTAGCAGATGACCCATCGTGAACGTGGTTTCGACTCACAGAAAGCAATTCTTACGCATGAGCGCGTACGCGGACTTGCAAGTGCAGATGCAAGCGCAGAAGCAAGCGCAGGAGCAAGCGCAGGAGCAAGCGCACAAGCAAGCGCAGGAGCAAGCGCACAAGCATGTGCAAGCGCGTACCTATTTGAGTCCTTACGGACTATTATTGATATATTTTTCAAGAGAGAGAGAGAGAATATAAAAGAGGAACCAGCCCGAGGCTGATCCACACACCCGCTCCCTACTTAAGTTTTCAAAATTAACTCGACCATTCAAAAAAAGGTGACAAAAAAGACCGTGATTTGAGTCGATACTGACACAAAACAGCCCCAATTATGGCAGAAAACGCAAAAGATGGGAGAAAAATTTGGTCATATCGAAAAAAATGATTAAATTTGCGCCAAATATAGCGACAAAAATACGGCTATGAAAACCCTCGGGCAACTCCCACACGAGAGCCTTCGGACAACACGGGATGACGCTGCGGACACATAGCTGAGGATACGCAAACCAAACAAGGAAATGAACAAAGCTGCAAAATACATCATCATAGCACTGTGGACACTGTTCGCTGTGGGTGTGCTGGCTGTGTGGTTCCTGTTCTCGCAGATCAATCGCGGCAACATCGGTTACATGCCACCCATCGACGAACTGGAGAACCCTTCGAGCAAGTACGCCACCATCGTCTATTCGGCCGACTCAGTGGAGCTGGGCCGCTTCAGTCAGGCGAAGGAGAACCGCGTGTTCACCAACTACAACGAGCTTTCTCCCAACCTGATCAACGCTCTGGTGGCTACGGAGGACGCCCGTTTCCGCGAGCATTCGGGCATCGACATGAAGGCATTGTTCCGCGCCATGTTCAAGACCGTGCTGATGCACCAGAAGCAGGCAGGTGGCGGTTCAACCATCACACAGCAGCTGGCCAAGCAGCTCTACACCGAGGATCCGGCATCGAGCCTAATGGAGCGTGCCATGCAGAAGCCCATCGAATGGGTGATAGCCGTGAACCTGGAGCGCCTCTACACCAAGGAGGAGATCATCAACATGTATCTCAACAAATTCGACTTCTGCTACAACGCTGTGGGCATCCAAAGTGCCTCGCGCATCTAC
The DNA here is from genome assembly GCA_045629225.1 of Bacteroidales bacterium. Taxonomy (GTDB): domain Bacteria; phylum Bacteroidota; class Bacteroidia; order Bacteroidales; family UBA3663; genus Liminaster. Next base: position 76,373 of record JAZQQU010000001.1, on the reverse strand, counting down.
TTCGACAAGCAGCCTATCGACCTGGATGTGGAGCAGGCTGCCATGCTGGTGGGCATGTTGCAGAACCCCTCGATGTACAACCCTATACGTCGCCCCGAGAAGACCGCTGCCCGCCGTGGCGTGGTGCTGGGTCAGATGGTTAAGGCCGGTTACCTGACATCACAAGAGGCCGACTCGCTGACCAAGTTGCCACTGCTGCCTCAGACCGAGGCTGACGGACGATACAAGTTGGCACACTCCGCCGACCATAAGTCGGGTCTGGCCCCCTATCTGCGTGAATACCTGCGCAAGATCATGCGAGCCAAGAAGCCCGAGCGCAAGAACTACGCCTCATGGCAGGACCAACAGTACAGCGACGACTCGCTGGCATGGGAGACCAACCCCTTGTATGGCTGGTGCGCAAAGAACAAGAAGCCCAGTGGCGAGAACTACAACCTCACGACCGATGGCCTGAGGATCTACACCACCATCGACTCGCACATGCAGCGCTATGCCGAGGAGGCCATGGTGGAGCACCTGAGCCAGACGTTGCAGCCCGAGTTCACCAAGGAGAAGCAGAACCAGGCCAACGCTCCCTACAGCCGCAAGCTCAAGGCTGAGGAGGTGACGGCCTCGCTGACCCGTGCCATGCGCCAGAGCGACCGCTACCTGACCATGAAAGCCAACGGTGTGAGCAAGGAGGAGATCGAGAAGGCTTTCCACACACCAGTGGATATGAAGATATTCTCGTGGGAGGGCGAGATAGACACGCTGATGACACCTTGGGACTCGCTGCGCTGGCAGAAGCAGTTCCTGCGTTCAGGATTCCTGTGTATGGACACCTGTGGCTATGTCAAGGCCTATGTGGGTGGACCGGACTTCAACTACTTCCAGTACGACATGGTGACAGCAGGCCGTCGTCAGGTGGGCTCGACAATCAAGCCTTACCTCTACACGCTGGCCATGCAGGAGGGACGCACCCCCTGCGACCTGGAACTCAACACACAACCGGTGCTCTACGACGCCCTGGGTCGCCCCTGGACGCCTCGCGATGGCGGCAAAGAGCGCATAGGCGAGATGGTGACATTACGCTGGGGCCTGATGAAGTCGAACAACTGGATCTCGGCCCGCGTGATGAGCCGCATGACACCAGAGACGTTTGTGGAGTTCCTGCACAGCCTGGGCATCAACAACCGTCTGGATCCTGTGCTCTCGCTCTGTCTGGGTGTGTGCGACATCTCGGTGGCTGAGATGGTGACAGGCTACTCGGCCTTCCCTGGCCACGGCATGCGCTCCACACCTATCTACGTGACTTCAATCTGCGACAATACAGGCGTCGAAGTGGCCCACTTCGAGCCCGAACGTCATGAAGTATTCTCGTATGAAGCCTACCTAAAGATGCTGCCTATCCTACGCGACGTGGTGGACAGCGGCACAGGTGGACGCATTCGCTCACGATACAAGATCACTGCCCCAATGGGAGGCAAGACCGGCACGACCAACGACAACTCCGACGGCTGGTTCATGGCCTTCACCCCATCGCTCATCGCTGGCACCTGGGTGGGCGGCGAGGAGCGCAGCATCTGCTTCGACCGCATGACCTTTGGCCAGGGTGCCTCGATGGCTCTTCCTATCTTTGCCAAGTTCATCCAGAAGGTCTATAATGACCCACGTCTGCCCTACAACCAAAGCGAGACGTTCCAGTATCCTGCTGGTTATGATCCTTGCACAACAGAGGTGTATGAGCAGAGTGAAATGGCTCCGACATCAGGTGAGGCAGGAATATTCGATTAACTGCAGGCTCCAGGACCTTGATTAAAGCCCAATTATTAGCATCCAACAGCTTGTCAGAATTGAAGGCAAATAGTCCGACGATTCGAAAAGCCCAAACGACACGAACAAAAACAACTAATAACCCATTAAAACTTTTGCATCATGAAAAAGTATCTTGCAGAAATGGTTGGCACCTTCGTGCTCACCCTCCTCGGTTGCGGAGCTGCCGTCAGCCTGAACTGTGGCGTTGACACCGCATCGGTAGTTGGCACTTCGGTTGCCTTCGGTCTTGCTGTTGTGGCTATGGCCTACACCATTGGCGGCATTTCGGGCTGCCACATCAATCCTGCTATCACCCTGGGCTGCCTGCTCACCAAGCGCATCTCGGGCAAGGACGCAGGCATGTACATGGTTTTCCAGGTGATTGGCGCCATCCTTGCTTCATGCGTGCTCTATGCACTCGTTTCCACCTCACCAGAGCTTGCACAGGGCACTACCACTGGAGCCAACGCATGCTCGGGCACTGTAATGAATGGCCTGCTGGCTGAGATCGTGCTCACCATGCTCTTTGTGCTCGTAGTGCTCGGCACCACAGACTCAAAGAAGGGTGCTGGCAACTTTGCAGGCCTCGCCATCGGCCTCTCGCTGATCCTCATTCACCTGGTAGGTATCCACTACACTGGCACCTCCGTAAACCCTGCTCGTTCCGTAGGTCCTGCACTCTTCGAGGGTGGCAAGGCTCTTGAGCAGCTTTGGGTGTTCATCGTAGGTCCATTCGTCGGTGCAGCTCTAGCTGCTTGCGTCTGGGGCCTGATCGGTGGTGAAGAGAAGAAATAAATAGGGTTTGACGCACGAAAAACAACGTCAAATGTTAAATAAATCTTAAAAAAGGTAGTTTCATACGATAAAATTTGGATTTCACCAAAAAAGTCCCTACCTTTGCACCGTGAGTAATTCCACAAAACTTCATAAAAATGAGAGAAAGGACTGACGATCGTCGTGAGATGAGCGTCAGTTTTTATTTTACCAGATAACATAAGGGTCATCGACCAGAAAAGGGTTGTAAAAAAGCAAGCAGAGCCGCTAAAAATGGGGAGAAATGGAGAAAAAAGAATGAAAACATCACTTTTTGGGACTAAAAAGGCACAAGTTATCGAAAAAATCACTATATTTGCTCCGGATTTATCTTTAGATAAACACAACGGTTCGAAATAAACCCACCAGTTCGAAAACAAAAAACGACACGAAGATATGCAAAAGAAAAGTCTGACCCGTGCATTCTACACAACATTGCTTGCCCTTGGCATGATGATGCCTGCGTCACAGCTCACCCAACAGGCGCTGGCTGAGACTGACGTGTGGGACGGCACACTACGTCGCCCCAACAACGGAAGCGGCACAGAAATAGATCCTTACCTCATCTCCTCAGCCGAGGAGTTTGCATTCCTGATGCAGAACTACGACAATGCCTCAGGCATTTGTCTGCGCAAATACTATAAACTGACCAATGACCTCGACATGGTCAACCTGAGCTACAGCTACGGCATCGCCACCACGGCCAACCGCAGCTTCATTGCCCAGTTCGATGGCGACGGACACAAGATCAGCAACGTGCATCTGGTAGTGGCTGACAATGCCCGCGAGCTGCATGTGGGTCTGTTCCCTCAGTTGGGCGGGGACGAAAGCTTCCAGTCGGCCGTACGCAATCTGGAGGTGGACAATGTGCGCATCTCGTACTTCGACAAGAACTCTGTACTCATGGCAGGCAGCCATCACATGACCGTCTCAGCTCTGGTGGGCCAGATGTACGGCAACGCTGTGGTGGAGAACTGCATCGTGAACAACGTCTCGCTCGACGCCTCGTTCTCCTCCCTGCTGGCAACCGAGGATGCATGGGTCAAGGCTGGTCCGCTGGTGGGCGACTACAAAAAGAGCTTCAACAAGGACAAGGGCAGCAAGGTGCCTGAGTCGGCATTGGTGCACAGCTACGGAGTGATGAGCGACGGGAGCAATGCCAAGGGCCTGACGTTAGTAGCCACCCAAGGCAAGGCTGCGGAGGGCAAATACAACGGATTCACCTGGCACAAACTGACCGACAACACTTATTCGCTCCTAGCCAACAACGTCACCATTCTGCCTGTGGAGGCTGAAGGTGGACGCAAGTATCGCGCCGAGGTCAGTAAGCCTGGCAAATATACCTATCGTTGGATCTACGACGACAAAGTGCTGCCAACGAAAGGTGCAGAGTGCACCGTGCCTTACCTGACACACAACGAGACCCTCTCAGTCGAGGTGTTGAACGAGAACGGCAACCTGGTGACCTCAGACGGCATCATGACCACAGCCCCCGACCTGCAGATGCATGCACTGTCGATGGCCTCGGTAGCTGGTGGCAAGTCGTATAACATCAAAGCCGAAGTGGTAGGTCTGGGCGCACAGCAGCTGGCCCCGGAACTGAGCTACCAGTGGATCGACCTGACTGACGGCAACAAGGTAGTGGGCTCAAGCATCAACCTGGTGGGCGCACACTCTGGCCACACCTACCTGGGACTGGCCCGCAGCAACCGCAACGCACGATATGCTGCCAGCACACTCTGCTCGCTGGGCAAGGTGGTCTATGTATGTCTGCATGGCATCACCACAGCCGACGACATCAAGCGATACACCTTCGACGGCAAGACGGCCTATCCCGAGGGCAATGACAGCAACGACGGCAGTGCGCCAGGCAAGGCCGTCAAGACACTGCGTCGTGCCATGGAACTGGTGACTCCTGCCAAGAATGGTGGCACAGTGGCCGGCAACGTCATCGTCATCATGGGCGACTATGACCAGAACGACCTGGCACAATACATCGACAGCGAGGCCAACGAGGCCAATCCAGGAGCCATCGCCGACCTGGCACAGCCAGCCATCATCTGTGGCAACTATGGCAACGTACGCAATGGAGAGCTCATGGCCAATGGTGCCGTGCTGTTCAATGCCGACACCCGACTGGAGAACCTGACCCTGCATGGCATTCGCGACAACATGAGCAGTAGCCAGGTCATCTTCTATGCACAGAATCACAACATCACCTTCGGCTACGGACTGCACATGACCGACTACGGTCGCATGGATCTGGCTCACGGCCTGCCACATGGCATGCTCGCCCCTATGATCTCGGTCTATGGCGGCTTCCTGAACCCAGACGTGGAGGAGTTCGACTACAAGGAGAACACTGTTCAGATCCTCTCGGGCTACTACGGACGACTCATAGCTGGCAGCCGCTTCACACGCAACTGCTACACCTCGGGCAACATGTCGGGTTCGCCACGCAAACCTATGCGGCCACATCTGGTGGTGGATGTCTGCAACCAGAACAACCCTGACGCCTTCCCCTTCGACGTATGCCTGCTGTTAGGCGGTCAGGCCGACGGTTCATGCTGGGCCACCACAACCATCGACGTGAAGGGCAGCAGCCGTGTGGGCCGCATCGTGGGCGGCAACATGGGCTTCGGCCGTACAGCTGCTGTCAAGAACCATAAGGGCGAGCTCTCAGCCCGTCCGTCGGACAGCTTCTTTGGACATAGCACCATCAACATCGAGTCGGGCATCGTGCAGGAGGTCTATGGTACCAGCGTGGCACGCACAGGCCATAACCTGTTTGCCAACACCGACGCTCTGATCGACAGTTGCGCCACCTACTTCTACGGTCTAGCCGAAATCAACATCTCAGGCGGAGAGGTACGCAACACCATCTATGGCGCAGGTGCCGGTGGCGTGACCGGTGTGATCGGTGACCTCAATGACGAGGCTCACCACACCTTCGACCCACTGCTCCCCTACTCTACAGCCAATGGCAAGATTGCCTATGGTGAGTTCGCAAAGGCACATAACAAGATGCCTCGCATCATCGACACCGATGGTTCGCTCATCTATACCAACTTCTCTGAGATTGTCATCAACATCTCGAATAAGGCTCACCTCAAGGGTTCGGTCTATGGCGGAGGTTTGGCCTTCAGCGAGGCTGTGCAGACCAGCGAGGCCAACAGTCAGACAGGCAACATGTATGGCACGATTTCGGTCAACATGACTGGCGGTACGGTCGATGGCTACATATTTGGCGCAGGCTGCGGCAACCTGAGCTACTACGATAACTACGACCAAAGCGGTTATCCTGCCGGACAGTCGAAGTCATACTTCAAGGCCATGGCACAATACTATGGCAACACCAACGTGAGCATCACGGGCGGTGAGGTCAAGGGCATGATATTCGGTGGTGGCGAAGGCTGCTACTACCGTGCCACCAGCGACAAGGATGCCACCAACGAGGTGGCTGACATGGCCAACGTCTATGGTTCGACCAACATCACCATCGACGGCAATGCCCAGGTGGATGACTTTGTGTTCGGTGCTGGCAACTATGGCAGCGTCTGCGCTCTCAAGAACGTCAAGGGCAGTGGCGACACCCACGTCAACATTCTGGGCGGCAAGGTGGGCAACTCCATCTTCGGTGCCGGCCACGGACACTACGAGCACGCACAGCCAAAGCTGTCGGTACTCTCGAACGTAGAGGGTAGCGCCAACGTGCTGATCAAGGGAGGAGAGTTCTTCTTCCTGCCTCAGGGATCACGCTATGCAGCCGAGCGCTACTATGGTGTGTTCGGTTCAGGCCGCACTGCCAGCATCGTCAAGGGCAACACCTACGTCGAAGCTCATCGCAGCCTCTTCAGCCAAGCCATGCTCGACAGCGTAGGCTGTCACTACTGGAACACTAACAAGTCATGGGATCAGCGCTTCGCCCTCTGTGGCGGTGGCAGTGGCGATATGGCCGACGTGCTGGGCGACACCCACGTGCTCATCGACGTGGATGGCATCGAGGATCAGCACGGCTACGAGACGGTACACTTCGACATGGAGAAAGTCAGCGAACAGGTGACCATCCCATACATTTCGTTCACCGATGTCTTCGGCGGCGGACTGAAGGGCAACGTCTATGGTTCGACCAACGTGACGGTTAAGGGCCACCCCTTCATCCGCAACCTCTACGGTGGTGCCCTGCAAGGCGACTGTGGCCTGACTGACCAGGTGCTGAACGGTTCAAGTATCTTCGACCATAGTAATGCAGAACGCAACTATACCACCCGCACCACCACCAATGTCCTGTCAGGCCGCATCCTGCGCCTGTATGGCGGATCGCTGATGGGCGACATCATGGGCGAGACCGAGGTCAACATCGGTTCGCTCACCGACACCATCAGCAACAAGAGCATCTACATTGGCCGTGTCACTGCAGGCAACGACGCCACTGGCTCCATCGCAGGTGGCAACAACGAACGCTATGGTGCCCACCTCAACATCTATGGAGGCACGATCATGTACGACGTCTATGGTTCGGGTGACGGCGAGGATCTCAACAGCGAGCACATGCAGGCATCACGCTTCAACAAGAACCCCGACGCTCCTGTGATGCGTGCACGTCCTCATGTGGCCAGCACCATGATCAATGTGCAGGGCGCCAGCGCTACCAACCGCGTTGACATCCTGGGCACCCTCTACTGTGGTGGCAACAACACGACAGTAGGTCTCTTCCAGGCTGACAACAGCTATAACAACCAGGACTGGGGCCTCTTCCGCGAAGTGCTGGTACCTAATTCAGGTCGTGTGGAGATCAATGTGGGCAACCACGTGTCGATGGGCAGCCTTGTGATGGGCTGCAACGGCCGACAGTTCCTCACCAAGAGCAATATCCCTTACTCTACGACCAATGGCAAGGAGTGGTATCAGGGCTTCCTGAGCAACGAGGACTTCGAGCACTTCTGTCGTGCTATCGACATGTCGTGTGTGCCAACACTGACCTTCAACGCCGACGGCAAGTTCCACAACAACTACCCCATCGATGACCGCATGGGCGACAAGGTGGAGTTCAACACCCCAGGCGAGATGGATGCCCGTGACATCAGGATTGGCGACTTTGTGGGCGGTGGCTACCGTGGTTCGATGACGAGCGACTCCTGCTACATCTACACCCTGCCTCTGGGTGTAACCATCATGAACCAGGTAGTGGGTGGTGCTCAGAACGCACACTTCACTTACACCGAAAAGGCAGGTCCGCACAAGGGCACCAAGCGCGAGAAGCTGGGCGGCATAGCTCCATATCACGACTCGTTCATCATGACCGACCGACTGCAGCTCAACCTCTTCAACCGCTTTGCTGACATGCAGGCCATCACCGACAAGAATGGCAACCCATCACACAAGGGTGCCAAGGTCTTCACTGGCTGTCTGGACTATGGTGTCATCATGGGTTATGCTTCGCTCAACTACCACTCAGACATCATTGGTAACTACCAGCTGAAGGAGGGCGAGTCGTGGGTCAACATCTCACGCGAATGGAATTCAGAGACCGGCTACATCTATGGTGCTGGCAAGGGCGAGAACACTGAGATTCTCGGCAACACATATATTAATATACGCGGATGCGTGCTAAATGGCGAGAAGTGCCTGCCAAACTGCCTGAACGTCTTTGGCGGAGGTCTGGCTGGCCGCGTCATCGGTCGCACCAATGTGGGTGTCGATATCCAGTGCAAGGGCTCGACCTCAGTCGAGGCTGCACAGCATGCCGTGTGGGGCAACGTCTATGGCGGTGGCCGCATGGGCGACGTGTGCGAACACAGCACACTGATGCCACAGTTCCACGCCTTGAGCGGTGTATCGACCCACGTACGAGTGCATAGCGGACGCGTAGGCGAGGTATTTGGCGGTGCACGTATGGCCAACATCGAGGGTGGCACATGGGTTGAGATCGAAGATCACTCTACCGACCACTTCCACGCCATCATCGACCGTGTGTTCGGTGGCTCAGACCTCTCGGGCAGCATCGGTGTGTCGAATCATGTATCCAAGACACTTGGCAATGAGTTTGAGTCGAACACCTACGTATACATCAACGAGGCCAAGCACGATGACGGCACCTTTACAGGCTTCCCACTCATCGGCGAGGTCTATGCTGGCGGCAATGGCGAGTATGGCACACCTGGAAGCAATGGCCATTATGGTGGCGGTCAGGTGCTGACACGCAGCGGTGGCATGATCGACCTGGCTGGTATGCCTTACCCTGACGTAGATTCCACCTACCTCGAGATCAATGGCGGAACCATCCTGAGTGCCTTTGGTGGTGCCAACAGCAGCAACGTGCTCCACAAATCAAACATCGTCATCGACTATCCTAACAAGCAGGACAAGGCTCACTTCGACCGCACGCTTTCTGAGTCGTGCTTCGCCCGTGGCAAGGACTTCCTGATCCGTCCTGCCCTGCACGAGGGCTTCTCGAACGATGGCTCGCAGATTCTCTTCAGCAACAACATCTGCCGTCTCTATGGCGGTAACAACAAAACACCACTCACACTGCAGCCCGACTGGTATCTGGAACGTGCCGATATCGGGACCATCTATGGTGGCTGCAACAATGGAGATGTGCTCTACTACAAAGAGTCGGGCGACCGTAACCTCTATCCTGAGGCTGGCGGCTCACCAGGTCTCTGGCTGGTGCTCTGCAACGACGGACTGAAGATCGACAACGTCTATGGCGGATCGCGCATGGGTGACATCCGTCCAAGCAAGATCACCTTCAACCCAGCTACCAATCACAGCGATACCACACAGGTACAGCTGGCCGACAACCAGTATGCTTCGGTCATCCTGATCACCGCTGGCCAGTATGGACGAGTGTTCGGAGGTAACGACGTGACGGGCTACGCACACAACGGTACTCGCATTCAGGTGCAGGGTGGACACATCGGTTCCATCTATGGCGCAGGCAACGGTCATTACCTCTACAAGTGGAATCCTGCTGTCAGCCACATCACCGAGACATGGGACGAAGCTCTGCAGCAGTACGTTTACCTGACTCCTACCGATCCGAACTTCCCCAACGCAGCCACCGACGACAACCATCGTCTGCATGCCATCAATTTTGCACGTCCTCATAGCACCAAGTCGCTCATCGAAGTGGGCGGTGGCATGAACAGCACTGCATACGTCAACGACGGCATCTTCAGTGGCGGCAACTGTGCCACCATCATCGGCAAGGAGCCTGGCAAGCTGGGCGACGTGGTGGTGGATCTGGGCGACAACGCAGTGATCAACAGTCTCTACATCGGTTCAGACGCCAAAGATTACATCAACCAGAAGTACGTCACCGAGCTCTTCTCGCTCAACGGCATCAACGATCTCACCCAGCAGACCAGCCACGGCCAGTCATTGCTCGACGTCTATATGAATGCTGTGGCACTCTATGGTATGCCTAAGTATTTCCACTTCCGCAATAACTACGAGAACTGCTACATCGGTTCGTTCTATCTGGGTGGCCGCCACGCATCGCTCGTAGCTCATGGATCGCTCGACATCACCTTCCCACGTCAGCTCAAGTTCTTCGACAAGATCGTTGGAGGTGCAGACCGTGCCGACGTCACCGTCACCGCACCTGATGGTCAGCTGGTAACTCACAATGGTGGCATCCTCTGGGATCGCACAGGACAGGCTCCTGCCATCAGCATGGATGTGCAGTGTCAGTTCGTCGATGCACAGATGGACCTCTTCGACGAGTCGCTCAGTTCGGACAACTACCTGCGTTTCGGTTCCACCGGCCGCGACATCATCGACCCGAACATCTATAACGGCTGCTACCAGTCGGGCAAGGTTGAGGGCAACGTCGATATCCAGGTGGATGGAGCTCAAGAGGAAGAGATCTTCTTCTGATTTTCAGAAAGAAGATGTAAAAGGGAGTTTTTGAAGGAAATTTGAAAGGTTCGAAAAGTTTGAAAGTACTCCCCTCGAACCCTTCAAACTACACAACTACATCAAACCCTTCAAAATCCTCGAAACCTTCAAACTTTCCAAACTCATCAAACATCTCAAACCCTTCAAAACTAATTCAAAATATGGCAAAGCAAATCACAGATCAGAACATTGCCGAGCTTCTGGCCGGCGACCAACTCGTAGTTATCGACTTCTGGGCAACCTGGTGTGGACCATGCCAGCGTCTCACTCCAATCATCGAGCAGCTCGCTGAGGAGTATGAAGGTCGTGCCATCATTGGCAAGTACAACGTGGACGAGGGCGAAGACGTAGTGCTCGACTACGGCATCCGCAACATCCCTGTTATCCTCTTCCTCAAGGGCGGTGAGGTAGTTCACAAGATGGTAGGCGCTGCTACCAAGGCAGCTCTGCAGGAACAGATTGAGAAGTTCATCTAAAATTATTCAGTTTAGAGCGGAGTGTTCAGAGTTTAGAGCAGTTGTTTGTTGGACAGGATAGTTTTTAACACACTTTGCACTATACCACTCCAACCTCTGGATACCTTCGAACATTGTGCTCAATACCCTGAACTCAGTATGAAGATCGAAATCTGCTTTTCCCCCAGTCTGCTCAATCTTTACGACCACAAGGATGCAGTGGTGGTGGTGACCGATGTCTTTCGAGCCACCACCACCATCTGCACGGCCTTTGCCAATGGTGTAAAGGACATCATTCCCGTGGCCACCGATCAGGAAGCACTCTCCTACAAGTCACTAGGCTATCTGGTAGGAGCTGAACAAAGCACTGAACGATGCTCGTTCGCCGACTTTGGCAATTCGCCAGCTGAGTACTCAGTGGAGCATGTCAACGGTAAATCGCTCGTCATCAAGACTACCAATGGTACTGTGGCCATCAAGGGCGCACAACACTGCCACAAGCTCCTCATCGGTGCCTTTGTCAACCTGCAGGCCCTGACCAACCGCATCCTGCAACTGGGCAAAGACGTGCTCATCGTATGCTCAGGTGCCGACGGACGCATCTGTCTTGAGGACTCGCTCTTTGCAGGAGCCCTCACCAGCACCCTGCTCTGCGAGGAGGGCGTGGAGGCAGCCTCCGATGGTGCACGCATGGCTGTAGCCCTCTGGCATCAGGCCAATCGTGACTTCTCGACGTTTCTCATGCAGAGCGAGCACGCCAAACGACTGATCCGTCACGGGTTCCGCAACGACCTCAACTACTGTCTGCGCAAGAGCATACTGGGTGTAGTGCCTGAGCTGGTGGGTGACAAGCTTGTTGTCAACAAGAGCTGACAAAGGGCCGGCATCTCACTTTCACACCTCTCTCCTCATTCCTAATTCCAAACTCTTCATTAACACATGGTATTGCTAGGACAATACAATAACCTGACCGTCGCGAAGACGGTTGATTTCGGTCTGTACCTCGACGGAGGCGACGGGCTGGAGATTCTCATGCCCAAGCGCTATGTACCAGAAGGAGCCAAAGAGGGCGACGAGCTGCGCGTCTTTGTCTATCAGGACAGCGAGGCACGCCTCATAGCCACCAATGAGCATCCCTACGCCACGGTGGGCCAGTTCGCCTTGTTGCGCATCAATAGCGTTAACCAGGTGGGAGCCTTTGCCGACTGGGGCACATCGAAGGAGCTCCTCATTCCCCATCGTGAACAGGCACAGCGCATGGAGGAGGGTCGTCGGTATCTGGTGCATATCTACATCGACCAGCTCTCTGGTCGCATAGTAGGTACTGCAAAACTCGACAAATACCTCGACAACATTCCTCCCACCTATGAGTCTGGTCAGGAGGTCGAGATTATCGTATGGAAACCCACACCTATGGGCTGGAAGGTGATCATCGACCACAAGCACACAGGACTGCTCTACAAGAACCAGATCTTCCAGGAGTTGCATAGCGGCGAGCGATTGCGTGCCTGGGTGCGTGGTGTGCGCGACGATGACAAGATCGACCTCTCTCTCCAGCCTATAGGCTACCGACAGATGATCGATCCTGCCGAAGCCACCATTCTCAAGGCCCTCCACAACCACGACGGCTTCATGCCACTCACAGACCATAGCACTCCTGAGCTCATCGCCTACGAGCTGCAGATGTCCAAAAAGACCTTTAAGAAGGCCATTGGGGCACTCTATAAGCAGCAACGCATCCGACTCCTCAACAATGGCATCGAGCTGGTTTAAATCATAATAATGAAACGACTGTTTATCTCCATCTTCTTCCTGTCATCAACTGCAGCTCTCTCCTTCGCGCAGTCCTTCGACGACCTGCTCTCATCCATCGAACAGCACAGCACTACGCTGCAAGCCCTGCGTCAAAGCACTGAAGCCGAGCAGTTAGGAACACGCTCAGATCTTGGATTGGCTGATCCAGAAGTCGGATTCGACTACCTGTGGGGCAACCCCTCGAGCATTGGCGTGCGCAAGGACATCACCATCACTCAGAGCTTCGACGTAGCCACACTCGGTGGCCAGAAGCGTCGTGTGGCAAAGAGCCAAAGCCTAGTGCTGGAGTGCCAGTATCAGGCTGAGCGTATGGCACTATTGCTCGATGCCAAGCAGCAGCTCATCGACCTCACCTACACCAATGCCATGCTGCAACAGGTGGTTCAGCGCGTAGCTGATGCCGAAAGCATACTTCAGGCTGAGCAACGACGTCTGGACGCTGGCGATGGCACACTGCTTGACCTCAACAATGCGCGTTTTACCCTTGCCACGCTTGCCGCACAGCAACAGCAGCTACAGGCTGAGCGACAGGTGCTGCTTTCAGCATTAAAGCAATATAATGGAGGAGAACCAGTTGTCTATAATGCTATCGACTACCCTCTTGCAGCATTGCCGACCGACTTCGAGACATGGTATGCACAGTGTGCTGCCAATAGTCCACTCCTAGCCGAAGCAGCAGCCAATGTGGAGCTCAGCCATCGCATGCTTAGTCTGACACGTTCGCAGAATCTCCCTTCGCTCTCCGTCGGATTCATGAGTGAGAAGACTGATTCTGAGCACTACCAAGGCATTACCACCGGCCTCAGCATCCCACTCTGGAACAATCGTCAGAAAGTTCGTCAGGCCAAAGCTGGCATAGCAGCAGCCGAGGCGCGACAGAACGATGCCACCTTGCAGTTGCACACGCAGCTCTGGTCTCTGTATCAGCGTGCCATGTCGCTTCAGTCGTCTGTTGCCACCTTCCGTCAGACACTACAACAGGCCGACAACCTCCCATTGCTTCGTCGAGCCATGGAGGCCGGACAGATCTCTCTGCCTGACTACTTGCAACAGACAACACTTTATTACGATGCCTTCGACCAGCTCCTCGCAGCCGAACGTGACTATCAGCACGCCCTAGCAGAACTTACTGCTGTGGAGCTGTAAGTGCTGCCAAGTTTTGCAAGGGTCCGACTTGCTGATCTGATGGGCATTGTACACTCAAGAGACAACTAAGTTGTGCAATGGGCCCATCAAATAATAAACCATAAGCATCAAACGCTATCCACCCTCGCTACAGCATATTGTAGGGAGGGTGGACTATTATTTATGATTATTTTGTTCTTGGCTTTTGATACGCTTCCAATTTTTGTAAGCAGGTGTTCAAAATCAGTTTAACATATTTTGTTCAGATTGAGATGTAGATTTGGACTTTTGCTGAGGGAGCAAGACAACTATATCCTTTTATACCCCAATACACAAAATAAAAGGGCTGTTGACACAATAATCAACAGTCCATTATTATATAAAAAATGATTAAGCGTACCTCCATTTTCATGGTTCTCTGGGGTCTTACACCCCAAGTAAGCAGCCTTAATCATTTTTTGTGTCAATTACTTGTTCAAACCATTGTTGGCAATGAGCCACTCGGCAATCTGAACGGCATTGAGGGCAGCACCCTTCTTGATCTGGTCGCCTACGAGCCAGAAGGTAAGACCATTCTCATTGGCAAGATCCTTGCGTACACGACCCACATAGACATCGTCCTTGCCAGCCAGGAAGAGTGGCATAGGATAAACCTTGTTGGCAGGATCGTCCATGAGCTGCACGCCCTCGCCCTTCTGGATAGCCTCCTTGAAGGCCTCAACACTCACTGGCTCCTCGGTCTCAACCCACACAGCCTCCGAGTGGCTGCGAAGCGAAGGTACACGCACGCACATAGCCGAACAAGCAGCATCGGTGTGCATGATCTTGCGTGTCTCGTTGAACATCTTCATCTCCTCCTTGGTGTAACCATTGTCGGTGAACACATCGATCTGAGGGATGACATTGTAGGCCAACTGATAGGCGAACTTATCGACAGTGACAGGCTCGTTGTTGAGCACCTGACGATACTGGGTCTCGAGCTCCTGCATAGCCACTGCACCAGCACCCGAAGCAGCCTGGTATGAGGCGATGTGGATGCGCTTGATGTGCGAGAGCTGCTCAAGGCACTGCAGCACTACGACCATCATGATGGTGGTGCAGTTTGGATTTGCGATGATGCCACGTGGACGAACCAGAGCATCCTTGGCATTGCACTCAGGCACAACGAGAGGCACATCAGCATCCATACGGAAAGCTGAAGAGTTATCAATCATCACAGCACCGTACTTGGTGATGTCGGCAGCATACTCTTTGCTGGTGCCACCACCTGCACTGGTGAAGGCGATATCCACGCCACGGAAGTCCTCTGGATTGTGGGTGAGCTCCTTGACCACAATGTCCTTGCCACGGAAGTTGTAGGTGCGACCTGCACTGCGTGAAGAACCGAACAGGAGAAGCTCGTCGATAGGGAAGTTGCGCTCAGCGAGAACCTTCAGGAACTCCTGGCCAACAGCGCCACTGGCGCCAACAATTGCTACTTTCATCTGATATTTTGTTATTTTGTTGTTTTGTTACTCTGTTGTCTTGTTCTTTGGGAGTGCAAAGATATACAAAATCAGCATATTCTGGTTCGAAAGGGGTAGGAAATATTCATTTCTTGAATATATATACGTTGTTTTGTCTGATATTGCTATGCCGATTTGTAATTTGCAAAGCAAAAAGGAAGGAAGATTCCTTATTACTTTCTACCGATATACAGATACATGATTGGCACCACGAAGCCATTGAGCAGGGTGGAAGTGAAGAGACCGCCAAGTATGACCTGTGCCATAGGACTCTGTATCTCATTGCCTGGCAGGTCGCCACCCAACACCATGGGGATGAGAGCCAGAGCCGACGTGAGAGCTGTCATAAGAATAGGGTTGAGACGATCGGCCGAACCTATGATGACACATTGGAGCGGAGTGAGCTCGGTGGTGCGACGCAGGTCGTTGTAGCGGGCAATGAGCAGCATGCCATTGCGAGTGGCGATGCCGAAGAGCGAAATGAAACCGATGGTGGCTGGGATGCTGACGACGCCATTCGTAAGCCAAATGGCCACCACGCCTCCAATCAATGCGAGCGGCAGATTGAGCAGGATGACCGAAGCCTGCAACGAACTGCGGAACTGATTATATAACAAAAGGAAAATGACAATAAGCGAGAAGAACGAGGCAATGAGCAAGGTGCGCGAAGCAGCCTGCTCGCTCTCGAACTGGCCTCCATACTCCACATGATAGCCCTCAGGCAGGACGACCGATTCAGAGATGCGCTCACGTATGTCGCTAACCACACCCAACAGGTCACGTCCAGCCACATTAGCCGAAATGACGACCTTGCGAGCCACATTCTCACGATTGATGGTGTTAGGACCTGTGGTCGAGGCGATGTCTGCAATGTTGCCCAAAGGCACCTGACTGCCATGAGCATCGACCATGAGCGAACGAATCTGTTCAGCAGTGAGACGACTCTGGTCGCTGACCTTGAGAGTGAGGTCGAACGACTGGTTGCCCTCATAGACCTGCGACACCACCTCACCCTGCAGCAGCACACTCACCAGACGTCCGAATTCGGGCAGCGTGATACCATAACGACCCAGCATCTCGCGACGTGGTGTGATCTGCAACTGCGGACGCTCCACTTGCTGCTCCACGTTGAGGTCGGCAATGCCTGGCACCGCCTCGATGGCCTCACGTATCTCGTTGCCGAGGGCGAACAGACGATTGAGGTCGGTGCCGAACAGCTTGATGGCTATGCTGGCACGCGTGCCTGAAAGCATGGCATCAATGCGATGCGAGATGGGTGCACCCACCTCGATGTTGGCACCTGGAATGAGACGTAGGCGCTGACGCACTTCGGCCATGAGTTCCTCCTTCGAACGATCCTGCAAAAGGAAGGGAGCCTCAATCTCAGAGGTATTGACGCCCAAGGCATGCTCGTCGAGCTCAGCACGGCCTGTCTTGCGACCCACGGCCTGAATCTCTGGGATGGCGAGCAGTGCCTCTTCGGCCAGGTGTCCGATCCGGTCGGACTCCTCGAGCGAGATGCCTGGCAGGGTACTGACGTTGATGGTGAACGAGCCCTCGTTGAACGGAGGCAGGAAGCTGCGTCCGAGCGAGAAGAAGAGCACTAAGGCAAGCACAAGGGCTGTGCCTGTGGTGCCCAGCACAAGTCCACGATGGTCCAATGCCCAGCGCAGAGCAGTGACATAAGCATGCTTCAGGTAGCGAGCCACCACAGGCTCAGGTTCAGGCATAGTAGTCTGTGTGGTGTCAGCATCATCCGCAGGGGCATCCTTGGGGAGGCTGTTGCCCAACAGATAACTGCAGAGCACAGGCGTGAGGGTGAGTGCTACGATGGTAGATGAGCAAAGCGCCACGATGAAGGCAATGCCCAATGGTGCCAGCATGCGCCCCTCCATACCCGACAGGAAGAAGAGTGGCAGAAAGCTGGCTACGATGATGAGCGTGGAGTTAAGAATGGGCATACGCACCTCGCGCGAGGCATCATAGATGACCTGCAGGGCCACACGCCGGCGGTCGGCCAGCAGCTGATGATTCTCGCGCAGACGTTTATAGACGTTCTCCACATCGACTATGGCATCATCGACCAGCGAGCCGATGGCGATGCAGAGACCACCGAGGCTCATGGTGTTGATGGTGAGACCCAAAAGCTGCAACACCACCACTGAGGTAAGCAGAGAGAGCGGAATGGTGACCAACGAGATGAGGGTAGTGCGCACATTCATCAGGAAGATGAAGAGCACGATGACCACAAAGATGGCACCCTCAAGCAGAGCATGGCCGACATTGCTCACAGAACTCTCAATGAAGTGTGACTGACGATAGACGTCGGTGGAGAGATGCACGTCAGCAGGCAGTGTCTGTTCTACTTCGGCCAGTACCTGATCCAAGTGCTCTGTGAGATCGAGTGTGCTGACATTGGGCTGCTTGGTGATAGTCATCACTACCGAGGGACGGCCATTGTAGGAGGCTACACCCATCTTAGGAGTCTTGCTGCCCACACGCACGTCAGCAATAGCGTCGAGGAAGAGGGGCAACCCCTGATCCGAGGTCTTGACCACGGCATGTGCCAGCTCGTCGATGTGCGAAGTGGAGAGCAGGCCGCGGATAATGTACTCGTTGCCATATTCATAGAGGATGCCGCCTGCACGGTTGCGATTCATGTCATCGACCGCCTCATAGACCTCTGTGAGCGACACGCCATGATGACGCATACGCTCCGGGCTGAGCAGGATCTGATATTCCTTCACCTCGCCACCCAATACTGACACCTGTGCTACGCCTCCTGTGGCCAACAGACGTGGACGTATCTGCCAGTCGGCCAGTGTGCGTAGCTCCTGTAGTGATGTACTGTCCGAAGTGAGGGCCACAAACATCAGCTCACCCAGAATGGAGGACTGCGGGCCTAACGTAGGGTTGCCCACGGTGGCGGGTAGCTCATCGCGAACCACAGCCAGCTTCTCCGACACTACCTGACGAGCACGATAGATGTCGGTGCCCCAGTTGAACTCTACCCACACCACAGAGAAGCCTGTGGTGGACGACGAACGCACTCGACGCACGTCGGTGGCTCCATTCACTGCAGTTTCGACGGGAAACGTGACCAGACGCTCCACCTCTTCTGGAGCCATGCCATTGGCCTCGGTCATCACCACCACCGTGGGCGCATTCAGGTCAGGAAAGACATCGACCTCCATGTGCGAAGAGGTATAGAGGCCTCCCACCATGAGCACCACTGCTGCCAAGAGTATCAGCAGGCGATTGTGGAGCGAAAAATGTATGATGCGATTGAGCATGTTGCTAATGAATAAAATGAAATGTATGAAAAATAATGGCCAATAACGTCGAAACTGATGTTTTGTACGCCAGCACACCAGTTTGTCTTATTTACGTACCAAGATAAGACGTCTAGACTATAGTTTGTCTTATTTGCGTACCAAAATAAGACGTCCGGACTACAGTTTGTCTTATTTGCGTACCAAGATAAGACGTCCGGACTGCAGTTTGTCTTATTTGTGTACCAAGATAAGACATCCGGACTGCAGTTTGTCTTATTTGTGTACCAAGATAAGACATCCGGACTGCAGTTTGTCTTATTTGTGTACCAAGATAAGACACCCGGACTACAGTTTGTCTTATTTGCGTACCAAGATAAGACATCCGTATTCTCTGGCACGTTTTTCTGTATCAATGATGGTGTCCCTCTGGTGCTACGGTAGCCACGGCAGCGAGCTTGACCTGATAAGTACCTTGCACCACTACCAGTTCGCCAGCCTGCAGACCTCTCACGATCTCGACGCGCTCACCATTGTCCATACCTGTGACCACCTCGCGCTTCAAGAACGATTCTGGCTCGTCGGGCACCTGCACATAGACGAAGTGGAGTCCCTGTTCCTCGGTCATCGCTCGAACAGGCACTGAGATGAGCTCCTGATGCGACTGGGTGAGGAGATAGACCTGAGCAAAGGAGCCTGGAAGGAGGTCACCTACGTTGTCGAACTCGAAGGTGACAGGGATGTAGCCCATCGCTCCCTCCGAGGCCGAACGTCCATACGAGAGCAGGCGGCCATGCAGGTCAGAGAGGCGGTAGAGCGTATCGTGGTAGGTGACGCGGAAGTTGGCACTCGTCACGTTGCGCAGCTGGCTGAAACGGCTCTCAGGCAATTCGGCACGGAGCTGCAGATGACGGGCCTGGGTGATAGTGAAGAGGGGGGTGCCCACTTCCACAAAGTCGCCAGGCTTGACGTCCAAGCTCTTGACAAAGCCGCTGATCGACGATGTCACAGCCACTCCCTTGGCCGTGAGCTGCTTGGCCTGGCCCTCGTAGGCGGTACGGGCGGTCTCGTAACGCATGCGGACCTCCTCGAAGTCGCGCTGCGAGATGATCTGTTCCTTGGCCAGAGTCTCAGCACGCAGATACTCGCTCTGCACAGCCTCGAAAGCAATGCGAGCCTTCTGCACGGCATCGCCATCCTGCAGGTTGCGTGCAGAGATGGTCACCAGCGTCTGTCCAGCTTTCACAGCCGAGCCCAGCGTGAGCGAGCCATTATTGACCTGCACGATGCCGCTGGCTGTGGCCACGACGGTCTGTTCTTCACCCAGTGGCGACTGAATGGAGCCACCCACAGGGATTACACCGGCAAAGGAGGCTGGAGCTACACATTCGAGCTGCAATCCGGCAGCCTCGGCCTGCTCGGTGCTGAAGTGTATCTCGCCAGCATGGTCATGATGATCAGCCTCGTGGTCGTGATGGACGGTTTCGCCATGTTCCGTAGCCCCGGCATGGTCATGATGATGCCCGTCGGAGTGACAGGCCGTCAACGAGAGGGCAGCCAGCAACAGGAGGGCATGAAAGGGACGTATGTAATTCATAGGATTGTGCTTTTTCTGAAAATCGGTGCAAAGATAACGTTTTTTTCTTGCAAACGAGTTGCAGAGTGCTATTTTATGACTAAAAAAGACGATTGTTGATAACTATGTGGATAACTATTGTTCTGACACGTCTGCTTGTTGACAAGTCGGGGATTTCGATGTTAACAACGTGGAAAAACTGCGGCACGATGAGTTATCAACAGCCATTGTAGATAAACATGTGGACAAAAATGCCCTCAGACAAAGCGCTGAAAGCGTAGAATAAGCTTCAGATTGCCAAGAATGTGAAAAAAAATGGGCAAAACATTTCCATTGTAACGAAAAAAAACGTATATTTGCACCGAAAAATGTAAATACCTATGGCAGACTATATCGTTTCGGCTCGAAAATACCGTCCATCAACCTTCCATACCGTTGTGGGGCAGAAGGCGCTTGTGCAGACCCTGAAGAACGCCATTGCCAGTGGCAAGCTGGCACATGCTTACCTGTTCTGCGGTCCGCGAGGCGTGGGCAAGACGACGTGTGCCCGCATCTTTGCCAAGACCATCAACTGCGAGCAACGCACCCCCGAAGGCGAGGCTTGCAACGAATGTGAGAGCTGTCGTGCCATGGGCGAACAGCGCTCGTATAACGTGTATGAGCTCGATGCTGCCTCGAACAACTCGGTCGACAACATACGCGAGCTGATCGATCAGGTGCAGATACCGCCACAGATAGGTCGATACAAGGTGTTCATTATTGACGAGGTGCATATGCTCTCGACTCAGGCCTTCAACGCCTTCCTCAAGACACTAGAGGAGCCACCCAAGCACGCTATCTTCGTGATGTGTACCACCGAGAAGCAGAAGATACTGCCCACCATTCTGAGCCGCTGCCAGACTTACGACTTCCAGCGCATCTCGACTCAGGACATCGTCGACCAGTTGCGCTACATAGCCGACCAGGAGGGCATCCTGGCCGAGCAGCAGGCACTACAAGTAATAGCACGCAAAGCCGACGGCGGCATGCGCGATGCCCTCTCGGTGTTCGACCAGATTGCCTCGTTCACAGGCGGTAACGTCACCTATCAGCAAACCATCGACAACCTCAACATCCTCGACTACGAGCTCTTCTTCCGCCTCACCGATGCTGCATTGCAGGGCAATGTACCCGCTGCACTGATGATGCTCGATCAGGTGATCCGTCGCGGATTTGACCCTCAATACTTCATTGGCGGATGGGCCAGTCACCTGCGCGACCTCATGGTGAGCCAGGATCCTGCCACCATACAGCTGATCGAAGCCGGACAGGAGGTGGCTCAGCGCTATGCTCAGCAGGCAGCACAATGCAAGCCCTACTTCTTGTACAATGCGGTGATGATCGCCAACGACTGCGACTTCAACTATCGCAACTCGCGCAACAAACGACTCTCCGTTGAGATAGCCATCATACGCATCTGTCAACTGATGAACCCTGTGCAGCAGCCTCAGCAGCCCCAACGAGCTGCCATGCAGCCTGTCAACGGACAGCCACAGGCACAAGTTGGTCCACAAGTCCAGCCTCAACAACGTTCGCCTCAGGCGATGCCTCAGCAGCAGATGGCCCCTCGACCACAGATGGCATCACAGACTCAGATGGTGCCACAGACACAGATGGCGCCACAGCAGCGTGTGGTCCAGCAGCCTATGCAGCGCACCATGCAGCAGACAGTCATGCAGCAGCCTGCCCAACCCACCATGCAACCCCGACAGACAGCCATGCCTCGCGGAGCCATGCCAGGCCGAACCATGATGGCCTCGCTGCGTGGCGTGACAGCCAGCGCCTCGGCGGCAATGACATCAGCAGCTGCACCACAGCAGGCTACTGAACTGAACGAACCCGTCGATGACTCGGCGCTTCGGCGCACATGGAACACTTTTATTCAGGGCATTCCCGCTGAGAAGCTTCTGGCTACGGCCATGGGCGACTGTCAGTTATCCTTGCAAGGCACTCAGGTGTCGCTCATCGTGGGCAGCGAGGAACAGAAGCAACGCATCGTGGAGAGCCAGGAACGCATCATGAGTTACCTGCGCCAGAGCCTCCGCAACACCCATCTCATGGCTGACATCCAGGTGGTCGAGACCAAAGGCGAACGACGCGCCTTCACGCCTCGCGAAAAGATGGAAGCCATCCGCAAGGAACACCCAGAGACCATCACAGCCCTGATAGAGACTTTTGGTCTGGAATTGTCATAACATACATATATAATAAATGTACCTATGCGCAACATTACCTTACTGATACTTCTGACGTTTTGCTCCATTCAGTGCACATTCGCTCAGTTCAACCGCCTGTTCACCTCAGACAGCGACCTGCCCAACAGTCTGATCAACGATGTGGTGGAGGGTCCGGACGAGATGATCTGGGTGGCCACAGAGGACGGATTGTGTCGTTTCGACGGTTCGCGTTTCACCACCTATCGCAATGACCCGAAGAATCCCCATTCTCTGGCCAGTAACTTCGTGCGTACGCTGTGCGCCGACGATAAAGGCCACTTACTGGTCGGCACACTCTCAGGCGTACAGATGTATCGCCCGGAGCATGACGACTTCACTTTCCTGTTCCTCAACCCTACGATCCGTGTGAACGAGGGCAACGTCAGCAACATCATCCTGCTCCACAATGGAGACTTCTTTGCCACGGGCAACAACACATTCACCATCCACATCAACGAACAGAACGAGGCAGAAGTCAAGGAGAACCAGTTGACCAACAAAGTCACCCTCACCTATCGCGCTGCTGAAGACCGCGACCACAATATCTGGGTCATCAAACAGAACGAGGATTTGTACCTGCTGGACAAGGAAGGCACGCTGAGTCCCTTCCGTCCCAATGGTCAGCGCCTGGACTTTGCATCGCTTGGTTGCGACTCCGATGGCAACCTCTATGCCGGTGGTGCAGGCAGCGGTGTCTTCAAGTACAACGACCAGGAGAAGACTTTCGACCTCATCTCGCTGCCCAACCAGCGCTTCTCGGTCCGCGACCTCTGCCCTGTGCCAGGCACACACCAGATGTATATAGGCACAGATGGTGAAGGTGCAAAAGTGCTCGACTGCCAGACAGGACAGATCACCTCGCTCGTCTTCGATGACGACCGCATCGACGCAGCCACTCAGAAGGTGCACTCCATCGCCATCTCGAAGAATGGTGAGCTCTGGATGGCCCTCTATCAGAAGGGTGTGTTCGAGATGGCTCGCAATCCGCTTCAGTTCCGCTATTTCGGCTCGAAGTCAGTGCGCTACAACTGCATTGGCGACCGTTGCGTCACCTCGGTGCTCCGCCTGCACGACGGCAACATCTGGGTAGCCACCGACAACGGAGGCCTCTACAGCATCAACCAGCAAGGACAGACGCTCAGTCACTTCCCGGTCACCCAGCAGCCTGGCTCTGTGCCGCTGGCATTCATGAATATCTTCGAGGACTCGCGCCATCGTCTCTGGTTTGGTTCATACCAGCAGGGTGGCGGCATTGTCGACACCAAGACCGGACGATGCCAGTACATTGACATTGCTGGTCAGGACGGACTCTCGGCCAACATTTATGCCTTTGCCGAAGACAAGCGTGGCAACATCTGGGTGGCTACGATGGGCCTGGGCATCCTGCGCTACAACGAGTCGGCCAAGGAGTTCCGCCAGGTACTGACCGACAACTCCAACCTCTGGAGTTGCGACCTGGACTACGATCCTGAGGAGGACAAGCTCTACGTAGGTTCGTACAATGGACTGAGCACCATCACCATCAAGGGCGACAGCATCACGTGCGAACAGTCGTTCCCCGAATACATCATCTTCAGCATCACACGCTTCTCGGGCAATAAGCTGGCACTCTGCACCAACCAGGGTCTCATCGTGTATGACAGCGAGACTCGCATTCATCGTCGCTACACCACCGAGGATGGTTTGCCCAACAACAATACCTATGCTGCCCTGTGCGACAACGAAGGCAACCTTTGGATAAGCAGCAATGCAGGTCTGTCGAAGCTCAACATGAACCAGGCGCAGTTCACCAACTATTCGGTGCGCGACGGTCTGCAGGGCAACGAATACTACAAGAATGCAGCCATGCGCGACAGCGACGGCACATTGTGGTTCGGTGGCACACATGGCCTCACCTGGTTCAAACCATTGAGCATCTACTCGCAGGTACAAAGCCATCGTGTACGCATCGTGGATTGTCGTTCGGACCAGATGACCGTGCTGCCCGATGCCAATGGCGTCTATCAGCTGACTAACGACAACCACTCCTTCTCGATCGAGCTTGCCACCCGCCCTATCATGCTTACAGGCCGCGTGGTCTATCGCTATTCGATGGATGGCGATCGCTGGCAGCTGCTTCCTCCAGGTCTGAACCGTGTGTCGTTCAGCCACATCTCTTCGGGCTCACACCAGTTCCGTTTTCAGTCCATCTTCGATGGCACTACATCCGACATCGAGACAGCAGAGATCTGCATTGCCTATCCTTGGTACAATAGCTGGTGGGCCATGCTCATCTGGCTGGGCATTCTGGCGCTGATTGTCTATCTGGTCATTCAGCTGATACGTCGTCGCATACAGATGCGTCGACGTCTGCGCGAGCATCATCAGCACGAAGCCATCAACGAGGCCAAGCTGCAGTTCTTCATGAACATCTCGCACGAGTTCCGCACACCAATGACGCTAATCCTGTCACCTCTGCAGAAGCTGATGACCACCGACTCCGATCCACAGCGTCAGCGCTCGTATAAGCTCATCGAACGCAACGCCAACCGCATCCTCACCCTGATCAACGAGCTGATGGATCTGCGCAAGATCGACTCTGCACAGATGAAGATCATGTGCCGTCCTGTCGAGATCGTTCCCCATGTCTATGACCTCTGCAACACTGTGTCGGACATGGCCGAGATCCGAAAGATTCAGCTCTCCGTGACCAATCATCTGACCAATGAGATCACGCTGATGCTCGACACCACCGTCTTCGAGAAGATCCTGATTAACCTGCTCTCCAACGCGCTGAAGTTCACTCCTGAAGGTGGAGCCATCGACGTGTTGCTCACCCACGGCGACACCAACAAGATGTTCCCTGATGGCAGCGTCGAGATCCATGTTTCAGACACTGGCATCGGCATTCCAGCCAGCGAACGCGGTCACATCTTCGACCGCTTCTATCAGGTGCGCAACGACATCTCGCACTCCATGGGCACAGGCATCGGCCTGAACCTCGTACATTCGCTTGTCACGCTGCACCACGGCACTATCGAGGTGGCCGACAACCCGAATGGCAAGGGCACGTGCTTCATCGTCTGCCTGCCTGTGGGTACCAAAGTCTTCGGCAAGGAGGAGATCAACACCATCAAGTCCGAGACACCAGGCCTCTACCAGACCTCCATCATAACCTCTCCTATCCTGCAGTCACTTCCAGAGTCTTCGACTGAGGAGGAGGAGGCCAAGGAAAGTGCAGCCGCACCTGCCTCACGCAAGAAGATTGCAGTGGTCGAAGATGACGAGGAGATTCGCAAGTTCATCATTGCCGAACTCTCGCCTCTCTATCACGTCACAGGGTTCCCCGACGGACAACCTGCCTTCGAGGCCATCATGACCGAGTCGTTCGACCTGGTGCTGAGCGACGTCATGATGCTCGGCATGGATGGCGAGACACTGTGTCGCAAGATTCGCAGCAACGTGCGTCTGAACCACATCCCTGTGGTACTGCTCACCGCCAAGACCAGCGACGAAGACCGTCTGAAGAGCCTGGAGATCGGTGCTAACGCCTTCCTCACCAAGCCATTCAACGTTGAGTTGCTCAAGAAGACCATCCAGAACCTGTTAGAGAGTCAGGATCGCCTGCGCAACAGCTTCAGCGGCCAACAGGTGCCTGCCGACCAAATTGCTACGCCCGAAATGAAGTCGCCCGACGAACGTCTGCTCGAACGCGTGGTCAAGGTAATTAACGATAACCTCAACAACCCCGAACTCACCTCCGACATGATTGCCAAGGAGGTAGGTCTGAGTCGCGTACATCTGTATCGCAAGCTCAAGGAGCTGACCAACCAGTCTGCACGCAACTATTTCCGCAACATTCGCCTCACCAAGGCTGCAGAACTCCTCTCGCAGAAGAAGATGGCTGTGGCCGAAGTGGCCTATCAGGTTGGCTTTGCTAATCCGAACAACTTTGCCACCGCCTTTAAGGAACTCTATGGTGTGTCACCATCACAGTACATGGAGGGACATCGTCCACAACCGCTGACTCAGCAGCAGCCTCAGGCTCTGTCGCAGTGTCAGCCGAAGACAGACGAGGAGCCAGCAGCGCCCGAGGAGGAGTCCGGTCAGGAGGAGAATGAGGCATCCATCTGAACCCGACACAACAGCAATCCCACCATCGTTACCGACATGGGCGACGATGGTGGGATTCGTTTTTTTGTGAGGGTTGAACAGCGCCTTACCAGTTGTACGAGAGACCGAAGCTCAGGAGCTCAGTGAACTGGAAGTAACCCCAGCCTCCAAACTTATTGTCTGGACCTACAGAGTCATCGAAACGCAGGTGTGTGAATATCTTGGTCGAGAAGTACTTGTTGAGAGGCATGTCCAAGGTATTCTCCCACTCGAAGTTGGTGTAGCCGTGGTGCTTGCCATTGGCGTCCTTCTTGCCAATGTTGTAGAGAGGAGAGAAGTACTGAGCCTTAGAGGTCCAGGTGAGGTACTTCGAAGCCTTCCATACGAGGCCAGCCTTTGCCGAGGCACCAAGGTCGTAGGCATTGAACTCGCCTGCAGGAATACCGAACTGCTTGCCATCAATGCGGCCCTCACGGTACGAGTCCA
Organism: Bacteroidales bacterium; assembly: GCA_045629225.1. GTDB lineage: Bacteria > Bacteroidota > Bacteroidia > Bacteroidales > UBA3663 > Liminaster. The sequence continues at coordinate 49,280 of JAZQQU010000001.1, read as the reverse complement.
AATCGTTGATATCGGCAAAATTGCGACGAGGGTCGCTCACATACTTGAGGTTGTAGGCCACAGGGCCGAGGAAGATAGTGTAGCTCACCTTCTCAGTATCCTTCTTCCAGTCCATACCGAGCGAGATGTTGAGCATGGCAGGGTTGAAGAACTTAGAAACCTCAACGACCTCGTCGCCAGCCTGCTTCCAGCCAGTGCAGAACTGAGTCTGGCCGATGGCCTGCAGGGTGTAGAACCAATTATGACCAGCCTCATAGCCGACCTTTGAGGTCCACTTCAAGATGTCGTTGTTGGTGATGAACGAACGATACTGGGTATTGGTGTTGATAAAGCCGAGCTTGCCCTCCAAGTGGTTGTCCCAGGTGAACTTCTCCTGCTTGTAGTTGAAGTCATAGTCGCCGGTTGCGAGGAGCGAGAAGCTCGACTCACCGCCCTTGTACCAGTTTTTCGACACGAAACCCTGAGTAAACTGCAGGCTTGCATTACCCTTCGTTGTCCAGTGTGACTCTTCGGCAGCAGGTTCGTCTGCAAAGGCAGGTACTGCTGCGGCCATCAGCGCGATGGCAGAAAACAGATTTTTGTAGTTCATCATATATTTATAATTTATTATGTAGATAGTCAAAAACACTATGTATATTTGCACAGACAGAATCCCGTGCGTTCGATCTCTGTCACATTTGTCTTCAAAATCCTCAAGTTCTTCACTGCCCTAAAATACCTTCGTTTGGACAAGTAGCAGACCTGCGAGACTTGAGTCATTAGTTATTCTATAATGTCTTTACCAACGGAATTTGCTATTCCGACTCGCAAAAATACGCCTATATTCTCAAACTTGCAAGTATTTTGGACAAAAACGCCCGAAAAAGTTTGGATTTTCGGCCAAAACATCCTACCTTTGCAACCAACAAATAACATTCGAAGCTATATAAACGTCCGCCCAAGAGCCTGACTTACTCGGCCCGAAGGAACAGTGACCAGACCTGATGTCCCCGTGACCTCAGCCTGTTGTCAGCCCTCTCAACAGGGCACTGCGCGACGGTTGTATGGCTTATTTTTGTCCCCCAAAGCACCATTGTTCCGGCTTTTTCCAGGACAAAACAACTTTCCATTGTTCCATCATCTTTTGGAACGAAACAACTCTTCTTTGTTCTATCACTTCTAGAACAAAACAACACTTCATTGTTCCAACGCTTTTGGAACAAAACAACACATTAACTAATCAACAAAAACAACATAACTACACTACTATGCCAAAGATTGAAAAGGAACTGAGCATTCCTGAGAAGCTCGCCAACCTGTACAAGCTGCAGGTACTCGTATCAGAAATTGACCGCATCAAGGGCCTGCGTGGCGAGTTGCCACAGGAGGTTGCCGACATGGAGGCGCAGCTGGAGAACCTCGACAACAAGGTTACCAAGCTGCGCGAAGAGGTAGCTACCTGCCAGCACAAGATTTCGGACATGCAGGACAAGATCAGCAAGGCTGAGGCTCTCATCGACCAGTACACACATCAGCAGGACGACGTGCAGAACAACAAGCAGTACGAGTTCCTGACCAAGGAGATCGAGTATCAGGGTCTCGAGATCGAGCTTTGCAACAAGCGCATCCGTGAGAACCTCGACCAGATCCAGGAGCTTGAGGGCCGCGAGGCTGCCACCATGGCCGAGATCGAAGAGCGCAAGGCTGACCTCGAGTCAAAGAAGGGTGAGCTCGACGAAATCATCGCGGAGACACGCAACGAGGAGGAGATGCTGCGCGAGAAGGCCAAGAAGATCGAGAACAACGTCGATCCAAAGATGCTCGCCACCTTCCGTCGCATCCACAAGAAGGCCCACAACGGTCTGGCCATCGTGCCTATCGAGCGCGAGGCTTGCTCTGGCTGCTTCAACAAGATCACCCCACAGCGTCAGATTGACGTCCGCATGCGCAAGCACATCATCGTATGTGAATACTGCGGTCGCATCCTCATCGACGAGGAGCTGGCCAACGAGAACGAGATCCGTCGTCGTCGCAAGGGTCTGCTTAGTGGTATCTGATTATGCCATCCCCTTCCCCCCGTCGCTCCCCTCGTCAGCAAGCCCCTCAGGCACCAGCCATGGGCAAGTTACAGCCTCAGGCCACTGAAGTGGAGGAGGCTGTGCTGGGTGCGCTCATGCTCGAGAAGGACGCCTACTCCGTAGTCTCCGACCTGCTCAAACCTGAGACCTTCTACGAGCACAAGCATCAGCTCATCTTCGAAGCCATTCAGCAGCTGGCTCTCAACCAGGAACCTATTGACATGCTGACGGTCACCGACCGTCTGCAGCGCAATGGTGTGCTCGAAGAGGTGGGCGGCCACTACTACATCGCCACACTCACTGGCAAGGTGGGCTCGGCTGCCCATGTGGAGTACCATGCCCGTATCATTGCCCAGAAGTCGCTGGCCCGCCAGCTCATCAACTACGCAGGCAAGCTCGAGGCCGAAGCTTTCGACGAGACCACCGACATCGAGGCTCTCATGCAGACAGCCGAAGGTGAGCTCTTCCAGCTCAGCCAGCACAACATCAAGAAGGATGTGGTGCAGATCGACCCTGTCATTCAGGAGGCTTTGAAGAAGATCGAGCAGGCATCGAACCGCGAGGACGGCCTCTCGGGTCTCCCCTCTGGCTTCCACGAGCTCGACAAGATGACTTCAGGCTGGCAGAACACCGACCTGGTCATCATTGCTGCCCGTCCGGCCATGGGCAAGACTGCCTTCGTGCTCTCTATGGTCAAGAACATGGCTGTCGATTACAACATCCCCGTGGGCATGTTCAGCCTTGAGATGTCGAACCTCCAGTTGGTGAACCGTCTGCTCCAGAATGTCTGCGAGATCTCAGGCGAGAAAGTCAAGTCGGGCAAACTCTCCAACGACGAGTGGTCGCAGCTTATGGGTCGCATCACCCGTCTGCAGGGGGCCCCTATCTACGTCGATGACACCCCGGGCCTCTCAGTCTTCGAGCTCCGTACCAAGGCGCGTCGTCTGGTACGCGAACATGGCGTCAAGATGATCATGATCGACTACCTGCAACTCATGACCGCAGCTGGTATGCAGTTCGGTTCACGCGAACAGGAGGTCTCTACCATCTCGCGTTCGCTCAAAGGTCTGGCCAAGGAGCTTGACATCCCGATCATCGCCCTGTCGCAGCTCAATCGTGGTGTCGAAACCCGTCAGGGCGAAGGCAAACGTCCACAGCTGGCCGACCTCCGTGAATCAGGAGCCATCGAGCAGGATGCCGACATGGTCTGCTTCATCCACCGTCCAGAATACTACAAGATCTATGAGGACGAGAAGGGCAATGACCTGCGCGGCTTGGCTGAGATCATCATTGCCAAGCACCGTAGCGGTTCGGTGGGCGATGTGCGTCTTCGATTCCGTGGCGAGTTCGTGCGATTCCAAAACATGGACGAGGACTCCAGCCTCACCAGCACCCTCACTCAGTGGAGTGGAGGTGGACAGGAACTGGGTTCGCGCATGAATGGCGGCGCTCCCGACATGACCCAACAGCCCAACGGCTTCGGCCCTGCTCCATCCTCCGACGAAGCTCCGTTTTAATCGAAGGGGAGAATAAGGCAGCAATCAAGTTGCAGACATACGAAACCTGAGTAACCATTATACATTTTCAGAATGAACAAGTTCATCTTCTCCCTTCTTCTTTCCCTGTTCGTATTTTCAGCCCTTCATGCCCAAGAGGTCGAGGCCCCGGACTATAAGCTGATACGCACCGAGATACAGAATGCCAAGGGTCCGAACTACTACCCCACCCTGATGCGTCGCTACATGGCCAACGACACCACGCTGTCCATGGAGCAATATCGTGCGCTCTATTATGGCTACACGCTCCAGGAGGACTTCGTGCCCTACCAGCGCATCAACGACAAGCTGACAGAGATACGCAAGCGACTGATCAAGGAGAAAGGCAACACCAAGTACTGTCCTGAGGCCGTCTCTACTGCATTGGCAGCCATCGACGACAATCCGTTCGACCTGCTGGCCATCTCGACCCTCTCGTTTGCCTACATGCTGCTCAAGGACACGGTAAGCTACCGACTGTGGAACGACAAGCAGAAATCCCTGCTCGACGCCATTGCATCGAGTGGCGATGGAGAGACCATCGAGTCGGCCATCCACGTCACCAACATCGAGCACGAGTACGAGATACTTTATCACCTAGGTCTGAAGGCCGAGAAGGACTCGCTCTGCAACGATCAGGTGGAGTATATCAAGGTCAAGGAGAACACAGAAGAAATCTCAGGCCTCTTTTTCAACTTCGGTGCCTGTCGCTCGGTGTATCGGAAGCGCTACGAGCAGTAACTGAAGAAGGTGGGACTATATCTTTGAATATCCTAGGGAAAGGCTCTTCAAGCAACCTTTCAGGATGGAACTGCACTCCCCAAATAGGATAATACAGGGACTCAATGCCCTCCACTACGCCATCCGGACTCCAGGCTACCATCCTGAGCCCACGGCCTAACTGCTCTACTGCCTGATGGTGCGTGCTGTTTACCCACGCATGCTCCGCCTGCAACACACTGGCCAGCCAGGACTGGGAATCGATGCACACCTCGTGCACCGGTTCCCATTTTTTGTCAGGCCGGCTATGCTCTATCAAAGGCAAAGGCTCCTGCCCGCCTGGCAAGGGAGCAGGACACCATTGCGTTGGCAAGTCCTGTATCAGCGTTCCGCCGAAGAACACGTTGATCACCTGCATGCCGCGGCAGATGCCCAGCACAGGCGTTCGCCTTTCCAAGGCCACCTCCAGGAGCAGCAACTCATAGGCATCACGTCTAGGGTTGGGCTCGCCATCCGTAGGCAGGGGATCGTAGCCAAAGTGTCGGGCATCCAAGTCACCTCCACCTGCCAGCAGCAGTGCATCCACCACACAGAGTTGCTGCACGACCTCTGCCCTATCGCCAGTGGCTGGCAGCACCACGGGCAGATGACCAGCCCGACGCAGAGCCTCCACATACGTTCGCATCATGCTCACTTCATCCGGAGCACAACAATCAGCAAGTCCTATCGTCATCTCATCTCTCAATTAAGAATTCTCAACTATATTTTTATATATATGTGTAAAGCGAATGCGCAAATATCAGCATTTTTCTGCATACAGCCAAAAGAAATGAAGGAAAAAGCATTCTATCTTTATAGTTTCACATTTAATGCCAAAAAAATGGACCTTTTTTCTATCAAAATGTCAGCAAAAGTGAGAAAAATAACATAAAAACAAAAAAACTTTAAAAAAAATTTGGCAGAAAATAAATTAATCTATACCTTTGCGCATCCTTTTCGAGGAATTTTATTCATTTAACCAATATTAATAACTTTTTTTTTCATTATGAAGAAAATTTTTACTCTTTGCGCTGCTTTCGCTATGGTTATGGGCGTTAGCGCAGCTCCACAGCTCATGAAGAAGGCTACTCCTTTCAAGCCTGCTTTTGAGAACAAGTTGACCAAGAATGCTGGTCAGAAGATTGCTGCTCCTGGTGAGGCTTTCAAGCTCAACAATGCTACCACCTCAGCCAAGCGTGCTAAGGCAGAGGTTATCGAGAGCACCTACGATGAGATTCAGGTTCAGGACTACGGTACTGACACTTGGTTCATCGCTACCAGCTCCGATGGTGCTTACAGGTGGTATGTTAACCCAGAGGTTCCAATGACCGAGATTGAGTTCGGCAAGGTTTACACCATGGACGATATGCTCGTTGACTACACCTACTGCGTAGACAACGCTAATGGCACCTATTTCGATTTCGCATCTATCGAGTGTGTTATCACCGAGGATTGGAAGATGGATTGCAACGTCGTTGCTGAGGACGGCAGCCAGTATCACGTATACTACAAGGCTCTCGAGCTCCCAGAGGAGTTGACCGACTTTGAGCTTCCTGAGATGAATCAGGTTACCCTTTCTGACTTTATCTCTAGCATGGGCGTATTCCAGTTCCAGGGCTTTGGCGACGAGTATGAGTTCGGTCTCTGCTTCGAGTCTCCAGTTATCGAGGGCAGCTATGATGAGAACGACTGCTACGGTGGCTTCCAGTACACCTACGTTATCGATCACGGTGTAAAGGTTAAGCTCTTTGCTGTAGAGGCTGACATCACCAAGCTCAACGATACCGACTATAGCCTTGAGGCTGTTTACTGCGCATACAATGGCACTCGCTATATCCTCCACAGCGCATTCATCGCTCCTACCGTTAAGAACACTGAGTCTATCGTTGCTTCTAACCTCATCGTTGATGACTCTATGTTCGATACCTATCTCATGTTCTTCGGCTATGGCGTGATCGAGGCTACTGCTAGCGATGACAACAACGACGTTTACGCTGCTCTCTACAGCTACTCTGGCGACAAGCTGGGCGTTTACTCTGTAGGTGGCGAGGATCTCGAGATCGGTGGCATGAGCATCAATGGTGTTGACGTATTCTCTGGCTCAGTAGAGCTCGCTAAGGAGGATGGTGCTTACACCTTGAAGGGTGAGGTTCTCTGCTGGAACAGCACTCTCTACACTCTCGACCTCTACTTCGAGATTCCTGAGATTGAGGAGGAGCGCGCTCTCTCTCCAATGGAGGAGCTCCATCTCCGCGACCTCACCGAGGCTCTTGGTGGCATCCAGATTTGCAACGTTAACAATGCCGATGCTAACTGGTACTCATTCGTATTCGATGCTTCTGAGGTTAAGTCACAGCACTTCGACAATGTTTCTGAGGAGTGGGCTAGCTACTGCTACTTCGTAATTGACAACACTCAGTACACCGTTTACTCTGTAGACCTTGACCTCGAGTGCGAGGAGGAAGAGTGGGCTCTCGATGGCGTTTGCCAGGCCGGTGCTATCCTCTGGCATGTTGAGATGGCTGGTGGTTACGAGGATATGACTCCTCAGCCAATAATTGATCCATACGATGCTACCCTTGAGGATGGTGACATTGACGTAGTATTCTCACTTGAGGAGATTAACACCTTCGAGGTATATCCAGCTGAGTACGTTTACATCAGCGTTGACAATGGCACTGAGCTCTGGTCAACTCTCCTCTACGTTACTGGCGACGAGCTCCCAGCAGGCGTTTATGAGCTCGGCCCAGACGCACAGCAGGGTTCTTGCGACGGTCAGTACGTATATCCAACCTTCTTCGGCTACCTCGACGAGCAGGGTTACATCCTTGATCCAATGTGGTTCTGCAAGGAGGGTACCATCACCGTTAGCTACGATGCTGAGAACAACATCTCACTCGAGTGCGTTGCTGTTAACTCAAACGGCTGCAACATCCATGTTGTAGTTAACCCACAGACCACCGCTATCGAGAACGTAGCTGCTGCTGCTCAGAAGAACGGCAAGTTCATGGAGAACAACTCAGTTGTTATCCGCAGCAACAACAAGACCTACAACGGCTTTGGTCAGATGATGAAGTAATCTACGGATTGCTCTACACATAGGGGCGACACACACGTGCCGCCCCTTTTTTGTGCTCGTTTTTGCTCGTTAATTTCCCAAGATTGGTCTTCATAGACTCAATAATTGCAAAATTCAAAAGATTTTTACTGTTTTATTTTGCTAAACCGAATTATTTTGGTATCTTTGCACCACCAATTGAATACCACAATGAGAGTAATTACCAAAAGAAGACTGGAAGAGTTCTATCTGCAATCAGGGCATGCAGATTGCCGGATAGCACTGGAACGATGGCATCAAAAAGTATGCCAGGCACGTTGGCAAAACTTTGCAGATATGCGCAAAGATTTTCCCAGTGCAGACTATGTAGGCAACCAACACTATGTTTTTAACATCAAAGGTAATAATTACAGACTCGTTGTGGTCGTAATGTTCACACCAGGCCTTGTTTATATCCGGTGGGTTGGGACTCATGCTGATTATGACAAGATCGATTGTAGCACTATTTAATTACTAATGAAGTATGGAAATAACAAAAGAGAAATATGAGTTTGCACAGGCACGTATTGATGCTTTGTTGCCTCAAATTTCAGAGAATACTCCTGCTGATGATCCATTGATGATGGAACTGATGATTGTGACTGATGTTGTAGAAGCATACGAGGCAGAACATTGCCATATTCCTGTTCCAACATTAGGGGAGATTATCCTTGACGCGCTCGATACGGCAGGGATGACTGCAAAACAGCTTGCTGATCAAATTGGCGTGAGTCCAAGCCGAATCAGCGATTATATCCATAACCGCTGCGAACCGACTCTTCGAATTGCTCGTCAGCTTTGTCAGATTTTGAATATTTCTCCAGCTGAAATGCTCGGTTTTGTAGCATAATATCAGTTTTACAGATCAATGGAACAGCAAACATTAGAATACTTGAACGCCTACGAGCAGAAGCTCGTGCAGGGACTCCTGAAGCTCGGCACCGACATGCAGCTGCTGGAGGGTAAGCTCTTGGAGACACCCGACATCACAGACAAGTGGCATGGCATCGATGCCGAATATGTGACCGATGCCGTGAAGGAGTTTGCCCAATATCCCACCGTCGCCCTCGGCTGGGCCATGTATGTGGGCATGGCTGTGGCTCGCTACTGGGACGAGGACTGGGCCGTCTATAACCAGGTCACGAACCTCTACGTCCACATCCGCAACAAGCGAGGCTTCGACTATCTGGACGAAGTGGTGCGTGGCGAGATACTGGGGCTCAAGGGATCGGACTTCACACAGTGCGAGGATCAGGTGCGTACGCTCTCACAGTTCGTACTCGACCAGATGCGTCACGAGCAGTTCGAGCCAGGCTCAGCCATGGCGTTCCACGTCTATGCTCGCAGCATCAAGGTGCTCTATCGCCTCGGTGCTGCCGTCGAATTGCGTCGCAGCGGCTACAATTTGGTGGCCATGGGGTAATCTGGAGGAAATTGCATACCCGACTTCATCACTTTGTGAGTAGTGATGAAGTAAAGCACACACGACTTCATCACTTGGCGAGTAGTGATGAAGTAAAGTGTCCACAACGACATTTCACAGACATCTTTCAAAAATATGAGCCACCCTCGCTACTTTGTTGTAACGAAGGTGGCCATGGTTATTTGATGGTTTATGATAACTTGAAATCACAATTACCATCATAATGAGCGACAAAGAAACCAGAGTAAATCAATGACCAATAGCGGCAAAATGATTTACTCTGATTTCTTTGTTGGAGATATACTGCACAACTTTTGCACCTGCTCAAGTTGCAGGTTTGGAGGTTGATAGGTTAGTATAGATCTTATACCTCAGCAACGACCTCGATCTCTACGAGGGCGTTCTTAGGAAGCGTCTTGACAGCCACAGCCGAACGAGCTGGGTAAGGCTGCACGAAGTAGCGGGCATAAGCCTCGTTGAGGGCAGCAAAGTTGGCCATGTCGCTCATGAACACAGTCACCTTGATGACCTTGCTGAAGTCAGTGCCTGCGGCCTCGAGGATGGCAGCCACATTCTTAAGCGACTGCTCAGCCTGGCTGGCAAAGTCCTCGCCTGCCAGATCACCGGTAACAGGATTGATGCCCAGCTGTCCGCTGGCGTATAACATGCCATTCACCACAATGGCCTGACTGTATGCACCGATAGCTGCTGGTGCATTAGGAGTGTTGATTACTTGTTTCATTATTTAGGAGTTTGAAAGGGTTGAGAGGTTTGAAGGGTTTGATGAGTTTCATACTCTTCAAACCCTTCAAACTCTATTACTTCTTATCTTTCCAAAGCTTGGTCATATCCTCAAGGGTCTTGCCCTTGGTCTCAGGCACGAGTCGCCATACGAAGATGGCAGCGATGACGCAGATGATGCCATAGAGAGCATAGACAAACCAGTAGCCGAGGCTGTTGGCCATGGGCACAAACGAGGTAGAGACGATCCAGTTGAAGATCCACTGGAAAGCTACTGCAATGGCTACTGCACCACCACGGATGGTGTTGGGGAAGACCTCAGCAATAAGTACCCAGCAGATTGGGCCCCATGAGAACATGAACGAGGCAGAATAGACCATGAGTGAGATCATGCAGAGGAGCTGCATGGTGGAGTCGTTGGCAATAGCGCCCTCGAAAGTGCAGGCCACACCGATGGCACCTAAGGCCATACCCAGCGAGCCGACAATGAGCAGAGGCTTGCGACCGAGCTTCTCGACCGTGAAGATAGCAACGCAGGTGAAGGCCAGATTGACTACGCCATTGAATACGGTGAGCTTCATTGGGTCGTCGAAGCCCATGGCACCATAGATGCGTGGAGCGAAGTAGAGCACAGCGTTGATGCCCACAGCCTGCTGGAACACAGAGAGCATGATACCCACGAAGATGCAGAGGAAGCCGTAGGTCATGAGTGGCTCGGTCTTCACGGTCATGGTCTCCTTGATGTCCTTCAGGATCTCCTTGGCCTTGGCTGCTCCATTGATCTTGGCAAGGATGCCCTCGGCCTGCTGATCCTGACCGATGGAGGCCAGATAGCGTGGAGTCTCAGGCACGAAGCAGATGAGGAGGGCGAAGAGGCCTGCAGGAACCATCTCAGAACCGAACATGTAGCGCCAGCCATTCTCGATGGTCCATGGGTCGCTGCTTGGGTTGAGGGCATTGAGGCCCTGGCCGATGCTCTCGATGATAGGCTGTGTGTGCTCGCCCAGGATGAAGAAGTTGACAAAATAGACAACCAGCTGACCGAAGATGATGGCGAACTGGTTCCAGCTGACGAGCATGCCACGGATGCCCGAAGGTGCAATCTCGCCAATATACATTGGGCAGACAGCCGAAGCGAGGCCTACACCCACGCCACCAATGACGCGATAGATGTTGAAGACCACGAAGAGGGTCATGTTAGGTTCGCCCTTGGCCAAAACCATGGTCTCAGGACACATAGAGCCCCAAGCTGAGATGAAGAACATGATGCCTGCGAAGATCAAACTCTTCTTACGCCCCCAGTTAGAGGCCAAGGTACCAGAGATGGCAGCACCAATGATACAGCCAATGAGGGCACTCGAGCTGGTGAAACCGTGCCAGAAGTCGGTGTACTGGAAATCCTGAGCACCCATGAAGAAGGCCTGAAGACCCTTCTCGGCACCCGAAATCACTGCTGTGTCGTAGCCAAAGAGCAAACCGCCCAGTACGGCCACGAGCACGATGGAAAACAAATAGGTCTTTGACCCCTTGTCATTCTGATTCATGAGTAGTAAGTATTTAATGTAATGTTTATGATTTGTGTTTCGAATGAATTCCGCGGCAAAGATACGGATTTTTTTCAAAGAAAACAAGTATTCGTGTGCATTTCGATGCTGAGATTCGTGTTTTTTAAGCATTTATTTGGAACAACGGCATAAAAGACGTATCTTTGCGGAGATAAATTGTAAAATTTAATATGTATAAGATAAAATTCCGAGATAATCCTGTGGTGGCACTGGTGCTGAACCTGCTGCTGGTCTATGTGCTCTACACGGTGACGCGTCTGCTCTTCGTGTGGTGCAATGACGGTCTGTATGCCGACCATCTCACAGCAGGATATCTCTTGCAGCTGCTCGGTGCGGGTCTTCGCTTCGACACCACAGCCATCCTCTACCTGAACTGCTGGCTGATACTCGGCTTCCTGCTGCCATGGCACGGCAAGGAGGAGCGCAGGGGCTACTACCGCACGTTGCGAGTGTTGTTTGTGGTCATCAACCTGGTGGGCCTGATAGCCAACCTGTGCGACTGCGCCTACTTCCCCTTCACCGGACGACGCACCACGTGGAATGTGTTGCAGGAGTTCGGTGGCGAGAGCAACTTTGGCACCATACTGCTGCACGAGAGCCTGCCCTACTGGTATCTGTACGTCGTGGCTGTGGTCTGTGCCTGGTTGCTTTGGCGCGGCTTTGTGATGCCTGCCAAACGCCGGGTGGCTCGCGGAGCGACCATGGCGATGTATTATGTCATGCAGACCGTGTCGCTGGCTGTGGCCGTGGGTCTGACCATTGGCGGCATGCGAGGAGGATTCACCACAGCAGTAAGGCCCATCACTCTGTCGAACGCCAATCAGTATGTGACCCACTCCATCGATGCAGGCATTGTGCTCAACACTCCCTTCAGCATCATGCGCACTATTGGCAAGAGAGCATTTGTGGAGCGCGAATACCTCAGCGATGACGAAGCGCAGCGACTCTATTCCCCTCTGCACACGCCATCCGACAGCGTGCAGTTTGTGCCACGCAATGTGGTGGTGCTGATACTCGAGAGCTTTGGCAAGCAAGCCATGGCACGCGGCTACATGCCTTTCATCGATTCGCTGGCACATGTGGGCAGGTCGTTCGAATACAGCTATGCAAGCGGTCGCAAGAGCATCGATGGCATGCCCTCGGTGCTATCGTCGATCCCCAGTTTTGTCGAACCCTTCTTCCTGACTCCAGCTGCGCTGAATGACTTGTCGGGAATAGCAGGCGAGTTGTCGCGAAACAAGGGGTATCACTCTGCCTTCTTCCATGGCGCAGAAAATGGTTCGATGGGCTTTCAGGCTTTTGCCACAGCCACAGGGTTCGAGAAATACCATGGACGCACAGAGTATAATCAAGACTCACGCTATCATGGTGACGCAGACTTCGACGGCACTTGGGCCATTTGGGATGAAGAGTTCCTGCAATACTATTGCGACAAGATGAGCGAGATGCCTGAACCGTTCGTCACTTCGGTCTTCACAGCCACGTCGCACCCACCATTTGCCATCCCCGAGCGCTACAAGGAGAAGTTCCCTCCCACTGAGCCCAGAATCTTCGGAAGCATCGCCTATTCGGACCATGCCGTGCGCCTCTTCTTCGAGAAGGCCCGACAGCAGTCGTGGTACGATAACACGTTGTTTGTCATCACAGCCGACCATACGTCTGAGTCGATCGATGCCGAATACACCAACGACCTGGGCCGATACAAGGTACCTATCATCTTCTTTGCCCCTGGCATGCCTGAACTGAGTGGGGGGGACAGCACGCTCATCGTCAGCCAGACAGACATCATGCCTACAGCCTTAGGTCTGCTGGGTTACGATCTCCCCTATGTGGCTTTCGGTCAAGACGTGCTGAATATGGAGGCCGAAGAGACCTTTGCAGTGAACTATCTGCCAGGCAACGACATCTTTCAGATAGTGCAGGGCGACTGGCTGCTGCAGTTCGACGGACAGGAGGTGGTGCATGCCTACCGCTTCAAGGAGGATGCGCTGCTGGAACATGACTTGCGTGAACAGCACCCCGTCGAGGTGGCGCAGCGACTGCAAAGCCTGATACAACAATACATGTACAGGATGAACCACAACGAGTTGGTGGTTCGTCCAGAATAACAAGTATGAGATGACCAAGTTATCCTTCTTCAGATACATCCTTCCGACAATCCTCATCGCAGCCCTGGCAGCATGGGTGTACAATCGATGGGATGCATGGTTCCACAATCCCCCAGAGGAGCCCTACGAAGTACCCACCGAACCAAGCAGGGTGATGCTCACCTTCGGCAATGAGGGCGAGATGTCTCGCTATGTCACGTGGATGTGCGACACCCTGGTCGATCAGCAGGCCAAGCTGTTGCTGGTCACCCCAGATGCAGATACGCTCGAAGTGGCGGCCGAGGGTGAGGTGTTTGTGTCGCGAGCAGGACAGGCAGCCTATTACCGCGCTCTGCTGACGCAGTTGCAGCCTGAAAGCACCTACGACTATGCCGTCGAGAGTGGAGGACAACGTTCGCACTGGTTCCGATTCCGCACGAGCGACCCAGGAGCCGACCACTTTTCGTTCCTCTACATGGGTGACGTGCAGGACACACTGGGAGGCATTGCTAACCAACTGTTGCGTCAGGCTGTGGCCCGACATGCACAGGTGGAGTTTGTGGCCTTTGGTGGCGACCTGACCGAACGGCCCACCGATGCCTACTGGGGCGAGACATTCCGCAGCATTGACAGCGTGTGCACTTCGCTTCCTGTGCTCAACATCACGGGCAATCATGACTATCTGAAATACCTGATACGCAAATGCGAACGTCGCTTTGTGCTCCATTTTCCCTACTTCATGCAAGGCATGGAGGAGCGTGACGACGAGAACCACCTCTTCCACCTGCGCTACCACAATGCCGACTTCTATCTGCTCGACTCTGACCGCGGCTTTGGCTTCCTGTGGGGACAACGCCAGTGGCTGGCCAAGCAACTGGACACAACCACGGCACAGCATCGCATCGTGATGCTGCACCATCCGCTCTATTCAGTTAAGCGTAAGAACAACAACCTGGTGGCTCGCTGGATGTTCAACGACCTGATACGCGAGGCACAGGTGGATCTGGTGCTGCAAGGTCACGAGCATGCCTACACCCACTGCACTGCCAGCGACGAGCCACTGACAACGCACGAGTGCCAGAATCCTCCACTCTACACCATCAGCCATTGCTCGCCCAAGAACTACTCGATTCATCCTACCTCTCGTTTCTCGCCAGTATTGCGCGAGGGCCGCTTCTATCAGATTGTGACCGTCCAACCCCAATCGGTGATATTGGAGGCCTATGAAGCAACGACAGGTGAACGGGTGGACAGCGTCTGTGTGTGCCGAGCCAAAGAGAATTGATATTCTGTGGCAAATAGCATTGCTAATGCCGAGATAAAAAGAACTGATTATTACAGACTAACAAATAACGAATGAAACTGAAACATAATTACCCAGCCTCGTTCCTGGCCGAAGAGGAGAGAGACGGATACCGGGTGTCGGCTCAGATGAAGCAAGTATGGGCCGTGCAGATAGACTTGATGCTCCAGCTACTTGAGGTCTGCAATCGTCATGGACTTCGCATCTATGCCGATGGTGGAACGATGTTGGGCGCTGTCCGTCATGGAGGTTTTATCCCATGGGATGATGACATCGATATGGTGATGATGCGCGAGGATTACGACAAGCTGATGGCGCTGGGCGATGAGTTCGAGCATCCCTATTTCTTGCAGACCGTCTATACCGATGCCCACTACACTCATCGTCACGCTCAGATTCGCAATAGCGAGACGGCTTGCTGGCCAGCTCATGCCGGAGGTTGTCCATACAAGTACAATCAGGGAATCTGGGTCGATATCTTCCCCGCCGACAATATGCCCGTTACGGCTCGTGCCTTCTCACATCATTACAAGAAGGAAGGCTTGGCTAGACAGAAGTTCCGTTTCGTCTGCAAGCTTGCCAATGCCATGCCCGAACCTGTTTACCAGTGGATGCGCAACAAGACACAGTTCCTGAGCGACAAGGCACGCTATGCCCACTACGAGGATGTGATGCGTTCGGTCAAGGAAAACCCGTTGGGCTCGGTCTGTGAGATGGCCTTCCAGCGCGGAAGCATCGTAGCACAACGTGAGGATTTCGGCGAGCCTCGCATGGTTCCGTTCGAGTACACGCAGATTCCATTGGCTCAGCATCCCGAGCGCTTGCTGGCCCTGCAGTACGGTCCCGATTACATGACCCCACGGCAGGCTCCGTCAGAGCATGGAACACTGACCTTCGATACCGAAAAGAGTTATATACTCTATCTGAAGAACAAATAAACTATGTCCAATCTCTATCTGCAGATTCCTTCGGGTAACAAGGCCAAGGAGGATATCGATGTAATCATGGCCCAGGAGGGTTTCCGAAATGTGGCTGTGAGCCTCTCGTCGCACAATGCCGTGGCCCGTTTCGTGAGCAAATTGCTGAGTGTGCTGATGTTGGTGATGCGTGTACACAAGGGTGATGTGCTGCTGGTGCAGTATCCGTTCAAGAAATACTACTCGCTCGTCTGCCGACTCACTCACCTCAAGGGCGGCCGCGTCATTACGCTGATTCATGACCTCGGTAGTTTCCGCCGCAAGAAGCTGACTGCCGATCAGGAGAATGTCCGGTTGAGCCATACCGATGTACTGATTGTCCACAACGAGGCCATGCAGCAGTTCCTGATCGAGCATGGGTTCCAGAAGCCTATTGTCACGTTGGGTATCTTCGATTACCTGGCGCCGACAGCAGGGCAGACACCGGTCAAGGAGGCCAATGAGGCATGGCAGGTAGTCTATGCCGGAGGTCTGGCCAAGCGCAAGAATACGTTCCTTTATTTGCTCGATGAGCATATCCAGGATTGGCATTTCAACATCCATGGCAAAGGCCTGGACGAAGAATTTACCCATGACTGGAAGAACATTACGCCTTGTGGTTTCATCAAGTCTGACGTTTTCATTCGTCAGTCCATCGGCCACTTCGGATTGGTATGGGATGGTTCTTCCATCGATGAATGTGCTGGTGATTGGGGTGTCTACCTTCGTGTTAACAATCCGCACAAGACCTCATTCTATCTGCGTTCTGGCAAGCCCGTAATCATGTGGAGCGAGGCTGCCTTGACCCCATTTGTGCTTCGCGAAGGTGCTGGCATAGCCGTCAGCTCGTTGCGCGAGATTGGCGAGAAGCTGAAGACGCTGACACCAGAACAGTACCAGACGATGTGCCAGAATGCAATGAGCATCAGCCAGAAGCTGGCCACTGGCTATTACTTCAAGCAGGCTTTCGCCAAGGCCATGCAGCAACTCTGATCGCGTCTGTATTTCGACATAGCGCGTACCTATAGAAACGAAGAAAGGCTCGAACCGACTGTGATAGTCAGGTCCGGGCCTTTTTCCTTTGCTTATTTGGGCCACCCGAAGGTCTTGATGCTGGTATATTTGCGCCAGAGGTTGAGTCGGCGTTTCTCGGGCACACCCTTGCGTGCAATAAAGTCGCGGGCACCCTCGAGCATGCGGTGAGCCACTTTGCCATCCAGATAGGGATCGTAGTTCTCGATGATCCACTTGCGCATCTCGGTGTACTTGCCGCCATTATCCATCACTTCGTGGTAGGCTTCGGTCAGTTCCTCGGGCTTCTGCATATTGCGCCAATGCAGGTCCTGGGGCTTGGTGGCCGCACGCAGGGTGATGACGGGCTTGTCGAGGAGCAGTTCCTCGTAGATGGTCGATGAAGTATCACTCAGCATCACATCGCTCATCAGCATGTATTTGGTTACGTTGATGTCGTCAATCCATACGATGTTTTCTACCTCGTTGGCCAGCTGCTTGTAGGCATCGATGTGCTCTTGTGCGGTCAGTGGATGGAACTTCATCAGAATCACTACGTCTTCCTGCTGAGCAAAGCGACGGAGCTCTTCCTTCATGAATGGCAGCGATGTGAGCGATGGGCTGAACGTGGGGGCATAGAGGAAGATGCGGCTCTTGCCATACTTCTTCAGGCAGGCCTCGCGCTCGGCATCGAAGGTGTGCAGGTTGGCATGAATCCAGTCCTGACGAGGCCATCCCGTCTCGAGCACCTCAAAGTCCTTGTATTTCTTGGCCAATGCCTCGAAGCCACGGGTGAAGAATGGACCCTGAGTGAAGTAGGTGTCGAAGTATCGACGGATGATCCAATGGTCTTTCTTCTCGGCCGCATAGCCATGGAATACCTGAATCTTGACTCCGCTCAGATAGTAGGGCACGATGTTGCCAGGAACAAAAACTGCCTCGGGATGGAAATCCTGAATCTCGTAGATCGAGTTGGTATAGCGAACCTTATCCTTGAGCGGGAAGTCGGGTATGCGCTTCTGGTGTACGTACCAGAGCACTTCGTTGGCACCCTCACGGTCGGCCTCGATCTGGATAGGTTCCAGGATGCTGATGGCGTATTTGTTTTCGCAGAACAGACAGATTTTCATTGTCGGTCGGATTGTGGTAATGAATCAGAAGAGTTCGGCAGGAATGCGTTCCTTGGCGTTCTCGAAGTCCTCGACCGTATCCAGTTCGCACGAGAAGAGGTCGGTAGCATCGATCACGCGATACGAGTGACCCTGTGGAATCAGGCGTTCGAAGGCCAACTCGTAGAACTTGTTCTCCAGATGCTCAGCGTTCATCATACCCTCCAGCTCGTGATAGAGGGCAGTGGTGTAGGCCGGACCCATCTTCTCGATGCCCAGACTCTCGCCAGCAGCCAGTGCCGGATTGCAGGTCTTCGAGATTTCGGTGATATGGCCTTCGGCATCGGTCACAACTTTCATCTCCTCTTCGCCCAGCTCATGGCGGATCAGAGTGAGCACGTTGTCGGCCTCTTCGTCCAGTACGCGAGTCACAATGCGGGCATCGTAGAGCAGATCGCTGTCCAGCAGCAACATCTTCTTGCCTTCCACCTCAGGTCGAGCCAGCCAGAGCGAGTAGATGTTGTTGGTCTGGTCATATACATTATTATATATGAACAATACGTGGATGCTGTCGCCATATTGCTGGGCAACGAATGTCTCGATCATCTCGTGCAGGTAGCCTGTGACGATGACAAAGTCGTGAATGCCATTCTGGATCAGCGCGTCCATCGACCTCTGCAGCAGGCAGCGCTCGCCGATCTTGAGCAGGCATTTGGGGGTATGGCTGGTGAGCGGACGCAGACGCGAGGCAGTACCAGCGGCAAGGATTACAGCTTTCATTGGCAATGTTTATGCAGATTATTCGCCACCCAGGGCAATGCGCTTGATGGTATCGACAACTACCTGGATCTGCTCTGGGCGGCCCAGGGTGATGCGGAGGGTCGACTCCAGTCCCTTGTCACTCATGAACTTGATCTTGTAGTTCAGGGCAACCATTGCCTTCTGCAGGCGCTCCTTGATCTCGATAGGATACTTGATCAGGATGAAGTTAGCCACCGACTTGTAGACCTTGAATCCTGGCAGCGAACCCAGTTCCTGCTTGAAGAGCTGGCGGTCCCACTCCATCTGGTTGGCCACGTCGCGATAGTGGGCCTCGCTCTGCAATGCTGCCAGTGCCACGTGCTCGCTGAAGCGGTTATAGCCCAGATACTTGTTAGCGTAGTTCAGGAAGCCATCATGACCCTGACCCATGAAGCCGAAGCCCATACGCAAGCCTGGCAGGCCGTAGAACTTCGAGAGGGTACGCGAGATGATGAGGTTCGAGTACTTGTTGACGAGTGGTGCGATATAGTCGATATCCGAAGTGATGAACGAAGCATAGGCCTCGTCAATCAGTACCATGGTGTCCGATGGAATGTTCTCCATGATCTGGCCGATCTCCTCGCTGCTCAGGCAGTTGCCGGTTGGGTTGTTGGGCGAAGCCAGCAGGAGCATGCGTGGGTGAATGCGGTTGGTATATTCTATTACCTCCTCGACGTCGTAGGCGAAGGTATCTTCCACCTCGTGCAGAGGGTACATCTCGAACTTGCCGCCACACTCACCAGCGATGCGGTTGTAGTACCACCACGAGAACTCTGGAATCAGGATGGTGCGATTGTCTCCCTTGCTCAGGTAGTAGTGTACGGCATTCTTGAGGATGTCCTCGCCACCATAGCCAATGAGCACCTGCTTCTCGGGTACGCCATAGAGGCCAGAGAGGTAAACCGATACGATGCTCTTCTTGCCCTCGTCGTAGATGCGGGTATAGAAGCAGAGCAGTTCGGGATCAAAATTCTTGACAGCTTCAATCACCTTCTGCGATGGCTTGAAGTTGAATTCGTTTCTATCTAAGTAGTTCATATCTTTGTTGTTTTCTTTTTGTTACTTGATGATTGTTCTTATTTGTCGATGTAATAAAGCTCTGGCCGGACGTCAGCTCTTGCGTTTCTGCTTGAAGGCGTGCAGGAAGCGCTTGCGGCGATACCAGTTGCGGTCGTGCTGCTTCTTTTGCTCTACGGCTCGCTCGGCTATGCTCTCTTCGTCCAGGCCACGCACCTTGGCATATTCGCGTATCACATATTCGAATAGGTCCAGCCGTCCGGTGAATCGAGTCAGGTTCTCAATCCATTCGCGGGTGGGAAGTTTCTTGCCTCCCGGATAGAACTTCATGCGGTTGATGTCGATGAGCGAGAAGTGATACTTGCCATCAGGCTTCACCTGATACAGTACATTGGTATCGTTCAGATCGTTGTGCAGAATGCCGGCTTCGTGCAGCTGGGCAGCATACTGGGCAAAGGCCTGGGCCAATGGGCGGTCCCAGTCATCGTGGTCCAGTTTTAGCTCTATGGCCAGTGCATCAGGGCGCACGGCTTCGCTGACGTAGTAGGCAAACTCCAGCGAGCGGCCCTGCCAGAGTTCGGCAGCAGCTATGGGCATGGGCGTGTCGAATCCGCGACGAATCAGTTCTATGCCGTTGTCAAAGGCCTTGCGAGCCTTGTGGTGGCGGAATAGGTAGCCAATCTGCTGGAGTAGGCTGGGGTGCTTGAATCGCTTCACGATCAGCCCCTCGATGTCGCGTATCTTGTTGCGGCCATTCCAGATCAGAGTGCCTTTGTTGTCGAAGGTTGCGGGCAGTCCGGCCAGCAGATTCTTCAGCCTTGGGTCATCCTCATATCGTGGATTGATCCATTGTCGCTTTCTCATTTCAGCCATTTGTATTTCATTTCGTACCATTTGCGGCCCACCGTATATCGCCACAGATTGCGCCAGTTCTGGCTCGACTTGCAGGGCAGCAATGTCACTTCTTGTTTGGGTAGGGTAGGGTCCAGCTGGTCGCACAGTCGGGCAATGTACTCGAACATGTTATATTCGTCCAGCATCAGGTCCCTGGCCTTTTGCAGAGCCTCGACCGACCTCTCGTATCGTCCTTCGGCCAATGCCTGGTCTATCAGTCGGATGGCCTCTTCGGGCCGAGTGATGTCGATGGGCAGGAAGGCATCGTCTGGGATATAGTCGCCCATGTTGGTGCAGCCGTAGTAGATCGGGAAGGTGCCCGCCAGCAGGCAGTCGCTCATCTTTTCGGTCCAGTAGTATCGTTGGCTCGAGTTCTCGATCACAATGTGATACTTATAGGGCGATAGTACGTCCCACTTGTCATCGAAGTCCTTGAATCCGCGACCGAAGACATCCACTTGGTTGCCATAATGCTGTTTCAGCTTCTCCACGAAGTGCAGACGGTCTATGTGACCCTGGGTGAAAGCCTTGTTGCTGGTGATGACCGATAGTAACTTGGTCTTCTGGGGCATGGGCATCGCCTTGAGCTTGTCATAGTCCAGCGTACTCGATGTGATGTTGCCTTGGCGGTCTTCGGTATATCCCACGAACCAGGGCAGGATGGCAGGGCCATATACCACACCCGGGTGCCGAGTAGGCTCCTGGCAGGTGCATACGGTGCCAAACTGGCGCAGGTACTGGTCTGGATAGATCAGCACCGACTTGGGCTCGGTGGTCAGCACTATGGTGTTCTGTGGTGCCACGTGGCAAGTCTCGCCTTGGCGCACACCCTTGCCCTGCACTACCCAGAAGTCTGGATCCGGACAGGGCTCGTCGATGTAGAACCGGTATCGGCCGTCCAGCGACGTCAGGCTCTTGCCTTGCGTCTGTCGGGCATAAATAGTGCCCAGTTGTTTGCGGTATGGGGTAACCTTAACTTTATACACTTTATTCTTTACACTTTACTCTTTACACCTCCTCACTTAATCTTGTCAAAACCCTCACCGAAAACGCCATGGCAGAACTGCTGGCTGACGATAGCATTGGGATCGAGTGACTTAATCAGATTGAACAAGCCCTGGCTCTCATAGCGACGACAGAGGACCATCACTACCTCGACATCTTTCTTTGAATACCAGCCCTGGCCATGCAGAATGGTAACGCCGCGGTCCATCTGCTTGTTCACAGCATCAGCAATCTCTTCGAAACGTTTCGATACGATGAGGAACTGGACTGTCTGACGCGAACCATTAATCACATAGTCCATCGTGAAACTGGCCACAAGCGTGAAGACCACGCCATAGACAATCACCTCGAACGAATGGAACAGGATGTACGAAGAGAAGATGATGCAGATGTCAATGAGCTGCATGGCACGGCCCAGACTCATACGAGTATATTTGTTGATCATGGCCACGATAATGTCGGTGCCACCCGTCGAACCATTGTGTGCAAAGACCAGTGCCAGGCCCGCGCCACCCATCATGGCTCCAATCATGACATGCATAAACTTGTCTTCGCCCGGTGTGATGAGAGGGTAAGCCTGGAAGACAGGTTGAAACAAGGCGATGAGCGATGAAAGCATAGTGACACCGATGATCGTACGAATCACAAATATCTTGCTCAAGGCACGGATGGCGATAACCAGCAACAGTGCGTTGATCACCCAGATGCAGATGGCAGGCGACCAGTTCCATGCATAATAGAGCAGAGAAGAGATACCAGTCACTCCGCCCTGCACCAGTTTCTCGGGCAGGATGAAGGCATCGTAACCTATAGCATATAAGGCGATACCAAAGAAGATGAAGATATAATCCTTCATCATCATCTGGAACTGACGCACCTTAACGATATCATTAAATTTTGTCATTGATCAATGCGTTATCTAATTAACTGTTTCACTTTAGAATTTTCAAACCACCCGGGTTCATCTGATCGTGACTTGTGTAGCCCCGAATCCATACTGCTGGAACGAAGCATCCTGCCACTCGCACTTTGAGTAGCGAAGCTTCAGGTCATCAATGATAGCCTTACGTAGCACCCCCTCTCCCTTGCCGTGGATAAAGACGATGCGCTGCCCCTTTGCATTTCGATAGGACTCCATGGTCTGACGGAAGATGCCCAACTGGTGCTGCAACATAGAGGCGTTGTCCATGCCAGCTGTAGTTTCGAGCAGGTTGCTGATGTGCAGGTCCACCTCGATGATACCGTTTCGCAACACCTCATGCGGATTTGACTTGATCTCGTTCGAGATGTTGCCCTTGCCCTGCTTCTTCTGCACAGGGGTCTGGTATTGTGCTCGCAACAAAGCCAGCTTCAGGTCACTCATCTCGGCTGTCAGGGCATGGATCTTCTCCTTAAGCTGACGATTCTCTTCGCGCAGCTTATCAACCTCGGTCTGTGCCTGGCGAGCAGCCATCTGTGCTCGGGTCAGCGGAGCCTGGTGCACTGGGGCATGACCTGCCTGACGCTGATCGTCCTCTTCACTCACTACCACGCACTGGGTAGCAAGAGTAGGAATCTCGAAGCCGTCTTCGTCCTCGACCATCACCATACCCTTACTATCAAAACTCTTCACGATGCCTCCGCCCTGAGCGTCGAGGAATCGCACTCTATCGCCTATCTTCATTGTTGTATTCTGTATTGGTTAGGCCCGTAATCTTGATAACGGGCGCGCAAAGATACCCAAAATAATTGTTTTATCAAAATAATTTTGGCAAAAACAATTATTTTACTTATCTTTGCGCCCACATTATTATAATATATTACCCCGATATGACAAAGATCGATCCACGAAATATAGAAATCAAGGACTACGACTACCCTCTTCCCGACCACAGGATTGCCAAGTATCCCCTAGCACAACGCGATCAGTCGAAGTTGCTGATCTGGCACCCAGCTGCAAAAGATTCGACCACCGATGGCACTATCGAAGAACATCACTTCTGCGACCTGCCTCAGCAGATTCCTGCCGATTCGATGATCGTATTCAACAACACCAAGGTCATTCAGGCTCGTCTGCATTTCCACAAGCCTACGGGTGGCATTGTCGAGGTCTTCTGTCTCGAACCCGAGTCTCCTAAGGACTACCAGCAGGCTTTTGCATCCGAACATGAATGCATCTGGACCTGCCTGGTGGGCAATTCAAAGAAATGGAAGGAGGGCAGCCTCTCCCTTTCGGTAAAGTTGCCCGATGGACACGAGGTCACCCTTTACTGCGAACGAGCCAGCGAACCAGGCCCCAGCCAAAAAATTCGTTTCTACTGGGGCGAACAAAACAGCGAAACGACAAAACAACAAAACAACAAAACAACAAAACAACAAAACAGCAACAGCGCAGCACTAACCTTCGCCCATCTCCTTGATGCCATGGGTGAGCTCCCCATCCCCCCATACCTCAACCGCGATACCGAGGAGAAGGATAAGGAGACCTACCAGACTGTCTATAGTCGCATCAAGGGCAGTGTTGCAGCCCCGACCGCAGGCCTCCACTACACTCCTGAGGTTCTCGATGCCCTTCAGCAGAAGGGCTGTTCGCTGCAGTATCTGACACTGCACGTAGGTGCTGGCACGTTCAAGCCTGTGAAGAGCGAGACCATCGAAGGTCACGACATGCACACAGAGTTTATCTCTGTGCCTCGTTCGGTTATTGCCTCAATCCTGCAATTCAAGCGAACAAGCCAACAAAACAACAAAACAGCAAAACAACAAAACAACCAAACCAAACCCCTCCTGATCGCTACAGGAACCACCAGCGTCCGTACCCTCGAATCGCTCTACTACATCGGCGTGAAGCTCTCTCTGGTCTCCGACTTCCACGCTGTGCATTCCGAGGATCTTATCGTACACCAATGGGAGCCCTACGACTTGGATTATCGCCTCACGCTCGATGCTTCGCTGCAACGCATCCTCGATTATCTCGATGCCACGAATCAGGAACAATTGGTTACCGCCACACAGATCCTGATAGCCCCAGGCTTCCATTACAGGCTCATCGATGCCATTGTCACAAATTTCCACATGCCTCAGTCCACGCTGCTGCTTCTGGTTAGCGCCCTGACCGACGGAGACAGCCTTCGGGGCGAGAACTGGCATCGCATCTACCAGTACGCGCTCGACCACGACTTCCGCTTCCTGAGCTATGGCGATTCGTCGCTGTTATTCCTATCATAAATGTAAAACACATCTATCAAACCCCGATGCAAAGCATACATTTTCGCAACAATTTGCGCCATAATTGCGCAACATTATGAATATTATAGTATCTTTGCATCGTGAAAATAAAATCACGAGTGTTATTCAACCCAAATATTCAAAACAAATTTAAATCTAAACAAGATGACTAAAGTAGCTATCAATGGTTTCGGTCGTATCGGCCGTCTCGCATTCCGTCAGATGTTCGAGGCTGAGGGTTATGAGGTAGTAGCAATCAACGACCTTACCTCTCCTGCAATGCTCGCTCACCTTCTCAAGTATGACACCGCTCAGGGTGGTTTCGCTGGCAAGTTCGGCGAGGGCAAGCACACTGTAGAGGCAACTGAGAACTCAATCATCGTTGACGGCAAGGAGATCAAGATCTCTGCTGAGAAGGACGCTGCTAACTGCCCTTGGGCTGCTAACGACGTAGACGTAGTTCTCGAGTGCACCGGTTTCTATACCTCAAAGGAGAAGGCTTCTGCTCACCTCGCTGCTGGTGCTAAGAAGGTTGTTATCTCTGCTCCTGCTGGTAAGGACCTCCCAACCATCGTTTACAACGTTAACCACACCACCCTCACCGCTGAGGATAAGGTTATCTCTGCTGCTTCTTGCACCACCAACTGCCTCGCTCCTATGGCAGCTGCCCTCAACAACTACGCTCCTATCGCTTCAGGCATCATGAGCACCATCCACGCTTACACTGGCGACCAGATGATCCTCGACGGCCCACAGCGTAAGGGTGACCTCCGTCGTTCACGTGCAGGTGCTCAGAACATCGTTCCTAACTCAACTGGCGCTGCTAAGGCTATCGGCCTCGTTATCCCTGAGCTCAACGGCAAGCTCATCGGTTCTGCTCAGCGTGTTCCAACCCCAACCGGTTCTACCACCATCCTCGTTGCTGTAGTTAAGGCTAAGGATGTTACCGTTGAGGGCATCAACGCTGCTATGAAGGCTGCTTCTACCGAGAGCTTCGGCTACACTGAGGATCAGATCGTTTCTAGCGACATCATCGGCATGAAGTTCGGTTCTCTCTTCGACGCTACCCAGACCATGGTTAGCAAGATCGATGAGGATACCTATCAGGTACAGGTTGTTTCTTGGTACGACAATGAGAACTCTTACACTTCTCAGATGGTTCGCACCATCAAGTACTTCTCTGAGATCTAATTTGATCGCAGCTTAAAAGACTTGATTGCAAACAATCAATAAGCAAAGCCTCCCACTCGCAAGAGTCGGGAGGCTTCTTTTAATTTACGATATCTCAACCACCGTAATACCCGCGCCACCTAACTGCACATGCTCATCATGATAGTCGCTGATGCCTGGCAACGTACTGAGATACTGACGGATGGCCATGCGCAGGGCTCCTGTGCCCGTGCCGTGAAGTATGCGCACCTGTCCCATGGAGAGGAGGATGGCATCGTCGAGGAAGTACATCACCGCCTGCAGCGCCTCGTCGGCTCGCATGCCTCGCACGTCAATTTCCTGCTTAAAGCTCTTACGTCGCTCGCTCATCATATCCACAGCACCCTTGCCAATGGTGTCGGCCAAATGGGCGTATGGCGAAGCGAGAGCATCACGCTTTACCTGATTCTTCGAGATGACTTCGAGCCGACTCATATCCACAAAGCTCTTGATCAAACCGAAGGCCACCTGACATTGTCGTCCACTGATAGCCAACACCTCACCTGCGGTCTGCTGACCTTTCAGGCGGACCATTGATCCGATCTCAATGCTTGCTTGTGTTGTCTTGTTATTTTGTTCTTCTGTTCTTTTGCTCTTTTGTTCTTTTGTTGCTTTGTTACTATCGGACGAAGAAGGGGTCTTGGTCTTCTCCTTGAACTTCTCATGCTCTACTCGTATCTTGCGCGTAGCCTCCTTCTCAGCTTGAGCTTCCTTAATATCCTTAATAGTCTTCTCGATGCGGGCATTGGCTTGCTGCAAGAGGCTGGAAGCTTCGTTGCGGGCTTTCTCCATTACCTCCTGACGCTTCTGCTTCAGTTCACGCGTCTTCTCATCATATTCCTGTGTCTTCTGCTCCAGTTCCTTCTCCTGCTGGTGTACCTTCTGACGTTTCTGCTCCCAATAACGCTTGTCACGACTGATGTCCTGCAGATACTTGTCCATGTTCACATAGTCGCTACCCACTATGCGCTTAGCCTCCTCGATCACATCGTTGGGCAACCCGATCTTGTGGGCAATCTCCAGGGCGAATGATGAACCAGGACGGCCCACTTCCAGACGGAACAGCGGACGCATCTCGCCACGATCGTAGAGCATGGCACCATTCACAATGCCTGGTGTCTCGTCAGCAAAAAGCTTGAGGTTAGTGAAGTGCGTGGTAATGACGCCATTGACCTGCTGATTGTTGAGCTTGCCCAACAGCGCCTGCGCAATGGCTCCACCGATCTGGGGTTCTGTACCACTGCCGAACTCATCGATCAAGACCAGCGTACCATTCGAGCCTGTGAACTGGCCATGTGCACGACGGAAGCCATTGCTGTTGCGCACGAAGAACTTCATGTTCTGCAAGTGGCTGGAGTAGGTCGACAAGTCGTTGTCGATGCTCTGCTCATCACCGATATCCACGAAGATATGGTCGAAGATGGCACACGAGGAGTTTTCCTTCATCGGCACGGCCAAACCATGTTGCAGCATGTACTGCACAAGGCCGAGTGTCTCAAGGCAGACCGACTTACCGCCCGCATTCGGACCTGAGATCAGGACGATGCGCTGCTTCTTGTGATCGAGCAGGATATCCAGTGGCACAACCACCTTCGGACGCGGTATCTCCAGCTCCACTCCATTCTCATCAACTACACGACGATGTGTGGCTCTATACTGCTGCTCCCAGTCGCGCGGTATGGCAAAGCCTCCCTCGCCATTAGGATAGATGCCTAGACGCTCATTGTGCTTCTTGTACCTTATATATAATAAAGGATGACGCGCCTGCACCCAGTCGGTGATGTTCTGATCGCTGAGCGTGGGCACAATGCCCTCGATACTCTGGGCGAAGCGCACCTTGGCACGCAGGAAGTCTATTTGTCCCAGGAAATCGTAACCAGCCAGCATATTATCCACCTCCGGACGAATCAGATTAGCTATGGAGGTAAGGATACGGATAATCTCCTGACGTTCCTCTCCTTCCAGTTCGCGGATTCGGTTGTTGGCTTCCACCACTTCTGCGGGCTCCACATAGAGAGTCTTGCCCGTGGCCGACTCGTCGTGTACAATACCGCGCAGCTTGCGCTTGCTCGATGGCGGAATCGGAATTACCAGACGACCATCGCGCATCGTTGGTGTAGTGTCCTTATCTACAATACCTTCGGCCTGAGCCGAGCGCAGTATGCCATTGAGCAGGCGGCCGATGCTCGACAGGTTACGAGCCATCTCATGACGAATCTCAGCCAACTGAGGCGAAGCGTTGTCACGAATCTCGCCCGTAGGGGTGAGTGTCTGGTCGATCTTACGAACAATGTCAGGAAAGGTCAGCACATCAGCAGCCAACTCGCGCAACAGGGGGAAACGCTCCGAAAAGCTGATGTTGGCCGAACCTCCCAAACCATCGTCCAGTCGGAACTCCTGCCCCTCACGAGGATTGAGGTATCGCACCAGGGCATCGATGGTACGCAGCGAGCGCATCAGGTCATAGAGTTCTTCTGTTTCCATGAAGGTTCCGGCCAGACGCACACGCTTCAAGGCCATGGTGAGGTCAAAGAAATTATCAGTAGGCAAAGGTTGCGAGGCCTGCTCGATGAGGGTCTTCATCTCGGCGAGCAGGCTCAGTTCGTGTTGTAGGGCTCGACGATCGGTGAGGAATGTCATTTCATCGACGCGCTGAGCTCCCAGCGGACACAGGGTGCTCTGGCGCACCATGTTGCGGATCTTGTCAAATCCGAGTTTTTCCTCGAAGTTATTTGGATAAATCATGTATTTATCTATTCAACTTTTTCACTCTTTAACTATTCCTGCGCCTTGTCGCAGGATAATTGGCTCCTCACCCGTCAGATCCACCACTGTCGAAGGATTTTCCTCACCATAGCCGCCATCGATGAGGATGTCGGCCTGGTGCTGAAAAGTCTCTTCTATCAGGAACGGATCGGTCATATAGCACACAGCATCAGCATCTTCAGCATCAACAGGTGCCTTGAGCGAAGTGGTGAGTAGTGGCGTGTCGAGTTCTTCGAGCAATGCCTGCAGAATCTTGTTATCCACAATGCGTATGCCCACGGTCTTGCGGCTGCGGAACACTTTAGGCAACTTCAATCCTGCCTCCAGAATGAAGGTAAAGGGTCCTGGCACATGTCGATGCATCAGCTTAAACTGTTCCTTCGAGACTCGCACGTACTCATTGGCTTGCGAGATGTCACGACAGATAATCGAAAGAGCACCCTCGCGAGCCTCCTCTTTCCTGTACTGAAAGATGCGTTCCACAGCACGCTGGTTTAAGGCATCGCACCCGATGGCATACACCGAGTCAGTAGGATAAATCACCACCCCACCGTCGTGTATCACCTGAGCGATGTCTTGCAGGATGCGCGTATTAGGATTGTTTTCGTATAGTTTGTAGGTCTGCATAGTGAGTCCTTCTGTATCTATTTGAGTTTCGCAAGCTTCATAATTGGTGGAGTGAGGAGTAAGAGTGACACCTTACTCCTCCATCTCCTTTGGCAACACGAGGTTGAGGAGTACAGCCAGCAGGAAGACTACAGCCACGCAATTCTCAGCAAACACCGTCTGAATGATCTGTGGGAACACAGCAAACATCTGAGTGGCCTGAGTGAAGCCAAGTCCAATGCTGAGCGAAAGCGAAGTGATGACCATGTTGCGCTGCGAGAATCCGCAACGTGACATCATGCCAAAACCGGCAAAAAGGATCGAACCGAACATCATGAGTGTACAACCACCCAACACAGCCTGTGGAATGGTAGTGAGCAGAGTTCCTACGACAGGGAAGATACCACCCAGAATCATGATACATGCACCCGTGGCAATGGTGAAGCGGTTAACGACCTTCGACATGGCTGCCAAACCTACATTCTGACTGAACGAGGTGATTGGTGTACAGCCAAACAAACCAGCAATGACACTGACAAAGCCATCGCAAGCCACTGAGGAACCCAGCTCCTCCTTCTGCGGATTGCGGCCCAAGGCTCCGTTGGCCAGAGCGCTTGTATCGCCGATGGTCTCGGTAGCAGAGACGAGGAAGACGGCCACGACTGAGAGGGTTGCGCCAAGGTTGAATTCCAGGTCGAAAGGCAACAACTTGGGCAATGCGATGAAGCCTGCAGTGCTCAAACCAGAAAAGTCAACCATACCCATGCACATAGCGACAATATAACCAACGACAAGGCCGACGAGCACAGACAACGAACGCAGGAAACCACGGGCGAAAACCTGAGTGAGCAGACAAGCCAAGAGTGTGATGGTGCCTACAATCCAGTTGTCAACCGAACCGAAGTCGGCAGCACCCTGACCACCGGCAAACGAGTTGGCGCCAATAGGGAGCAGCGAGAAGCCGATGGCTGTGACCACTGTAGCTGCCACTATGTTAGGGATGAGTTTGAGCCAGAACTTGGCAAAAAGACCCAGCAGTCCCTCGACAAGGCCACCAATGATGACTGCGCACATGAGTGTACCCATGCCCTGAGTACAGCCAATGGTGATGGCAACAGAGAGGAACGTGAAGCTGATGCCCATGACCACAGGCAGACGTGAACCGATGCGCCACACAGGATAAAGCTGCACCAGTGTGCCGATGCCAGCAATAATCATACAGTTCTGGATGAGGATAGCACTGATGGCTGCGTCGATGCCAACGGCATTGGCTAATATGATGATAGGCGTGATGTTCGATACGAACATGGCGAGTACGTGCTGCAAACCGAAAGGAATGGCCTGAAGCAGAGGCACACGACCATTGAGTTGATAGAGATTGCTCATAAGGCTTATTCGCGGAATTTAATAGTTTGTGTTACATAATCCATTTGGTCGATGATGGCAATCGACTCGAGGTGATATCCCTCCTCACGCAGTCGTTCGCCACCCTTCTGCTGTCCCTTCTCCACAGCGATGCCGAGGCCTACGACCTTGCCACCTGCCTGCTTGACCAGATCGATGAGTGCGTGCGAAGCTTCGCCATCGGCCAGGAAGTCATCGACGATGAGTACCTTGTCTGCCTTGGTGAGGTACGGACGACTCACAAAGATGTGATTCAGACGCTTGTGGGTGAACGAGTAGGCCGAAGCTACATACTTATCGTCGGTACAATTGACTGTCTCGCCCTTCTTGGCAAACACCACAGGCACGTCGTACAAATCGGCCACCATCGTGGCAATAGCAATGCCGCTGGCCTCGATGGTCAGAATCTTGTTGATCTCCGAGCCTTTGAAACGACGCTTGATCTCCTGGGCAATCTGACGCATGATGTCAATATCGATCTGATGGTTGAGGAAGTTGTCAATCTTCAGCACATTTCCCGGATTGATGACGCCATCCGAGAGAATCTTTTGTTCTAAGAAGTTCATTGCCAAAATAATTTGGATTAATTTTGAAATTATTCAAGTTTCACAAGCACGAAACATGAATAGGTATTTGATTTACAAGAAGGCGTATTTGAGGATGAACAACACAGCCAGGATATACGAACCGACGTTGACCTGCTTCCAGTTACCCGTGAGCACATGGAGCACTACGTATGTGATCAGGCCCATCAGAATGCCGTCCGAAATGCTGTAGGTCAGAGGCATGAAAGCGATGCAGACAAAACATGGGATGGCTGTGAGGTAATTGTTGAAGTCAATCTGACGGATATCGCCCATCATCATCACACCCACCAGAACCAGAGCAGGAGCGGTGGCTTCGGATGGGATGGCCAGGAACAATGGAGCCAGGAACAGGGCCAAAGCAAAGCAGATGGCTGACGTGAACGATGTCAGACCACTACGGCCACCCACATTGACACCCGAAGCACTCTCAACATAGGTCGTCACAGTAGATGTTCCCAACACAGAACCCAAAGTAGTACCGATGGCATCGGCCATGAAGGCTTTCTTCAAGCCAGGGATGTAGCCCTTCTCATCGACCATACCTGCACGACTACTCACACCAATCAGTGTGCCAATGGTGTCGAACATATCAATGAAGAGGAAGGTGAGCACGCACACCAGCATGTCGAGCGAGAGGATGCTGCCCCACTCGAACTGGAAGAAGATAGGATCCAAGCTCGGAGGAGTGCTGACGACCGAAGTGAAGTTGGTCACGCCCAAAGGGATACCAATCAGAGTGGTTGCGAGAATACCGATCAGCAAGGCACCTGTGACGTTACGCACCAGCAAAGCTGCCGAGAGAATGATGCCAAGGCAAGCCAGCAGTACGGCTGGCGAATGCAGATCGCCCATGGTGACGAAGGTAGATGAGCTGGCTGCCACGATGCCTGCATTCTTGAGGCCGATGAAGGCGATGAAGAGTCCGATGCCAGGCGAGATGGAACGACGCAGGACGAGCGGCATGGAATCCACAATCTTCTGCCTGAGGCCCGTAATCGTAAGCAAAATGAAGATGAGGCCCTCAAGGAACACTGCAGTGAGCGCAAACTGCCAGCTGTAGCCCATAGTCAGAACGATGGTGTAGGCAAAGAATGCATTGAGGCCCATGCCTGGAGCCAAGGCGAACGGCAACTTGGCATAGAGAGCCATGACGAGAGTGGCAACGACGGCCGAGACGACAGTGGCGGTAAAGATGGCGCCTTTGTCCATGCCCGCATCGCCCAGAATATCAGGATTGACTGCCAGAATGTAGGCCATGGTCAGGAAGGTTGTGATGCCGCCCATCACCTCCTTCTTCAGGGTCATGGTTTCTTTATTGAAACCGAAGAGTTTCTCCAACATAGTGTCAATTATTAACAATTAAAAAGTATATTTCACTGCCAATGTTGGATTGACGTAGAATGTGCGATGAGGATCGCCCCACACGAATTCGTTGCTGATCTCCCACTCTGTACCGATGCTGAAACGCTGTGTCTGGCGCTTGTCTCCACCAATGTTATACCAGAGTTGTGGCTCCGAAAGGAAAACCAATCCCTTGTCTGCCTTATATGGGCGATAGCCATACCACAGGTCGGCAAAGCCCGAGAAGGTGCAGAGGCCATTGGCAAAGGTGATGCCCCACACTGGGGTGATCTGGAAGCTGGCATGAGCATCATTGAACTCCGACTTGAGGTACTGCTTGTAGAGCATCTGGAGTGTGAAGGTCTTGCTGAAGTCTGCACTGTGCCACTGGAGAGCAGGACCAACGAGGGCTGCTGACTGATACGAGCCCGAGTTACCAAGGCCTGCATCCCACTCCAAGTGGGCGGTGATGCTGTATGGGCTGTTGTCGAAAGCCTTGACAGTGAAGTCACGACCTATCTCCCAATAGGCACTCATGGCACCATGGTTTGCCTCGCCCTTGCCTGCATGATCCATGTCGATGAAGAGGAAGGTCGAGCCCCACTGGTCAGCATTGAAATACTCGGCCGTGAGGGTAATGAGCTGACGACCTGGCTCGCTGTCCGAATGGGTGAATCGACCCATGTCGTAATGCATCTGCAGGTTAAACTGAGCACTGGCTGCCATCGTGCAGCAAAGCATAGCAAGAGCGGTGATTTGTTTTTTCATACTATGATAAGAATTAAGAATGTTGATAGATTATTCTTGGTTCACATACTGCTCAACAGCTGATCGTTGAGCTACCTGTTCTTCCTTATCCTCTTCACCATCTGATGATAGTTATCCACACGCGGAGCTTCACTCTTCACCCCCATCACAGTTTCGCCAGTATGCGTTTGGAAGAAGCGCCAGAGTGCGTGGGCAGAGGAGAAACCCAATTGTTGCGCAATCTGGATGCGGGTCATGTCGGGATTGCTGGCAATGAATTGCTTCATCTTAGCCAGACGATACTGCACGATCAAGTCCTTCAGTGTCATGCCCATCTCAACCTCAATGACCGATGAGATGTGTCGCTTATCCAGCTGCAAACGACTGACAAAGACCTCGACATCGCGCGTCAGTGTGGTGCTGAGGATGTAAGCCACAGCATTGACCAGACGCGACGAGGTGTAGGTTTGCTCGTCATTAGGATCAAAGGCCAGAATATCCTCCAAGGTAATCTCTGGCAAGTAAGGTTCGTTGACTTTCATTTGCCGAAATATTTAGTTTTTTCAATTTTTCCATGCTATAGTCCGAGCTGACACCAAGTCGGACTGTCACACCTCCTTGATAGTCCGATTTGGCTTCAGGTCGGACCATCGTAAGCCTCGGGTAGTCCGACTTGACACCAGGTCGGACTGTCGTGTGGCCTTGGTAGTCCGAGTCGGTTTCAGGTCGGACTACCGAGCAACTTGGACAGTCCGAGCCTGGTTCATGTCGGACTACCGTGCGCCCCTGGCAGTCCGAGTTGGTGTCACGACGGACTTTCATGTACCCTTGGCAGTCCGAGTTGTAGCCACGGCGGACTATCGGCTTTTAACTCCGCAAATTTACGCAAAAAAAGTGGCACTTCCAAATTTCTATCAGGTTTATTGCAAAATCCATCGAATAAAGATCATTTTGCACCTCTTTTCGCACATAATTAATATATTTTAAGTTTCGCAAGTTAGCATAATTGTAACTTATCATGTTGGCAGTTGCAACCGGTCAATCACATTTTCGCACATAAAATGAATGAAAATTTGGAGATGTCAGATTATTTGCCTATCTTTGCACCTGAAAGTGCGAATGCGAAACGAAGCACTATGGACAAAAAAACTGAAGCGACATGAGAATAGCGATATTCGGAGCTGGAGCAGCTGGATGTTTCTGTGCCATCAACTTGAAGCGAATGATGCCTGAGGCTCGCGTGACGGTCTTCGAAGCCAACCAGAAACCACTGGCCAAAGTGGCGGTCACGGGTGGCGGACGATGCAACCTGACCAACACGTTTGCTGAGGTGAAGAGCCTGCAGCAGGTCTATCCTCGCGGCCATAAACTGATGAAACGACTGTTCCACCAGATGGATCAGCATGCCCTGATGGCCTGGTTCGAGCAGGAGGGGGTGAGGCTCGTGGTGCAGGAGGACCAGTGTGTGTTCCCTGAGAGCCAGGATGCTATGGAGATTGTGGAGACGCTGATGCGAGGCATGAGACGCGAGCGTGTGGTGCTGCGATGTGGCGAACGAGTGCTGGAGATAACGAGGATTCAGGAGGGAGGAATCAGTCATGAGGAATCAGGAGGGAAGCACGAAGTATGTTATCGTGTCGTGACCGAAAAAGGCGATGAGCACTTCGACACAGTGGTGGTTACGACAGGCGGATCGCCCAAGATGGCTGGGCTGGGTTTCTTAGAGACATTGGGGCTGGAGATCGAGCCCCCAGTGCCCTCGCTCTTCACGTTCAGAATCGACGACCCGATCACGCAACTGCCAGGAGTGGTGGTGGAGCACACGGTGGCTACGCTGGCAGGCACCAAGCTGAAGGCTGAGGGACCTCTGCTGATTACGCACCATGGCATGTCGGGTCCTGCCATACTGAAGCTATCGAGCCATGCTGCTCGCTATCTGGCTGAGCAGCAATACAAAGCGCAACTCAACGTGAACTGGCTGGAGGGCAAGAACGAGGATGTGGTGCGCGAGGAGCTGGAGACATTGCTCGGACAGAATGCGCAGAAGCAGATCGGATCTGTACACCTCACTACCAGCCAGCCGCTCAAGACTGGTGCCACTTCACCCCTCACGTCACGTCTTTGGAACTATCTGATTGGCAAGGCAGGTGTCGCCCCCGAGCGTCGCTGTGCCGAAGTGGGCAAGAAGCAGTTGAACCGCCTGGCCTCCATCCTGACGTGCGACACATATAATATTATTGGGCAAAACCGGTTCAAGGAGGAGTTCGTAACCTGTGGAGGTGTGGCATTGAGCAACATCGACCCCAACACGCTGGAATGCCGCAAGCATCCTGGCCTCTATCTGGCAGGCGAAGTGCTGGACGTGGATGCTGTGACCGGAGGCTTCAACCTGCAGGCGGCATGGACCATGGGGTACTGCATTGCTATAGCCGTGCTCGATAGTGCCAATCGCAATCAGCGATAACTACCATCGTTACAACAGGAAACAAGCAATCGAACGAGGCGTTCATTAGCCAAGAAAGAATGCCAAGTAGAGTTTACTTTGCACGCATTTTTATACAACACGAATAGGAAAAAACAGGCATAGTGTTCCATCGTCTCGTAAAAAAGCGTAAATTTGCGCGGCTTTAATGAGCGTTTCCGCCATTTCATCAATTATAGCAACGCAAATTCTTTAACACAAAACTAATACTAATCAAATGTTCAAAAGTTTTCAGGGAGCCCATGTGATCGACTCCTACCACAAGAAAAAGGCTAAGAAGCGTTTCCAGATGGATGCCTATGTCAAGGCAGTCATCGCGGCTATCGTTTCGATCATCATCGCCTGCCTTCCTACTGAGATGCTCGGCATCGCTGGTCTCGACCCAGTCCAGCAGCGTGTTATCGCTATCTTCGTTTTTGCCGCTGTGATGTGGCTCACTGAGGCTATCCCATCGTGGTGTACCTCCGTGCTGATCATCGTGGTGATGCTCTTCACCATCAGCGACAAGGGTCTGACCTGCTTCATGGGCGTACCCGAGGCTACCTACGTGCCTTACAAGAACCTCATGCACTGCTTTGCCGATCCTACCATCCTGCTCTTCATCGGTGGTTTCGTATTGGCCATCGGTATGACCAAGACCAAGCTCGACGTGGTTCTGGCCAAGAAGCTTCTGGCTCCATTCGGCACTAACCCTTCGACCGTGCTGCTCGGCTTCATCGTCGTTACCGCTATCTTCTCTGCATTCGTTTCGAACACTGCCACCGCAGCTATGATGCTCGCGTTCCTGGCTCCAGTGCTCCGCGCCATGCCTGAGGGTTCGAAGGATCGCACAGCCCTTGCCCTGGCCATCCCTATCGGTGCCAACATCGGTGGCATTGCTACTCCTATCGGTACTCCTCCTAACACCATCGTACTCGGTTACCTCAACGAGACCCTCGGCCTCAGCATCTCATTCGGTGAGTGGATGTTGAAGATGGTTCCTTTCGTTGTGATCCTGCTCCTGTTTGGCTGGGCTCTGCTCAAGGTGCTCATCCCATTCCAGCAGAAGGAGATCAAGCTGCAGATTGATGGCGAATTCGAGTCAACTCCACACGCTTGGATCGTTATCTGCACCTTCGTGGTTACCATCTTCCTATGGTGCTTTGGCGACTTGCTCGACTGGGGTCTCAACTCTAACATCGTAGCCCTCCTGCCAGTAGCTGCCTTCGCTGTGACTGGCGTATTCACCAAGCATGACCTCGAGGAGATCAACTGGTCTGTGCTCTGGATGGTTGCCGGCGGTTTCGCCCTCGGCGTTGCCCTCAACACCACCAAGCTCTCTTCTGTGCTCGTGGCTGCCATTCCATTCGATCAGTGGAGTCCACTCCTCGTAATGATCATCTCAGGCCTCGTTTGCTTCGGCTTCTCTAACTTCATCAGCCACTCGGCTGCTGCTTCGCTCCTTACCCCTGTGCTCGGCGTGGTGGCCGGTGCAATGGTTGCAGGAGGCACGCTCACTGATGGCGGTATGGCTCAGATGCTGATTGGTGTGGCTATCGCAGCCTCAGTTTCAATGATTCTGCCTATCTCTACTCCTCCGAATGCCATCGCTCACTCTACTGGCTTCATTCAGCAGTCAGAGATGATGAAGGTTGGTATCATCGTCGGTCTTGCTGGTTTGGTAATCGGCTACGGATGGATGTTCCTTGTATTCTAAGTCTATAAAAGGATTTTGAAGGAATTAAGGATTTTGAGGATTTTCAGGACAAGAGTAAAGCAATAAAACGCTACATCCAAAGTATTGTCCCAAATATCCTCAAAATCCTTCAAATTATCAAAACCAAAAACATATCAAAACGTGAAGAAGTTTTTTTCATTCGCAATGGCTCTGGCCATGGCCATGCCTCTGATGGCCAACGAGCCTGAGACCTCTGAGTTCGGCAGCGAGGAGGCATTGGAGCCTGGTTTCCTGACCGAGGCGCTCAACAACTCAATCGCCAGTAGCATGTCTGCTGCTCCTGCTGCCGCTCCTGCCGAGAAGGGCATGGAGTATGGACGCACAGTCACCGACTTTGTCTCTGCCCCCAAGTTCGGTGGTTACGTGATTGGTCGCTACCAATATAATGACCAGGATGGCAAGAAGGGTGGTCCTGGCTTCAACCAGCGCCTCGTCCGCTTCTATGTGGATGGCACCATCCTCAAGGACTTCGCCTATCGCATCCAAGTGCAAACCAACAACGACAGCTTCCACATGAAGGACTTCTTCGTGGAGTGGCGCAAGTACAAGTTTGCCCAGATCAAGGTAGGTCAGTTCAAGCGTGCCTTTGGCTTCGAGAACCCAATGAATCCTTGGGACATCTCAACGGGCGACTACTCGCTCATGACCAAGTACCTGACTGGCCACAACGATTACCTCGGTGCCGACACCAAGGGCTCGGCTAATGGTGGTCGTGACCTCGGCATTCAGGTGCAGGGCGACTTCATGCCAGTAGGTGCTGACAACCACAACCTGTTCCACTATCAGTTGATGGTTTCGAATGGCCCAGGCATTAATGTCAACGACAATGATGGCAAGAAGGACATCACCGGCACTCTGCAGGTTCAGCCCATCAAGGGACTGATGCTCGGCGTCTTCGGTTGGAAGGGAAGCTTCCTCAAGGATGGCAAGGACCACAGTCGCAACCGCTATGCTTTCGGTGCCAAGTACGACAAGAATGGCTACGCATTCCGTACAGAGTATGCACATGGCCAGTCTGACCTCGGCAACGCTGATGCCTGGTATGTCGTAGCTGGTGCTCCTGTCAACGACTGGTTCAAGCTCTCGGCTCAATATCAGACTGCTCGCAAGACCAAGTCATGGAAGACTGCAGAATGTGTCTATTCCCTGATTCCAGAGTTCCAGCTCCACAAGAACCTGAAGCTCCAGCTCCAATACAACTGGAACGACAACCGTGGTGCTGCCGACAAGCACTACAATGAGTTCTGGGTTGAGACTTACTTCCGTTTCTAACCCCCCAATCTAACGCTTATATCAAAATCGCCCTATCCTCACAGCACACGCTTGACGCAGATAGGGCGATTTTTCTAACCGATGGCTTTCGACTCGATCATCTTCTTTCTCTTCCTCATCACAGTCCTGACCCTCTACTGGATGCTGATTGGACGCACACGGAGGCAAAACCTTTTGCTTCTGTTGTCCAGTTACGTGTTCTATGGATGGTGGGACTGGCGTTTTCTGGGCCTGATTATCTTCACGACAGTCAGCAGTTATGGCTGCGCATTAGCCATCGAGCACAGTTTGCGACACGGGCAGAGCCATCGTGCATCTTGGGCCAATGCCTTGAACATCGTGGTGAATCTGGGCATTCTAGCCTTGTTCAAATACTACGACTTCTTCTGCACCAGCATGCAGTCGCTGCTCGCAGGCCTCGGACTCGAGACCGACTGGCCTCTGCTGCATCTGATTCTGCCCGTCGGCATCAGCTTCTACACCTTCCAGTCGCTCAGCTACACCATCGACGTGCGTCGTGGCACACTCGCAGCCAGTCATCGTCTGCTCGACTATGCCACTTACCTTGCATTCTTTCCGCAACTGGTGGCTGGACCTATCGAACGAGCCACACATCTTCTGCCTCAGTTCGAACACAATCGCACCTTCAATCATCAGGAAGCCATCGAGGGCTGCAGACTGATGCTGTGGGGTTTCTTCAAGAAGATAGTCATTGCCGACAACTGTGCCACCACAGCCGAACTGATCTTTCACGACTACGATCACCTGGGCTCGCTGTCGCTGCTCTACGGAGCCATGGTCTTTGCCTTCCAGATCTATGCGGACTTCTCTGGTTACAGCGACATTGCCATCGGCACAGCCAGACTGTTTGGCATCCGGTTGTCGCGCAACTTCGACTGCCCCTACCTTGCCACCAGCATTCCTGACTTCTGGCGACGCTGGCACATCTCGCTCACCAGTTGGTTTCGCGACTATGTCTACATCCCGTTGGGAGGAAGTCGATGTGGCCGCTGGCGCACATTTGCTAATACGCTCATCATCTTCGGCCTCAGCGGTCTGTGGCATGGGGCCAACTGGACCTTCGTGTGCTGGGGACTCTATCACGGACTGCTCTTCTTCCCTTACAACATGCAGTGGCTCAAGGCTCGCCCGAATCAGACACAGGGGACAAGTATCGTTAGCCACGCAACTGAGATGAATCACGTGCTCCACACAATCGTCACAGCGGGGCAACGGCTTCTGACTTTCCTGTTGGTGTGCGTGGGTTGGGTTTTGTTTCGTGCTGAATCCATCCAGACTGCAGGTCGTTATTTGTGGCACATGTTCACAAGACTCGACTTTTCGATTCCACCTTACTCCAAGTCGATCCTGCCCTACGTCCTCTTCATGCTGTGGGTGGAATGGCATCCCAACTGCCTACCTCGTCGTGCCTGGGTTCGCTGGCTCATCTACTACGCCCTGCTGCTTGCTATGCTTTGGAAAGGGACTGCAGGCAGCCAATTCATTTATTTTCAATTCTAAGGAGAGATGAAGAACTTCGAACAGAATAAAGACGAGTCAACAGCCGTCGAACAAAGCAAGTCAGCAGCCGTCGAACAGAAAGGAGGCAAGGCCACAGCCACTGAACAGAAAAGAGCCCTCCTCAACTTCGCAAGCCTACTGCTATGGGCAACATCTCCCCTACTTGTGCTGTGGTTCATCTACCTGTGGATGGATCCCTTCAAAGTCGTTTGGCACTACGACAACTTCTACCCGACGCAGACGTCTGGAGGCATTGCACTCAATCCTGGACACGTAGCCACCCAGACCTATCTGCAACGGCAGGACACGCAACTTTACAATGCCTTCATCTTCGGCAATTCGCGTAGCATCTACTACCCTGTGGCGCAATGGAAAAGCAGCACTGGCGATCCTGAGATGCGACCTTTTCACTTCGATGCAGCAGCTGAATCACTCATGGGCCTGTGGCTTAAGGTCCGCTTCATCGACCGTCAGGGAAGTGAGCTACGCCATGCGCTGATCGTAACTGACGCCTCCATGCTCGGCAAACTGGATTGTGACCACTGGCATCTGTGCGAGACCCCGCCTGCTCTTTGTTCGTACAAGAACTATGCAAACTTCGCCTGGTACAACTTCCGTGCTTTCCTCAATCCCGAATACTTCATCGCGCTGACCGACTACAGCATCTTCGGCCAGCTCCGCCCCTACATGTTGCGCAAGCACTTGCTCAGCGAAGATATCTTCACCTACGACTCCCTCTCGAACGAATGCGACTTCTACCCCATGGAACAAGCCATAAAATGTGGAGAGTATTTCACACCCGAACGCATTGCTGTGTTCGAGGGGCAGCAGTTCCCCGACTCCGTGTCACCCCGCATACTGCTTGAGCCACACATGGTACTGCTCGATTCTATTGCTTCAGTCTTCGCGCGTCATCATACTCACGCTGAGATCATCATCAGTCCGCTGTATAATCAGATACGCCTCAATCCTACTGATCTTGAAGTGCTGCGCAGCCACTTCGGGACGGCACAGGTTCACGACTTCTCAGGTCCCAATCCATGGAACGCTGATTACCACAACTACTACGAGACATCGCACTACAGACCACACGTAGCAAGCGCCCTGCTCGATTCCATCTATCAAAAATGAGCTCGCAGCATCACGCTGGGAGCTCATTCTCAAACATAGACAGTTAAAGTTTGGGCTAGCAAAAGAATAACACTAACAATCATACTCACTTCATCATCAATAGCTAACGCTCCACCAGTCAGTAGTCTGGGGTGAAGGTACCTTCTCGCCATCATTCTGCGAGCTGACCCAACTCCTGAAGAGAGGATATTTGTCTGCAATGTTTCGTAGTTCGTCCGACCACTCCGTACCCGTCGAGGTCATGAAGCACTGTGGGATGTTATCACCCTCTTCAAGAGGGAACACTACCTGTGTGGTCGTCTCGCCATTGGCCTGATCCACCAGGACTGTGATGTTGCGCACATAACTACGCACGTCAATATCCGGATCGGACACGAAGCCCAGATTCTGGGTCATAATAGTTACAGCCTTCGACGCATTATGGCGTCCCTCATCCACATTGATGGGTTCATAGAATCCCTTAGCGTCAGCTGTCTGGTTGGCCAGCAGCTCGTGGAGCTCGGATTTGCCATTCTTCACGAGGGTATTGCCACGGTAAGCTATGCGGACAGGTAACGTTCCACCCACAGCCTGCACTACGATCGAAAGGG
Source organism: Bacteroidales bacterium (assembly GCA_045629225.1). Taxonomy (GTDB): domain Bacteria; phylum Bacteroidota; class Bacteroidia; order Bacteroidales; family UBA3663; genus Liminaster. The sequence goes on along the minus strand of JAZQQU010000001.1, from coordinate 7,340 downwards.
TCGCGTTCATGCCAGTGCCCTTGCCATCCTCGTAGATCACGTCATAGACCACGTCGTTGAAGTCCCAGTCGAAGGTGCCGCCCAAATCCTCGCACATCACACGATACTTCAGAGCGCGATAGGTAGTTTCTACAGGGCGTGGCGTGATGACCAGAACGATGTCGTTGAAGTCGGTATCATAGTGACCATAGCCACAAGAGCAGGTACCCGTGCCCGAACCATTGTGTGTATTGTGAGGAGCATCCTCGAACGAACAATAGGTAACATTGCCAAACGTGAAGGTAGCTGCAGCAGACACATGGTCGGCATTGTATTCGGCATTCGAATACCAGTTCACGAAAGGCGCGCTATTGGACTGCTGCTTTCTGGTGCGCAAGTACAGGCCCCATTTGGTGCCTGCGGCCACCGACAGTTTGAAGTGTGGGAGTATGAACTTCTCGACAGGATACTCCTTGGCAGTCCTGCTGTTGCAGACAGGACATTTTTTGTTCTGTCTGTGCTCGCTGCGTTCACACTTATGAACGAGTGGCACCTCCTTATTCCAATCACCCCCACTGCGTCCATCAGCAGTCTGCATCTCGTTGATCGGATACTCGCCCTGGCTTATCTGCTTTTGGGTTCCGTCGGCAAACACAGCTGTGATCTGCTGCCACTGGTCGCTCCAGAAGCCGCTGTTTGGCACCAGGTCCTGCTTCTTGCCCTCATCATCAATATAATACACACCCACGGTATTGTTGTCGCAGAACTTACGGCCCCAGAACACAGGATAGATGTCATATTCCGTGTCTTCGATAGCCAGATACTCAAAGCTCTGAGCGCACTTGCCTCGGTTGTCCTCACCCTCGGCCATATAGCCCAAAGCGGCAGTAATCTGGTCGTTCGAATACTCCAATGGAGACTCGGTCAAGGGACCAGTCATGGAAGGAATGGCAGCCAGGGCTCTGGTCTGTGCACCCGTCTCATACCACACGGTGTCCGGTTCGCACATCCAGCTGTGATGTGGGTCGACGTTAGGGAATGCCTTCTTAAATTCCTTTTTATACTCACGGGCCACGGCCTCCTGATGAACCTCGGCCTCAGAAAATCCATATTCATAATCCTGACATGAGTTCAAGGTGGCGATCATGACGATCGTTGCCACTACGAGGTTACTCATGCAGATGTCAGCATGTCTGGAATGCTTGTGGTGATTGTTAGTCTTCATATCTGTTGCACTATTTACGTTTTTCGATTTTGACGGTGCAAAGATAGAGTGAAGGCTGCAAATTCCTTTTATCGGATTCGCAATAAATAGAAATATTCTTTTAAAATAAAAACAATAGAATTATGCAAACGACAATTGCAAAATAATGAATCCACAAATAATAGTCCCAAATGAGCAAAAAAGACTCCAAAAATGCAAAAAAGGGTCTCCAAAAAAGTAAAAAAAGACTCCAAACAGGTAAAAAGGCCTGTTTCTGTTACATTGAACCCTCCGAATGTTTCACCAGCCACATACGTGGTGATTCTCCCTCCATCTCCTTAAATTTCTGATTGAAGGCCTGTGCCGTGCCAAAACCGCACTCCAAAGCCACGACCTCCTGCTTTGCATCAGGGTTATTGAGCATGTATTTCTTTGCTGCTTCGATGCGGTAACGAGCCACCAACTGACGAAATGCCACGCCATACGACTGGCCGATGACCCAGGAGAGCGTAGTGCGGTTGGTGGAGAGCTGCGAAGCCAGGCTCTGGATGCTGAGACGCGAGTCGAGATAGACCTTATCCTCGTCGAAAGCCTTGCGTACAGCACCGACCAGCTCAGGATGCTGTGCCACGGCCAGCTCGCCTGCTCGCCCCATGGGTAATTCACCAACAGTCTCATCGTCAACAGCAGCAATAGCAGAGGCTCCGCCCAACTGCACGTGCGACAAAGCACGAAGCGTGAAATGAGGCACATCGATGACATACTCCACATAGAACAGCAGGAACAGACTCACCGACAAAAGCAGCGTGAGCGCGATGCCCAGCAACGAGTGATTGTAGAGATACGAACGTCCCATACCCGCCAATGGCATGAGCAGACAAAGCGTCGTGAAGTTGAGGAAACTGACCACACGTGTAGCAGTAGACTCTTGAGCACAGAAAAAGAAGCGACACACATCGCCCACTCGATAGCCCTCGCGTCGCGACACCACGAGGCTCAATCCGAAGATGAACAGGATGTATGCCAGCAGCACATAGCGGTGCAGGCAGATTTGCAACTGCACGAAGAGGTGGTTGAGCGCTGTGTCGAGTTCTGGCGACAAGGCTCCAAAGCGGTCTATCACTGCATAAAGCTCGGCCACGGAGTCTATACCTATTATATAATATAAGAGGAAATTGACCGACGACAAGAAAAATACTGGCACAAACAGTATGATCTGCCAACGCGAATGCAACAGTCGGTCACTATGATGAGTGCACACAAAGAGGGCATCGACAGCCAGAATGGTGAGAATCACCGGCACGTTGAACACATCGAGCAACGACATGACGCTATAATCCGTCCTTGGCGAGATGTAGAAGGCATAGGTCGTAAAGTAATAGATGCACAGAGCCAGCAAAGTCATCATCAGTCGCTGCGTCATGGTCTTGATCCTGAAACAGTAGATCACAAACCATAGCAGACTGACAATGCAAGGCATAAAGTAGAGTATGCTGGCAAGTTGTTGCATAGACTTAGGGATAAGTAGGTGTAATCAAGGCTTGATGTCTGCAGGGAATCCCGGCTCGGCCTTCCATCAAGCATTCCCTCTTGCTATCCTCCAGACGGCATCGCGTCCCAGAATCTCCGACACAGTGTGGAGCGAGGTCATGGTGACACCCAGCAGACCATGGAGCGTAAGGTTCTGTCCCGTGAGGTAGAGGTTGGGTATGGGTGTGCGTGGACTGATCAGCGACATCATCGGATTACGATAGTCCTTGCGCACACCATAGCACGAACCCTGAGGCGTCAGCGTATAGTCACGATAGGTCAATGGCGTGGAGGTGAAGTGTGCCTCCACCATGGAACGGAGTCCCGGGATGCACTTTTCGGCCAGGGCCACACACTCGTCATGGAGCTGTTCCTTCATGGCTCGATATTCCTCGCCACGACGTCCCACGGTCGTGTCTTTCCATCGCTCTACCCTTGACCAGGGCAGCGGAGTGAGGATATCTACAATGCGGGCATCTGGCTGATTCATTAGTCGGCCTCCCTTCACCAGTGCCTCCTCAGGGCAGCGACACGAAATCAAGGCACCCTGCACAGGGCCCTCCTCGTGGAAATAAGTCCACACATTTGGACGACGATAGACGTACTGGTTCCAGTTGAAATAAGGCAGGCATCCTGGCTTCAGCACCAACGATGTGGTGAACATTCCGTAGGTATTCTCCATGTTGTGCATGCGCCTGCGATACACACGCTTCACACGTATCGATTCCCGAATCAAGTCCAAGGTCACTGCTGGATGCACATCGCTGACAAAACGGTCAGCCTCGTACACCTCGCCATTGCTACAGCGGGCAGCCACCAACTTTCCTTCGCGCTCCACCAGTTCCTCAACCTCGGCATTGCATAGCACCTCTCCCCCGAGGGTCCGGATCTGTTCGACCAGGCGGTTTACGATCAGGTTGCCATCGCCTCGCAGTCGGTAGGCTCCCTGCACAAACGAGCTGGTGGCCTGCGCAAAGTGATAGAGAGGCAGGCTTGCTGGTGCCAGTTCCATCTTGAGCGCCGAGCCAGACAATACGTTAATCAGCAGCTCATCATGAAAGGTCTCGTGCAGATAGTCGTAGGCTCCACGGGCAAAGAGCGAACGGGTGAAGACCCCAACTTCGCCATGCGGCTTGAGCGAGTCATAGATGTGCTGTTCCACCTCGCGTATCAGCTGTCCATACCGCCTCAGTCCCTCACGCTCATGCGGAAAGTCTTGAGCCAACGTCTCGACGAAGGCATCATAACCCTCGGCATAGCTGTACGTCCGTTCGCCAATGGTCACGCGGTCAAAGCCCTCTGCGTCGAGCTTCAGCCATGGCAGGTCCAGCAGGCCCAGATATCCAAACGGCTCATGCAGACAGCCACCGACGCCAATGCCACCCACATAGTGCATACCCGTGTCGAGCATCTCGCCCTGACGACGAAAGCTCTGCAGGCATCCTCCTGGCTGCATCTGGCGCTCCAGTATCAACACTTTCATACCGTGTCGGGCCAGAATCAGTCCACACTCCAGACCGCCGAGGCCCGAACCGATGACTATGACGTCGTATCTCAATAATTAATTGTAAATTATGAATTATGAACTAATCCTAAACTCTCCCTTCAACTCCATATACGTAGTCTCCGCATCGGCTATCTTGCCCACCACATTGTACGAGTCAGTGCCCTCTATGCGAGCCACGCTGACCGTCACGTCCAGCAGGGGACATACCAGAGGCGTAGCCACAGCGGTGAGACGACATTGCTTGATGGTCTTGATCTTGAGGTCCCGACCCGTCAGCACCTCTGCACATTCGCGCAAGGTCTCGATGTTGCAAGCCCCTGGACACACGGGCTTCTGAGGGAAGTGGCCGCGATACACGTCGGCCTGCGGAAGGAGCGACACCAGAAACACACCCGTATTGGCATCCAGGCGTGTCTCCTTGATCAGTTTGTAGTATTTATCTTTCAACAGCATAGCCACTAACCCTTTTTACAATGTACTATTGTTCCCCTCCACAAACAGTTTCATCTGCGTGTCGGCCACCAGCACCTCACCACAATGGGTCTCGCCAGTCATCAGCGTCACACCATTGACCTCAGCACCGAGCGTCACCACAGTTGTGAGTTCGTCACCGATGGCAGGACGCACGTGGCAGTGAAACTTCTTCACCTCACCAATGTAGCCCACTGGCAGAGGCGGCCCTGCCAACAGGGCTTTGTGGCCCATAAGTGCGCTGGCCGACTGAGCGATGTGCTCGATGAGTCCAGGCTCAGCCATCAGTCCGTCTGCTTCGATAAAGTAGCATTCTGCCTTCACCGTCAGGCCTGTGCGTGCACTGTCGCCCTCCACATCATGGATCTTGTCCACCATCACGATCGGATCGCGCTGGGGTATCAGTCGGAATATCTCTTCGTTTCTGTATAGCATCGCTCTCGTAATCTCTGCAATCAGTAATTCAAGTTCCGCACCTACGAAACTTCAGTCTGCATTCACTTCAAGTGACTCTCGATGTAGTCGTAGAGCTGTACGAAAGTCTTGACCGTAGGCAACTCTGCTGCAGGAATCTTCACCTTGAAGGTGTGCTCAATCACAGCCACAAGATCGACAAGCGAGAGGCTGTCGAGCTCCAGGGTGTCATAGATGACGGCATCATCCTCCATCACCTCCTGCTCGATTTCGAACTCCTCTGACAAAACTTCCTTTACCTGATCAATGATTTCTTCGCGTGTCATATTTATTTTTCAGTTTATTTTGTTTATAGTAGTTTAGATATAATTCTTGATTATCAGCGTCGAATTGGTTCCTCCGAATCCGAACGAATTGGAGAGGAACATATCGAAGTGAGCCTCCTGAGTCTTTCCGATCACGTTGATGCAGGCGGTCTCCTCGTCGGCATTTTCGAAGTTGAGCGAGCCTGCGATGAAGTTGTTCTTCATCATCAGGATCGAGTAGATAGCCTCACTGGCACCAGCCATCCACATCTCGTGGCCCGTCTGTCCCTTGGTTGAGGTCACAGGCACACGATAGTCGCCAAACACGTTGGCAATGGCCTGAGCTTCGCGTCCGTCACCCGCATGGGTCGAGGTGGCATGGGCGTTGACATAACCAATTTCGCGCACATCCACGCCAGCGTGCTTGATGGCCAGCTCGAGCGAGCGCTGAGGACCCGCCACATTAGGCGTCGAGATGTGGTCACCATTGCCACTGAAGCCCCATCCCACAATCTCAGCAATCGGCTGAGCACCACGGGCCAGGGCATGCTTCAGACTCTCCACAATCAGTGTGGCAGCACCACCACCAGGCACCAGACCGTCACGGTCACGATCGAAAGGGCGACTGGCCTTCTCTGGCTCATCCTCGCGAACCGAGAAAGCCTGAATGCCGTCGAACGAACCCACACACTCGGGATTAACCTCCTGCGCACCACCAGCTATGATGCAGTCCTGCAGGCCATCCTTGATCAGCAGGTACGCCAGGCCCAACGCATGGCTGCCCGAAGCACAGGCGCCCGAAGTAGTCAGGTTGATGCCTCGCAGATGGAAGAGGCAGGCCAGGTTCATGGTCACCGTCGAATTCATCGACTGGAAAATCGACCCCGAGCCACATGCAGTTGTGTCCTTGTATTCATAGATCTTGCTCACAGCCTTGTAGGTTGCCTGGGCCACCGAGTCATTGCCGAAGAGCAGTCCGACCTCATGCTCGTCCAGATACTCCTGCGTCAAGCCAGCCTGCTGCAGGGCTTGAAGGGTGGACATGTAGGCGTACTGAGCCTCCTCGGGCATGAAGGCACGCTGGTTGCGTGGAATCAGTTTCTTCAGGTCTGGCTTTTCGACCTTCGAGGTCAGGGCTGAGCGGAAACCCATCTCCTTGCGAACAGGATCGAACACAATGCCCGACTTGCCATCGTAAAGGGCATCGCGCACACTGTCGAGGTCTGTGCCCAGGCACGACCAGATACCCATACCGGTAATAACTACTCTATTGCTGTTGCTCATAACTCAAAATAATGCCAAATACTGTTGTGTGTCGCCACCTTAAGGGCAATCCACGTCGCAAAGATACTGTTTTTCGATGATATTTCCTAATTTTTGCTCTATTTTCAGCCCTTTTTTCAACCAAAGCACACAATTATTCTATCTTTTTTGACAAAAAAGCACCTATAATTTGCATTTTCAAAAAAAACACCCTATCTTTGCACCCAAATCACAATGGGGCTGACTGGCTTTGACAGCGAGATGAGCCTTTGTGTAAGCATGCAGTGAGACGTCACCTATCACTATAATCCACGATGGCGAAATATAATTGGCGAGACTAACTACGCTCTTGCTGCCTAATCGAAGTACAGTAGATTACTGGCTTAATCAGCTGCCAAGGCGCGGCTGACAAGACATCACCCCAAGGTCGTTGTTCCGAGACTGAGGAACCGGTGGTGCAGGTAAATCGGGACTAATCATCGTCTGCTTCGCGGCGTTGGTGAAATCTTAGAAGCTAAGGAGTGGCTTGGTGGTCCAGGTCTTGGTTGCTCCCGACAATTCAGGCTGGAATAAGCATGTAGAAAGCGCAGATGTTCCTCGTTTGGACGAGGGTTCGAACCCCTCCAGCTCCACTACGTTACGATAGAGGGATTCTCACCCTCGGGTT